>PUHN01000045.1 GCA_002967695.1 Rhodobacteraceae bacterium WD3A24 | reverse complement strand
GGCCGCCCGGCGCAGGCTGCCCAGGCTGCGCAGCCGCGCCAGCGCCAGCGCCTCCCGCGCGGCGAGCACGAGAAAAGCCGCGACCGCGAGCCCGGCAAGCCCCGCGGCGAGCCAGCCCAGCGCCGGCCGGTTTTCGAGGAGCCGCGCCGCGAAATCCCACGCCGCCAGCCCGACGGCAAGCGCGATGAATCCCGTCACCGCGGCCAGGAACGCCCGCGCCGCCAGTGACATCCGCCGCCCGCCCAGCCGCGCGGCGAGGTGCATCGCCCGGCCTTCGGGCGCGGGCTCGTCGGCATCCACTGCCGGTGCGGCGGCCGGGTCGGGCACCTCGTCGCCCACCTCGATCAGGACGGGTCCGCGGGGCGGCTGGGTCATTGCAGGCGGTCTCCGATCAGAAACTCGGCGGCCCGGTCGAGCCGGATATGCGGCGGGCCTTCGCCGGGCCGCAGGCGCAAGGGGGCGGGGGCGAAGCGCATCACCTCGTAATCGGCGTCGAGCCAGCGCGGCGCGCCCGCCCGCGCCGGCCCAAGCAGGCGCGCCGGGTCATCGGGCAGGGCGCCGGGGTAGAAGGCCGCCTGCCGCCCGCTCTCGGCCAGCCGGCCGCGCACGCAGTCAAGCTGCTCGCCCTTGTGCGCGATCGTCTCCTCGACCGTGGTGCGCAGGCTGGCGATTGCCATCGCGGCTGTCTCGGCACCGGCGAACTGCGCGCGGTCGCGCGCCTCGCGCAACAACGCCTCCATGATCGCAGTCAGCCGCCCGTGCTGGCGGTGATGGAGGTGATCGGCCTTGGTGGCGGCAAAGAGAATCCGCTCCACCCGCCGGCCCCGCACCAGCCGCGCGAGCCACGGGTTGCGGCCGGGACGGAATGCGGCGAGCAGCTCGGTCATGGACCGGCGCAAATCTTCCACGGCGCGGGGGCCGGCATGGATCGCGCCCAGCGCATCGACCAGAACCACCTGCCGGTCGATCCGGGCGAAGTGATCGCGAAAGAAGGGGCGGACGACCTCGCGCTTGTAGCCCTCGAAACGCCGCTCCATCTCGCGCCAGAGGCTGCCGCGCCGGGCGGGGCCGGCGGGCGCGGGTAACGGCGCGAAGGTCAGCGCGGGCGACCCCGCAAGATCGCCCGGCAGCAGAAAGCGGCCCGGCGTGCAGTCGGCCAGCCCCGCCGCGCGCGCCTGCGACAGCCAGCCCGTGAAAGCCTCCGCCAGCCGCGCCGCGGTCGCCTCGTCATGCGCGGCCTCGGGTGCGGTGCCCGCCGCCGCGCGCAGATAGGACCGCGCGGCGGGGGCATCGGCGTGGCGGGTCTCCAGCCGCTCCAGCGTCTCGGCCGCCCAGTCGCCATAGCTCTTGTCGAGCAGCGCGAGGTCGAGCAGCCACTCCCCCGGATAATCCACTATGTCGAGATGCACGGTGCGTGGGCCGGTCACGCCGCCGGTCATAGCGCCCCACAGCCCGCCGGGCCGGACACGCAGAGACAGTCGCAACTCCGATATAGAGCGCGTCGAGGCCGGCCAACGCGGCTCGGGGCCGGTCAGCGCGGCGAGGTGGGATTCGTAATCGAACCGCGGCAGGGTCAGGTCCGGCTGCGGCTGGAGCCAGGCGGCGGTGATCGCTCCCGAAGCCGCCGCCGAAAGCCCCGGCATCCGGCCCCGATCCATCAGATTGGCCACGAGCGAGGTGATGAAGACGGTCTTGCCCGCGCGCGACAGCCCCGTCACCCCCAACCGAATGACCGGCTCGAACAGCGCCTGCGAAACGCTCGCGCCCGCGCCCTCGACCCGGCGGGCCAGATCGTCGCTGATGTCGGCAAACCCCATGCGCCGCGCCGCTCCCTCCTGTCGCTCGGGCCGAAGATAGGCGCGGGGCCGGGCGATTGATAGGGGGCGGGCCGCGCATGATTGCCAAGCGGGACGGCGCGCGGTAACGCCTGCGGCCATGCCGCGCTACGCCCTGAAAATCGAGTATCACGGCCAGCCCTTCCGCGGCTGGCAGCGCCAGTCGGACCAGCCCAGCGTGCAGCAGACCCTCGAAGAGGCACTGCACCGGATCGACCCCGACGCGCCGCCCGTCTTCGCCGCCGGGCGCACCGATACCGGCGTGCATGCGCTGGGTCAGGTTTCGCATTGCGATCTGGCGCGGGCCTGGACGCCCTTCCGCCTGATGGAGGCGCTCAACGCCCATCTTCGCCCGCATCCGGTGGCCGTGGTCGCCGCCGCGCAGGTCGGCGACGACTTCCACGCGCGCTTTGCGGCAATCGAGCGGCGCTATCTCTTCCGGCTGGTCTCGCGCCGCGCACCGGTCACGCATGATGCCGGGCTGGTCTGGCAGGTGCGCGGCGCGCTCGACCCCGCTGTGATGCGCGCCGCCGCGAAACACCTGCTGGGCCGGCACGACTTCACCACCTTCCGCGCGGCGATGTGCCAGGCGAAATCCCCCGTCAAGACGCTCGACAGGCTCGATATCGACGCCGTCTCCTATCCCGGCGGGGGGACGGAATTGCGCCTGACCTTCGCCGCGCGCAGCTTTCTGCACAACCAGGTCCGCTCCATCGTCGGCACCCTCGAACGGGTCGGCGCCGGCGCCTGGACCCCCGACGAGGTGCGCGCGGCCCTTCAGGCCCGCGACCGCACCGCCTGCGGCCCGGTCTGCCCGCCGCAGGGGCTCTACCTCACGCATGTCCGGTATCCGCGCGATCCCTTCGGCGTGTAAGGCCGCCCCGTGAGGGCTTGCGGGCGCGGCCGCGCCCGCGCCGCAAGGTCAGCCCCGGTGCCGCATTGCGACAGGCCGCTTGCGCCGTGCGCCGACGCTGGTTGTGACCCGACGGTCGGGTTTCGCGCACGCTTCGGGCCGGGGGCCGATCAGGCGGCACCACAGGCGGCGCGCAACACCGGATCGCCCGCGGGAACCTCCCGCCAGTGCAGGCCAACAAGCCGGCCGTCATCGGTGATCTCGCCGCCCTCAAACAGATCGGCACGACGGTGATCCGAGCAGTCGAAAACCACCGGCAGATCGACACTCCCGCCGGCCCGGCCAACCACCCGCAGCGTGGTCCGCACCAGATCGCGCCGCGATGACAGAGGGCGTGCGGCGGCGCGATCGACCGCGACCAGACGCTGCGCGACGGGCCGGATATGGCTCCAGGGGCGCTCCCAGCGGCGGGCCGTCACGATGCGGGCGACGACCATCCCCTCGGGCAGGGCAGCGGCGGCGCGCAGGCGCCAACTGTAATCCCAGGACACCACGAAGACCAGCATCCCCAGCCCGGCGGCGAGGGGCACGATCCATACCGCCAACCGCCCGCGCGACAGCCGGACCGCCAGCGCCGCAGCGCCCCCCAGCAGGGCGCCGCTGACCAGCGTCCCGGCGAATTGTGCGAGCACGCGGCCCTCCCCTCGCCGCGCCGTCAGTCGCGGTTCATGCGGTTCTCGATCAGCTCGTCGACCACGCCCGGATCAGCCAGCGTCGAGGTGTCGCCGAGGCTGGCATAGTCGTTTTCGGCGATCTTGCGCAGGATGCGGCGCATGATCTTGCCCGAGCGGGTCTTGGGCAGGCCCGGCGTGAACTGGATCAGATCGGGCCTGGCGATCGGGCCGATCTCGGTGCGCACCCAGCTTTCGAGTTCCTTGCGCAGCTTGTCGCCGGGCTCCACGCCCTTCATCACGGTGACATAGGCGTATATGCCCTGGCCCTTGATGTCGTGGGGATAGCCCACCACGGCGGCCTCGGCCACATTGGCGTGGGCGACCAGCGCGCTCTCGATCTCGGCGGTGCCCATGCGGTGGCCCGAGACATTGAGCACGTCGTCCACCCGTCCGGTGATCCAGTAGTAGCCGTCCGCGTCGCGGCGGCAGCCGTCGCCCGTGAAGTAGTAGCCCTTGTACTGCTGGAAATAGGTGTCCTGGAAGCGCTGGTGATCGCCCCAGACGGTCCGCATCTGGCCCGGCCAGCTGTCGCGGATCGCCAGCACGCCCTCGGCCTCGGTCGCGGTGACCTCCATGCCGCTCTCGGGTTCGAGCACGACGGGTTCGACACCGAAGAAGGGCAGCGTGGCCGAGCCCGGCTTCGTCGCGATCGCGCCGGGCAGGGGCGTGATCATGTGCCCGCCGGTCTCGGTCTGCCACCAGGTGTCGACGATCGGGCAGCGGCCCTGCCCGACCACGGTGTCATACCAGTTCCAGGCTTCCGGGTTGATCGGCTCGCCCACCGTGCCCAGCAGCTTGAGGCTGGAGAGGTCATGTTTCTTGACGTGGTCGTCCCCCTGCCCCATCAGGGCGCGGATCGCGGTGGGCGCGGTGTAGAACTGGTTGACCTTGTGCTTTTCGCACACCGCCCAGAAGCGGCCCGCATCCGGGTAGGTCGGCACCCCCTCGAACATCAGCGTGGTCGCGCCGTTGGCCAGGGGGCCATACACGATGTAGCTGTGCCCGGTGACCCAGCCGACATCCGCGGTGCACCAGAAGATGTCGCCGTCATGATAGTCGAACGTGTACTGGTGCGTCATCGCGGTGAAGACGAGATAGCCCCCCGATGTATGCACCACGCCCTTGGGCCGGCCCGTCGAGCCCGAGGTATAGAGGATGAACAGCGGATCCTCGGCGCTCATCTCCTCGGCCGGGCAATCGGCCGATGCCTTTTCCATCTCGGCGTTGACGTCGACGTCGCGGCCCTCGACCCATGTGGTCTGCCCGCCGGTATGCTTGACCACCAGGCACTTGACCTTCTCGCTGCAATGGAGAAGCGCGGCGTCGGTGTTGGATTTCAGCGCCGTCGCCTTGCCGCCCCGCGGCGCCTCGTCGGCGGTGATGACGAGCTTGGCGTCGCAATCGTTGATGCGGTTGCCCAACGCGTCGGGCGAGAAGCCCGCGAACACCACCGAATGGATCGCCCCGATCCGGGCGCAGGCGAGCATGGCATAGGCCGCCTCGGGGATCATCGGCAGATAGATCACCACCCGGTCGCCCCGGCCCACGCCCTGCGCCTTGAGCACATTGGCCATCCGGCCGACCCGGTCGTGCAACTCGTTGTAGGTGATATGCCGGGCCTCGGCGTCGGGTTCGTCGGGCTCCCAGATGATCGCGGTCTGGTCACCACGCGTCGGCAGGTGGCGGTCGATACAGTTGGCCGCGACGTTGAGCGTGCCATCCTCGAACCAGCGGATATCGACCTTTCCATGCTCGAACTCGACGTTCTTGACCCTGGAGAAAGGCTTGATCCAGTCGATCCGCTGGCCGTGCTCGCGCCA
This sequence comes from Rhodobacteraceae bacterium WD3A24, assembly GCA_002967695.1. GTDB lineage: Bacteria > Pseudomonadota > Alphaproteobacteria > Rhodobacterales > Rhodobacteraceae > Alkalilacustris. The sequence continues at coordinate 24,756 of PUHN01000045.1, read as the reverse complement.
GAACCCTTCCGGGTCGGAGATCGACCGGGCATACATCTTGTCATACCCTGCCGCGTCGACATGCGCGTTGGCGGCGATTGCGGGATCGGGCACGTGCTTTTCGTTTTCGGGGATGGCCTTGCTTGCCATGGATGCTCCTCCAGTTATCGAGACGGCGCCGGAATCGGGCGCCGCGCTTTCCGCGACCGCGCTCACGCGCGGTGGCGGCTGTCTCCCTCGACGCGAGTGTAGTGCATTCGTCAATCACCATGTAACCCCTTTTGCCATATGACCTTTTTTATAAATTCTTTGACCCAGCGCCGACCCGGCGCGTAAATCCGGGCGGGCGATCTGGCATTTGTTGAAAGAAAAACAGCCTCTTGACTGTCGATGACGCGGTGAAAAGCCGTGTATCGGCTGTGCGGGTCCGGCAGGGGCCGCAGTCCGCCGGGCCACGCCGCGGCGCAGCGGCATCTACCGGAAGACCGACGCGCCGGCGATGATTCGGACAGGCGCATGACGCGAAAAAGCCGGGGCGCGCTGCTGCGCGCCCCGGCCCGGCGGGATCGTCGCCTGTCGTCGCCGGTCAGACCGGGTTGTCCACCCGCAGCGTCACATGGGCGCGGCCCTTGACCGCCTCGGGCCAGTGCAGTTGCACCTTGTCGCCGTTCGCGCCCGCCTCGGTCGAGACATAGGGCATCGCATTGACCGTGGCGCCGCCGTCATTCACCGCCGGCCCTTCCAGGACAAAGGCATCGACATTGCGCGCGCGGCCCTCGAAAGGCAGGAAACCCGCCGAGTCGATCGTCCAGGTCGTGGCCGTGCTGTTCTGGTCATGGCGCAGGGTCACGGGGTTGGCGATGGTCTGGTCGATCCCGTTGAAGGCATTGCCCTCGACGACGATGTTGCGCATCCGGCCGTAGTCGAGCCCGGCATGGGTGGTATCCACACCGTCGACACGGGCGATTCCGCCATTGATCGTGCGAAAGACATTGCCCGAGACGTTGAGCCCGTGGATGAAGTGCCCCGGCCCGTAGGGCTTGACGATCAGCCAGCGGAACCAGGACGCGACCCCGTTGACAGTGAAGATGTTGCCGGTGAGCGTCAGCCCCCCGAAGGAGAACTGGTTGTCAAAGGCCGGCTCGGCGCTGTGTTCGTTGGTCCATTCGATCGAACTGTTGTCGATGTAGTTGCCGGTGACGGTGCTCTTCACATTGGTCTTGGTAAAGACCAGCCCGGCCTGGCGGACCCCGTTGGGCTCGGAATCGCCGTGAAAGAAGTGGTTGCCGATGAACATGTGGCCCGAGCCATTCATCACCGCGAAATGTGCGAACAGAACCACGCGGTTGTTGCGGATCTTGGTGTCGTTGGCATTGACGTTGAGCACGATCGAGCTGCGATCCTGCGCGCGCAGGGGCATCTCGTTGGACAGGAACTGGCACTGCTCGACAAACATGCCCTGGCAGCCGCGCCCTATGGAGGTGATGCCGCGGTCTTTCGGCTTGTTGATGACGCAGTCGCTGATGCGGAAGGTCAGACCCTCGGGGGCGAGCATGATGCAGCTCGCCTCGCCCCGGCAGAGGAACTCGATGCCCAGCATCTCGAACTTGTCGAGCGCGCCGAAACCGGAGAAATCGAACAGATACCTGAAGCGCGTGAAGGTGTAATTCTGCGTGCCTTCGGCGTCGAACAGCGGCTGGCTCAGCGTCACGGTGCCCGCGGCCGCGTTGACGGAGGTGACATAGACCTCCCGCCCCACGCCACTGCCCAACACGAGCGCCCCGACAGGAATGTCGCCGGCACCGGAAATGCCCGAAAGCTGACGCGCGGCCGTCGACGGGTCATAGGTGGCCTGGCGCGAGAGGCTCACACTCGCCCAGTCCCCGTCGGGATCGGCGCCGATCTGGCCGTTGGCAACCCCGCGGCGCTGGGCAAAGGCGTCGATGCCGGGCACCAGCGCGGCCACCTCGAGCGGCGCACTCAGATCGACGCGGCGGCCCTTGAGATCGAGCGTGACGTGATCGGTGAAATGAAACAGCGCCTGAAGCGCCTTGCGAAGGGCCAGTTCCTCGTCGCCGAAGGCCGCCGCATAGGTGGGAAAATCGTAGTCCGAAGTCAGTTGGAGGCGATGGGCGTCGGCCATCGTCACCGTCCCCTCGAACCGCACGCGCGCATCGAGGGTGAGCGTGTCGCCGATGTAATGCATGCCTTTCGACACCAGCAGGCCGCGCCCCGATGCAACGGCGGCGGCATCGGCGGCGGCAAAGGCGGCGTGGTCGTCGGTCGTGCCGTCGCCCAGCGCGCCGTAATCGCGCACATCCACCCAGTCCAACAGATCACGCAGAAACACCGAGGTGATGTCTTCGATCACGATGTCGTCGATGCGCACGACGCCGCCCGTGGCGCCGATGAGATCGAGCCCGAAATGGCCGTAGATCGCTTCGCGGCCCCAGGCCATGTCGACACCGCCCCGCGCACCAGTGCCGACGATAGCCGCCACTTCCACGACATCGCCATAGGTCGTCAGGGGCGTCTCGGCGCCCGTCTCGGGGACGCCGGCGAGATGCTCCTCGCCCGCGGCACCGGCCCAGGCGGCGACGCGCACGCCGGGCAGATCGCCGCTCATCGCCTTGATCCGCGCACGCACACGCAGATAACAGCCCGGCAGGATCGGTGTCTGCCCCATGTAACGCAGACGCTGGGTCGTCTCGGTCTTCGCGATTTCGATGCAGCCGCCGAAATCCTGATCGGCGGTGACGATGGCCGCGTCGGCGGCGCCTTCATAGGTTGTCGAGCCCGGCGTGCCATCCTCCCGCGACCAGACATCGAGTCCATCGGTGAAGGGCGGCGGCATCAGGGCCAACCCGTCGGTAATCGCCTTGTTCATTTCGGAATCACCCTTGTTCCCGTTGCATCCCGCGCCTGCCGGCGGCCGGCCCGCGACACATCCGGCCGGGGCCGGCGCGGCACTGTGGCGTGTCTCGACGTGAGGGGCCGGGCCGGACGGCCGACCCGATCAGCGCTAGCAGCGAGGCTTTAAGAGGCGTTAACCGCGCCGCGCGTTGCAGCCGGACGGGATCGGGCGCCGGCACTGTTGCATTCGCGCGCCGGTGGCCTTATCTCGGCGGTCGAGAGGCTGGCGCGGGCAGGCGCCTCGCCAACCCGGTCAGGTCCGGAAGGAAGCAGCCGCAACGAGAACCGCCTGGGTCGCTGTCCAGTCTCTCACCCTTGCCCGATACATCTCCTGACGACCCGCCCCATTCGCGACGGCGACACGCCGGCCCGCGCCATCATCCGTTTCCGCAACGTGGCTCGTTTGACGATTCACCGCAGTATTGTCTGCGAGGCTCCGCATTCTTGCCCGATTTCGGCGCGACACATGGCCTCGGCCTTGACGGCGCCAGAGACGCGCCGGCGACAGCATCGGCTCATGGGGTGACCGGATGGACAGACTGACGGAGATGGAAGCCTTCGCGACCGTTGTCGACCAGGGCGGTTTCACAGATGCGGCCCGCAAGATGGGCATATCCAAATCGGCGGTGTCCAAGCATGTTTCCTCGCTCGAGTCGCGGCTCGGCGCGCGCCTGCTCAACCGCACGACGCGACGGGTGAGCCCGACCGAGATCGGCGTGGCCTATTACGACCGGGCGCGCCGCGTGCTCAACGATGCGGGCGAGGCCGATTCGCTGGTCACCGCCATGCAGTCGGCGCCCTCGGGGCTGTTGCGGATGTCGGTGGCCACGGATTTCGGCGTCAGCCTGTTGTCCCCGATCCTGGGCCAGTTCCTTCAGCGGTATCCCGACATCAGCGTCAACATGGTTCTGTCGAATCGTTATGTCGAGTTGATCTCGGAGGGCTTCGACATGGCCATCCGTGTGGGCGAACTCGAGGACAGCAGCCTGCGCGCCCGCAAGATCGCCGAAACGACCCAGCGCCTTGTCGGCGCGCCCGGCTATTTTCAGAAGCACGGCCGGCCGCTCAAGATCGACGATCTCAACGAGCACAAGCTGCTGCACTACTCCTCTCAGGCAAGCGGCGCCGTGTGGCGTATCACCTCGCCCTCGGGGGAAAAGCGCCAGATTCGTAGCGCGGGCTGGTTGACGGTCAATGACGGCCAGTCGCTGCTCAATGCCTCCATCGCCGGGCTGGGAATCGCGTATCTACCCAGCTTTCTGTGCGCCGGCGCGCTCAGGGAAGGGCTGGTTGAAGACGCCATTGCCGGGTTGCCGCGCGACACCCGAGGCATCTATGCGATCTACCCGCCGGGGCGGTTCACCCAGCCCAAGGTGCGCGCCTTCATCGACTTCCTTGTAGAACAGTTCGCCGGCAAGGGCCCCGACAACTGGTAGCTCGGCGACTAACACATGCCGCGGCGCGCCGCGGCCGCGGATATGTCCGGCGATCGAAGCCTCTTGCCAGACCGCGAGCCCGGATGGTTAGGTTGCTATCGCGAATGTGAGGGAACGGGAAGACGGCGATGTGGGATTTCAGCCTCGGCACCGCGCTCGGGCTCATGCGGCGCACGGCGCCCTTCATCGTGTTCCGGATGGTCGTCTATTTCGGCATCGCGGTGGCGTATGTTCTGGTTACCGGCACCGGCGCAGGGATCGGCTGGGGCGTCGGCGGCCTGGGCGACGAGGGATTTCGCGCCAACACCACGCTCTGGGGCGGGATCATCGGCTTCGGCGTGACGGCCGGCGTGATCTATTTCCTGCGCGAATATCTGCTTTATATCGTCAAGGCGGGCCACATCGCGGTGATGGTCGAGCTTCTGCAGGGCGACACGCTGCCCGAGGGGCGCGGCCAGATCGCCCATGCACGCGAGGTGGTCACACGGCGCTTCGGCCAGGCCTCGGCGCTCTTTGCCCTCGATCAGCTCATCAAGGGCGTGGTCGCCGCCATTACCGGCCTCGTGCAGGGGCTGGTGTCGATCCTGCCCATTCCGGGCCTGCGCCAGATCATGGGCGTGGTCCGGGCCTTCCTGCGCGTGGCGGTGGGGCTGGTCGATGAGGTGATCCTCGCCCATGCCATCCGGACCCGCTCCGAAAACGCCTGGGCCTCGGCGCGCGACGCGCTGGTGCTCTATGGTCAGAACGGCAAGGCGATGCTGATCAACGCGGCCTGGCTGACGATCTTCGTCTACGGGCTGTCGATCATCGTTTTCCTTGTAATGCTCGCCCCGGCGGCGGGGCTGGTCTATCTGATTCCGGGCGCGTGGTCGGCCGGCGGCGTGATCTTTGCGCTGATCTTCGCGTGGGCGGTCAAGGTCGCGCTGATCGAACCCTTCGCCATTGCCTGCCTGCTGCAGGCTTTCTTCAAGGTGACCGAGGGCCAGACCCCCGACCCGGAATGGGAGGCGCGGCTGAACAGCACCTCGCGCAAGTTCCGCGAAATCGGGGAACGCGCGGCACAGGCCGTCGGCGCCCGAACGGCTCCGACGCAATAGCACCTCGCAGACGCGGCGAGCGTCCGACGGCTTCGGGACAAAAACCGAGTGGTCCGCCACGGCTGCTCCGCCCGCTCGATCTTCGCCGAGGCAATCTGCGACGCGACGCGAGCGACAGGTTCAACGCCCATTTCGGTGGCGCGGCACCGAGCGCATGAATCTCGTCATCACCCTGTGCAACCTGGCCGTGAATACGGCCATGCCGGGCCGTGACGGAGCCCCGTTTGCGCCCAACGGCGTGTTTCGCACCCCGATAGCGGGCCCTGAGGACGATGATGGCCGGTGTCGAGTCGATGGGCGCTCTGGCGCCGTGTTCTGAAAGGATCTCCGTACCCTCAATGGCCGAGCTTTCTGTCGGGGCCGACATCGCGGCGCCTTTGCGACGCACCGGCAATCCCCGAATCTCGCCCGGTGGATGTGCCTGCCATCCTTTGCGATGCGCTCAGCCGCGCCCCATCAGGAACGGAACCAGAAATGTCAGGATCACCAGACGCATCACGTGATGCGCTGCGACAAAGGTCGCGTCGACCTCGATCTGAACGGCCATCGCGGCCATCGCCTCGACACCGCCGGGCGCGAAGGAGATGAGCAACAGCGCAACCGGCGCATCCATCAGACGCGCGGCAATGATCGCACCGAGGACGGCGAAGGCGGATGCGACCAGCGTCGCGGTGAGCCCCGCATGCACGCTGCGGCGCAAGGTGCCGCGCGACTGGCCGCGAAACCGCGTGCCGATCAGCGTCCCCATGACCACAAAGGCCGAGAGCGTCAGCCCCTGCGGCGGTGCCCCCTCGCTCAGCGCGCTCACCTGGCCCAGCGCCGAGACGAGCATCCCCGCCAGCAGGAACGCCGCCGGCACGCCGAGGCGGCGAAAGATCGCGCCCACCGCCGCGCCCGCCGCGCCAAGCGCGATCAGGGCAGTCGGCGCCATCAACCGTGGCGCCGCCACGGCGGGGCTGTTTCCGTGAACGTCCCAGAACGTCAGCAGCACGGGGACGAGCAGCGTGAGAAACAACACCCGCATGCTCTGGACAACGGCGATGCGCTCGATGTCGGTGCGGGTGTCGGCCGACAGGCTGAGCACATAGCTCAGATGCCCCGGCGTCGCGGCCAGCAGCGCCGAGGCACGGTCGAATCCGAACCGCCGGATCAGCAACCGGCGACATACCACCAGCCCGCCCGTCAATGTCGCGGTGAGCAGGACGAAGCTGAGCGGCCAAGACAGCGCCGCCCCGAGCAGATCGCGCGTCACGCCGGCGCCGATATTGATGCCGATCATCAGAAAGCAGGCATCGCGCAACACCGCGGGCACCAGTACAGGCAGCCCCGCCAGCCCGGCCAGCGTGACCGCCACGGCCGGGCCGGTCAGAAACGCCGCCGGGAAGCCGATGAGGTGGAAAATGCCTGCGCCGGCGGCCCCGACCGCCAGCGCCAGAGCGGTGGCGCGCAGAGCGCCGCCGTCAATCGCCGTCATATGTCCAGCGATAGGCCGGCGGCGTCGGCCCCTTGTTGCGGCCGCCCTGGCATGTCTGCTCCCAGGCATGGGCCAGCAGCCCGACCGAACGCGACAGGCAGAACAGCCCGCGCGCCAGCCCCGGCGGGCATCCCAGCTCGGCATGGATCACGGCCGTCGCGCCGTCGATGTTCATGGGAACAGGCTTGCCCCGCTCATTCGCCAGATGCGCCTCGATGGCGCGGCCGATCTGCGCGAACCGCCCGGACACCTGCCCCTGCTCAGCAGCCGCATCCACGAGTTCCAGCAGCCGCGGCGCACGCGGATCGACGGGTTTGTGAAACCTGTGGCCGAAGCCGGGAATGAACGTGCCGCGCTCGGCCCTCCAGGCGTCGAGCGTCTCGCTCAGCGGCACCGCGGCCGCGTCGATGCGGGTGTAGAGCGCGACAGCCTGCTCGCCGGCCCCGCCATGCACGTCGCCCAGCATGTTGATCCCGGTGGCCATGGCGTTGTTGAGCCCGACGCCGCAAGTCGCGGCCATACGCGCCGCCGCGATCGAGGGCGCCTGCGGCCCGTGATCGACCGCCGCGACAAGGCTCGCCTCGAGCAGCGCGGCACGCGGCGGGTCGATTTCCTCGCCGGTGACCATCAGCCAGATCATCTCGGCAAAGCCGCGATTTCCGATCAGTTCCTCCACCGGATGGCCGCGCAGCGCGATGCGTCCGGGCTCCATGTCGATGATCGCCGTGTGCCACCAGTCGGAGACATCGCTCATATCACGCCCTCCTCTTCGAGTTGCCGCAGCTCGGCCGATGTCAGGCCGAGAGCGCCGAGGATTTCTGCGTTATGCGCCCCCAGCGCCGGCGGCGGGCTGTCCACCGAAGGCGGCGCGCCATCGATCTTGACGCCCGTGCGCAACACCTCGATGCCGCGCGTCAGCCCCGGCACATCGTCGAAGTGCGCGATCATGCCGCGATCGGCGATCTGCGGGTGCGCCAGAACCTCGGGCACGGTGAGCACCGCGCCCGCCGGCACGCCGATCGCGTTGAGTTCGCTTTCCCACTCGGCGGCGGGGCGAGTGGTCAGCACCGTTTCAAGTTCGGCCCGCAGGCGCAGGCGATTGGCCTTGCGATCCTCGCGGGTGAGGTATTCCGGTCGCGCCAACAGATCCTCGCGGCCCAGATGCCGCGCCAGAGCGTGCCACTGTTCGTCCTTGTTGGCTGCGATATTGAGCAGACCGTCGGCGGCCTGGAACGCGCCCGAGGGGGCGGAGGTGGTATTCTCATTGCCGTGGGGCGCGGGCTCCACACCGCCGATGAGGTAGTTCGAGACCACCCAGCCCATCGTCGCCAGCGTCGCCTCGAGCATCGAAACGTCGATCTCCGCCCCGCGCGGCTCGGCGTGCAATGCGGCGCAAACCGCCATCGCGGCCGTGAGCCCCCCGACGGTATCGGATAGCGGATACCCCACCCGCATCGGCGCGCTGTCGGCATCGCCGGTGATTGACATCACGCCCGAGGCGCCCTGCACGATCTGATCGTAGGCGGGCCGGCTCACCCACGGGCCCTCCTGCCCGAAGCCCGAAATCGCGCAATAGATCAGGCGCGGGTTGTCCTGCCGCAATACCTCCGGGCCGAGCCCCAGACGCGCCATCACGCCGGGGCGGAAGTTCTCGATCAAGACATCCGCCTCGCGCGCGAGGCCACGCAGCAAATCAGCGCCGCGCCTGTCCTTGAGATTCACGGTCACGGATTTCTTTCCCGCGTTCTGGGCGAGAAAACTGATGCCCATGCCCGCGGCGCTCAGTTCGGGATCGGCGCCCAGATTGCGGGCCAGATCGCCCCGCCCGGGCGCCTCGACCTTGATGACCTCGGCGCCCATGTGAGCGAGCTGATGACAGGCGAAGGGGCCGGCGAGAACATTCGTCAGATCGAGCACACGCACCCCGGCGAGCGGATCAGTCGCCATCGGCAACCCCCTTCGCCCGCCGGCGCGCGCGCTGCGCGCGGTAGCTCGGCAGCAGCAGCAGAATCAGCGCGACGATCAGCAGCCCCAGCGTCATCGGCCGGGCGAGGATGAAGCCGAACCCGTCATAAAGCTGCATCGCCCGCGAGAAATTGTCTTCCATCATGCGGCCGAGAATGAACCCGATCAGCACGGGCGCGAGCGGATAGTCGGCAAAGCGCAGGATGGTTGCGACGACACCGAAGCCGACCAGCATCAGCAGCTCCGTCGCGTTGTTCTGCCCGATATAGGATCCCATCATCGTGAAAAACAGGATGAAGGGGATCAGGTAATTCCGCGGGATGGTGAGGATCTTGGCGATATAGGGGATGAGCGGCAGATTGAGGATCAGCAGCACCACATTGCCGATATACATCGAGATGATGACCGCCCAGAAAATCTGCGGCTCATCGACCATCAGCCGCGGGCCGGGCGAGACGTTCAGCGCGATCAGCGCGCCCAGCAGGATCGCCGTAGTGCCCGAGCCGGGAATGCCCAGCGTGAGCAACGGCACGAATGAGCCGGTGCAGGCGGCGTTGTTGGCTGTTTCGGGAGCGGCGAGCCCCTTGACCGAGCCGTGGCCGAAATTTTCCTGGTCCGCCTTGCTGGCGATGTTGCGCTCGACCGCGTAGCCCAGAAACGACGCGATCGTCGCCCCCGCGCCCGGAAGCACGCCGACGAAAAAGCCCTGCACCGACTGCCGCCCGATCACCGGGGTGATCGCGCGCGCCTCGGCGCGGGTTATGCGCAGCCCGCCGATGCGGCCGCTCTTTTCGCCGTCGCCGCCCATCTCGCGCGGCTTGAGCACGAGAAAGATCGCCTCGGGCAGGGCAAAGAGCGCCATCGCCAGGGTGATGAAGGAAAACCCCGACTGCAGGTCCATGATGCCCATGGTAAAGCGCGGCATGTTGAACAGCGCGCCTTCGCCGACCGTCGCCATGATGAGCCCGAGCAGCGTCATCGTGACCGCCTTGAAGACCTGCCCGGTCCCGGCAAAAGCGGCGATGGCCGACAGGCCCACGACCATAAGCGCGAAGTATTCGGCCGAATGGAACAGAAGCGCCAGCGACGACAGCATCGGCGCGAAGATCATCAACAGGACGACACCGATCGTGCCGCCGGCGAAACTGGCGATCGCCGCGACGGTGAGAGCCTTGCCCGCCTGCCCGGCGCGGGCCATCGGATAGCCGTCGAAGCTCGATGCGACGGTCCCCGCGACCCCCGGGGCGTTGAGAAGGATCGAGGAGGTCGAGCCGCCGAAGATCGCCCCGTAATACACCCCCGCAAGCAGGATCAACGCCGCCGTCGGATCGCCGATGGTGATGGCCACCGGGATCATGATGGCGATGATCGACATCGGACCCAGCCCCGGCAGCATGCCGATGAAGGTTCCGATCAGGCAGCCGGCGACGACCAGCAGCAGATTCATTGGCATGACGGCCGTCGACAGACCGATGAGCAGCCCTTCGAGCATGATGGCCTCCTAAAGGATGCGCGGCAGCGGGCTAAGGAAGATTCCCAGCACCTCCTGCACGAGATACCACACGACCCCTGTCGCCACGGCCGCCACCGGTAACAGGACGGCGAAGCGGCGCTCTCCCAGCAGCCCCGCAGCCAGCGTCAGGAATGCGAATGTCGAAACGAGAAATCCCAGCGGCCGCAGGGTGAGCGCATAGGCCACCATCAGCCCCAGAAGGAGCAGCGCCTGGCCCAGCTTGTATTCGGTCAGCCTGCGGTAGTTGATTTCGGGCACCTTTTCGGCACCCGGCGCGGGCTTTTCCAGCCCGAGCAGCACGACCATGCCACTGATCACCCCTAGAGCCGCGAGCACCTTGGGAAAGGTCGATGGCCAGACGGGATTGCGCTGCATGAAGGGTGGCAGAAGGTGGTCCATGGTGAAGAAGGCCGCATAGCCGTAAGTCAGGCACAGCAGGACGAATATCAGAGCGATCCAGCGATCCAGCGCCATTGTCCCCTCCCGTGATCGATGTGGTCCACGCGTTTGGCGAAAGCCTGCCCGGATATCCGGGCAGGCCTCCGGCGGTTTTGGTGCCGGGTCGCGGCGGCGCCGCTCAGAGGAAACCGAGCGTGCGCATCAGATCGCCGATCTGCTGTTCCTGCTGTTCGAGGAACTCGCGGAAATCCTCGCCGTCATTGTGGATGTTGACCCATCCGTTACGCGCGCGCACCTCTTCCCATTCCGGGGTGTCATACATCTCCGCGAGCATGGTGCGGAACGCTTCGAGACGCTCCTCGGGCAGCCCCGGAGCCGCGAAGAACCCGCGCCAGTTGACAAAGGTGGCGTCGATGCCCTGCTCGATCAGTGTCGGCGCCTCTGGATAGGCATCCACCCGCTCCTCGGAGGTGACGCCGAGAATCCGCACCTCGCCGGCATTGGCCAGATCGACGGCTTCGGAGAACCCGGTGCTCAGCGCCGCGATCTCGCCCGACAACAACCCTGCCATCGCGTTGCCGCCGGCATCATAGGCGATGTAGTCAAAGCCGGTGGGATCCTCGCCGGCGGCCTCCATGACAAGAGCGGCAACGAGGTGATCCATCCCGCCGGGCACCGAACCGCCGCCGATGGCCAGGCTGTCGGGATCGGCCCGATAGGCGTCGAGAAGACCGTCCATGGACTCGATGTCGCTGTCGGCATTCACCACCAGCGCGGCGTAATCGCCGATGGTGCCGGCCACGAGCGTGAGGTCGCGGAAGCTCTGCGGAAAGACGCCCGTCAGCGAGCGAATCACGATCGGAGTCGAGTTGACCATCATCGCATCGTGCAGGCTCTCGGCGTTGTCGATCATGTAGCGGATCGCGACCCCGCCGCCGCCGCCGGACATGTTCTCGTAGGTGGCCTGGCCGACCAGCCCCGATTCCGTCAACGCCTCGCCGGTGCCGCGCGCGGTGCCGTCCCAGCCGCCGCCGGCCCCGCCGGGGATGATGAAATGCACGCTGTCGAGAATCTGGTGCTCGTCGGCCTGCGCCGCGCCACCAAAGGCCAGGGACGCGGCGGCAGCCGCCAGAACGACCCGACGTGTCGGTTTCCAAGTGGTCATGGTATCCTCCCATTTGACAAGGCGGGGGTTTCCGCCCACGCTCGTTTCCTTGCATCCCAACCTGACACCGGCCTGACACGCGCGGGGCGCCGGGCGCGGGATGCGGCGGGTATACATCCCCAATCGGTCCGGCGGGGGCGGATGCGGTTTCTTCTGGTCGAGGACAATCAGGAACTGGCGGCCTCCATCGTCACGCGGATGGGGCTGGACGGGCATGTCGTCGATCATGCCGCCGCGCTCGACGCGGCCGAGACCTGCCTGCGATGCACCGAATACGATCTCATCCTGCTTGACGTCATGCTCCCCGATGGCGACGGGCGCGACTTTCTCTCGCGCCATCGCAGTGACCGAACCACGCCCGTGATCGTCCTGACCGCCCGTTCGCAGGTCTCCGACAGGGTCGGAATGCTCGATCTCGGGGCGGACGACTACATAACCAAACCCTTCGACTTCTCGGAACTCGAGGCGCGCATCCGCGCGGTGCTGCGTCGGCGCGGCGGTGCCGCGGACAACCGCATCACGCTGGGCGACGTCACGGTCGATCTGCTCGCCGGCACGCTGCGGGTCGCCACCCGCGACGTCACGCTGCGCAATCGCGAACTGCGCCTGCTCGAGGTGTTCATCCGCAACCCCGGCCAGATCCTGTCCAAGGCCCAGCTCCTCGACCGGCTGTTCAGCTTCGACGCCGAAATCACCGAGAACGCGATCGAGGTCTATGTCGCGCGGCTGCGGCGCCGACTGGACGGAGGCTCCCCGCGCATCGAGACAGTCCGCGGGATGGGTTACCGGATGACGGTGCAATGACGGAAAGCGTGCGCACCCGCGGCTCGATCAGCCGCAGGCTGACGCTCCAGCTCGCGGCAATCGCGGCCCTTCTGGCGCTGCTGTCCTGGGGGATGATCCGCGGCTTCTCCCAGCAGGCGGCGGAGCAGACGCAGGATAACATCCTCGCCGCCTCGGTAACCGCGATCGCCGAGGAGCTGCGCAGCGAGGCCGGACAGATCCGGCTTGAAATCCCCTATGCGGCCTTCTCGATGCTCGGCGCGATCAACGAGGAGCGCGTTTTCTACCGCATCGTCAGTGACGGCGAGACGCTGACCGGCTACGATGATCTGCCGGTCGTTCAGGACGGCGAGATTTCCGCCGGGGTGACGTTCGAGACGCTGACCTATCGCGGCGACAGCGTGCGCATGGCGATGGTAGGCCGCACGCTCTTCGCCTCGGAGCGAGCGGTGCCGGTGCTGGTTGCCGTGGCCCAGACCCGCAACGCGGTCGACGCGATCTCGGCGCGGATATCGCGGGCGGCCGCGCTGGTTTCCGTGGCATTCTTCGTTCTCGCCGCCGGGCTGAGTTTCTGGGCCGCGCGCGTCTCGCTGCGGCCCCTGACGGCGATGGCGCAAACCGTCGCACGGCGCGGCCCCTCCGATCTGAGCCCGTTCGAGACGACCGCCCCGCACGAGATCGCGCCCCTGCTGGCCGCGTTGAATCGTTTCATGGACCGTTTGTCGGCCTCGCTCAGCCGCTCGGAAGACTTCATCGCCGAAGCCGCCCACCGCGTCCGCACGCCCCTGGCCACGGTGCGTACCCAGGCCGAAATCGCCCTGCACGCCGTGACCCGAGACGAAAACAAGGAAATCATGCGCCGCGTGATCCGGGCCGTCGATGAAAGTTCGCGCTCGGCGGGTCAGTTGCTCGACCATGCCATGGTCAGCTTCCGCACCGACAATCTCACGCGCAACGATGTCGATCTGGTCGATCTTGTCACCGAGGTGGTCAACGGCCTGCGCCCCACCGCCGAGATGAAGGATATCCGCATCCTCACCGAGCTGTCGCCGCTGCGGGTGCAGGGGGACGCGATCCTGCTGCAGAATGCGCTGCGCAACGTGCTCGACAACGCGATCAAGTATTCCCCGGCCGACAGCCGGGTCACCATCACGCTTCGACAAGCCGGCGCCGGCGCGGAGATCCGCATCTGTGACCAGGGGCGCGGCGTCAACGGTGCCGACACCGCCACATTGACCGAACGCTTCCGGCGCGGTGAGAATGTCGGCAATGTCGTCGGCTCGGGGCTGGGGCTGACCATCGCCCACGAGGTCGCCCGCGCTCATGGCGGGCGTCTTGACCTCGCGCCCGCACGGAAAGGGACAGGCACATGCGTCACGCTTTCGCTTCCATTCTCCTGAGTGCGGCGCTGATCGCGCTGGCCGGCGCGATGGCGGCCTTCGAGGTCGAGGAGCACGGTCGTTTCCCCGGCACGCCCGCCGACGGACCCGAGCTGCGCCTGATCGGCACGGCCGAGCTGCGCGTGTTCGCGCCACTGATCGAGGACTTTCAGCGGCGCCATCCCGAGATCACCGTGGACTACACCACCGCCAGCAGCGCCGAGATCTTTCGCGCCCTGATGGAGGAGCAGGCACGCTTCGACCTGGCGATCTCCAGCGCGATGGATCTGCAGCTCAAGATCGCCAATGACGGGTTCGCCCGCAGCTACACCTCGCGCGAGACCACGCGCCTGCCCTCATGGGCCCGCTGGCGCGATCAGGTTTTCGCCTTCACCAGCGAGCCGGCCGTCGTGGTCATCTCGCCCGAGCGCTTCGAGGGCCTCGAACTGCCCCGGTCGCGCCATCAGCTCGTCTCGCTGCTGCGCGATCATCCCGAAAGGTTCCGGGGGGCGGTGGGCACATACGACGTGCGCGAAAGCGGGCTGGGCTATCTCTTCGCCACGCAGGAGGCGCGAAGCTCCGATGCCTTCTGGCGTCTGGCCGAGGTGCTGGGCCGGCTCGATGTTCAGCTTTATTGCTGCTCGGGCCAGATGATCGACGACGTCGCCAGTGGCCGGCTGGCGATGGCCTACAATGTTTTGGGCAGCTATGCCGATCAATACGTCGATCCGCGCTCGGAGCTGGAGATCGTCACCCTCGAGGATTATCGCAACGTGATGCTGCGCACGGTGCTGATCCCGGCGACAGCGCAAGACCCGGCCCGCGCCGGCCTGTTCGTCGATCATCTGCTGCGCTCGGGCAATGCGGCCAATTTCGAGGGGCCGCGCATTCTGCCGCCGCTGCGCGACCCGGCGATGCGCGACACGTCCGATTTCGGCCCCATCCGGCTGGGTCCGGCATTGCTGGTGTATCTCGACGAACTCAACCGCACGGCGTTTCTCGACGCCTGGAGCAATTCAGTCGAACAGCCCTGACAGCCCGCCTGACCCGCGGCAGAGGGGCCATCGTCACGCATCGTTGCCGGGCGCGAGTTTCTGATAGGTCATTTCGGCGGCCATGACGAAGCGCAACATCCGGTCCTGGGTGGCGAGCACGTCGCGGCGGCGAAACCCGTCGAGCAGCGCCTGCAGCCCCTCGATGATCACGCGGTGGGCGTCGGGGTCGCGCATCGTGGCCAGCCGCACCGCCTGGACCTGGCTCAGATACCGCTGGATCGTCTCGCGCAGCGCGGCATTGGGCACCGCCCCCAGCCAGGCGTTGCGAAACGCCTCGCTCGCGCGGAAGAACAAGGTGATGTCGCCGCTGTCCAGCGTCGACGCGGCGTCAGAGACCGCGCGCGCCATCGCATCCAGGGTCGCCGCGTCAAGCGCCTCGGCCGCCGCCGCCGCCGCGCGGGGCTCCAGAAGCCGGCGGATCTCGAAGATGTCGAGGATCTCGCGGTGGCTCAGATCGGGCAGTTTGAAGCCGCGCGTTGTGCCGACCAGATAGCCCTCATGGGCCAGCTTCATCAGCGCCTCGCGCACAGGCATCCGCGACACCCCCAGCTCAGCGGCAATCGCGGTGTCGATCAGCCGGTCATCGGGGCCAATCTCGCCCCGCTGGATGCGGCCGAGATAGTCATCATAGATTCGATTGCGGTGACTGGTGCGCGCCATCGGGTGGGCTCACGCCGGCAAGAGCGGCGCGCAGGCGCCAAAAAAGTATACTCTTGTGATGCCGCCACCCCAAACTCTCATGCGCTACCCCGCTTCATGGCGCAAATATACCGATATGCCGAAAGTTTCGACTTTATTATAGTATACGATTCTGGCAGAGTTGGCCAACAGGGAATGGGGAGCCCTACAAGGTGTCAGCCGCAGAGACAGCCCATATCGCCAGCGCCCGGATCGACGTATCCGCCGCCTTTGCGCTGGAAAAGCTGGCCGACCCGGAGGCGATCGGACGCTGGGCGCTGGGGTCGATGGATCTGCGCGAAACCGAAACGCCCGGCCTGTTTCGCGGCGTTTCGCTGTTCGACGGCTCCGAGACATTCGTCGAAATCTCGCCGCAGCCCGAGATCGGCCTCGTCGAATACCGCGTCGGCGGGCGCGAGGCCCGGCTTCCCAGCATCAGCGCGCGGGTGATCTCCGCCGAAGCGCTCGGCGGCGCGGGTGAAAGTTGCCTCGTCGCGTTAATGGCCTGGCGCGGCTGGCAGGTCGACGAGGCGCGCTGGAGCCGCACGCGCGAAAGCCACGGCGCCGAGATACTGCTGCTCAAGGCGCAGCTTGAGACAAGCTACGCGGAGCAGGCGCGATGAGCGCCCTCACGCCCTGGCAGCTGCGCTCGGCCTTCCGCGCCGGCACGCGGACACCAGCGCCCACCGGCGGCCTGGCGCCGGGCTTTGCGCAGACCAACATCGCCATCCTGCCCGCCGCGCTCGCCGATGATTTCGAGGCGTTCCTGCACGCCAATCCGGGTTCCTGCCCGATGCTTGCACGCAGCCGTCCGGGCGATCCCTCGCTGACCGCGCTGGGGGGCGATATCGACATCCGTCACGACCTGCCACGCTACCGGGTCTTTCGTGACGGGCAGGTCGCGGCAGAGCCCGAGCGGATCGACGATATCTGGCGCGACGATCTCGTGACCTTCGCGGTCGGCTGCTCGCTGAGTTTCGAGGCTGATCTCGTTGCCGCCGGAGTCGAACTGCGCTGCCACGGCGAGGGGGTGACCTGCTCGGCCTTCGACAGCGCGCTGCCCCTCGTCGGCGCGGGGCCGTTCCGCGGCTCTCTCGTGGTCACGATGCGGGCGGTGCGCGCCGATCAGGTCGAACGCGCCGCAGAGATCACCCGCCGCCACCCCGAGGCGCATGGCGGCCCGGTCCATATCGGCGATCCCGCCGAAATCGGTGTCGATCCCGGCCGGCCGGTCGACGGAATCGGGCTGACCGACATCCGGCCCGGCGAAGTGGCGATGTTCTGGGCCTGCGGCGTGTCGATGGAGCGCGCGCTTCGAACCGCGGCACCCGATCTCGCCATCACCCACGCGCCGGGGCACATGCTCATCACCGACCGTCCCGCGGCGGCGACGACCGCAGTCGCCCAGCCATGAAGAGCCAGCAGAATCGGCCCCTACCGACCAACCAGCATGGAGAGATCACATGAGACATACCCGCACCAGCCTCGTTGCAGCTTCGGCAGCGGCGGCGGCCGTCGCCCTGGCCGCGCCCGCGATGGCGCAGGACATCACCGTCGGTCTGTCGCTGCCCGAAACCATCGAGGGCTTCGACTTCGTCAACGGGATGTATGAGACCTTCGAGGAGCATGTCGAGGCGAACTCCGACATGACCGTCGAGCTGATCTATGGCGGGGCGCTCGGCGCGCCCAATGAGCGGCTGGGGCAGATGCGCCGCGGTATCCTCGAGATGACCGACGCCGCCGATGGCAATTATGCGACGATCTATCCCGACATCCAGGTTCTGAACATGCCCTACCTGTTCCCCTCGGAACAGGTGGCGTGGGAGGTGCTCGACGGCCCCTTCGGCGACGCGATGGCCGGGGACATCCTCGAAGAGACCGGCATCCGCGTGCTCGGCTGGTGGGAGTCGGGCGGCTTCAAGCATTTCAGCGCCAACACCGCCATCGAGAGCCCCGAGGACATGGAGGGGCTGAAGATGCGCGTGCTCGGCCCGCTCGCCACGATCCCGGTGGAGGCGATGGGCGCATCGGCCTCGCCCGTCTCCTTCGGCGAGCTTTACACCGCGCTGCGCACGGGCGTCGTCGACGGGCAGGACAACTCGGTGGCCACGTTCAACCTCGTCAATCTCTACGAGGTGCAGAGCCATCTGAGCCTCACGGGCCACACCTACGCCTTCGGCCCGCTGGGCATGTCGGATGATTTCTACTCGGGCCTGACGGCCGAGCAGCAGCAGGTGATCGACGAGGCCGCCGAGGCCGCCATCGCGTTCAACCGCGAGGCATCGCGCGAGATCGAGGCCGAGGCCATCGACTTCGCCCGCGAGCAGGGCGTCGAGATCATCGAGCTGTCCGACGAACAGCGCGCGGCCTTCCGCGAGGCGATGCGCCCGGTGGCGATCGACTGGCTGCGCGAGAATATCGAGACGCCCGCTCTGATCGAGGAGGCGATCGCGGCCGTCGAGGCGGCACAGTAGGGTGGACGCACTCGCCGCCGCCATACGCGGGATCGAGGCAGGGCTGCGCATCGTCGCGGCCCTGTGCCTTGCTGCCATGTCCGCGCTCGTGGTCGCGCAGGTGGCCCTGCGCTATGGCGGCGGCGGGGTGCCCGTCTTCACCGAGGAAGTCGCGCGTTATGCCATGATCTGGATGGCGATGCTCGCCGCCGCGGTCGCGGTGCGCGAGGGCAGCCATATCCGCATCGACCTCTTGCCGATCCTGCTGCATTTTCGCGCGCCCTGGCTGGGCGTCGCGCTGGAGGCGATGATCGACGCGATATCGCTGACGGTCTTCCTCGTGCTCGTCTGGCAGGGTCTGGACATGGTCACCTTTGCCCACGGCCAGCGTAGCGAGGGGCTCCAGATCCGGCTCTCCTATCCGTATGCGGCTGTGCCGACGGCCTTCGCCTTCGCAAGCCTCTTCGCCCTGGGCCGGCTCCTGCTGCGGAGCCGGCTCACATGACCGACACGCTTGTCGTGATGATCGCGAGTTTTCTCGGGCTGATGGTGATCGGCCTTCCGGTGGCTTGGTCGATGATGGCCGCGATGCTTGTCTGGGTGGCCTACGGCGACAACTGGCGCTTCCTGCCGCTCGCCGCCGAGCGCATCTATCAGGGGATGGACGCCTTCGTGCTGATGGCGATCCCGCTGTTCATCCTGGCCGGCGAACTGATCAATACCGGCCGCATCACCGAGCGGCTCATCCATTTCGCCAATGTCGTGTTCGGATGGATGCGCGGCGGCCTCGCACAGGTCAATATCGGCGCGTCGATGCTGTTTTCGGGGATCACCGGCGTAGCGCTCGGCGACATCGCCGCGCTGGGACGGGTGTTCATCCCCTCGATGGTCGGGCAGGGCTATACTGCCGCCTATGCCGCGGCGGTGACCGCATCGTCGTCGATCATCGGGCCGATGGTGCCGCCTTCGCTGGTGGCGGTGATATACGGCTCGATGACGGGCGTGTCGATCGGCGCGCTGATGGCGGCCACGCTGATCCCCGGCTTGCTGATCGGGCTGGCGCAGATGACGCTTGTCGGCGTGCAGGCCCGGTTGCATCGCTATCCCAGGGTCGAGATGGACCGCACTGCGGCGACAGTGCTGCGTGCCGGCGGGCACGCGCTGGTGCCGCTGATGATTCCCGTCATCATTCTGGCGGGCCTGCTGGGCGGGCTCATGACGCCGAGCGAGGCCGGCGGCGTTGCCGCCGCCTATGCCCTGGCCGTGGCCATCCTGCTCTATCGCTCCATGGATCTCGTGGCCCTGGGGGGGGTGTTCTCGCGCTCGGCACTGTTTTCCGGTCAGCTCCTGATCATCGTCGGCTGCGGCGCCGCGTTTTCATGGGTGATGGGGATGGAAAACGTCCCCCGGATGGTCGGCGACGCGATCGCCAGCTGGGAGATGAGCTATGCCGCCACACTGCTGGTTTTCAATGCGATTCTTCTCGTGCTGGGGATGTTCATCGACCCGACGACCGTCATCATCCTGTTCGGTCCGCTGCTGTCGGCAGCGGCCGTGCAGGCGGGAATCGACCCTCTCCATTTCGGCGTGGTGGCGATCCTCAACCTCAATATCGGGCTGCTGACGCCGCCCCTGGGGGTGTGCCTGTTCGCGGCGGAGCGGGTCGCGGGGTGCGGCCTGCTTCCTCTCATGCGCGCCACGCTTCCCTTTCTGGCGGTCAATGTCTTCGCGCTGGCGGTGGTCGTCGTCTTTCCGGGGCTGAGCCTCTGGCTGCCCTCGGCCATGGGCTTCTGACCCTTGGGCCGGATGCGGGCGCGAAAGGCCCGGCGCACGCGCCACCCTTGCATGCTTGCCCCGCGGACAATAAGGACGTCGATGGCGCAAGGGCTGGATCGGGGCGCGCGATGTCGCTTCTGGTGATGAAATTTGGCGGCACGTCGGTGGCCGACCTCTCGCGGATCGGCAGGGCCGCTTCAAAGATCTGCCGCGAGGTCGAGAACGGTCACGACGTGATCGTCATCGTCTCGGCCATGGCCGGGCGCACCAACGAGCTGGTCGGCTGGGTGCAGGAAACCTCGCCGCTCTACGACGCGCGCGAATACGACGCCGTCGTCAGCGCGGGCGAGAACATTACCGCCGGCCTGATGGCGCTGACCTTGCAGGAAATGGGCGTGCCCGCGCGCAGCTGGCAGGGCTGGCAGGTTCCGCTGAAGACGAATTCCAGCCACAGCGCGGCACGGATCGAGGAGATCCCGCGCGACAACATCGACGCGCGCTTCGCCGCCGGAATGCAGGTGGCGGTGATCGCCGGCTTCCAGGGCATCAGCCCCGAGGGGCGGATCACCACACTCGGGCGCGGGGGCTCCGACACCTCGGCGGTCGCCTTCGCCGCGGCCTTCGACGCGGTGCGCTGCGACATCTACACCGATGTCGACGGTGTCTACACGGCCGACCCGCGCATTTGCGAAAAGGCGCGGCGGCTCGACCGCATCTCGTTCGAGGAGATGCTCGAACTCGCCAGCCTCGGCGCGAAAGTCCTTCAGACCCGTTCGGTCGAACTGGCGATGCGCTATAATGTCCGTCTGCGGGTGTTGTCGTCGTTCGAGGACACCGACGAGAGCTCGGGGACGCTGGTCTGCAGCGAGGAGGAAATCATGGAATCGCGTGTCGTATCGGGCGTGGCCCATTCGCGGGACGAGGCCAAGATGACGCTGGTCTCGGTGGCCGACCGCCCCGGCATCGCGGCGGCGATCTTCGGCCCTCTTGCCGAGGCCGGCGTCAATGTGGACATGATCGTCCAGAACATCTCGGACGAGGGGCGCACGGATCTGACCTTTTCCTGCCCCACCGATCAGGTCGCGCGGGCCGAGAAGGCGCTGGAAGCCGCCCGCACGCGCGGCGATATCGGCTATGGGGAGCTTCTGGCCGATACCGGCGTGGCCAAGGTCTCTGTCGTGGGCATCGGCATGCGCAGCCAGTCGGGCGTGGCCGCACGCATGTTCGCGGCCCTTGCCGAGGAAGGCGTAAACATCAAGGTCATCACAACCTCCGAGATAAAGATATCGGTCCTCATCGACCGGAAATATATGGAACTGGCGGTGCAGGCGCTGCATGATGCCTTCGCACTCGAACACATCGGCTGAACCGGCTTTCCGGTTCGGCGCGCACGGCCACGGAGGCTCATGCCCGAAAGATACGAAACCGAGAGCCGCAAGCTCCTGCGCCGGCTGCGCGATACCCTCGCGGAAGAGGGCGCGGGGCAGGAACGCCTCGACCGCATCACCCATATCATCGCCGACTCGATGCGCACCGAGGTATGCTCGATCTACCTGCTGCGCGATGCCGATACGCTGGAGCTCTGCGCGACCGAGGGCCTCAAACCCGAGGCCGTCCACCAGACCCGGCTGAAGGTCGGCGAGGGCCTGGTCGGCCGGGTCGCGCGCACGGCACGGACCATCAATACCGGCGATGCTCCGGCGATGGCGGGGTTTCGTTACATGCCCGAGACCGGCGAGGAGGTGTATTCATCCTTCCTCGGCGTGCCGATCCAGCGGTTGGGCGAGAGGCTGGGCGTGCTGGTCGTGCAGTCGCGCGAGGCCCGCGAGTTCTCCGAAGACGAGGTCTATGCGCTCGAGGTCGTCGCCATGGTCATCGCCGAGATGGCCGAGCTCGGCGCCTTCGTCGGCGATGGCGGCACGCTGGGCCAGCCGCACCAGCACCCCGCGCTGTTCCGCGGCGGCCCGGGGCAGGAAGGCGAGGCCCAGGGCCATGTCTGGCTGCACGAACCCCGCGTCGTCGTCACCAACCCTGTCGCAGACGACCCGCAGGCCGAACGCGAGCGGCTGCAGGCCGCCGTCGACAAGCTCAGGGTGTCGGTGGACGACATGCTCGCCTCGGCGCAGGGCGTCGACAAGGAGCAGGCCGAGGTACTGCAGGCCTATCGCATGTTCGCCCATTCGCGTGGATGGCTGCGCCGGATGGAGGAGGACATCGACCGCGGCCTGTCGGCCGAGGCGGCCGTTGAAAAGGAACAATCCGTCGCCCGCGCGCGGCTGCACACGGCGCCCGATCCCTATCTGCGCGAGCGCCTCCACGACCTAGACGACCTCTCGAACCGCCTGCTGCGCATTCTCACCGGACAGGGCCGCGAAACCGGCGCCGAAATGCCCGCCGATCCGATTCTGGTGGCGCGCAGCATAGGCCCCGGCGAGCTTCTCGACTACGGACGCAGACTGCGCGGCATCGTGCTGGAGGAAGGGTCGGTCGGCAGCCACGCCGCGATCGTGGCGCGCGCGCTGGCGATTCCGCTGGTGATCCACGCCGAAGGCATAACCACCGAGGCGCTCAACGGCGATCCGATCCTTGTCGACGGCACCGAGGGCGTAGCCCATCTGCGCCCCGAGGAAAGCGTGGTCACCGCCTTCCGCGACAAGATCGCGATGCAGGCCCAGGCGCAGGAGCGCTACGCCAGCCTGCGCGACAAGACTGCCACCGCCCGCTGCGGCACAACGGTCGCGCTGGACATGAATGCCGGGCTGATGGCCGATCTGCCCTCGCTCGAAGGTTCGGGGGCCGACGGCGTGGGGCTGTTTCGCACCGAGCTGCAGTTTCTCATCAACAACAAGATGCCCAAGCGCGGCGAACTCGCCGCGATCTACGCGCGTGTGCTCGACGCGGCCAAAGGCCGGCGGGTTGTGTTCCGCACGCTTGATATCGGCTCGGACAAGGTGCTGCCCTACATGAAGCGCCAGGAAGAGCCCAACCCTGCGCTGGGATGGCGCGCGATCCGGGTCGGGCTCGACAAGCCCGGCGTGATGCGCATGCAACTTCAGGCGCTTATCCGCGCCGCCGGCGGGCGGCCACTCGCAGTGATGTTTCCCTTCATCGCTCAGGTCGAGGAGTTCCTCGCCGCGCGCGAGCACCTCACGCGCGAGCTGGAACGCGAGGAGCGCCTCGGCCACCCCCTGCCCGAGCGCGTCGAGGTCGGCGCCATGCTCGAGACGCCCAGCCTGGCCTTCGCCTCGCGGCGCTTTTTCGAGGAGGCGGATTTCATCTCGATCGGCGGCAATGACCTCAAGCAGTTCTTCTTCGCCGCCGACCGCGAAAACGAGCGTGTGCGCCGCCGCTACGACACCCTCAATGTCAGTTTCCTGACCTTCCTCGGCCAGATCGTGGATCGCTGCGCCGAGGCCGAAACGCCCCTGTCCTTCTGCGGTGAGGACGCCGGCCGCCCGATCGAGGCGATCTGCCTGGCCGCGATGGGGCTCAGACGCCTTTCGATGCGCCCGGCCTCCATCGGGCCGGTCAAACACCTGATCCGCCGCGTCGATCTGGGCGAGGCGCGCGACGTGATCGAGACCGCCCGCAACCGCGGCGATCAGAGCGTCCGCCCAGCCATGCGCGACTGGCTGGCGAGCCAGCGTCAGGGCAACGGCGCATGATCGCCTGCGGTTCTGCGACGACAACGCTCCGGCAGCCGCGTCAAAGCGCTCCTCTGCGTTGGGAGCCACGTCGCTCCGGGGCAGCCCAGCAGGAACCCGCCGCGCAGCCCCACACCACCGGCCGCGCGCGGATCGCCCGGCACCACCTGAAGCGCCACCACCCGCCGAAGATCGGTCCAGGGCTGCCCGCCAGCGTCGATGCAACCATCACCACCCGGCACGCATGTGTGGATGGCTCCCGCGTGGCAAGGGCTCTGGTTGGGTCAGGCATCTGGTCGGTCGCGGCCATAGCCTGCCCCGGGCCTGACCCGGGGTATACGGCGTCTGAGTTGCGGCACTTGCGTTGCCGCGCACCCTGATGAAGTCCGCCGGCGCTCGGGTCCAAATCAATGGCGGGCACTCTGCGGCGCGACATGGCTCGCCGGCGCAAGATCCACCTTGGCGTCGACGAACAGACGCTGGAAATCCGTGCCATTGAGATCACTGGGAGCAACGTTGGCGATGCGCCGATGCTGCCCGAGCTGCTCGGCCAGATCCCCGCCGACGTGGAGATCGGATCGGTCACCGCGGATGGGGCCTATGATACGCGCAAGTGCCACGACGCAGTCGCTGATCGAGGCGCGCATGCCGTCATACCGCTCCGCAAGAATGCCAGGCCCTGGAAGCCTTCGACCGCCGGCGCCACCGCCCGGAACGAAGCGCTGCGCGCGTCGAAATACCTCGGCCGTGCCATCTGGCGAAAGTGGAGCGGATACCATCGCCGAAGCCGAGACGAGACGAGACGAGGATGCATTGCGTGAAGCTGCTGTGGCAGAGCCTCATGGCACGCGACTTCGATCGCCAGGTCGCAGAACTCCACGTCCGCGCCGCCGTGCTGAACGGCTACACCGCGCTCGGCATTCCTGTCATACCAGCGCCCACTGATCAGAACTCATGTGCCCATTGGCGTCGGCCGATGGTCATGATGCGCCACGGCTGATCGACGAGCTTGTTCCAAGCGTCGCAGCAGTGGTCGACGATGTCATC
>PUHN01000044.1 GCA_002967695.1 Rhodobacteraceae bacterium WD3A24 | reverse complement strand
CGAAGTGCCATAGGATGTGGCTTGGCCATCTCAAACCCCCATATCTGCCATACAGACAGGGAATCACAGATCAAGCCACATGGGAATCCTGAATCGGGATGGGCGCAACCCACTCTAGGGCGAAGCCGGGTCGGTCCCGAGCCGGCTCTGATGTGAATGCCGGCCTTTCGACCTTTTTGCGGGGCTGCTGCGGTGACGGCCGCGCGGCGCGGTGGCGGGGCCGCCAAGGCGGCGCCAACCTGCCGGGGCGGTTCAGGGATGGCTTGCCAACTCTCAGAGCCGTTCGGGGACGAACTCGCCTTGTGGCTTGGGCGTCCGGTCGCTGCCGTCGGGGTCCGCCTCGGGCGGCGTGGCATCAGGCCCGGGAAACTCCGGCACGGGGACGGCCTCATCGCCCGGTCGGGGCAATGGGACGTCGTGGATGGGCTCGGGCGCCGGCTGCTCCGGAGCAAACCCGGCGGGCAGGCGCTCGAAGAAAAGCAGCGGAATCTGCCGCAGCGCCTGCGCGCGCAGGAACGCGATCATCGGACTCAGGACCAGCGACGGGGTGCCAGGCACCGGCGCAACGGGAGCGAGGAGCCCCGCAATGGCCTCCGGCCGCCAGAGCGGTGTGTCCGGATGTATCAAAAGCTCGAACACGGCGCCGCGGAAGGGAAAGAGCGCGATCCGCAGCGCGGCATCGCGCCGCCGCGCATCGAACCCGGCGGGGCGCGATGTCTCCAGCCAGCGATGGAGAAGCGGTAGCGCCGTCAGCGTCCCCCGCTGCGGCGCGGTCAGCGGAATGGTCACGAGCGGCGCGGCAGGGATGGGGCGATCACCCAGCGACTCGGCGAACCGCTCGGCAGCACGGGCGAGGGCCGCCAATTCCTGTGGACCCATGGCCGGATCGCCGGACAGCAGCTCTTCCGGGCTGGGGGCGGTCGTTTCGGGCAGGGGCAACGGATCGGATCCGGGATCGGCGAGCGCGGCGGCGCGGCGGCGCGCGGTCTCCGCCTGACTCAGGCAGTCGAAGGTGAGCGGGCGAAACCCCGGCCGAAACGAGTCGGGCGCGGGCCGGCAGGCATCAGAATCGAGGCTCCAGACCTGCAACGGCGGAGCCGAGAGCCGCCCCTCTTCCAGAGCAAGGATCACCTCGGAACTGTAGGCCATTGCCGGGCACTGCGCGAGCGTTTCCGCAGAGAACGCCCAGTGGTAGCGCCCCTGCAGGTAGCGAAGCGCGCCCGCTGCGAACTGCCCGTCAAGCACTCGGTCACCGGTGTCCCACACCACCGGATCATCGGTGTCTGACCCCTCGGCGCGCCAGCCGGTGACGCGGCCGGTCGCAGTGTCGTGGTAAATGAGAATATCGGAGAGCGGGTCGGCCCAGAGGCCGGACAGATCGGGGGTCGCCCCGGCCAGCGCCGGGCAGCGTTCCGAGGCCGCCGCCGTCATCCCGCCCCCCGACACAGCCGCCGTCAGGGCCAGGGCAAGCTGGATTTTCCGGCACAGCCCCATGACCGCTCCACCAAACTTGACGCTAGGTCATCCTAGAACGGCGCGGCCGAAAAGCGCAAGCGGCGGCCGAGAAGGTCGGCGCAAATGTCCGGCGCGCCTGGCATGCGCCGCTATCCCTGAACACATCATCAAGTCTGATTTGAGCGGGTCGGGGCCTCTCTCGCGTCGAACCGGACGGGGCGCACTGAGCGAACTTCACGGATATGAGCCGATAGTGTGTCCCAGAGTTTCACGCTGACCGAATCCGGGCCTCGCAGCTTACGGCTGGTCGGGTAGGTCAAGGGTGGCCTCATTGCCTCGCCGGTGTCTCTTGAAGGACGTGCGCTGAGGCTGGCAGGCAAGCGTTGCCCCGAGAATTGGCCATCTGACAGCTTGGGGATACGTTTTTCAAATACGGCCATTGCGAAGAGATGCGAATGGTGCCCGGGGGCGGATTTGAACCACCGACACGACGATTTTCAGTCGTCTGCTCTACCCCTGAGCTACCCGGGCACGGGCGGCGCGTCTGTTGCGCCTAGGTGGCGATCTCTTAGGCGAGGGGCGCGCGTGTGTCCAGAGGGGGCAAGGCAAAAAAGCGCGCTCGAGCCGCCTGCGCGGGGCCTGCGCTCAGTGCTCCGGGGCGGGCCGCGTGGCCGCGGCGATCTGCTCTTCGCCGTCCTCGGGCGGCTCGTCGGCGGGCATGGCATAGGAGCCGCGGAACCACCGCCCGAGGTCGATATCGGCGCAGCGACGCGAGCAGAAAGGGCGATAGCGGCGATCCGCCTCGGCGGTGCAGATGGGACATTTCATGCGTACCTCCCCTCAGTCAGCTCCGTCCAGCAGGTCGGTCAGCGGCAGCCGGTCGCGCCGGCGGGTCAGCTCGAAATTGCCCAGCGGCGTCCAGCCTGCCAGCGTCTCGGCACCGCCGTCGCGCTTGACGGCCGCCTGAAAGGCCTGATCGAGCGCCTGGCGATCCTTCTTGGGCATGGGCGCGAAATCGACCACCGCCTGCCCGCCCAGCCCGCGCAGGCGCAATTCGCACGGCAACGCGCGCGCGGCGGCGATATTAGCTTTCAGCCCGGCGGCGGGGCTGGTGTCGGGGCCGGTATTGACATCGATGGCGATGAGCGCGCGCGCGGGCTCGATCACCATTGTGCCGCCGCCGGGCAGCGCCACTTGCGGGCGCAACAGCGCCGCGACGGCCTCATCAACACCATGATCGGAAAGCGCGGCGGGCGAGTCATCGACGAGATCGGGAGCGGGCAAGGCCCAGTCGCGCCAGGCAAGCCCGCGCGCATCCGGCGCATCGAGCAGGCATGCGGGGCCTCCCTCAAGGGCGTTCAAAATCCGCCCGGTCAACCCGCGCAAAGTGGCGATGTCGTCGGAGATGTCATTGGCGCTTGCCGCCGCGCAGGCCGAGCGCAGGATCAGGCCGAGGTCGTCGGGGGCGTCCGACATGGCTCGTGCGGCCAATTCGCGCAGCGCCGCCGCGCCGTCACCGGCGCGCAGATCGCGCGCGAGATTGTGGCCCGGCGCATCGGGGGTGAGGATCGCATAGCGCGATTTCAGCAACAGCCGCGTCGTCACCGGCACGGCCTTGCCCGGCTCGGCATAGCCCGACACCTGGACTAGAACCGGCCGGCCCGGTGCGAGCCCCTTCGGCTGGCGCAGAAAGCCGCGCCGCCCCTCGGGCAAATCGACGAATGCCCCGCCCATGCCCTTGACCGGCCGGCCGAGGACCGCGCGGAAGATCGCACCCGGCGCGGGCGGGGCAGCGGCCGGCGGATCGACAAACAGATCATCGAGACGCCCGTCGATCATGCGCGCCGCGACCGGACGGCCGGAAAGCCGGCCCATAGCGATGACGACGCCCTTCAAGATGCCTCCGCCGTGCGGAAAACTGGATAGCCCGCCCCGGCCAGCAATTGCGCGGTCTCGGCCAGCGGCAGCCCCACCACGCCGGTAAATGATCCCGAAATC
This sequence comes from Rhodobacteraceae bacterium WD3A24, assembly GCA_002967695.1. Lineage (GTDB taxonomy): Bacteria > Pseudomonadota > Alphaproteobacteria > Rhodobacterales > Rhodobacteraceae > Alkalilacustris. The sequence goes on along the minus strand of PUHN01000044.1, from coordinate 27,184 downwards.
CACGGAATGAAGGCCCCGGCGAGGCCCTGAATGCCATAGCCGCCGGCCTTGCCCCGCCAGTCGCCGCTGGCGAGATAGGCGTTGAGTTCGTCGTCGGACAGGCGTTTCATCCTGACAGCGGTTTCGACTTCGCGGCTCCATGACCGGCTGCCGAGCCGCAATGCGACGGCCGTGATGACACGGTGACGCCGCCCGCCCAGATCCGTGAGAAACGCGGCCGCCTCGGCCGCGTCAGCCGGCTTGCCCAGAATGCGACGGCCCATCGCGACGGTGGTATCCGCGCACAGCACCAGATCGCTCACGCCCGCTGCCGCGAGCGCCTCGGCTTTCTGGCCGGCGACACGCGCGCAGTATTTGCGCGGCAGTTCTCCCTTGAGCGGGGTTTCATCGATTTCGGCGGGGCGGATCGCGTCGGGCACGACGCCGATCTGTGCCAGAAGTTCCTTCCGGCGGGGGCTGGCCGAGCCCAGAATCAGCCGCACGGGCTTACTTGAAGCGGTAATTGATCCGCCCCTTGGTCAGGTCATATGGCGTCATCTCGACCTGAACGCGGTCGCCGGCAAGAACGCGAATGCGGTTCTTGCGCATTTTCCCTGCCGTGTGCGCGATGATTTCATGGCCGTTTTCCAGCTCGACCCGAAACGTCGCATTCGGCAGGAGTTCCTTCACGACGCCAGGGAATTCGAGCAGTTCTTCCTTCGCCATGATCACTCCATTTCTGCGTCGCCCGCCAGATGCGGGCGCCGCTGTAAATGCGCTTTGCCGGGCCGATTTTCAAGGGCTAAGTTGACGTGCGGGTGCCCCGGCAGGCGCTCTGCCCGCCCTTGGGATCGGCCCGGCGGCATCACGGCATGGCCTCAGCCGCATCCTCGCGGGTGGGCGGGCCGAACCGCGCGAGGATGCGGTCGCGGATCTGGTCGCGCGCCCGGCGATAGGCCTTGAGCTTTTCCTCGCGGCTCTCGCCAAGGCCGGTCGGGTCCATGATCGGCCAGTATTCGACCTCGATATGGGCATAGCGGGTGAGTTCGAGCGCGCGGCGCCGGCTTGCCGGGGTAAGCGCGACGATCAGATCGAAGCCGCCGAGTTCGTCGCCCCATTGCTCCATCTCATCGAAGCTGCGCGAGCGGTGGCGCGACAGCTCCACGCCGATCTCCTCGCTCACCGCGATGGAAAAGCCGTCAATCTCGTGATCATTGCGCACGCCGGCCGACTGGACATAGGCGCGCTGACCGTAGAGTTTCTTCATCAGCCCTTCGGCGATAGGCGAGCGCACCGAATTGTGGTCGCAGCAGAACAGAATTGACTGAGGAAAGCGGTCGGCCACCGTCACCCCCCGAAATGCAGCACGCAGATCAGGGTGAACAGCCGCCGCGCGGTATCGATATCGATCTCGGCCTTGCCCTCCAGGCGCTCCTTGAGAATGCGCGCGCCCTCGTTGTGAATGCCGCGCCGGGCCATGTCGATGGCCTCGATCTGGCCCGGCGGCAGGCGCTTGACGGCATCGAAATAGCTGCCGCATATCTGGTAGTAGTCCTTGACCACCTGCCGGAAGGGGCCCAGCGACAGATGAAACGCCGCCACCGGCCGGGCATCGTCGTCGGCCACGTCGATCACGAGCCGCCGGTCGCGGATGGCGAGGCTGAGCCGGTAGGGGCCGTCGGGAGTATCCTGGCCCTCGCGGCCGGGCAGGGAAAAGCTGTTGTCCTCGAGCAAGTCGAAGATGGCCACGCGCCGCTCCTGCTCGATGTCGGCAGTGGGCGTGGCCAGGCCGCTGTCGTCGATCTCGATGTAGCTGATACGGGCGGTGGCGTCACTCATCGGGCGCCTCGTTGAGCCGATCGAGCCGCGCGCGCACCGACAGCGCGTGCGCCTCGAGGCTCTCGGCGGCGGCGAGCTGCACCGCGGCCGGGCCAATGGCGCGCAGGCTTTGGGGCGTCATGCGCGCGATGGTGGTGCGCTTGAGAAAGTCGAGCACGGACAGCCCCGAGGAAAAGCGCGCCGACCGCGCCGTGGGCAGCACATGGTTCGGTCCACCGACATAGTCGCCGATGGCCTCGGGCGTCCACTGCCCCATGAAGACGGCGCCGGCATGGCTGATGCGTTCGAACAGGGCCTCGGGCTCTGCCACGCAAAGCTCCAGATGCTCGGGCGCGATACGGTCGGACAGCGCCGCGGCCTCGTCGAGATCGCGCACGGTGATGATGGCCCCGAAATCGCGCCAGCTGCGCCCGGCGATGACCCGGCGCTCCAGCATTTCCAGCCTGCGGGCGACAGCCTCGCCCACGGCGAGGCCGAAATCGGCATCGGTGGTGATCAGGATCGCCTGCGCGCTTTCGTCATGCTCGGCCTGGCTCATCAGATCGAGCGCAATCCAGTCGGGCTCGTTGTCGCCGTCCGCGATGACGAGAATCTCCGAAGGCCCGGCGATCATGTCGATACCGACCTGCCCGAAAACCCGGCGCTTGGCGGCGGCGACATAGGCGTTGCCGGGGCCGGTGATCTTGTCGACCGGCGCAATGGTGGGGGTGCCATAGGCCAGCGCGGCGATCGCCTGCGCCCCGCCGATGCGGTAGATCTCGTCGACGCCGGCGACCTCGGCGGCCGCCAGCACAAGCGGGTTGGCAACGCCGTCGGGCGTGGGCACGCAGACCGCCAGCCGCCCGACGCCGGCGGTGCGCGCGGGAATCGCGTTCATCAGAAGCGAAGACGGGTAGGAGGCCAGCCCGCCGGGCACATACAGCCCCGCGGCCCCCACGGGGGACCAGCGCCAGCCCAGCTCGGCGCCCTCCGGATCGCTCCACCTTGCGTCCTCGGGCATCTGCCGGGCATGATAGTTGCGAATGCGCTCGGCGGCGAGTTCCAGCGCGGCGCGGTCGTCCGACGACACCTTCGCCGTCTCGGCGGCAAGCTCCTCGGGCGAGAAGCGCAGGGTTTCGGGCGTGAGCCGGACCCGGTCAAAGCGCTCGGTCAGCTCGATCAGTGCGGCGTCCCCCCGCGCGCGCACGTCACTGATGATATCGGCGACGGTGTCATCCACCTGCGCCGCGCCTTCGCGCTTGGCGACGAGCAGCGCGCGAAAGTCCTCCTCGAAACCGGGTTCGGACGTTGTAAGGAAAACCGGCATTCAGCCCTCCTCGTCCCCATAGAGGGCATGAGCGGGCGCGTGACCGGAAGGCGCGGCATAGGGGCGCGTGACGTCGCGCAGCGAGACTTCGAGGCACTCGACACTCAGCTCGATGGCCCCGTCGCCGGCCAGATACAGCATCAGACGCCCCGCACCGTCGTCCTCGGGGGAGAAATCGATGGACAGGAGCGAATAGATCGTCTCGCGGTCGCGCGGATCGACGCCCGAGGTTCTCGCCCCGAGCACGTCGTTGATCACCAGAACGGAGCGCACCCGCTCATAGGGACGCCCCTCGCGCTCGGCGGCGGCGCGGTCCTCCCAGCGGAAACGATTGACCAGAACCGCAAACCGGCGCGTGCGGCGCTCGAGCGTCATTTCGCTGCCCGGAAACACCGCATCCTGCAGCAGCGACGAAATGACCTTCAGATCATCGGCGTCGCGCGCGATCAGTGCCAGTGGCTTGGCATCGGCGTCCTCGAATTTCGCGTCGCTCATGTCGCCCTGACCCGTTCGATCCATGCCCCGCAGGCGCGGAGCTTTTCCTCGACCCGCTCATAGCCGCGGTCGAGATGATACACGCGTGCGACGGTGGTTTCACCCTCGGCGCCAAGGGCGGCGAGGATCAACGACACGCTCGCGCGCAGATCCGTCGCCATCACCGGTGCGCCCTTGAGCCGCGCGACCCCCGTCACCGTGGCCGTGCCGCCCTGCACGTCGATCCGCGCGCCCATGCGCATGAGTTCGGGCGCATGCATGAAGCGGTTCTCGAAAATCCGTTCCTCCAGCACGCTGACCCCGTCAGCGGTGCACATCAGCGCCATCATCTGCGCCTGAAGGTCGGTCGGAAAGCCCGGAAACGGCGCGGTGACGACATCGACAGCTCGCAGGCGGCCATTGGCGCGGCTCGACCGCAGGCCGTCGGCCGTGTCCTCGATGGACAGCCCAGCCTCCTCCAGCTTGTCGGCGAAGGCCGCGACCAGTTCGCGACGGCCGCCGACGCACTCCACCGATCCGCCCGTGATTCCGGGGGCAATGAGATAGGTGCCCAGCTCGATCCGGTCGGGCACGACCGAATGGGTCGCGCCCCCGAGCCGCTCGACACCCTCCACGGTGATCTCGTCGGTGCCTTCGCCCTCGATCCGCGCGCCCATCGCCCGCAGGCAGCGGGCCAGATCGACGATCTCGGGCTCGCGCGCGACATTGCGCAGAACGCTGGTCCCACTGGCCAGCGTGGCCGCCATCAGCGCGTTTTCCGTCGCGCCCACCGAGACCATCGGGAACTCGATGACCCCGCCGGTCAGCCCGCCCGGCGCGCGGGCGTGGAGGTAGCCGTCGCGCAGCTCCAGCTCGGCGCCCAGCTGCTCCATGGCGTATTGGTGCAGATCGACGGGCCGCGCACCGATGGCGCATCCCCCCGGCAGGCTGACCTCGGCGTGCCCAGCCCGCGCCAGCAAGGGCCCCAGAACCAGGATCGAGGCGCGCATGCGCCGGACGATCTCGTATTCGGCACATGTGCTGGTCAGGCTGGTCGCCGAGATATCCAGGGTCTGGTCGTCGTCGCGGGTCTCCACCGCCACGCCGAGCGAGCGGAGCAGTGCCGCCATTGTCGAGATGTCCGACAGCCGCGGCGCGTTGGTCAGCGTCAGCATATCGTCGGTCAAGAGCCCGGCTGGCATCAGCGCGAGGCAGGCGTTCTTGGCGCCGGCGATGGGAATGCGGCCGTGAAGCTCGGCGCCGCCGCGCACGACGATGGAATCCATGCCCTCTGCCTCGCTACTTGTCTTGCTCGTCGGCAGGCTTGCGGCGCCGCGTCTGCGCCTTGCGTCTGGCGACGTTCGATTTCAGCGCCGCCTTCAGCCGATCTTGCCGGGTCTGCGGGGGTCTGGCCGCGCGGCCCTTGGGCCCGGTCTTGCTGGGAGGGGTGGTGCTCATACGCCTCTCCATACCGCAAGGGGGAAATGGCGTCCAGATTGCGCGGCCGGCCCGGCCCGACGCGCTGCTCAGCCCGCCCCCATGGCCACGCCGCCCAGCGCGGCCACGATCACCACGCTCCAGGCCGGCATCCGCCAGACGGCGAGCAGCACGAAACACGTAAGCGCCAGCGCGAAGCTCTCGGATCCGGTGACGGCGCTGGTGAAGACCGGATCATAAAGCGCCGCGCCCAGAATCCCCACCACGGCGGCATTGGCCCCGCGCATCAGCGCCTGCGCCGGGGGCCATGTGCGAAAGGCATCCCAGAAGGGCAGAACACCCACAAGCAGCAACATGCCGGGCAGAAAGATCGCCACAAGCGCCAGCACCGCCAGGCCGAGCCCCGCCATGCCGGGCGCCAGGAGGGCGCCGAGATAGCCCGAAAAGGTGAAAAGCGGCCCCGGGATCGCCTGTGCCGCGCCATAGCCGGAGATGAAGGCATCGGGGCCGATCCAGCCACCGCGCACCACCGAAGCCTCCAGCAACGGCAGCACGACATGCCCGCCGCCGAACACCAACGCCCCGGCCCGATAAAAGGCGTCGGCCACATCCGGCACCGTCGGCCCCTGCCCCGTGGAGACGAGCGGCAGGCCCAGGAGCAACGCCGCGAACAGCCCGAGCGCCACAAGCCCCGCCCCGCGGCCCACGCCAATGGTCAAATGCCCGCCGACCGGCCCGCCGGGCGCACGGCAAAGCGCCAGCCCGGCCGCCGCACCCGCCGCGATCGCGGTCACTTGCGCCAGCGCGCCGCCTATCAGGAGCGCGATCAGCAGCGCGCCCAGCGCGATGGTTGCGCGTGCCCGGTCCGGGGCGAGGCTGCGCGCCATGCCCCATACCGCGTGGGCGACGATCGCCACCGCGACGATCTTGAGCCCGCCAATGGCCCCTGCGCCCAATGGCCCCGAAAACAGGGCCGCGCCATGGGCAAACAGAATCAGCATTATCGCCGAGGGTGCCGTGAAGGCCAGCCACGCGGCCAGCGCGCCGGGAGCGCCCGCGCGCATCAGCCCCAGCGCAAAGCCCACCTGGCTGGAGGCCGGGCCGGGCAGGAACTGACACAGTGCGACCAGATCGGCATAGCCGCCGTCGTCGAGCCATTCGCGGCGGACGACGAATTCCTCGCGGAAATAGCCCAGATGGGCGATCGGCCCGCCGAAGGATGTCATCCCCAGCTTGAGAAAGGCCATGAAGACCTCGCCGGCCGTGCCCTGGCGTTCGCGCATCCCTTCGTCCCTCTCCCGACTGCCCGGTGCCAGGCTAGCCGCCCCGGCACCCCCGCACCAGATCGGGCGCAGTGTGCCAGGCGAACGTGACAAGGATGTATCATGGCTTACCGGTGCGGGGACATGCGCATGAAAAGACCCCGGCGCGCCGCGCCGGGGCCTCTTGCCGATTGAATGACGACCGGGCCGCTCAGCGCGGCTCGAACTTGCCCATCGGGATCTTGAGGTAGCTGTGGCCGTCGCTTTCGGGCTCGGGCAGCCGGCCGCCGCGGATATTGACCTGCAGCGCATGCAGCATGCGGGCGGGCAGCTTCAGCGTGGCGTCGCGGGCATCGCGCGTCTCGATGAACTCTTCCTTCGAGATGCCGTCCTTGACGTGCTTGTTGCGCGCGCGGTGCTCGGCCACGGTTGCCTCGTATTGCGGCGCCTCGCCTTCCGCGGGGTAGTCGTGCCCGACGAAGAGGCGCGTCTCGCCCGGCAGGTCGAGGATCTCGCGGATCGAGTTCCAGAGATCGTCCGACGAGCCGCCGGGGAAGTCGGCGCGGCTGGTGCCCTTCTCGGGATACATCAGCGTATCATGGACGAAGGCCGCGTCACCGGCGACATAGGTAATCGAGCCCAGCGTATGCCCCGGCGAGAACAGCACCTTCACGGGGACGTTGCCGACCGTGAATTCGTCGCCCTCGTGGAACAGCTTGTCCCACTGGCTGCCGTCGGTGGCGAAGTCGTCGGGCAGGTTGTAGATGCCCTTCCAAAGCTTCTGGATGTCGCGCACCTTCTCGCCGATGGCGCGGGGCGCGCCCAGCTTTTCGCCCAGATAGGGCGCGGCGCTGAAGTGGTCGGCATGCGGGTGGGTGTCGAGAACCCACTCGACGGTGATGCCGGCCTCCTTGATATAGGCCAGAATCTCGTCGGCGCTTTCGGTCGTCACGGCCCCGGCCTCGGGGTAGAAGTTCCACACCGGATCGACGACAGCGCCCTTCATCGTCTCCGGGTCATGGAAAACATATTGCAGGCTGCCCGTGGGGCGGTCGAAAAAGGTTTTCACGACAGGCGAGGTGGTCATAACGTATTCCTCCGTTAGCGTCCATTGAGCAGACACATATCACTTTTAGAATACGTTTCAACCCCCCTCTGACGCCCCGCCTCAATGGCCCTTGCCGAGCTCCTTCGCATGCAGCCAGTCGGCATGCTTGGGCGCGCGTTTCGTGCGGCTCCATTCCTCCAGCATGTCCCACTTGACCGAGTCCATCTTCTCCAGCATCGCCTCCTCCTCGGGATCGGGGCAGGCGAGCTCGACGCGGTGGCCGGACGGGTCGAAGAAGTAGATGGAATGGAACAGCGAGTGGTCGGTCACGCCGAGCACCTCGACGCCGTTCGCCTCCAGGTGCTCCTTGTAGGCCACGAGCGTCTCGCGGTCGGCCACCTTGAACGCGATGTGCTGGACCCATTCGGGGGTGTTGGGGTCGCGGCCCATCTCGGGCTTGGTCGGCAGTTCGAAGAAGGCCAGCACATTGCCTGCCCCCGCATCGAGGAAAATGTGCATGTAGGGGTCGGGCTCGTGCGTGGACGGGACGCGGTCCTCGGCGATGGCGAGGACGAAATCCATGTTGAGCATCCTGCCATACCAATCGACGGTCTCCTTCGCGTCCTTGCAGCGATAGGCGACATGGTGGATGCGGTCGATCTTGAGCGGCGCGGTCATGGCACTCTCCTCTCGGGCTCGGGGCGCCGGGCCGCCGCGCGCGGTCCGGGCCGGTAAACTCTCAGCGTTCAACGCCGGCGGCGCGGGCGGCGGCGGACAGCGCCGCGCTGAGCACCTCCCGATCGCCGACATGATTGGCCAGAAGCAGGATCAGCCGCGCGTTCAGCGCGTCGCTCTGGGTCTTGGTCAGCCCGTCATGAACGGCCATCAGCTCTGCATAGAAACTGTCGGCATCCGATATATTGGGGCGGGTGTTGAGATCGGCCATCGTCGTCATCCTCTCACTGCCGGCCGGCGGCGCGGCGCAGGGCAGCCGCGACAGCGGTGTCGTCAAAGCCCGTCCAGCGCGCGGCAATGTGCTGGTCGGGGCGCATCAGATAGACGGCGCCCGAGGCATCGCCCAGATAGCGCGCGGCCAGTTCGGGATTGTCCGTCGCGCTCAACCGCAGCGGCGTCGCGGCAATGCCGCCATCCTCGACCCCGTCGGGAATATCGGCGTCGATCGCCATCAGCGTGAAGCCCTCGCCCAGCCGGTCGAGCAGCCAGCCGTCGCCGATGGGGGCGTCGGCGGCGGCCGAGCCGGGGCGCGTTCGCGCGGGCAGGCCCGTCGCGTCGGGGCCATTGAGCGGCCCCTCGTCATAGGTGCAGGGCACCGAAAGGCGGCCGGAATTGACCAGCGGCCGGGCAAAGGCGTTTTCCTCGGCCAGATCGAGCACCGCATCGCGGAAGGCGCGGCTGGTCTCGGATTTGGGCGTGATGAACTCGGTCGAGCGGGTGGAGTTCAGGATATTCTCGTCGGCCCCGTAGACGCGCTCCCAGTTATAGCTGTCGATCAGGCTTTCGGGCGCCTTGCCGTCGAGCACCAGCGCGAGCTTCCAGCACAGGTTGTCGGTGTCCTGAATCCCGCTGTTGGCCCCGCGCGCCCCGAAGGGCGAGACCTGATGCGCCGCGTCGCCTGCGAAGAGCACGCGGCCGTGGCGGAAATTCTCCATCCGCCGGCACTGGAAGGTGTAGATGGAGACCCATTCGAGCTCGAACTTCGCATCTTCCCCCAGCATCTGCTTGATGCGCGGGATGACGTTCTCGGGACGCTTCTCGCGCTCCTTGTCGATGTCCCAGCCTAGCTGCAGGTCGATGCGCCAGACATTGTCGGGCTGCTTGTGCAGGAGCGCCGACTGCCCGCGGTTGAAGGGCGGATCGAACCAGAACCAGCGCTCGGTGGGAAACTCGGCCTCCATCACCACATCGGCGATCAGGAAGTTGTCCTCGAACACCCTGCCGACGAAATCGAGCCCCATCATCCGCCGCATCGGCGAGGTCGCACCGTCACAGGCGATCAGCCAGTCGGCCTCGATATTGTAGGGGCCCTCGGGCGTCTCGATCTCGAGGCGGACATGGTCGCCGTGATCGCCCACCGCCTCGACCCGGTTGCGGCCGCGCAGATCCAGCGGCTTGCCCTGTGCGGCCACCTCGCGCGCGCGCTCGACCAGATACTGTTCGAGATAGTATTGCTGCAGATTGATGAAGGCCGGGCGCTTGTGCCCCTCTTCGGGCAGCAGGTTGAAGCTGAAGACCTCGCGCTCGTCGAAGAAGACGCGGCCGAGATTCCAGGTCACGCCCTTGTCCACCGCCCGCTCGCCGCAGCCAAGCCGGTCGAGGATTTCCAGCGTGCGCTTGGAGAAACAGATCGCGCGGCTGCCAAAACTGACCTTGTCGTTGTCATCGAGCACCACCACCGGCACGTCGCGGCACGCCAGATCAATCGCCGCGGCCAGCCCGACCGGCCCCGCCCCGATCACGACCACCGGATGGCGCACCGGCCGGAGCATGTCCTGATCGGCGCTGCGCCGGTAGGGGTAGAGCGGCGTTTCGAATATCTTGGTCATCGTCCTGTTCTCCCAGACTCCGGCCCGGACCCTGCGCCGCCGGCGCCCTCGCGGATCATCCCTGAAGTTCGGCCCACATCTGCTTGTCGCGCGCGGCCGTCCAGATCCGGGGCGTGTCGATGCCCTGGGCCTCGTCATAGGCGCGCGCGACGTTGAAGGGCAGGCAGTGCTCGTAGATGGCGTAGTCGCTGAACTTGGGGTCGCATTCGGCGCGCACCGCCGCCATTGCCTCCTTCAGCGTGCCGCCGCGGGCGACGACCTTCTCGGCGGGGCGATAGGTGGACTCGACGAAATCGCGCGTGTTCTCGATCGCCGCGGTGACCATCTCGGGGCCGACGAGCGCGTCGCCCCGGCCCGGCGCGATGCTTTGCGGCGCGAAGCTGGCGATGGCGTCGAGCGTGTCGCCCCAGTCGCCGAAGTGTCCGTCGCCGCAGTAACAGGCCGAATGGTATTCAACGATATCGCCGGTGAACATCACCTCCTGGTCGGGCACCCAGACCACGGCATCGCCGGCGGTGTGCGCCCGGCCCAGATGCATGATGTCCACGCGCCGCTTGCCCAGATAGACGGTCATGCGGTCGGAAAAGGTCGTCGTCGGCCAGGTCAGGCCGGGGATCGACTCGTGCCCTTCGAACAGGCGCGGAAAGCGCTCGAACTCGCTTTCCCAGTCCTCCTGCCCGCGCTCGGCGACCTGTGCGCGGCTGACATCCGACATGATGATCTGCCCCGCCCCGTAGGCCGACGCCCCCAGCACACGCACCGCGTGATAGTGGCTCATCACTAGGTGGCTGATCGGCTTGTCGGTGACCTTGCGGATCTCCTCGATCACCTTGTTGGCCAGCCGGGGCGTCGCCTGCGCCTCGACCACCATCACGCTGTCGTCACCGATGATGACGCCCGAATTCGGGTCGCCCTCGGCCGTGAAGGCCCACAGGCCATCGCCGATCTCGGTGAAGCTGGTCTGCTTTTCGGTCATGTCGCCTTGCGACGCGAATGCCTTCGCCATTGCTAGCTCCGTTTGTGTGGACAGCCTCAGTGGGCTGTGCTTGTCTTTGCGGCATGTCCGCCGCGCGTGTGTCTCTCGCCCCCTATGCCGTGACCGCGCTGATCATCGCGGCCGCGGCGGGCGTGCTTCTCGCGATGGGGCGCGAGCCGATATGCACCTGCGGCGAGGTGCGCCTGTGGTATGGCGACACCTACGGGCCCGGCAACTCCCAGCACATCAGTGACTGGTACACCCCATCGCATCTGATCCACGGCTTCCTGTTCTACGCCGCCCTGTGGTGGGCGGTGCCGCGGCTTTCCTTCGGCTGGCGCCTGGCGGCCGCGACAGTCGTCGAGGTCGCCTGGGAGATCGTCGAGAACACCGACGCCCTGATCGAGCGCTATCGCGGACAGACCGTCTCGCTCGACTATTACGGCGACAGCGTCCTCAACTCCACCACCGACAGCCTGACGATGGTGCTGGGCTTCTGGATGGCCGCGCGCCTGCCGGTCTGGCTCACGGCGGCCATCGCGCTGGGCTTCGAGATCCTGACGACGCTGGTGATCCGCGACGGGCTCACGCTCAACATCATCATGCTGCTCTGGCCCAGCGAGGCCATCCTCGAGTGGCAGAGCGGCTGAGGCGCAAGGGCGCATCAGGCGAACCCCTCGGGCAGCTTGACCGCCGGCAGCAGCTTGCCGCCGCATTCGCCGAAACCGACGCGGTATCCGTCCCCCTCGCACCAGCCGCGCAGGGTGATGGTGTCGCCATCCTCCATGAAGCTGCGCTCCTCGCCGGTGTCGAGTTCAACGGGCTCCTTGCCGCCCCAGCTGAGTTCCAGCAGCGAGCCGCGGTTCTCGCGCTCCGGCCCCGAGATCGTGCCCGACCCCAGCAGGTCGCCCACATTCATCGGCGCGCCCGCCGTGGTGTGGTGGCAAAGCTGCTGGGCCGACGAGTAATACATCTCGCGGTAGTTGGTCCGGGTGATCGTCGTGGGGCGCGCCGCGCCCTCGGGCTGGATGTCGGCCTCCAGCTTGATGTCGTAGAGCATCGGCCCCGGCTCGCGCAGATAGGGCAGAAGCTCCTTCTCGCGCGCCGGCGTGCTCACCCGGAACGGCTCCAGCGCCGCGCGCATCACGATCCACGGGCTGATCGTTGTCGCGGTGGCCTTGGCCTGGAACGGGCCCAGCGGCTGATACTCCCAGGCCTGGATGTCGCGGGCCGACCAGTCGTTGAGAAGGACGTAGCCGAAGATCATCTCGTCGGCCTCGGCCACGCTGACCATGCCGTCCGAGGGCTGGCCGACGACCGCGCCCATCTCGAGTTCCATGTCGAAGCGCTTCGACGGCGCGAAGCTGGGCGCATCGGCATCCGGCGCCTTGAGCTGGCCCCAGGGGCGGTTGAACTCCGACCCAGACACCTTCACCGACGAGGCCCGCCCGTTATAGCCGATCGGGATATGCAGCCAGTTCGGCGGCAGCGCGTTCTCGGGGCCGCGGAACATGGTGCCGACATTGCTGGCGTGATGCTTGCCGGCATAGAAGTCGGTGAACTCCGCCACCATGAAGGGCATGTGAAGCCGCGCGCGGCTGCGCGGGTGGAGGTGCGGCTCGATCGAGGCCGTCTGCTCGGCCTTCTCGCCCAGATAGCCCAGCAGCATGATACGGAATTTCGACCACGCCTCGGGGCCGAGTTCCATGAAATCGTTCCAGAAGGGCACATCAAAGACCGGCGTGTCGGAGAGGGTCAGCATCCCCTCCTCCTCGAGCGCGGTGACGTCGAGGATCATGTCGCCGATGGCGACGCCGCAGCGCGGCTCGCCCTCTCCGATCGAGAATACCCCGCAGGGCAGGTTGTTGAGCGGAAAATCCGTGTCGGGGGAATTGGCGCTTTCCACCCAGCTTTTCAAAAGCGGCATGGGACTCCTTTCGCGTCAGGCGAGCTTCATTCGGTCCGCAGCCCCCTCGGGGGTGCGGGGTGGGCGGGCGGGCGCGCGCCCGAGGGGGCTGGCGCGCCTTGCCCGGCCGCGAGCCTACTTCACGCCCGGCGTGCCGTCGAACTTCTTCTCGATCGAATCCCAGCAGTCGATGTAGTCGTCCTGCAGCGGCGCCTCGCTGGCCGCGAAGGGCGTCAGGTGCTGCGGAAAGCGCGTCTCGAACATGAACTGCATGGTGTTGTCGAGCTTCTCGGGCTTGAGTTCGGCATTCGAGGCGCCCTCGAAGGCGTCGCGGTCCGGCCCGTGCGGCAGCATCATGTTGTGCAGGCTCATGCCGCCGGGGACGAACCCCTGCGGCTTGGCGTCGTAGATGCCGTAGATGTTGCCCATCAGCTCGGACATGATGTTCTTGTGATACCAGGGCGGGCGGAACGTGTCCTCGGCCACCATCCAGCGTTCGCGAAACAGCACGAAGTCGATATTGGCCGTCCCCTCGACCCCGCTGGGCGCGGTCAGCACGGTGAAGATCGACGGGTCGGGATGGTCGAACAGGATCGCGCCGACGGGGCTGAAGGTGGACAGGTCGTACTTGCAGGCAGCGTAGTTGCCGTGCCAGGCGACCACGTCGAGCGGGCTGTGGTCGATCCGGGTCTCGTGGAACTGCCCGCACCACTTGACCACCATGCGCGAGGGCGCGTCGCGGTCCTCGAAGGCGGCGACCGGCGTCTTGAAATCGCGCGGGTTGGCAAGGCAGTTGGCGCCGATCGGCCCGCGGTTGGGCAGATCGAACTTCTGCCCGTAGTTCTCGCAGATGAACCCGCGCGCCGGGCCCTCGACCACCTCGACGCGGAACACCATGCCCCGCGGCAGGATCGCGATCTCGCGCGGCTCCAGGTCGATGATGCCCAGCTCGGTGTAGAAGCGCAGGCGCCCCTCCTGCGGCACCACCAGAAGCTCGCTGTCGGCCGAGTAGAAATACTCGTCCACCATCGAATCGGTGATCAGGTAGACATGGCTCGCCATGCCGACCTGGGTGTTCACGTCGCCCGCGGTGGTCATGGTGCGCATGCCCGTCAGGAAGGTCAGCCCCTCGTCGCCGGCGGGCAGCGGAACCGGATCCCAGCGGTACTGGCCCAGGCTGATCACGTCGGGGTCCACATGGGGCGCCGATTTCCAGTAGGGCAGGTCGATCCTCGAGAAACGGGCCGTGTGGCGCACCGACGGGCGGATACGGTAGCACCAGGTGCGCTCGTTCTGGCCACGCGGCGCGGTGAAGGGCGTGCCCGAGAGCTGTTCGGCATAAAGCCCGTAATTGCACTTCTGCGGGCTGTTCATGCCCTGCGGCAGCGCGCCGGGAAGCGCCTCGGTCTCGAAGTCGTTGCCGAAGCCGGGCATGTAGCCCTCATGGGTGCCGGTGTGGGCGGCGGCGCGGACCATCTCGCGCGGTGTGGTCTGCTTGTTCATGGCGTCCTCCTGAGGGATGCGGGAATCATGCAGCTGGCATGCAGATTTCCAGTATTCCGGCGCCCGTTTATCGTTGCATGTGCAACGATGTCAAGCCCGCTCCCGCGGCGCCGCCGCCCTTCACCCCCGCATCTCGCCCCCGAGACCGTTGCCTGCGACCGTATAGAGGAAGATCAGCATCGATGCCGCCGTCAGCAGCGAGCCCAGCACGGCCGGCAGTTCGGACCCGCCGCGCACCGTCAGCGCGATGCCGATGACCATCACCACCAGCCCCGCCAGCGCGACGGCATAGTGGATGCGCGCAAGCACCGACGCCGCTGCCTTCGGTGTGACATGGTAGTACAGCCCGAACAGGGCGAAGCTCGCCCAACCGACCAGATTGAGATGCGCATGCGCGCCGGCCATGGCATGGTCCCCCGAGGCCGCCATGTGCAGCCCCCAGCCCATGCCGAAGACGACGGCGACGACCCCGGTGACGAAGAACGTGAAAGCGACACCCTTCATGGTATTTGTCCCCCTGTTTTTGCGTTGGCGCCGCGCGGCGACGCCCGGCCACCAGCCTATCACATCTTCACCTGCCTTGCCGTCGCGTCAAGCAGGTTTGCCATTCTCCGCAGGCCGCCCATTCTTGATCCTGCGGGCCGCCCCTGTAGTCTGGGGACACCCTTTGCCCCTTCTGGGCGATTTCGGGTCTGCTGCACCGGGGCCGGGCCGCCAGTTGTAACCGCGGCTCTTTCCGAGGCGCGCAAGAGCCGGGCGCGGGCGGTGGCCGCCGGCGTGGGCGGCCAAGAGATCATCGCGCCGCCAAGATGCGCGGGATGAAAGCGCGGCGGCGACCTCCGCGCCGCCCGTCACGGGCCCGGCCTGCACCCCGCCTTCGTGTGCGGGTGCTTGCGGGACAGACCGAGGAAATGACCCGATGAGCGATTCAAACTTTCTGGCCGAGCATAATGCCCGCCACATGTGGCACCCGATGGCACATCCGGCCGACAGCCTGAAAAACCCGCCGACGGTCGTCACCGCCGCCGAGGGCGTGCACATCACCGATAAGGACGGTCACACCACCCTCGACGCCGTCGGCGGGCTGTGGAACGTCAATCTGGGCTTTTCCTGCCAGCCGGTGAAGGACGCCATCACTGCGCAGCTCTCGACCCTGCCCTATTACTCGGCCTTCCGGGGCACCTCGAACGACAGGGCCATCGAGTTGAGTTGGGAGCTGAGCCGGTTTTTCGGACCCGACGGGCTGAGCCGGGCCTTCTTCACCTCGGGCGGCTCGGACAGTGTGGAGACCGCGCTGCGGCTGGCCCGGCAATACCACAAGGTGCGCGGCGCGCCCGGGCGCGTGAAGTTCCTCAGCCTCAAAAAGGGTTATCACGGCACCCATTTCGGCGGCGCCAGCGTCAACGGAAACGCCGGTTTCCGCACCCAGTACGAGCCGCTCCTGCCCGGCTGCCATCACCTCCCGGCCCCTTACACCTATCGCAACCCGTTCGACGAGGAGGATCCGGAAAGACTCGCCGAACTCTGCCTGAACGCGATGGAGGATGAAATCGCCTTTCAGGGGGCCGAGACCATCGCCGCCTTCATCATGGAGCCCGTCCTGGGCGCGGGCGGCGTGATGGTGCCGCACGCTTCCTTCATGCCGCGCGCCCGCGAGATCTGCGACCGCCACGGGATCCTCCTGATCGCCGACGAGGTGATCACCGCCTTCGGGCGCACCGGCGGCTGGACCGGCGCGCGCCACTGGGGCGTCAAGCCCGACCTGATGTGCATCGCCAAGGCGATCACCAACGGCTATTTCCCCTTCGGCGCGGTGATGATCTCGGAGGCCGTCGCCGAGGTCTTCGAGGGCGACGAGACGGGCCGCGCCGCGATCGGGCACGGCTATACCTACTCCGCCCACCCGGTGGGCGCGGCCGCGGCGCTGGCCTGCCTGGCCGAGACGGAGCGGCTACGCGTCAACGACAACGCCGCGGCGCGGGGCGGCGAGCTCTTTGCCGGGCTACGGCGGCTGACGGAAAGGCACGCAATCGTGGGCGATGTCCGCGGCGGGCAGGGGCTGATGTGCGCGCTGGAGCTGGTCAGCGACCGCGCCACCAGGACGCCGCTGGACAAGGCCGCCATGGCGCGGGTGCACCAAGCGACCTATGAGGCCGGCGTGATGATCCGCGTCTCGGGGCCGAACGTGATCCTCTCTCCGCCGCTGGTGATCTCGGCCGGGGATGTGCAAACGATCCTCTCGGCGCTCGACTCCGCTCTGGCCGCGGCATAGAGGGGGCGCTCGCGCCCCCTCTTGCCCCTTGCGGGGCAATTCACCCCCGAGGATACTTGAACGAAGGTGATGGGGCGCGCCCGGCCTTGACCTTTCTCGGGCAGGTTCTGGCCGCCCTGGTGATGGCGCGGTCGTCGCCTCGGACATCACGGCCCGGGCGGCGCGCTGCGCCTCGTCCGCCGGCTTGCGCAGGATGGTCCGTCCGGGCGGCGATGATTCGCGGACAGGGCATCTCGCATTCCGGGATATTGGGGCGGCCTGCGGGTGGCTCCGACTGGGATAATCGGCAAAGGCAAAACGGGGGCGGCGGCCGTTTCACATCGGCCGCCGCCCGAGACAGGGAAGACAGAGATGGCGGACAGGACGATCCTCGTGGTCGGGACATGGGACACCAAGGCCGACGAGCTGGGGTATCTGACCGACCGTATCACGGCACCGGGCGGGCGCGTGTTGGGCATGGATGTCGGCGTTCTGGGCAAACCGCCGGGGCCGGTGGCGTTGTCGAGGCACGATGTCGCCGCCGAGGGCGGCGCCAGCATCCGCGAGGCGATCGACGCGGGCGACGAGAACCACGCGATGCAGATCATGGCGCGGGGCGGGTCGGCGCTGGCGCTCAGGCTCTGGCGCGAGGGCCGCTTCGACGGCATGATCGCGCTGGGCGGGTCGATGGGCACCGACCTGGCGCTGGACGTGGCGCGCGCCCTGCCGGTGGGCGTGCCGAAATACCTGGTCTCCACCATCGCCTTCTCGCCGCTCCTGCCGCCCGAGCGGCTGGCCGCCGACATCCAGATGATCCTCTGGGCCGGGGGGCTCTACGGGTTGAACTCGGTCTGCCGCGCCTCGCTGTCGCAGGCCGCCGGCGCGGTGCTGGGGGCGGCGCGGGCGGTGGAGCCGCCGCCGCGGGGCACGCCGGTGGTGGGGATGACCTCGCTGGGCTCGTCGGCGCTGCGCTACATGATCGCGCTCAAGCCCGCGCTGGAGGCGCGCGGCTTCGAGGTGGCGATCTTCCACGCCACCGGCATGGGCGGGCGCGCCTTCGAGAGCCTCGCCGCCGAGGGGGGCTTCGCCTGCGTGATGGATTTCTGCACGCAGGAGCTGGGCAACCACATCCACGGCTCGACCGTCTCCGCCGGCCCCGACCGGCTGACCAATGCCGGGCGGGCGGGCATTCCGCAGATCGTGGCGCCGGGCTGTTATGACCTCGTCGATATCATCGGCTGGCAGCCCCTGCCCGCGAAATGGCCCGACCACCCGACCCATGCGCATAACCGCCTGATCACCTCGGTCGTTCTGGACAACGACGAACGCGCCGAGGTCGCGCGCGCCCATCACCGTCAGCTTGCGCAGGCGCGCGGGCCGGTGACGCTTCTGGTGCCCCGGCAGGGCTTCGGCGAATGGGACCGCCCCGGCGAGCCGCTCAACGACCCCGACGGGCTGGCCGCGTTCCTCGACGCGCTGGAAAGCGACGTGCCCGCCAATGTCGCGTTGCGCCGGCTGGACTGCCACATCAACGACGACGCCTTCGCCGAGGCGGCGCTGGAGGTGTTCGACGACTGGCTCGCCCGCGGCGTGGTGGCCCCGCCCGCGGGATAGGGCGCGGGGGGACGGTCACGCGCGCATGGAGGCGATCGGGCGGGGGTGACGAGGCGCCCCGCGCGCCGTCGCGGCGCCCCGTTGCATTCGCCCCGCGCACGGGCGATAATCCGCCCTGCGATCCACGCGAGCGGAACGGGCCGAGCATGAACTATCTGGATTTCGAGAAACCGCTGGCCGAGATCGAGGGCAAGGCCGAAGAGTTGCGCGCGATGGCGCGCCAGAACTCGGAACTGGACATCGCCAAGGAGGCCGAGGCGCTCGACCAGAAGGCCGCGGGGATGCTGCGCGACCTCTACAAGGATCTCTCGCCCTGGCGCAAATGCCTGGTCGCGCGCCACCCCGACCGGCCGCACTGCAAGGACTACATCGACGCGCTGTTCTCGGAATACACGCCGCTGGCCGGCGACCGGAACTTCGCCGACGATCATGCCGTCATGGGCGGGCTCGCGCGGCTGGAAGACCGGCCGGTGATGGTGATCGGCCAGGAGAAGGGCCACGACACGAAAAGCAGGATCGAGCGCAATTTCGGCATGGCCCGGCCCGAGGGCTACCGCAAGGCGATCCGGCTGATGGAGATGGCGCACCGCTTCGGCCTGCCGGTCATCACGCTGGTCGACACGCCCGGCGCCTATCCCGGCAAGGGCGCCGAGGAGCGCGGCCAGTCCGAGGCCATCGCGCGGGCAACGCAGAAATGCCTGGAGATCGGCGTGCCGCTGGTGTCGGTGATCATCGGCGAGGGCGGCTCGGGCGGGGCGGTCGCGCTGGCCACGGCCAACCGCGTGGCGATGCTCGAGCACTCGGTCTACTCGGTGATCTCGCCCGAGGGATGCGCCTCGATCCTGTGGAAGGACGCCGAGAAGATGCGCGAGGCGGCCGAGGCACTGCGCCTGACCGCGCAGGATCTGCGCAAGCTGGGCGTGATCGACCGCATCATCGACGAGCCGCTCGGGGGTGCCCAGCGCGGGCGCGAGGAGACCATGGCCGCCGTGGGCGCGGCGCTTGAGGCGATGCTCGGCGAGATCGAGGGCAAGGCGCCCGACAAGCTGGTATCCGACCGTCAGCGGAAGTTCCTCGAGATGGGGAAAAAGGGCCTCGCGGCCTGACGGCGTCGCGCCCCCTCGGTGACGCGGCTGCCGGAACCGGCGCGAGGGGAGGGGGCGAATGACTCGGGATACATCAATCGAGGCGAGTGGACGGCGCGCCCTCGAATGCGAGGGCAGGGCCCTGATGCGGCTGGCCGCGTCGCTGCCCGCCGATTTCGCCGCCGCCGTGCGCGCCATGGAGGGCGCCCGAGGGCGGGTGATTGCCTCGGGGCTGGGGAAATCGGGGCATGTCGCGCGCAAGATCGCGGGCACCCTGGCCAGCACCGGCACGCCCGCGCAATTCGTCCATGCCGCCGAGGCCGGTCACGGCGATCTGGGCATGATCACGGCCGAGGATGTCTGCCTTGTGTTGTCGAATTCGGGCGAAACCGCCGATCTGCAGGCCATCGTCGCTCATGCGCGCCGCTTCTCCATTCCCCTGATCGCCATGGGGGGCCGTGCCGACAGCACATTGATGCGCGCGGCCGATCTGAAGCTGCTTTTGCCCGAGGCCGAGGAAGCCTGCGGGCTCGGCGTCGTGCCGACCACTTCGACGACCATGATGCTTGCGCTGGGCGACGCGCTGGCGGTCGCGCTGATGGAGCGGCGCGCCTTTCGGCATGCCGATTTCCGCGCCACCCATCCCGGCGGGACGCTGGGCGCGCGGCTCTTGCGGGTCGATCAGCTCATGCATGCGGGCGAGGCGGTCCCTCTGGTGCGGCCCGACACGCCGATGTCGGACGTGCTCATCGAGATGACGTCGAAGGGGTTCGGCATCGCGGGCGTCGTGGAAGATGGCCGGCTGACCGGCGCGATCTCTGACGGCGATCTGCGCCGCAACATGGACGACCTGATGCGCCGAAGGGCGCGGGATGTGGCCACCCCCGACCCCAAGACGGTAAGCACGGAGACGCTGGCCGTGGAGGCCCTGGCGCTGATGAACCACCGCAAGATCGGTGCGGTCTTCATTGCCGACCCGGCCGGTGCGCCCGTGGGAATCCTGCATCTGCACGATTGCCTGCGGGCCGGGCTCGGCTGAGGCGTCTCCCGGCGCGAAGCATGCCGCGCCGGGCCATCGCCGCTGGGGGTCAGCCTTCCTTGGCGCGCTTCTTGACCGGTGCCCAGATGCGCTTGTTGGTCAGGTAGAGCAGCGCGGCGAGGACAATGAGGAAGATCACCCCGGTAAAGCCGGCGGCGCGACGCTCCATCATGTGCGGCTCGGCCGTCCACATCAGGAAGGCGGCGACATCGAGCGCCATCTGCTCCTGCGTGGCTTCGGTGCCGTCGGCATACTCGACTTGCCCGTCGGAAAGCGGCGGCGCCATGGCGATCGGGCCGCCAAAGGTTTCGTTTTCGTAATAGGGCGTCCCGCCCTGGGTGGTCTGCTCGCCGGTGTAATGCGTCAGAAGCGAGGCGATGTATTCCGGCCCGCCCATACCCCGGAAGAGCTGGTTGAGGCCCAGCCCGTAGGGGCCTTCGAAGCCGGCGCGGGCCTTGGCCATGAGGCTGAGATCGGGCGCGTTCTCAAGGCCGGAGGGCGGAAAGTGATCGTTCGGCCCGGCCTCGCGCATCTCGCCGGTCTCCGGGTCTTCCACCCGGAAACCGGCCGCATAGGCGCGCACCTGATCCTCGGGCAATGCGGGGCCGCCCTCGTCGGACAGGGTGCGGAAGGGAACGTATTGCAGCCCGTGGCAGGCCGAGCAGACCTCGGTATAGACCTGCAGACCGCGCTGGAGCTGCATCCGGTCGAAGGTGCCGAACGGCCCCTCGAAGGAGAATTCGTAGTCGGTGACCGCCCCGTCACCGCCGGCGGCCAGCGCGGCACCGGCCGAGAGCGAGAGCGCGGCGAGCGCGGAGAATGAATGTGTGCGGATCGTCATATCGCTCTTGTCCTTTCTCACTCGGCCGGGACGTGCTCGGGCGACGGTCCGTTGCCTCCGCTGCCCGCGCCCTTCTTCACCCGGGCCTCGAAATCGGCCTCGATGGTCTCCGGCCGGGGGGCGGGTTTCTCGATCACGCCGAGCAACGGCAGGATGACCAGAAAATACAGGAACCAGTAGCCCGACCCGATCAGGGCGATGGTGGTGTAGATGCCTTCGGCCGGCATCGCCCCCGCCCACATCAGCACCATGAAATCGATCACCAGGAGCGCGAACCACCACTTGAACTGCGGCCGGTAGCGGCCCGAGCGCACGCCGGAGGTATCGAGCCAGGGCGCCAGCGCCATAACCAGAATCGCGCCGAACATCGCGAGGACGCCGAAAAACTTGGCGTCGATGATGCCGAAGCTGATCCAGTTGGCCGCGATCACGACCCAGACGTCCCCGGTAAAGGCGCGCAGGATCGCGTAGAAGGGCAGGAAATACCACTCGGGCACGATGTGCGAGGGCGTCACCAGCGGGTTGGCCTCGATGTAGTTGTCGGGATGGCCCAGGTAGTTGGGCATGAAGCCCACGATCGCCCAGAACACCACCAGGATCACCGCCAGCGCGAAGAGATCCTTCATGACGAAATAGGGCCAGAAGGGCAGTGTGTCCTTCTCCGCCTCCTGCTTGGAGGTCCGGCGCACTTCGACCCCGGTGGGGTTGTTGTTGCCCGTCGTGTGGAAAGCCCAGACATGCAGGATCGAAAGGCCCAGGATCACGAAGGGCAGCAGGTAGTGGAGCGAGAAGAAGCGGTTGAGCGTGGCGTTGTTCACCGCCGGCCCGCCCAGAAGCCATGTCTGCAGCGCCTCGCCGATGCCCGGAATCGCGCCGAACAGCCCGGTGATGACCGTCGCGCCCCAGAACGACATCTGCCCCCAGGGCAGAACGTAGCCCATGAAGGCCGTCGCCATCATCAGCAGATAGATCAGCATGCCGATGATCCAGGTGACCTCGCGCGGCTCCTTGTAGGAGCCGTAGTAGAGCCCCCGGAAGATGTGGATGTAGACCGCCGCGAAGAACAGCGAGGCGCCGTTCATGTGCAGATAGCGCAGCATGTCGCCGCCATTGACGTTGCGCATGATGTGCTCGATCGAGGCGAAGGCCATGTCCACCTGCGGCGTGTAATGCATCGCCAGCACGATTCCGGTGACGATCTGCAGCACCAGACAGAAGAACAGCACGATCCCCCAGATCCACATCCAGTTGAGGTTCTTCGGGGTGGGAATCATGATCGTGTCATAGATCAGCGCCACGATCGGCAGTCGGCGGTGCAGCCACTTCGCCCCGGCGGAGCTGGGTTCGTAATGGTCGTGAGGAATTCCGGACATGCCTGTCTCCCTTAACCGAGCTGGATCGTCGTGTCGTCGGTGAACTGCACGACCGGGATGGGAAGGTTTTCGGGTGCGGGGCCGCGGCGAATGCGCCCCGACGAGTCGTAATGCGAGCCGTGGCAGGGGCAGAACCAGCCGTTGAAATCGCCCGCGCCGTCGCCCAGCGGGACGCAGCCGAGATGGGTGCACACGCCGGTCATGACCAGCCACTCGCCCGACTCGTCGAGCGCGCGATTCTCGTCGGTTGCCGGAACCTCGCCCGAGATGTTGGGGTTGCGCGCGACTTGGTCGGGAAGCTCGGACAGCTCGACCTCGCGCGCCTGTTCGATCTCTTCCGCTGTCCGGCGGCGGATGAAGACGGGCTTGCCGAGATAGTTGACGGTCAGCTGGCTGCCTTCGGAGAGGCCGCTGACATCGACGAAGATCTGCGACAGCGCCTGCACGTCGGCCGAGGGGTTCATCTGGTTGACAAGCGGCCAGATCGCCGCCCCTGCGGTGACCGCGCCGGCCCCGGCCGTCGCGTAATACAGGAAATCCCTGCGTGTGCCTGCGGTATCTTCTGCGTGGGACACGTGCATTCTCCCTTCCATGGCCTTGCGGGACCAGCGAACCGTATGAGAGGGGCCGCGGTCGCCCGCAGCCCTGCTGCGCGCTTGTTTAGCCGTGATTCCGGGGCCAGTCCAGCCGACAAAACGGGAAAAGATGTCACATGCCACAAAGGCTTCGCCCGCCGGCCGGCGGGGGGCGGGCTCAGCCCTGCGGTGCGGTCGCGCGCATGCTGTCGCGCGCGGCAAAGGCCGCCTCCCAGTCCACCAGCGCATCGCGGCCGGCGCGCCAGTCGCGGTCGGGATGGCGGAAATCGAGATAGCCCAGCGCGCAGGCCACGCCGATCTGGCCGATATCGAGCGGGCCGGACAGATGCCCCATCCAGCGCGCCTCCAGCGCGTCGAGCGCCCGCGCGATCTTGCTCCATTGGGCGTCGAGCCACGGCTCGTGCCGGAATGCCTCGGGGCGCGCGACGACCTCGTAGCGCATGAGCACCGCGGCATCGAGAATGCCGTCGGCCGTGGCCTCGAGCGTGAGGGTCTCCCAGCCGCGCGCGCCGGCGGGATACAGCCCCGCCCCGGCGCGCTCGTCGAAGAACCGGCAGATCACCCGGCTGTCATAGAGCGTGCAGCCATCGGGCCGCGCAAGCGCGGGAATCTTGCCCAGCGGGTTGCGCTCGATGGGCAGCGTGCCGGGCTCGACGGGGGTTCCGCTCACCCGTTCGAGGGTGACGGCACCGTCCTGTCCGGTCTCGGCCAGAACCACGCGCACCTTGCGCACGAAAGGCGATGCGTCGTTTCCGTAAAGGATCATTTCTGCCGCCTCATCCTGAGCCGGCCGAGGCCGGCAAGATCGATTTCAACGCCCGGCCCGTTGCGGCCAAGCCGGATCACGCGGCGCATCCGTCCGGCGGCGTTGACCTGCCCGCGATCGGGCGCCCGGGATGCCCCGATCCCCTCGGGCACCTCGTCAAAGGCGTCCTCCACGCGCTGATCGACCCGCGCCGGGCCGACTCTGCGGGCAACGCCGTAGGCCGCCAGTGCGACCACGCCATAGCGCAACGCGATGCCGGCAACAGGGGCGAGAGGGAATGCCATCGCAGACCTCCGGTTTCTTCTTCCATCGCAAAGTCTATGCCGGGCTGGCGCACCATGGCAAGCCACCGCCGGCCTTTGCGGCGCTCACCGCTGGATCGTCTCCAGAAACAGTGCCAGCGAGAGCACGCGACCGCGCGTGTCGATCAGCGTGGCGCGGTCGCCGGCCTCCGCCGCCGTCTCGGCGGCAAAGACGCTGCCCCAAAGCGGCATCGCCCCGCCATGGGCGCGCGCGCCGTCGCGCCCGTCGATGATCCGGATCACTTCGCCCATCGGAAAGACGCCGCCGTTTCGCTGGGAAATGCGTGTCAGGTCGGGAACCTCGACCGACAGAACCCCCGCCAGAGGCGCGGCGGCCGGGCCGTCGCCCTGCCCCGCATCGCCGTGGCATTGGCGGCAATATCGCTCGTACAAGACGGCGCCGGGCTCGCCGGCCGTCTCCTGTGCAGAGGCCGCCCCCGTGACACCCAGCGCCAGCATCGCGGCGCGCAATCCGATCCAACGCATCCGGCCTTCTCCCTGGCTTGGTGTTCCCGCGTTTCGGGGGCACGCGGCTGCTCCGCGGATGCTGCCCGCCGGCGCGGCCCGTGGCAAGCCCGCATTCAGGCGGTCAGCCGCGCCCCGTCATGCCCGGCTATCCGGGCGGGCAGGATTGTACCCTCCGGGCGCGCCTGGGCAAAGGCGACCTCGGCGAATTGCGGGGTGCGTCCCGTCCGCGGGGTCTCCATCAGCACCTCGTGCTCGCGCCCCGCCTGCGCGGCCAGATGCGCGGCGAGGCGGTCCTGCCCGGCCGCGCGCAGCCGCGCGGCCCGCTCGCGGATGACGGGTCCGTGCAACTGCGGCATCCGTGCCGCGGGCGTGCCCGGGCGCGGGCTGAACGGAAAGACATGCAGGAAGGTCAAACCGCATTCCTCGACCAGCCGCAGCGAGTTCTCGAAGGCAGCCTCGGACTCGGTGGGAAAGCCCGCGATGATGTCGGCGCCGAAGGCGATGCCCGGCCGCAGGCGGCGGGCCTGCTCGCAGAACGCGATGGCGTCGTCGCGAAGGTGCCGCCGCTTCATCCGCTTGAGGATCAGGTCGTCGCCGTGCTGCAGGCTCAGATGCAGATGCGGCATCAGGCGGGGCTCGGTCGCTATGGCCTGCATCAGGTTCTCGTCGGCCTCGATCGAATCGATCGAGGAGATGCGCAGCCGCGGCAGGTCGGGCACCAGCCTGAGCAGCCGCATCACCAGATCGCCCAGCCGCGGCGCGCCGGGCAGATCCGCGCCCCAGCTCGTCAGGTCGACGCCGGTGAGCACCACCTCGTTGAAGCCCCGATCGACCAGCCGCTTGACCTGGTCGACGACCACGCCCGCCGGGACGGAGCGGGAATTTCCCCGCCCGTAGGGGATGATGCAGAAGGTGCAACGGTGATCGCAGCCGTTCTGGATCTGGACATAGGCGCGCGCCCGGGTGCCGAAGCCATCGATCAGGTGGCCGGCGGTCTCGCGCACCGACATGATGTCGTCGACCGCCACGCGCTCGGTCTGCCCGATCAGGTCGGGCGTCATTTGCGCCCAGGTCTCGGGCGCCATCTTCTCGGTATTGCCGATGACGCGGGTGACCTCGGGCATGGCGGCAAAGGTCTCGGGCTCGGTCTGGGCGGCGCAGCCGGTCACGATCAGGGGCGCATCCGGGTGGGCGCGGCGCAGCCGCCGGATCTCCTGGCGCGCCTTGCGCACCGCCTCGGCCGTGACCGCGCAGGTGTTGACGACCACGGCATTCTTCACCCCCGCCTCGCGGGCGAGTTCCTCCATCGCCGCGGTCTCGTATGTGTTGAGCCGACAGCCCAGCGTGGCAAAGACCGGCGCGCCCCCCTCCGGCGCCTTCGTCAGCGGCGCACTCATTTGCCGACCTCCTGCAGGAATTGCGGGGTTAGCACCCCGTCGAAGACATGCGCGGTCGGCCCCGCCATCCAGACGCCATCCTCGCGCCAGCTTATGTCCAGCGCTCCGCCATCGACATGGACCCGCACATCGGTTCCGGTCAGCCCCCTGCGCGCCGCCGCCACCGCCGCCGCGCAGGCGCATGACCCAGAGGCAAGCGTCACCCCCGTGCCACGCTCCCATATCCGCAGCCGGATCGATTCGGGCGAGAGTATCTGGACGATCTCGACATTGGTGCGCTCGGGAAAAAGCGGATGTGTCTCGAAACGCGGCCCGACCTCTTCGGGCGCCACCGCCTCGGCGTCCTCCACGAAAAAGGTGCAGTGGGGGTTGCCCATCCCCGTGGCCACCGGCTCCCCCTCGATTGGAAGCGAGAGGGTGTCGACCGGCTCGGCCAGCGGGATGGCGCGCCAGTCGGTCGCCGGCGGCCCCATGTTGACGCGCACGATCCCGCCGCCGGCCTCCTCGGCCGCCAGCAGCCCTCCTTCGGTGCGAATCGCCAGCCGGTGGCGGCCCGTGCGCGCCATCTCGAAAGCGGCCACACAACGGGTGGCATTCCCGCAGGTGCCCGAGACAGAGCCGTCGGCGTTGAAAAAGCTCAGCGCGAGATCAGCGTCGCTGTCGCCGGGGGCGGGCGCGGCGATCACGGCAAGCTGGTCGAAGCCCACACCGCGATGCCGGTCGCCTAGCGCGCGCACGACCGCGGGCGTGACCGGCCCGCTGCCGTCACGCGCGTCAAAAACCACGAAATCATTGCCCAGCCCGTGCATCTTCATGAAGGCCCGAGGGGGCGCTTGCGCACTGCGTTCCATTGCGCGCGATATACGCCTCCGCAGCCCGTCTGGCCAGTGGCGCCCTGAACTGATGCGATGGATGCTTCTCCCCGGCGGCATTTCGTATGCCATGATGGTTCCAAGCGGAGGGCGCACCGATGGCGACGAAGATCAACACGCTGGCGATCGACCTGGCGAAGGACAGCTTTCAGGTCTGCGCGGTGGGCGCGTGTTTCGCGTGATGTCGGGCAGCGATTTCAGAGGGAGATGGGCGCGGATTTCGGGTGTTCGTGGGCAGTTCTGGCCGTCAGTCCGAGGATGGATGCCCCCCTTGTTCGGAACGAGG
>PUHN01000043.1 GCA_002967695.1 Rhodobacteraceae bacterium WD3A24 | reverse complement strand
GGCCGGCGGCGCCGGCCCTGCGGCTTGCCGCCGGGGCCGCCGCCCGGCTTGCCGCCGCGGCCACGCTCCTGCCGCGCAGGCTCGGCCGGGGCTTCACCGCCGAGCACCTCGATACGCTTGTGCAGGGTGGTCTCGATCGCGCGCAGCTCGCCGATCTCGGCGGGCGCGCAGAAGGCCACGGCGCGGCCCTCGGCACCGGCGCGCGCCGTGCGCCCGATCCGGTGGACATAGTTTTCCGGCACGTTGGGCAGGTCGAAATTGTAGACATGCCGCACGGCCGGAATGTCGATGCCACGTGCGGCCACGTCAGTGGCCACCAGAACCCGCAATTCGCCCGAACGGAACGCCTTGAGCGCGCGCTCGCGCTGTCCCTGGCTCTTGTTGCCGTGGATCGACCCCGCGGCGAATCCCCAGCCTTCGAGCAGCTTCTTGAGCTTCTCGGCGCCGTGCTTGGTGCGCGAGAAGACCAGCGCGAGCTCGTCGCGGTGCCGGTCGAGATAGCTCTCGAGCAGGCGCGCCTTCTCCCCCTGCCCGGTGAAATGCACGCCCTGCGTGATCTTGTCGGCCGGCTTTCCCGGCGGCGCCACCTGCACTCGTAGCGGGTTATTCAGATAGGTCTCGGCGAGTTCGGCCATCTGCTTGGGCATGGTCGCCGAGAAAAGCAGCGTCTGCCGCTCGGCCGGCAGCATCCTTGCGATCCGCCGCAGCGCGTGGATAAAGCCCAGATCGAGCATCTGGTCGGCCTCGTCGAGCACCAGATAGCGGGTCCGCGACAGGCTCAGGGCCTTGCGCTCCAGCAGGTCGATCAGCCTGCCCGGCGTGGCGACGAGGATGTCGGTGCCCCGCCCCAGCCGCTCGGTCTGCCGGCTCAGCGACGCGCCGCCGACGACGGTCATCACCTTGGTCGGGCTGCCGCGGGTGAAAATCTGCAGCGTCTCGGAAATCTGGTTGGCAAGTTCGCGCGTCGGCGCGAGGATCAGCGCGCGCACTTCGCGCGGCTCGGGCTTGCCCAGCCCGAGAAGCTTGTGGATCAACGGCAGCCCGAAAGCCGCCGTCTTGCCGGTGCCGGTCTGGGCGAGCCCCATGAGATCGCGCCCCTCGAGGATCGCGGGGATCGCGCGGGCCTGAATCGGCGTCGGCGTGGTGAATCCCTCGGCCTCAAGGGCCTTGAGCAAGCTCGGCGCGAGGCCGAGCATCGTGAAATCGGTCAAGTGATATTCCTTTGTCGCGGGCATGCCCGCACGTTTCTGCCCGCGCTGTTGCGGCAGGCGACTGCATCGGGTGCGGCGTGAACAACGCCGCCAGCCCCCCTGCGTGATGTCGGGAACCAATCCATGCCTGGCGCATCTGCGCGCCGGGCCACCCCGCGAGTGTCGACCCACTCGGGCCGGGCTGCTCACGCGGCAGCGTCGCGACGGTTGCATGGCACATGCCCTCTCACCGTGCACAAGTCAAGCCCGTCCGCCCGTTTCCCCTGCTCAAACCCGCGCGCGGGTGGTGGCCCGGCCCGAAGCCGGCGCTCTGGAGTCCGATCTGCCCGAGCCCAACGAGATATGGCTGAAAGTTGGCCGCGGCCCCTCGGTGGTGGGCCATGTCACGGCGGTGTCGAGGTACCGTCTCGCCCGCGAAGCGAGAGACCACATCACGATGCCTTCCATCGCCGACTTGCCGATCCATCGGGAATTTCAGGTGATCCGGCGGGCGAAGGAATGCGGCCAACACAGTCCGGGCGTCCGGCACGGCCACAAGACGGGACAGGAACCTGGAGTTGGAGGTGGCAGCCCGTAGGGGAATCGAACCCCTCTTTCCAGGTTGAAAACCTGGCGTCCTAACCGATAGACGAACGGGCCGGCCTTGGTTGTGAGCGGGTGTTTAGGCAATGCCGCCGCAGCGTGCAAGAGGGTTTTTCCACCTTTTTCGGCACTGCGCTGGCGCCTTTGGCTCAGGCCCGCGCGGCATCTTCGAGGCGCAGCTGCGCCCGGCGCCGGCCGCCCCAGTCATTGATCTCGAGCCGTCCCGACAGATGGAAACGCAGCCCGCTATGGGCCTCGAGCGCGGGGCCCAGCGGGCCGTCGAAGGCGCCGAAGGCCACCGCCTCGATCCGGCCGCCCATTCCATCATCGGCGGTCAGCCGCAGATGGCCCGCCCCGATGCGCCGGACCGCGCGGATGCCCATGTCGGGAATCGCGTAGCGCGGCGCCGGGGCGCCGGCGCCGAACGGGCCCGCAGCCTCGATCCGCTCGGCGAGTTCCAGCGTGGCCGCGCCGGGCATCAACAGCCCCTCGTGGCGCAGCTCGCGCGGGCCGGCCTCGGCGCCCGCGCCCTGCCGCGCCAGCAGCGCGCCGAGCCGCGCCATCGCCTCGTCCAGCCTGTCGCGCGCGACGGTCAGCCCCGCCGCCATGCGGTGGCCGCCGCCCTTGATCAGTAGCCCCTCGGCCGCCAGCCGCTGCACCGCCGCGCCCAGATCGACGCCGGCGACGGAGCGGCCCGAGCCCTTGCCCTCGGCGCCCTCCAGCCCGATGACCACCGCCGGACGGCCGGTGGCCTCTTTCAACCGGCTGGCGACGATGCCGACGACGCCGGGATGCCAGCCCTCGTCGGCCGCCCAGACCAGCGGCGCGTCGAGCCCGCGCGCCTCGGCCTGGGTCAGCGCGGCGTCGCGCACCGCCGCCTCGATCTCGCGGCGCTCGGCGTTGAGCGCCTCGAGCCGCTCGGCCAGGGCCGCGGCCTCGGACGCATCGCGCGTGGCCAGCAGCCGCGCGCCCAGATCGGCCCGCCCCACGCGCCCGCCCGCATTCACCCGCGGCCCCAGCACGAACCCCAGATGATACGCGGCAGGCGCGCTTGTCAGCCGCGCGGAGTCGGCCAGCGCCACCAGCCCGGGCCGCTCGCGGCGGGCCATCACTGTCAGCCCCTGACGGACGAGCGCGCGGTTGACACCTGTCAACGGGGCGACATCGGCCACCGTGGCGAGCGCGACGAGATCGAGCATCGCCATGAGATCGGGGCCGCACAGGCCCTGCGCGCGCCCGCGGCGATTGGCCTCGACGAGGAGCAGAAAGACCACCGCCGCCGCGCAGAGATGGCCCAGATCGCCGGCCTCGTCCTGCCGGTTGGGATTGACGACCGCCAGCGCGGGCGGCAGCGTCTCGCCGCCCAGATGGTGATCGACCACCACCACATCGGCCCCCTCGGCGGCGGCGATCGCCTCGAAGCTCAGCGTGCCGCAATCGACGCAGACGATCAGGTCGTGATCGCGCGCGAGCGCGCGCATCGCCGGCGCGTTGGGGCCGTATCCCTCGTCGATCCGGTCGGGGATGTAGAGCGTGGCCTCCCTGCCCGCCTCGTGCAGCCATGTCAGCAGCAGCGCCGCCGACGCGCCGCCGTCCACGTCATAATCGGCGAAGATGGCGATACGTTCGCGCCCGGCCACCGCGGCCAGCAGCCGGTCGGCGGCAACGCCCATGTCGCGCAGGGCGAGCGGGTCGGGCAGGAGCGCGCGCAGGGTGGGGGCGAGAAACGCCTCCGACTCCTCGGCCGCCACGCCGCGGCGGGCCAGCACCGCGGCCAGCGCCGGCGGCAGGCCGGTCTTTTGCGCGAGCGCCTCGGCGTGGCGGTCCTCGGCCTCGGTCGGGCCGCTCCAGCGGCGGCCCGTCAGGGACTCCTCGATATCGAGAAAGGCGCTCATGCCGCCCCGGCGCGAATGTCGCCGGCGCGGGAGCCGGGCCCGGCATGCACGAGACGCTTGCCCGCCAACGCCGCGGTCAAAGCGACTTGTCGGGGGTGCGGTAGGTCATGCGCCGCACCGAGCCGGTCTTGGAGCGCATCAGGATCGTCTCTGCGGTCAGCCAGCCCGGCTCGCGCTTTATGCCCTGCAGCAGCGAGCCGTCGGTCACCCCCGTCGCGGCAAAGATCATGTCGCTGCGCACCATGTCGTCGCGCCGGTAGACGCGGTCGAGATCGTCGATGCCGGCGCGCCGCGCGCGGGCGATCTCGTCCTCGTTGCGGAAGGTCAGCCGCCCCCACATCTGCCCGCCCATGCATTTGAGCGCGGCGGCCGCCAGCACGCCCTCGGGCGCGCCGCCTGCGCCCATATACATGTCGATGCCGGTCACCTGGGCCTCGGCGCAATGCATGATGCCGGCCACGTCGCCGTCGGTGATCAGCCGGATCGCCGCGCCGGTGGAGCGGACATCGGCGATCATGTCCTGGTGGCGCGGGCGTTCGAGAATGCACACGGTGATATCCTTGGGCGCGCAGCCCTTGGCCTCGGCCAGGCTGATGACCCGGTCGGCCGGCGCCATGTCGAGCGAGACGACCCCCTCGGGATAGCCCGGCCCCACCGCGAGCTTGTCCATGTAGACGTCGGGGGCGTGCAGCATCGAGCCGCGCGGCCCCATCGCGATGACGGTCAGCGCGTTGGGCATGTCCTTGGCGGTCAGGGTGGTCCCCTCCAGCGGGTCGAGGGCGATGTCGACCTGCGGGCCCTGGCCGGTGCCGACCTCCTCGCCGATGAAGAGCATCGGCGCCTCGTCGCGCTCACCCTCGCCGAT
The DNA here is from genome assembly GCA_002967695.1 of Rhodobacteraceae bacterium WD3A24. Taxonomy (GTDB): domain Bacteria; phylum Pseudomonadota; class Alphaproteobacteria; order Rhodobacterales; family Rhodobacteraceae; genus Alkalilacustris. The sequence continues at coordinate 27,337 of PUHN01000043.1, read as the reverse complement.
GACGACGACGCCGCCGATATCGAGCATGTCGAGCTGCGCGCGCATCGCCCCCACGGCGGCCTGATCGGCGGCCTTCTCGTCGCCGCGGCCGATCAGGTCGGCGGATGCGAGCGCGGCGGCCTCCGAGACGCGGGCGAGGCCCAGCGAGAGCAGGCGGTCGTGAAACTGGACGGATTCGGTCATGGCACTGTCCTTCCGGCGTATTGCTGTTTGGCCCCATCTAGACGGTTGCCACGCGCCGGCACAAGTTCGCGCTGCCCTCAGACCTGCTGAATGGCCAGCGCCACCGGCTCGCCGACCACCACCCCGGTGGCGGTGAAATTGTCGATCGCCGCCTCGATGGCGTCGCGGGTGGTCTTGTGTGTGACGATCAGGACAGGCGCGAAGTTCTCCTTGTGGTCGTACTGGCGCATCCGGTCGATCGACACGCCCGCCTCGCCCAGCGCGGCGGCCACCTTGGCCAGCGCGCCGGGCCTGTCCTGAAGCGTCATGCGCAGGTAATAGGCCAGCGGCGCCCTGGCACGCGCGGGAACCGCCGTGTCAAGGCTCGCGGCGGGCCGGCCGAAGGCGGGGATGCGCAGCCCCCGCGCGATGTCGATGACATCGGCCATCACCGCGCTCGCCGTGGGCCCTTCGCCCGCGCCGGCGCCGCGCAGCACGATCTGGCCCACCGCGTCGCCTTCCAGAACCACCATGTTGGTCGCGCCGGGAAGCTGGCCGAGGGGGCTTTTCTTGGGCACCAGACAGGGGGCCATGCGTTGCTCCAGACCGCGGCCGGTCATCTGCGCCACGCCGAGCAGCTTGATGCGGTAGCCCATGTCGCCGGCGTGGCGGATGTCGTCGATCGAGACCCGGTCGATCCCCTCCAGCTCGACCCCCTCGAAATCCACTCTGGTGCCGAAGGCGATCGCCGCCAGCAGGGCGAGCTTGTGGCCCGCGTCGATACCGCCGACATCGAGGGCGGGATCGGCCTCGAGAAAGCCGAGCTGATCGGCCTCGGCGAAGACCGTCTCATAGGACAGCCCCGCCTCCTCCATCCGGGTGAGGATGTAATTGCAGGTGCCGTTCATCACGCCCATCACCCGTGCGACGGCGTTGCCCGCCAGCCCCTCGGTCAGCGCCTTGACGCAGGGAATGCCGCCGGCCACCGCCGCCTCGAAGCGCAGCGCGCGCCCGTTGGACTCGGCGCGCTCGGCCAGCGCCTGCCCGTGATGCGCCAGCAGCGCCTTGTTGGCGCACACCACGTCCTTGCCCGCCGACAGCGCCGCCTCGGTCACCGCCTTGGCGGGGCCGTCGCTGCCGCCCATGAGCTCGACGACGATATCGACATCGGCGCGCCGGGCCAGCGCGACGGGATCGTCCTCCCACGCATAGCCGGAAATATCCGCGCCGCGGTCCTTGTCGCGCGAGCGCGCCGAGACGGCGGTGATCTCGATGCTGCGGCCGGCGCGGGCGGCGATCAGCGCGGCGTGCTGCTGCACGATCTTGACGACACCGATGCCGACGGTGCCGAGGCCGGCAATGCCAAGGCGCAAGGGGTCTGACATGGGGCGGGCTCTCCGATGAAACCAGAAATGCGGTGCTCCGGCCGCGGGCGGCGGGCAACGGGCGGCTTGCGCGCCCCCTTAGCCGGTTGCGCCCGGCGTTGCAACGCGCGCGGGGGCGCGCTGTTCAGCCGCCGGCGCGGGCGAGCGCGGCCAGCATCCGCGCGCGCAGCTCGGGCGCGATGACCGGGGCCCGCAACGCCTGGGCGCGCGCCCGCAACCGCGCCGTGCGCGCCGGTGTCGAAGCTGTCTCCTCGCCCCCCGCCCGCGGTGCGCTCGCCTCGCCGAACACGAAGTCGAGCGGCAACAGCGCGGGATACTCCCCCCCCGCCCGCATCGCCGGCGTATCGAGGTCAGGTATGTCGGCACAGGATGCCGCAAACCCGAAGGCGAGCAGGGCGAGCGGCGTGGCGAGGGCAGCGCGGCGGGGCATGTGCGGTTCTTTTTCCGGCGGGGCCTGGCCGTCAGCATAGCCGCCGGCGCGCCGGCCGTGCAAGCCGTCCGGTGCGGGGCGCGGCGTCGGCGGCGGGCTGAGCGCCGGCGATTCATCATGGCGTGGCGGGCCATGTCGCGTAGAGTGAAGGTGACGTCGCACGAGCCACCGCCGAGGGAGAGCCCCATGACCGAGACCGCAGAGCCGGGATTCCGCGAAAGCGTCGATCTGATGTTCAACCGCGCCGCGGCGATGATGGATCTCAGCCCCGGCCTCGAAGAAAAGATCCGCGTGTGCAACGCGACCTATGTGGTGCGCTTCGGCGTGCGCCTGCGCGGGGCGATCCATACCTTTACCGGCTATCGTTCGGTTCATTCCGAACACATGGAGCCCGTCAAGGGCGGCATCCGCTATGCCACCGCCGTCACCCAGGACGAGGTCGAGGCGCTCGCCGCGCTGATGACCTACAAATGCGCACTGGTCGAGGCGCCGTTCGGCGGCTCCAAGGGCGGGCTGTGCATCGATCCGCGCGAGTGGGACGAACACGAGCTCGAGCGGATCACGCGCCGCTTCGCCTACGAGCTTGCCAAGCGCGATCTCATCCATCCCAGCCAGAACGTGCCCGCCCCCGACATGGGCACCTCGGAGCGCGAGATGGCCTGGATCGCCGACCAGTATGCGCGGATGAACACCACCGACATCAACGCCCGCGCCTGCGTGACAGGCAAGCCGCTGAACACCGGCGGCATCAAGGGCCGGGTCGAGGCCACCGGCCGCGGCGTGCAATACGGCCTGCGCGAGTTCTTCCGCCACCCCGACGACAAGGCCGCCGCGGGGTTGACCGGCACGCTCGCGGGCAAGCGCGTCATCGTTCAGGGGCTGGGCAATGTCGGCTATCACGCCGCCAAGTTCCTCCAGGAGGAGGATGGCGCGATCATCACCACGATCATCGAGCGCGACGGCGGCCTCCATCACGAGGAGGGGCTCGACGTGGAGCGCGTGCATGACTGGCTGATGCGCCACGGAGGGGTCGCCGGCTGCCCGGAGGGCAAGCATGTCGAGGACGGCGCTGCCCTGCTCGAACAGGCCTGCGACATCCTCATCCCCGCCGCGCTGGAGGGCGTGATCCACACCGGCAATGCCGAGCGCATAAAAGCCCCGCTGATCATCGAGGCGGCCAACGGCCCCGTCACCTTCGACGCCGACGAGATTCTGCGCGCGAAGGGAACCGTCATCATCCCCGATCTCTATGCCAATGCCGGGGGCGTGACGGTGTCCTATTTCGAATGGGTGAAGAATCTCAGCCATATCCGCTTCGGCCGGATGCAGCGGCGCAACGAGGAGGCGCATGCGCGGATGCTCATCGACGAACTCGAACGCATCGCCGCGCAGAGCGGGGTGGAATTCGCCCTCTCGCCCGAATTCAAGGAAGCCTATGTCAGCGGCGCCGACGAATTGCAGCTGGTCCGCTCGGGGCTCGATGACACGATGCGCATCGCCTACCAGGCCATGCACACGATCTGGCACGGGCGCGACGACGTCACCGATCTGCGCACCGCAGCCTTCATCGCCGCGATCGAGCGCGTGGCCGCGAGCTATCGCGCCAAGGGGTTGTGACAGCGGCACGGATCGCCGTCACCCCGGCGGCGGGCGGGCCGGATGTCTTGCCGCGCGGCGCGCGGGTCAGGGCCCTTCCACACAGATCGATTGCAGGCTGACCCATGCGCCGTCATCGAGCAGCGCCCGCTCGCCCGGCACCTCGTCGGACGGGGCCGTCGCACCGGCGGGCAGGCCGGCCTCGGCACGCCCCTCCTGCAGGGAGGAGCCGGGCGCAGAGCCCGTCACGAGTGCGGCGCCGTAGCCGGCCACCGCCGCCTCAGGGAGCGCCCCCGTGGTCAGCAGCCGGATGGCGGCCCGCAGCCCGGCGGATTCGAGCAACGGGACAAGCGGATCGTGATCGCGCGCGGCCGCCGCCGCGGCCAGGATATGCCCCGCCGCGGGGCCGGGGCCGTCGGCCTGCTCGACGATGTCGCGGCGCAGCAGGATCACTCCGCCCGGCAGCAGCGCGGCGGCGCGCGCGTCGGCGCCGTCGGGGTCGAAGATGGCCACGTGCAGGCGCGCCTCGTCGAGAACACGCCTGCGAAGGCTGGCAAGCGCGCGGGAGCCCAGCCGACCGCGGCAGATGCGCATGCCGTCGCGCGTCATATCGGCCAGTACCATCTGGCCGATCTGCGCCCGCTTGGCCGAAGGCACCACCGAGGCCGTGTGCCCGATCAGCGCGCCCGGCAGCCAGAGCGCCCCGGCGGCGAACAGCGCGGCGGCGAAAAGCCCCATGATCACCACGCGCAGGCGCCCGCCGCGGGCCCGGCCCGCCGACAGGGCCTGCGCGATTTCCTCGAGCGCGTCGATCATCACGGTTTCGTCCAGTTCCAGCGTCTCGGCCTCGTCCCCGCCGGGGCCGAAAAGCGCCGGGGTCCGGCCGGGATTGAGCCGGACGACGGCCGGCAAAGACCAGTGGCTGAGCACCGTATTGCTGCGGAAATCGGCGATCACCAGCGAGCTTCGCCGCACCGACACGACGACATCGCGGCGCTGCGCGCCCGGCGCGGGCCGCCAGAGGCCGGGCGCCTCGAGCCGGTCGTATCGCTTGAGCGCGGTCATGGGCGGGCGTGGGGTGATTTTCGGCTACCTGCTTTGGTCCGCAACGCTACCCCAGCCCTCGGGCGGCGACAACGTCTTCTCGGCCGGGGCCGACGCGCCGGCTTGACCGCGCCTGCGCCGAAGACATTGCCTGCTTCGGCTATCGCGTCGGCCATCGCTTCGGCATTTGAGCCGTTTGCGTCGAAACCTGGGCGGCGCCGATGCGGGACGCAACATTGCCTGAAAAAATCCGCGATTGGTCCGCGTTCGTGCCGCGCGGCGCGGCTCAACTCTCAGTCGTCCCTTCGGGATGGGTATGAGTGTCGGGAAAGGATGCAACGATGCGATACGGATTCTTCAAGGCCTTGAAAGACCGTCGCGCGCCGCGCGACCACGCCGAACGCAGCGATGCCTGGCTCGGCGGGCTCGCGGCCGGGGCCGGCGGAGCGCCCGCGGCCGGCGTCGTCGCCGGCAGCCACCTTGCCACGACGATGGGCTGGCGGCCGGTCGAGGTCCTCTGCGCCGGCGACCGGGTGCTGACCTTCGACAACGGGCTTCAGCCCATTTCGGCGGTGCGACGCGCCGCGCTCGCCCCCTCGGCGGAGACCCCGCCATGGCTGCGGCCTCTGATCGCCCCCGCGGGGGCGCTGGGCAATCGTGACCGTCTCATCCTGCTCTCCGAGCAGGCCGTGATCGTCGAATCCGATCATGCCGAGGCCGCCTGTGGCGAGCCCTTCGTCCTGGTGCCCGCGGGCATGCTCGAGGGCTGGCGGGGAATCGCGCGCGCGGCGGCGTCGGAGCCGCTTGATGTGGTGACGCTCGAATTCGAGGACGAGCAGATCGTCTACGCCAATGGATGGGGGCTGCTGCACTGCCCGAGAAGCGAGACGGCCCGCGTGGTCACGCTCCACCCGCGCGGGCAGCCGGGCGCCGCCTATAGGCGCATGTCGCGCCTGCGGCTCCATGACGTCGTGTGCGATCTGCACGCGCGGGACGCCGCCCGCCCCATCGGGGCCGATCAGGCCGCGTCGGAGCGCGCGGCATCCTCGGGGTAGAAGCGCGCGCCCGTCCGCGCCATGTCGCGCAGCCGGTCCGGGGCGGCAAAGCGCCCTCCGTGCCGGCGCGCGAGATCGTCGCACAGCGCGACGACGCGGTCCGCCCCCGTCATGTCGATCCAGGAGAACGGCCCACCCGACCACGGCGCGAAGCCCCAACCGAGAATCGCGGCGACATCGCCCTCGCGGACATCCATCAGCACACCGTCCTCCAGCGCCCGGACGGCTTCGAGCACCTGCGCCAGCAGCAGCCGGTGCTGGACCTCGCGCAGCTCGGGCTGCTCGGCGGCCTCGGGATAGCGCGCGGAAAGTCCGCCCCACAGACCGGCGCGCTTGCCCTTGTCGTCATACACGTAAAAGCCCGCGCCGGCCTTGCGGCCCATCCGGCCCTCATCGGCCATCCAGAAAAGCACCTCGTCGGCGTCGTCGTCGCGATAATCCGCGCTCATCGCCGCCCTGGTCGCCCGCGCGATATGGACACCGAGTTCGATGGAGATCTCGTCGGTCAGTTGAAGCGGGCCCAGCGGCATGCCCGCCAGCCGCGCGGCGTTTTCGATCAGCGCCGGCGTCACGCCCTCGCGCAGCATCCGCACGCCTTCGTTGATATACGGGATGATGCAGCGATTGGCGTAGAAGAAGCGCGCGTCATTGACGACGATCGGAGTCTTGCCGATCTGGCGGGCGAAATCGAGCGCCTTGGCCACCGCGCGGTCGCCGGTCTGCTCGCCACGAATGATTTCGAGCAGCATCATCTTCTCGACCGGGCTGAAGAAATGGATGCCGATATACTGCTCCGGGCGCGCGCTGTTGCCGGCCAGCTCGGTGATCGGCAGGGTCGAGGTATTGGTGGCCATGATGCAGTCGGCCCCGACCACGGCCTCGGCGCTCGCGGTGACCTCGGCCTTGACGCGGGGGTCTTCGAACACCGCCTCGATGACGAGATCGCTTCCCTCCAGCGCGGCGTAGTCGTCGGTGGCCGTGATGCGCGCCAGCACGGCATCCTTCTCTTGAGCCGTGGTCTTCTTGCGGCTCACGGCCTTGTCGAGCTCGGCCTCGGCATGGGCCTTGCCGCGTTCGGCGGCGGCGTGATCGGCGTCGATCAGCACCACCTCGATGCCGGCGCGGGCGCTGACATGGGCGATGCCCGCGCCCATCATGCCGGCGCCCAGAACGCCGAGCTTCTTGACGCGCTGATCGGGCGCCTCGGGGCGGTTGGCCCCCTTTTCCAGCGCCTCCTTGTTGATGAAGAGCGTGCGGATCATGGCCGTCGAGGACGGATTCATCAGGATATTGGCGAACCGGCGCGCCTCGATCCTCAGCGCCGTGTCGAAATCGACGAGCGCGCCCTCATAGACCGCCGAAAGCAGCGCCTTGGCCGCCGGATAGACACCCTGCGTGCGCCCGTTGACCATTGCCGAGGCGCCGGTGAAGGTCATGAATCCCGAAGGGTGATAGGGCGCCCCGCCGGGAAATCTGAAGCCCTTTTGGTCCCACGGCTTGACGATGTCGGCGTCGCCGGCCTGCAGCACCCAGGCGCGCGCCGCCGCGAGCGGATCGTCGACGACCTCGTCGATCAGCCCGGCCGATTTCGCCTGGCGCGGGTCGCTGAGCTTGCCCTCCAGCAGAAACGGCGAGGCCCCCATCGCGCCCAGCTTGCGCGCCAGCCGCGTGGTGCCCCCCGCGCCGGGAAAGAGGCCGACCTTGATCTCGGGCAGGCCGATCCTGGCCGAGGCGTTGTCGGCGGCGAAGATGCGGTGGCACGCCAGCGGGATCTCCAGCCCGATGCCCAGCGCGGTGCCCGGCAGCGCGGCGGCGACGGGCTTGCCGCCCTTGTTGCGCTCGTCCATTCCCGCGCGCTCGATCCGGCGCAGGATGCGGTGCATCTTCATGATCCCGTCGAACAGACCCTGCGCGGGGGCGTCGCCGGCCTCGTCCTTGAGCCGGGCGAGCACGTTGAGATCCATGCCGCCGGCAAAATCCTTCTTCGCGCTGGTGATCACGACGCCCTTGACCGCCTCGTCGGCGAGCGCCGTCTCGATATGGGCTGAAAGCTCGTCGAAGCCGGTCATCGACATCACGTTCATCGACCGGCCGGGCGCGTCCCAGGTGATGGTGGCCACGCCGTCGGCATCGGTGGCGTAATGGAACTCGGTCATCTTTCCTCTCCCTCGTCGGGGGCCTTGTAGGGCGTGCCGTCGCGATGGGTGAAGGTGGCGACGCGGTTCTTGAGCTCGAGCCGCAGATCGACATCCGGATAGGTCACCACCTCGTCGTCGGCGCGGCTGCCCACCACGAGAAACCGTGCCTCGGCGCCGGACTCGTTGATGAAGTGATGCCCGTCGGCGCGGCCGGCCGGGAAAGCGGCGCAGTCGCCCGCGCGCATCGGCGTGCGCCCCGCATCGGTGATCATCGTCAACTCGCCTTCCGTGACCATGACGAATTCGTCCTCCGCCGCGTGCCAGTGGCGCAACGACGATGCCGCCCCCGGCTCCAGGATCACCAGGTTGACGCCGAACTGCGTCAGACCGCCGGCATCGCCCAGCCGGACGGAGCGACGCCCGGCCGCGACCCTGTCATGCGGTGGCGGATAGATGGAGCCGGTTTTCACTGGCGCCGCGTCGAAGTCGATCCTGCTCATGGCTCACACCCTCTCAATGATCGTGGCCGCGCCCATGCCGGAGGCCACGCACAGCGTGGCAAGCCCGGTGCCCTTGCCCGTCCGCTCCATCTCGTCGAGCAGCGTGCCGAGGATCATCGCGCCGGTCGCGCCCAGCGGATGGCCCATGGCGATGGCGCCACCATTGACGTTGACGCGGCCAGCGTCGGCGTCGAAGGCCTGCAGGAAGCGCAGCACGACGGCCGAGAAGGCCTCGTTCACCTCGATCAGGTCGATGTCGGAAATCTCCATGCCCGACTCGCGCAGAATCTTCTCGGTCGCCGGCACGGGCCCGGTCAGCATGATCGTCGGATCGGTGCCGGTCTTTGCGGTTCCTCTAATTCTTGCACGGGGTTGCAGGCCGAACTTCTTGCCGAATTCGGCATTGCCCACCAGCACGGCGGCGGCGCCATCGACGATCCCGCTGGAATTGCCCGCATGGTGGATATGTTCGATTTTCTCAAGATGCGGATACTTCATCAGCGCCACCGCATCGAAGCCCGGCATCGACTCGCCCATCTCCCTGAAGGACGGCTTGAGCGCGCCGAGCGACTGCATGTCGGTCTCGGGGCGCATGTGCTCGTCATGGTCGAGGATGGTCAGGCCGTTGACGTCGCGCACCGGCACAATCGAGCGTTCGAAGCGGCCCTCCTGCCAAGCATGGGCGGCGCGGCGCTGGGACTCGACGGCATAGGCGTCGGCATCCGCGCGGCTGATGCCGAATTCGGTGGCGATGATGTCGGCCGAGATTCCCTGGGGGACGAAGTAGTGCTCCATCGCCACGCTGGGATCGACGGCGATCGCCGCACCGTCCGAGCCCATCGGCACCCGGCCCATCATCTCGACGCCGCCGGCGACATACCCCGCCCCCGCGCCGCCGCGAATCTGGTTGGCCGCCAGATTGACCGCCTCGAGCCCCGAGGCGCAGAAGCGATTGATCGCAAGCCCCGGCACACCCTGCCCGAACTGCGAGGCGAGCACCGCGGTGCGCGCGAGGCAGCCGCCCTGCTCGCCGACCTGGGTGGCGTTGCCCCAGATGACATCCTCGACCGCATCGGGGGCGAGGTCGTTGCGCGCCTTGAGGGCGTCGAGCACCTGCGCCGAGAGCCGCAGGCTGGTGACCTCCTGCAGCGCGCCGTCCTTGCGGCCCCTGCCGCGGGGGCTGCGCACCGCGTCAAAGATAAAGGCGTCGTCCATCTCGCGCTCCTTGTCAGGCCCGGTCGGCGGGCGATCCGGGCATCAGGTCATAGGGGTGACTCCAGCCGGGCAGCTCGGAGAGCCGGGTCAGCCAGGCGTCGATATTGGGCCAGTCCGCGCGGGCGAAGCCGAACGGCTCCGGGTAGAAGAGATAGCCGCAGCAGGCGCAATCGGCGACCGTCGGCGCATCGCCCACGACCCAGCTGCGCCCGGCAAGATGGTTGTCGAGCACCTTGTAGGCCGATTTCAGCCGCCCCTGAAGATAGGGGATCGCACCCTCGGGGCGCTTGTCCTCGGGCAGGAAGTTCATCAGGAAGCGGCAAGCGCCGGCCTGGCCGGAGAGCTTGTGATTGTCCCAGAACATCCAGCGCAGGATCTCGCGCCGCTCGATCGCGCTGCGCCCGCCGAGGCGCCCGGTCTTGGAACTTACGAAATCCAGAATCACGCCCGACTGCGTGAGCACCACGTTACCGTCGACATAGACGGGCACTTCGCCCATCTCGTTGAGTTCGCGAAACTCGGGGGTCCGTGTCTCGCCGTTGAAGAAATCGACGAAGACGGGCTCCCACTCATGATCGGCCAGCGTCATCGCCAGCGCCGCCTTGTAGGCATTGCCCGACTCGCCGAAGCAGTAGAGTTGCGCAGTCATTTTGTTCCTCCTTGACGGGGCCTGCGCCGGGTTGCCGCGGCCGTCACCTCTTGCGCGCCTCGAGCTCGGAATTGAACAGCCGCAGGCGGTGGGTGAGGTTGTCGCGGTCCATCACGCTGTCGAAGTGCTCGAAAAGGAAGGACAGCGCCTCGCCCTCCTCCAGCCCCGCATCATTGGCGAAGCGTCGCAGGCGGCGGTAGGCGTCCTCGGTCATGGCCACCGGGAAGCGGCGGGTCAGGCGCAGGCGTTTGGGCATCGGGTCTCCTCCCTCCGAGCGGTTGCGCCCTTGATTCTAGAAGTCGTCGGGCGACAGCGCCATCACCGTGTCGGCGCCTGCCTCGATCCGCGCGCGGTGCAGCGCTGTCGCCGGCAGGTGGCGCGCCATGTAGTGGCGGCCGGTCGCGATCTTGGCGCGGTAGAATCCGGCGTCATCCGGGCTGTCGGTCTCCAGCGCATTGCGCGCGATCCGGGCCATGCGCGCCCACATCAGCCCGAGACAGACATGACCGAAGAGGTGCATGAAGTCGTAGGAGCCCGCCAGCGCCTCGTTCGGGCTTTTCTGACCGTGCTGCATGAAGAAGGTCGCCGCTGCCTGCAGATCCTTCGAGGCGGCCTTGAGCGGGTCGAGGAAGTCCGCCTTCAGCGTGGCGTCGTCCTCGCTTTCCTTGATGAAGCCCTTGACCATCTCGAGGAAGGCCATGGCGGGCTTGCCGCCCTGCGCGCCCAGTTTCCGGCCGACGAGGTCGAGCGCCTGAATCCCGTTGGTGCCTTCATAGATCATCGCGATGCGCGCATCGCGGACGAACTGCTCCACGCCCCCGTCGCGGGTGTAGCCGGTGCCGCCATAGACCTGCTGCGCGGCGACCGTGGTCTCGAAGCCGCGGTCGGTGAGAACCCCCTTGATGACCGGCGTGAGCAGCGAGATCAGCCCCTCCGCCGCCTCGTCCTCCTCGCGCCGGGCCTTGTCGATCAGATAGGCCCCCCACAGGGTGAAGGCCCGCGCGCCCTCGACGAAGGCCTTCTGGTCCATCAGGTTGCGGCGCACGTCCGGGTGGACGATGATCGGGTCGGCGGGGCCGTCGGGGTTCTCGGCGCCGGTCACGGCGCGGCCCTGCAGCCGCTCCTGCGCAAAGGCGCGGGCGTTCTGATAGGCGACCTCGCCCATCGCGTAGCCCTGAAGGCCGACGCCAAGGCGGGCCTCGTTCATCATGGTGAACATGGCCTTCAGGCCCGAATGGGGCTCGCCCACCAGATAGCCCGTCGCGCCGTCATAGCTCATCACGCAGGTGGCGTTGCCGTGGATGCCCATCTTGTGCTCCAGCCCGGCGCAGGCCAGCGCGTTGCGCGCGCCCGCCTCGCCATCCTCGCCGGGCAGGAACTTCGGGACGATGAACAGGCTGATGCCCTTCGTGCCCTCGGGCGCGTCGGGCAGCCGGGCGAGGACGAGATGGATGATGTTCTCGCTCAGGTCGTGCTCGCCGGCCGAAATCCAGATCTTCTGCCCGGTGATGCGATAGCTGCCGTCATCGGCCGGTTCGGCGCGGGTGCGGATCAGCCCCAGATCGGTGCCGCATTGCGGCTCGGTCAGGTTCATCGTCCCCGACCAGCGCCCCTCGACCATCCTGGGCAGGTAGGTCGCCTTCTGCGCGTCCGAGCCATGCGCATGGATCGCCGAGACGGCCCCGTGGGTGAGCCCCTGATACATGTTGAACGCCATGTTCGATGAGACGAACATCTCGCCCACCGCCGTGTGCAGCACGTAGGGCATGCCCTGGCCACCGTAGGCCGGGTCGCAGTCCAGCCCCATCCAGCCGCCCTCGCGCATGCGCGCATAAGCCTCGCCGAAGCCTTCGGGCGTGGTCACGGCCCCGTCCTCGAAACGGCAGCCCTGCCGGTCGCCCACCGCGTTGAGGGGGGCGAGCACCTCGGCCGAAAGTCGGCCAGCCTCTTCGAGGACCGCCGAGGTCGTCTCGGCGTCGAGCTCGTCGAAGCCCGCGATGCCGCTTGCGGAGATATCGAGCACCTCCTGCAGCACGAATTGCAGATCGCGGGCGGGAGGGTGATATGTCGTCATCGCCGGATATCCTTCGCTGCGGCGGCGCCCGCGCCGGGCTACTCGGCCGCCTGCTGGTCGGCCCTGGCCAGCGTGTCGGCAGCCCATTCGAGCTCGCCGCGCAGCTCCTTGATGGCCTCGTCGAGTTCGAGGCGCTGGCGCTCCATGTCGGCAAGCCGGCGTTGCGCGATCTCGTAGGTCTTGCGCAATTGCCGCAGGCGTGTGTCGTCGCGCTCGTACATGTCGAGAAGCTGGCGGATCTCCTCCAGGCTGAAGCCGAAGCGCTTGCCCCGCAGGATCAGCTTGAGCCGCGCCCGGTCGCGGCGCGAATAGAGCCGCTTCTGCCCCTCGCGGCGGGGCGCGAGCAGCTCCTTGGCTTCGTAGAAGCGCAGCGTGCGCGGCGTGACCTCGAAGGCCTCGCACATCTGCCGGATCGTCATGAGGTCGTCGGTCATGGTCTCGTGCTCTGGATTCGCATTCGCCGGCGCGTCGGGGCGCGCCCGCGCCACACCTGTTATTGTGGCGCGGGGGTTGCAAGCCCGGTTGACGCGAACGTCATCCTGACGTTGCGTCACCCCCACGCTCCGCCGACCCCCTTCCGGGCCGGGGGCTTGCGGCCCGGCGGGCAGGGAGCGCATAAGAGCCGCCGACCGAGGCGAGACGAGGCCAGCCGCCATGACCGAGACGGGACCGGACCGGTCACGCAGCTTCATCGAGGCGCTGCCCCACGCCAGGGCGCTGGGAATGCGGCTCGACGAGATGGGCGCGGGCACGGCCGTCATATCCATGGGCTATGATGCGCGCCTGATCGGCGATCCGCAGTCGCGGGTCATCCATGGCGGCGCCGTTTCGGCACTGATGGATACCTGCTCGGGCGCGGCGGTGATGAGCCTGCCCGAGGCGCGCGGCACCGCGACCATCGACCTGCGCATCGACTACATGCGTCCGGCCACGCCGGGCCAGCGGATCACGGCGCGGGCCGAGTGCTATCACGTCACGCGCATGGTGGTGTTCGTCCGCGCGGTCGCCCGCGACGAGGAGGATGGCGAGCCGCCCGTCGCCACCGCCACGGCCGCCTTCACCATCGAGCGCGCGGACCCGCCCGCCGGGGGCACGGCTTGAGCCCCGCCCGGCGCCCGCCCGACCCCGTTCAGGTGGTCAAGCAGCGCCGCGACGGCGCGCTGAATGCACTGGTCGAGGGCGTGCCCTATATCCGCTTTCTCGGCATCCGCTTCGACCGGCGCGGCGACGAGCTGACCGGCGTGTTGAGCTATGATGACAAGCTGCTCGGCAACCCCGACCTGCCGGCGCTGCACGGCGGCGCCACGGCCGCCTTTCTCGAAGTGACCGCGATCATCGAATTGTCCTGGTCGCTCTTGTGGGAAGAGATGGAAAGCGGCCGGCTCGACCCGGCCACGCTCGACCCGCAGAACCTGCCGCGCCTGCCCAAGACCATCGACTTCACGGTGGATTACCTGCGCTCGGGCCTGCCGCGCGACGCCTATGCACGCGCGCGGATCACGCGGTCGGGGCGGCGCTATGCCTCGGTCCATGTCGAGGCCTGGCAGGACAACCGCACCCGCCCCTTCGCCCAGGCGGCGGGGCATTTCCTGATGCCCCAGCGCGATGACTGAGACTGCGCGCGTCGATGTCGGCCCGCTCACGCACCGGCGGGTGCTGCACATCGCGGTGCCGATCGTGCTGTCGAACACCACCGTCCCCATCCTGGGGCTGGTGGATACCGGGGTGGTGGGGCAGCTGGGCGAAGCCGCGCCCATCGGCGCGGTGGGGGTGGGCGCGATCATCCTGACCTCGGTCTACTGGATCTTCGGCTTCCTGCGCATGGGCACCTCGGGGCTGGCGGCGCAGGCGCGCGGCAGCGGGGACGTCACCGAGACCGGCGCGATCCTGATGCGCGCGCTGATGATCGGGGCCTCGGCGGGGCTCGCGCTGATCGTGCTGCAAATTCCACTGTTCGCGGCCGCGTTCCGCATCGCCCCGGCCAGCGACGAGGTCGAGGGGCTCGCCCAAGGGTACCTCGCCATCCGCATCTGGGGGGCGCCGGCGACGATCGCCATCTATGCGGTCACCGGCTGGCTGATCGCGGTGGAGCGCACGCGCGGGGTGCTGGCGCTGCAGCTTTGGATGAACGGGCTGAACATCGCGCTCGACCTGTGGTTCGTTCTGGGGCTGGGCTGGGGGGCGCAGGGCGTGGCGGCGGCCACGCTGATCGCGGAATGGAGCGCGCTGGCGCTGGGGCTGTGGCTTTGCCGCGACGCCTTTGCCGGCAGCGTCTGGCGCGACATGGCGCGCGTGCTCGACCCCGTCCGGGTGAAACGCATGATGCAGGTCAATGGCGACATCATGCTGCGCACCGTCCTGCTTCAGGCCAGCTTTACCAGCTTCGTCTTCGTCGGCGCGGGCTTCGGCGACGTGACGCTGGCGGCCAACCAGGTGCTGCTGCAGTTTCTCAACGTCGTCGCCTTCGGGCTCGACGGGTTCGCCTTCGCCGCCGAGGCGCTGGTGGGGCAGGCCGTCGGCGCGCGCTCACTGCCCGCCCTGCGCCGGGCGGCGAAGCTGACCAGCCAGTGGGGGCTGAAGACGGCGCTTCTGCTGGCGCTGGGGTTCTGGCTGTTGGGACCCGCGCTGATCGACGTGATGGCCCGCGACACGGCGGTGCAGGACGCCGCGCGCGTCTACCTGCCATGGATCGTGGCGGCGGCGGTGCTCAGCCTTGCGTCATACATGTTCGACGGCATCTTCATCGGCGCCACCGCGACGCGCGAGATGCGCAACGCGATGCTTGCCTCGGTGGCCGTCTACGCGCTGGCGCTGCTGGTGCTGGTGCCGGCCCTGGGCAATCACGGGCTGTGGGCGGGGCTGATGGTGCTCAATGTCACGCGCGGCGTGACAATGGGGCTATATTACCCGCGGATCGAGGCGCGCGCGACGGGCTGAAGCGGCACCGCGACGCAAGGGCTGCCGCGGGGCGCCGCCATGCGCGGCAACGCCCTGTCGCCGGACGCGAAAAAGCGAACGCGGCCGGCATGCCGGCCGCGTTCGAATGCCTCGGCGCAACCTCAGGACAGGTCGAAGCGGTCGGCGTTCATCACCTTGTTCCAGGCGGCGACGAAGTCGTTGACGAATTTCGCCTTTGCGTCCTCCTGGGCATAGACCTCGGAGAGCGCGCGAAGCTGCGAATTCGAGCCGAAGACCAGATCGACGCGCGTGCCCGTCCACTTAACCTTGCCGGTCGCGCGATCGCGCCCCTCGAACAGTTCCGCCTCGTCCGAGACCGGCGTCCACTCCGTGCCCATGTCGAGCAGGTTCACGAAGAAGTCGTTGGTCATGGTTCCGGGCCGATCGGTGAGCACGCCGTGGCGCGTGCGGCCGAAATTGGCGTCGAGCGCCCGCATCCCGCCGACGAGCACCGTCATCTCGGGCGCGCTCAGCGTCAGAAGCTGCGCCTTGTCGACCAGCATCTCCTCGGCGGAGACGGTGTATTTCGTCTTGAGATAGTTGCGGAAGCCGTCCGCCTCGGGCTCCATGACCTCGAAGGACTCGACGTCGGTCTGCTCCTCGGTCGCGTCGGTGCGGCCGGGGCTGAAGGGCACCTCAATGTCGTGGCCGGCATCCTTCGCCGCCTTCTCGATCGCGGCCGCCCCGCCCAGCACGATCAGATCGGCGAGCGAGACCTTCTTGCCACCGCTGGCCGCGTCGTTGAACGCCTTCTGAACCCCTTCGAGAGTCTCCAGCACCCTGGCGAGTTCGCTGGGCTGGTTGACCTCCCAGTCCTTCTGCGGTGCAAGCCGGATGCGCGCCCCGTTCGCGCCGCCGCGCTTGTCCGAGCCGCGGAAGGTCGAGGCCGAGGACCATGCGGTGTAGACGAGATCCTGCACCGATAGGCCCGAGTCGAGGAGCTTCGCCTTGAGCGCCGCTATGTCTTTCGCGTCGATGAGCGGGTGGTCGGCCGCCGGAACCGGATCCTGCCAGATCAGATCCTCGTCGGGCACCTCCGCGCCGAGATAGCGCGCCTTGGGGCCCATGTCGCGGTGGGTCAGCTTGAACCACGCACGGGCGAAGGCGTCGGCGAACTCCTCGGGATTGGCGTGGAAGTGGCGCGAGATTTTGGCGTAGTCCGGGTCCATCTTCATCGCCATGTCGGCGGTGGACATCATGATCGGCACCTTCTTGGACGAATCCTCCGGGTCGGGCGCCATGTCCTCTTCCTTGAGGTCTTTCGGCGTCCACTGCCAGGCGCCCGCGGGGCTCTTGGTGACCTCCCAGTCGTATTTGAACAGGACGTCGAAATAGCCCATGTCCCACTTCGTCGGGTTGGCCGTCCAGGCGCCTTCGAGGCCCGAGGTTATCGCGTCGCGACCCTTGCCGCTCTTGTAGTCGCTGATCCAGCCAAAGCCCATCTGCTCCAGCGGGGCGGCCTCGGGTTCGGGGCCGACATGGGCCGCGTCGCCCGCGCCGTGGGTCTTGCCGAAGGTGTGCCCGCCGGCGGTCAGCGCGACCGTCTCGTAGTCGTTCATCGCCATGCGCGCGAAAGTCTCACGGATGTCATGGGCGGACTTGAGCGGGTCGGGCTCGCCGTCGGGGCCTTCGGGGTTGACGTAGATCAGGCCCATCTGCACCGCGGCCAGCGGGTTTTCCAGCTCGCGCTCGCCCGAATAGCGGCTGTTGGGTTTGTCGCTGGTCGCCAGCCACTCGGTCTCGGCGCCCCAGTAGATGTCTTCCTCGGGCTCCCAGATGTCCTCGCGCCCGCCGGCGAAGCCGAATGTTTCGAATCCCATCGACTCCAGCGCGACGTTGCCGGCCAGGATGTAGAGATCGGCCCAGGAGATCTTGTTGCCGTATTTCTGCTTGATCGGCCAGAGCAGCCGGCGGGCCTTGTCGAGATTGCCGTTGTCGGGCCAGCTGTTGATCGGCGCGAAGCGCTGGTTGCCGGTCGAGCCGCCGCCGCGGCCATCCGCCGTGCGATAGGTGCCCGCGCTGTGCCAGGCCATGCGGATGAACAGCCCGCCGTAATGGCCGTAATCGGCCGGCCACCAGTCCTGGCTGTCGGTCATCAGGGCGCGCAGATCGTCCTTGACCGCCTTCAGATCGAGCTTCTTGAACGCCTCGGCATAGTCGAACCCCTTGTCCAGCGGGCTGAGGGAATAGGGATTCTGGTGAAGGATCTTCAGGTTGAGCTGGTTGGGCCACCAGTCGCGGACCGACTGGTTGCCGACGATGGCGTTGGGGCGCACCCCGTGCAGCACCGGGCAGCCGCCCGTCTTTGTGGCTTCATCTCCGTCCATGGCTCTCTCCGATCGTGGTTGCGTGTGTATCGCTCATCCCGAGGGCAAGGGCCGCACCCGCCCCGTCGGTGGCCGCGCTGCCCGTCTTGTCTGGGACCGTCTATAGCAAGTCTGCGCCATTGGCTTAAGTTGCATTTACTGATCGACGTGATAATTTTTCCCGATAATGACGCCGACCTTCAAGCAACTCCACTATTTCGACGCTCTGGCACGGCATGGCCATTTCGGCCGTGCCGCAGATGCCTGCGCGATATCCCAGCCCGCCCTGTCGATGCAGATCAAGGATCTGGAGCAGACCCTGGGCACGGCCCTGTTCGAGCGCGGCGCGCGGCGGGTCCGTCTGACCGGGTTCGGCGAGGAGGTTCTATCCCGCGCGCGGGGGATTCTGCGCTCGGTCGACGAATTGTCCGATCTGGCCCGTGCCGCGCAGGACCGTCTGGTCGGGCGGCTGCGCATCGGGGTGATCCCGACGATCGCGCCCTATCTGCTGCCGACCATCATCGGCGAACTCAAGCGCATGAATGCCGATCTCGACATCCATGTCCGCGAGACCGTCACAGCGAAGCTGCTGGAGGAACTGGCCGAGGGCCGGCTCGACACCGCGATCGTCGCGCTGCCGGTCTCGGAGCCCTCGCTGAACGAGGTCGCGCTGTTTGCCGAGAATTTCGTGCTGGTCCGCGCCGCCGAGGATGCGCACAAGCCGGTCCCCGACCGCGAGGAGCTGCGCGAGATGCGGCTCTTGTTGCTCGAGGAAGGGCACTGCTTTCGCGATCAGGCGCTGTCGTTTTGCAACATGGGCGCCACACCGCCGCGCGAGCTTCTCGATGGCAGCTCGCTGTCGACGCTGGTCCAGATGGTCGGCGCCGGCATCGGCGTCACCCTGATCCCCGAGATGGCCGTGCCGGTGGAGACGCGCTCGGCCGCGGTTTCCGTGGCGCGTTTCCCCGATCCAGAGCCCGCGCGAACGGTCGGGATGATCTGGCGCAGGACCAGCCCGTTGACCCCGCAACTGCTCCAGATTGCCGACGTCGTCCGCGACGCGGCGCTGGCCTCGCCCGTGCAGCGGTCACAAACGGCGTTGCCGCACGGCCCGCAAGCCTGAGCGGCGCCACGCCCGCGCCAAGGCGGCCACTCCCCCGAAGGCCCGAGGGAAAACATCTGGGCGACGCGCGCATTGTCGCGGCCACCCGTTCTCCCCGGCCTGTGGTCCGAGGCGCAGCCTCCCCCGCCATGCGGCGGAAAAGGGGGCGTGCAACGGGGTGCGCGATGGCGGGCAACGCCCGTCCTACTCGCGCTCGCGCTTGATGACGCCGGTGATCGCGGCGGCGGCAAGGCCGATGACCACCCAGCCAAAGACGGCCAGCACCCAGCGCATCCACCACATCAACCAGCCCCATGTGCCGGCAGAGGCCATCGGCCGCCAAGCGTCGTCCTGCCCGATCTCGATGACAGGGACGACCACGTCGAAGGCATAGGCGCCGGGGTAGAACCGCTCGTATCCCTGCCCGGATGCGGTTTCGGCAAGCCACGCGGCGGCGGGGTTGTCGGCGTCCGCGAGGTCGGTCCACGCGTCCTGCGCCACCAGATAGTCCGAGCGCGGCGCGAAGGAACCCTCGTGCCATGCCGCCCAGGCCAGGCCCATGCCGACTAACACGAGGCATATAAGCCACCAGATGCTGTACATCGGCTTGTAGCCATAGCCGACGACCCAGTGTTGCAGCCAATCCCAGCCCCAGCGAACGCCATTCGCGACCTTGGCCCGCGCCCAGCGCCGCCCGGTCAACGGCGTGCCATCAGGCCCTTGCAATGCCCGGCGGCGCGCGAACTTGCGGACCCGCCGCCCCTGTTCCACCAGAATGTCCCGTGCGTCGCGGTCATGGCCCATCTCGCGCAGAACCTTCGCGCATTGGGTGTAGGCCTGCGGGAAGAACTCTCCCTTCCAGACCGTCCCCCCCTCCAGCCAGCCCAGCCGCCGCTTCGCGTCGGTGAAGCCGCTATCCGATTGGTCGCCAGTGATCCGGTCGTAGGTGAAGCCGTCGAGGATCAGCCGCCCTGTGCCCTTGGGCCAGCTATTCAGATCATCGACCATCTCGCTGACATGGGCGCCGTCGAGGTTGACGCGGCCTCTCTCCACCAACACCCCGCGCCAGATGAAGCTCCCCTCGACCCGCATTTTCTGTGCTATTAGTGCGTCACCGCCTGCGTCGTCGAAGCGGCCGCGTTGGCAGGACAGTTGCGTGCCGATCCGCGCGCCAGAGAGGCTGACCGCGCCCGTGGCGTGGAAATCGTCGGACAGGAATGTGCCGCCCGTCACCTCGGCCACCTGCGCATTCAGCGCATGGCCGTCAGCGTTCTCGAAGCGCCCGCTGCTGCAGACAAGCTGCCCGCTGATCCGCGCGCCGGAGAGGCTGACCTCGCCCGCGGCGTGGAAGCCGCTACGCAGAAAGACGTCCCCTGCCACCTTGGCTCCTTGGGCGTTCAGCGCGTCTCGGCCTTCGTTCTCGAAGTGGCCGCCCTCGCAGTCCAATTGCCCGCCAATTCGCGCGCCCGACAGGCTGACCTCGCCCATGGCGTGGAAATCGTCTTGCAGAAAGACGCCGCCCGAAACCTCCGCGCGCTGGGCGTTGAGTGCGTCGCCGCCCGCATTTTCGATACGCCCGCCGCAGCCAAGTTGCCCGCCGATCCGCGCGCCGGGCAGCCTGACCTCGCCCGTGGCGTGGAAGGGCGTGTCGGTGGGGCCCGTGCGTAGAAAGACGTCGCCGTCCACCTGCGCCCCCTGTGCATTCAGCCCGGGGCAGTGGCTGCCAGAGAGATTCAGTGCGCGGAAGCTCGATTGCCGGGCCGAAATCGGCTGGGCGACCCGCGAATCTCCGACAAGGGTTGGCCCATTCGCCCGTGCGAAATCCAGCGTCAGCGCGTCGGGGATGTAGGCGCCGACCAGTCGCAGCCCGTGCTCGTGCACCCGGCAGGCGTCGCAGCCGCCGAGGATCAGGTAGCGCAGGATGCCGGCGCGGATGGTGCGGGCGGGGTCGGGGCCCTCGGGACGCGTGCCGTCGCCCAGCACGCACATCTCGCCCGCCTTGCAGGCGTCGATCAGCTGGCGCTCGGGCGCGGTGGGTTCCAGCGCCTCGACCTCTTCCCATGTCCGCGGATCGGCCATGCGGTGCCTCCTTTCCGAAGGCAATCTTGCACGGAACGTCGCGCGGGAACAGGTCGGACGCGGCCCGCCTTACTCCCCCGGGCGCTTGAGGCTGAAGAGGTCGGTGATGCGCGAATAGTCGCGGTAGCCCAGCCGGGTGAGCGGCTGGTAGGTGGTGACGTCGAAGATGCCCTCCTTCAGGCAGTCGTCGCGCAGGTGGATGCCCACCACCTCGCCCAGCACAAGGAAATTGGCCTTGCCCTCCAGCCGGATCAGGCGGGTCAGGCGGCATTCGAGGCTGGCCGGGGCGTCAGCCACGCGGGGGCAGTCGATGCCCTCGCACTCGGCGCGGGCCGCGCCGGCATGGGCGAACTCGTCGGTCTCGCGCGGCCAGGGCCCGGAGGAGGCGTTCATCACCTCGCGCGCGGCGTATTCCACGACGCTGATGCAGAACACGCCCGTCTCGCGGATATTGGCGACGCTGTCCTTGGTGTCATGGCGGTCCTCCTTGCGGCCGGTGGAGGCGAACATTACCTGCGGCGGCGCGTCGGCCACCCCGTTGAAGAAGGAATAGGGCGCGAGGTTGTCGGACCCGTCGGCGCCACGCGTCGAGACCCAGGCGATGGGCCGGGGCGTGATGATGGCCTTGAAGGGGTTGTGGGGCAGGCCGTGGCCTTCCTCGGGGCGGTAGAACACTGTCCGTCTCCTTGGCGTTTGCCCCCGACCTAGCCCCATGCTACGCGCGATTCCAGTGCATTGACGCACATCCGGAGAGCGGCGGTGGAGCTGAGGCGGGAAACCGGGGACGACTGGTGGGAGGTCGAGGCGCTGTTCGATCTGTGCTTCTCGCCGGGGCGCGAGGCGCTGTCGTCCTACCGCCTGCGCGAGGAGGTCGAGCCGGTCGCGGCGCTCTGCCTCGTGCTGCGCGACGAGGGCGGCGCGGTGGCCGCCGCGATCCGCTATTGGCCCGTCTGCGTTGGCGGGCGGCCGGCGCTGCTGCTCGGGCCGATCGCGGTTCACCCCACACGGCAGGGAGAGGGGCTGGGCGGCTACCTGATGCAGGAGAGCCTGCGCCGCGCGGCCGATCTGGGCTGGGATCGGGTGCTGCTGGTGGGTGATGAGCCCTATTACCGCCGCTGGGGCTTCGCCCGGCTCGACGCGGTCGAGATGCCGCCGCCCACCAACCCGGCCCGCGTGCTGGGCCTGTCGCTGACCCCCGGCGCATGGGACGAGGCGCGCGGCCGCGTGACGCGCTGCTGCGCGGGGGCCACCCGCCCCACCGCGGTGGACGGGGACGACTGACGCCCGGCGGCGCTCAGAGGGGCGGCGGGCCGGCAATCTTGCATTTCGGCGGCGCTGTGATACCTCCGGCGCCGGCCCAACAGGAGACGGCGCGGCATGGACGACATCGAGGAACTCAGGGCGAAACATCTTGCGGCGGTGGCTGCGGCTCGGGATGCCGAGGCGCTGGAGGCCGCGCGCATCGCCGCGCTGGGCAAGAAGGGTGAAATCAGCCTGAAGATGCGCGAGCTGGGCCGGATGAGCCCCGAGGAGCGCAAATCGGCAGGGCCCGCGCTCAACGCGCTCAAGGACGAGATCGACGCCGCCGTGCGCGCGCGCCGCGCGGAAATCGAGGACGCCGCGCTCGAAGAGCGGCTCGAGGCCGAATGGATCGACGTCACCCTGCCCGCCCGCCCGCGCCCCAGCGGCACGATCCACCCCGTCAGCCAGGTGATGGACGAACTCACCGCGATTTTCGCCGATATGGGGTTTGCCGTGGCCGAGGGGCCGCAGGTCGAGACCGACTGGCACAATTTCGACGCGCTCAACATCCCCCCCGAGCACCCCGCGCGGCAGGAGCACGACACCTTCTTCATGGCCCGCGCCGGGGACGATGAGCGCCCGCCGCACGTGCTGCGCACGCATACATCGCCGGTCCAGATCCGCGCGATGCAGCAGCAGGGCGCGCCGCTGCGGGTGATCGCGCCGGGGCGCGTCTACCGGATGGACATGGACCAGACCCACACGCCGATGTTCCATCAGGTCGAGGGACTGGCCGTGGGGCGCGACATCTCGATGGCCAACCTGAAATGGACGCTGGAGGAGTTCTGCCGCGCCTTTTTCGAGGTGGAGACCGTCGAGCTGCGCTTTCGCGCCTCGCATTTTCCCTTCACCGAGCCCTCGGCCGAGGTCGATATCCGTTGCTCCTGGGCCGACGGGCAGTTGCGCATCGGCGAGGGCGACGACTGGATGGAGATCCTCGGCAGCGGCATGGTCCACCCCAGAGTGCTGCGCGCGGGCGGTATCGACCCCGATCAATGGCAAGGCTTCGCCTTCGGCATCGGGATCGACCGGCTCGCCATGCTGAAATACGGCATTCCCGATCTGCGCGCCTTTTTCGAATCCGACCTGCGCTGGCTGCGTCACTACGGTTTCGCCGCGCTCGATATCCCCGAGCTTGCCGGGGGCCTGAGCCGCTGAGGCCGGCCGCACGGTTGCGCGCCCCCGCGACGGACGCCTAGCATGGCGGCGCCGGCCAGAGAGGAGGCGCGCATGTCAGCCAGCTCCGACGCCACCGAACCATCGCCGCCCGTCGCCAGCGGCGAGAGCATGCCGCGCCAGACGCGGCGCGCGCGGCTGGCCGCGGCCATCGAAGGAGTCGCGCCCACGCATTACGCGCCCCTGCCGGGTGGGCTCGTCCAGTTGCCGGTCGCGCGCGTGTCGCAATCGCTGTTGCTCTACCGCGTCGACAACGGGCGTCTCGTGGCCGAGCTTGCCGAACATCTCCACGACGCCGGCCGCGACTGGGAGGCGTTGCGCGCCGACGCCGAGAGCGAGGCGGTCCAGCGTGAACTGCACGAACTGCTGATGGCCGCGGCCGCCGACCCGCGCGGCCCGATCCTGCAGGAACTCGAACGCCAGGGCACGCAGACCGAGCCGCTGCTGGTCGATGCCGACGGGATCGTCATCAACGGCAATCGCCGGCTCGCCGCGATGCGCACCCTGCTCGCCCGCGACCGGCACCGTTTCGCGAGCTTCGAGGAGGTGCTCGTCGCGGTGCTGCCCGCCGACACGCCGCCCGAAGACATCGAATTCGTCGAGGCCGCGCTGCAGATGGCGCCCGAGACCAAGCTGGGCTATGGCTGGATCAACCGCCGGATCAAGCTGCGCCGTCAGCGCGACGAGTTGAAGCTGCCACCGGACTGGATCGCCCGGGCCTATCAGTTCGAGGATACCGGCCAGCTCGACCGCGAAATCGCCGAACTGGCGCTGGCCGAGGCGTATCTCGACGAACACTGCCGCACCCCCGACCATTACGCCGTCATCGCCGATGCCGAGGCGCTGTTCGCCGGCCTTGCCGCGCAGCTCGACGCCCTGCCCGAGCATCTGCGCGCGGTCTGGCGCGCGGCGGGGTTCGCGATGATCGAGATGCGCGAGCGGGTCAACGCGCCGCTCGACCGCGAGTATCCCTTTGCCGATCCGGCACCGAAATTCCTGCCCGTGGCGACGCTGCGCCGCTTTGCCCATGAACGCGGCATTCTTGGCGACGAAACCGCCGCGGGAGACGCGCCACTGCCGGGGGAGGCGCTCGAATCCCTGCGCCTCGTGTTCGCCGCCCGTGAGGACAGCGCGCGGAACGTGCAGGATCTGCTCGATATCATGGCGCGCGTGCAGGAAGAGCACCGCGAGCGCCAGCAGCCCAATATCATGCTGCGGCGCATTCAGGACATTCGCAAACGCATGGATCGCCTCGACCCCGCGCGGCTGAACGAGGCGCAGCAACGCCAGTTGAGAGGCGAGATCGCCGCCATTCAGGCTCAGGCCGCCTATCTGCTGGGCGAACACCCCGAGACACGCTTCGAGCAGAGCAAAACCACCATGGTCAAGGCGGTGTCGGCCTATCTGCGCCGCTGGCGCGCGCAACGCCGAGACGGCGGACGGCAATAGCCCGCTGGCACCGCCCTTCGCGCGATTGATGTTCCAACGCCCGGTCACAGGGCTATAGTGCGCCGCGCGCGCGCCCCGGCGGCCAAGGAAAGAGAGAGGCTATCGTGCAGGTGGAACACTCGGCATTGCCGGAAGTCCTCATCCTCACCCCGCGCCGGTTTTCCGACGCGCGCGGCTGGTTCAGCGAGAGCTGGAACCGCCGGACCCTGCGCGAGGCCGGGATCGACATCGATTTCGTCCAGGACAATCACTCACTCTCGCACGCCGCCGGCACGGTGCGCGGCCTGCACTATCAGGCGCCGCCCCATGCTCAGGCGAAACTGGTGCGTGTGGTGCGCGGGGCGGTGTTCGATGTCGCCGTGGACGCGCGCCGCGGCTCGCCGCGTTTCGCCCGGTGGACGGGGGTCGAGCTTTCGGCCGAAAATGGCCGCCAGCTCTTCATCCCCGCCGGTTTCCTGCACGGGTTCGTCACCCGCACACCCGACTGCGAAGTCCTCTACAAGTGCTCGGACTACTACGCCCCCGAAGCCGACGGCGCGGTGCGCTTCGACGACCCTGAGCTCGCGATCGACTGGGGCATCACCCCACAGGAGGCGGTGATCTCTGACAAGGACGGCCAGGCCCCCTTGTGGCGCGATTTCGCGACCCCCTTCGCATGGGAGGGCCGGGCGTGAAGCTGCTGGTGACAGGCGGCGCGGGCTTTATCGGATCGGCGGTGGTGCGCCGGGCGGTGGCCGAGGGACACCGGGTCGTCAATCTCGATGCGCTGACCTATGCGGCCTGCCTCGACAATGTGGCCGAGGCGGCCCGCAGCCCGCTCTATGCCTTCGAGCACGCCGATATCCGCGACCGTGGCGCGCTCGACCGCATCCTGGCCGCCCATGCCCCCGACGCGATCATGCATCTGGCCGCCGAAAGCCATGTGGACCGCTCCATCGACGGGCCCGGCGCCTTTGTCGAGACCAACGTGACCGGCACCTACAACCTGCTGGAGGCGGCGCGGGCGCACTGGGTCGCGCGCGGCCGGCCCGAGACGTTCCGCTTCCACCATGTCTCGACCGACGAGGTCTATGGCTCGCTCGGGGCGGAGGGGAAATTTACCGAAGAAAGCCCTTACGCCCCCAACAGCCCCTATGCCGCCTCCAAGGCGGCGGCGGACCATCTGGTGCGCGCCTGGCAGGCGACCTACGCCCTGCCCGTGGTGCTGACCAACTGCTCCAACAATTACGGCCCCTACCAGTTCCCCGAAAAGCTGATCCCCGTGGTGATCCTCAACGCGCTGGCCGGCCGCGCGATCCCGGTCTACGGGCAGGGTCAAAACGTGCGCGACTGGCTGCATGTCGAGGATCACGCCGATGCGCTGCTGACGGTTCTGGCGCGCGCGCCCGTGGGGCGGGCTTACAATATCGGGGGCAAGAACGAGGCCACCAATATCGAGCTGGTGCGCATGATCTGCCGCATCCTCGACGGGCTGCGCCCCGAGGCCGCGCCGCATGAGCGTCTGATCACCTTTGTCGAGGATCGCCCCGGCCACGACGCGCGCTATGCCATCGACCCCGCGCGCATCCGCACCGAGCTCGGCTGGCGGCCTTCGGTGACGCTGAGCGAGGGGCTGGAGCGCACGGTGATGTGGTATCTCGACAACGCGGACTGGTGGCGCGCCCTGCAGGCGCGCGACGGCGTGGGCAGGCGGCTGGGCACCGGCTGACGCACCTCGCCGCCCCTTCGGGTGGTGCGGCCCGAGCGGCTATCAAAGAGCGCCCAGCTCAGTCAGAACGGCATCGAGCGCCGGACGCCAGTCCGGCCGCGTCACCCCGAACACCGCCTCGGTCTCCGTGCAATCGAGCCGCGAGTTGAGCGGGCGGGGCGCGGGCGTCGGATACGCCGCGGAGGCGATCGGCTCGATCGTCACGCGCCGCCCCGTCCGGGCGAAAATGGCCCCCGCAAAGGCCATCCAGCTTGTCTCGGGCGTGCCGGCGAAGTGATAGGTTCCGCTGTTGCCCGGCTCCGATGCAAGCGCCTGCGCGATCGTCACACAGGCCCGCGCGATCGCGGCGGCAGGGGTCGGCCCGCCGATCTGATCCTCGACGATCCGCAGATGGTCGCGGCTTTCGGACAGCCGTAGCATCGTCTTGACGAAATTGTTGCCATGGGCCGAGAAAACCCACGAGGTGCGCAGGATCGCATGCACGCCCCCCGCCGCGCGCACGGCCGCCTCGCCGGCAAGCTTGCTGCGGCCATAGGCCCCGAGCGGTGCGGTCGGATCGCCCGGCCGATGCGGGGCCGCGCCGTCTCCGGCAAAGACGTAATCCGTCGACAGCTGAACGAAGGGCACGCCCCGGCGCGCGCATTCGCGCGCCATCGCGCCGGGCGCGTCGGCATTGACGCGCATCGCCGTCTCCTCCTGCGTCTCGGCGGCGTCGACGCCGGTAAAGGCGGCGGCGTTGATCACCATGCGCGGGGCGCGGGCGGCGATCGCCGCGGCGCAGGCGTCGGGCTCGCTCAGATCGGCCTGCGCCCGCGACAGGAACTCGGCCGCAGGCGCGTGGCGGCGCAACTCCGTGGCGACCTGCCCGGAGTGGCCGAACACCAGAAGGCCGTCGGTCCCCGCCCCGCTCGCAGACCTGCGCGATGTGGCCATCTGCTGCCCTTTCCTGCTCCTGCGGCTGGGCTCGGCGTCCGCCCGCCGGCGCGATCCTCTTGCCGATCCGGTCCGA
>PUHN01000042.1 GCA_002967695.1 Rhodobacteraceae bacterium WD3A24 | reverse complement strand
GGGGCGCTCGCGCTCGCTCCGGCCGCGCTCGCCGCCCAGCCCGTGCCGTGCGGCGGCGATTTCGGTGCCTTCGTCAACGATCTAGCGGCTCGGGCCGTCGATCGCGGGCATGACCGGGCCACGGTCGATGCCTTTTTCCGCAGCGTGAACCGTGACCCTTCGGTGATCGCGGCCGACCGGCGGCAGGGCATATTCCAGCGCCCCTTCATCGAGTTCTCGCGCCAGCTCATCAGCCAGAACCGGCTCGACCAGGGGCGGCGCAATGCGCAGCGTCATGACGCCATCTTCGACGCGATCGAGCGGCGCTACGGGGTCCAGCGGGGCATTCTGCTGGCCTTCTGGGCGTTCGAGACTGACTACGGCGGTTTTCAGGGCGACTACAACACCGCCAATGCCCTGGTCACGCTGGCGCATGACTGTCGCCGCCCCGAGCTTTTCCGCCCGCAGGTCTTCTCGGCGATCGCCCTGTTCGCACAGGGCGGCTTCGACCCCGCCACGACCACCGGCGCATGGGCGGGCGAGATCGGCATGGTCCAGATGCTGCCCGGCGACATCCTCGAGCACGGCGTGGATGGTGACGGGGACGGCCGCGTCACGCTCAAGACCTCGGTCGCCGATGCGCTGATGTCCGGGGCCAACCTGCTGCGCAGTTTCGGCTGGCGCCCGAACGAGCCCTGGCTGCATGAGGTGACGGTGCCCGACGGGTTCGACTATTCCCAAAGCGGGCTGCGCACCGAGATGAGCGTGGCGGAGTGGCAGCGGATGGGCGTGCGGCCCCGCCACGGGCAACTGCCCTCGGGCAGTATGGCCGCCTCGGTCATCGTGCCGCAGGGGCGGGGCGGGCCGGCCTTCATGGTGTTTCCCAATTTCCGCACGCTTTTCGAGTGGAACGAGAGCTTCACCTATGTCGTCACCACCGCCTATTTCGCCACCCGGCTCGAAGGCGCGCCGGTCTACGACGCGGGCAACCCCGAGCCGGGGCTGAACCAGGCCCAGATGATGGAGCTGCAGCGCAGGCTGTCGCAGATGGGCTATGACGTGGGCGGGATAGACGGCATCCTTGGGGCGGGCACGCGCGCGGCGGTGCAGGACGTCGAGGAACAGCTCGGCCTGCCGGCCGACGCATGGCCCACCCCCGCATTGCTCGACCGGCTGTAACTCTGTCGGCGACGGGGCTTCAGGCGACCATCTGCTCGGCGCGGTTGAGATCGACGCTGACGAGCTGGCTGACCCCCTGCTCGCCCATCGTCACGCCGAAGAGCCGGTCCATGCGGCTCATCGTGATCGCGTTGTGGGTGATGATGAGAAACCGCGTTTCGGTGCGCCGCGTCATTTCGTCGAGCAGGTTGCAAAAACGGGTGACATTGGCGTCGTCGAGTGGCGCATCCACCTCGTCGAGCACGCAGATCGGCGCCGGGTTGGCCAGAAACACAGCAAAGATCAGCGCGAGCGCAGTCAGCGTCTGCTCGCCGCCCGAGAGCAGCGATAGCGTCGAGAGCTTCTTGCCCGGCGGCTGGCACATGATTTCCAGCCCGGCCTCGAGCGGATCGTCGGATTCGACCAGAACGAGCCTGGCCTCGCCCCCGTCGAAGAGGTGCGAAAACAGGGCCGAAAAACTGGCATTGACCTGTTCGAAGGCCGCCAGCAGGCGCTCGCGCCCCTCGCGATTGAGCGCCCCGATCCCGTTGCGCAGCTTGGCGACGGCGGCCTGAAGATCGGCGCGCTCGCTGACCAGCGCGTCGTGCTCGTCCTGCACCTCGCGGGCATCCTCCTCGGCGCGCAGGTTGACGGCTCCCAGCGCGTCGCGCGCCCGCCGCAGGCGGGCAACCTCGGCCTCCAGCGCCGGGGTCTCGGCCATTTCGTCCGCATCGGCCGCAAGCGTTTCGAGCAGCTCCTGCGGCCCCGACCCGGTTTCGTCGCGGATGCGCTGCTCGGCCTGGGCGGCGGTCTCGCGCGCCGCTTCCAGCCGCGCCTCGGCGCGGGCGCGGGCCTCACGGGCAGTGCCGGCGGCGCGCTCGCTCTCGCGTTCCTCGGTGGCGGCCGCGCGCAGGGCCGACTCGCCCTGGGCCAGCGCATCGGCGGCGCGCTTGCGCCGCGCCTCGGCCGCGTCTACCGCCGTGTCGAGCTCGGCGCGCTTCTCGCCGATGCGCTCGGGGGCCTCCCGCGCCTCGGCGAGTTGCGCGCGCGACGCCTCCAGCCGGCTGTCGAGCTCGGCGATGCGGTGCTCGGCCGTCTCCAGCCGGCGCCGCCAGCCGTCGATCTCGGTAGCGATTTCGCGCGCGCGGCTGTCGCGGGCGCGGCCTTCACGGCGGAGTTCCTCATGGGCGGCGCGCCGGTGCATCATGGTGGTGCGCGCGGCCTCGACCGCCTGACGCGCCTCTTCGACACCGGCCCGGGCGGCGTCGAGATCGCCCAGTTCGGCCAGCGCGGCCTCGGCGGCGTCGAGCTCGGCGCGGGCTTGTGCGGCGGCGTCCTCGTGACGGGCAACGGCGCGTTGCGCGGACTCCAGCTCGTCCTCCGAGCGCGAGCGGTCGGCCTCGGCCTGGCTGAGGGCGCGGCGGGCCTGGGCGACGCGGGCGTCGGCGTCCCGGCGGGTCTCGCGCGCGCGCCTGTCGGCCTCGTCCAGTTCGGCGGCGCGGCGCTTGAGCGTCTCATGGGCCTGGAGCGCGCTCTCGGCGCGGGCAGCGGCGGCTGTGTGCTCCTGCCGCAGCCGACTCAGGCGGTTGATCTGCTGCAGGCGCAGCGCAGCGGCACTGGGCGCGTCGTCGGAAGCGGCGCGATAGCCGTCCCATCGCCACAGGTCGCCCTCGGCGCTCACCAGACGCTGACCGGGCGCGAGCAGGGGCTGGAGCCGCCCGCCATCGGCGCGCTCGACCACGCCGATCCGGGGGAGGCGGCGGGCCAGGACATCGGGCGCCTGCACATGGGGCACAAGCGGGGCGGCGCCTTCCGGCAGCGGGGCAGGGGCCTCGGCACATGCCGGCAGGGCGGCCCAGCCGCTTGCAACCGCGGTCTCGGCGGCGTCGATTTCGCCGGCCCGAAGATCGTCGCCCAGCGCGGCGCCGAGGGCGGCCTCGAAACCCGGCGCGACCGTGATCCGGTCGAGCAAGTGGTCTCCCGTGTCGGCCTCGTTTTCGACCAGCCGGGCGAGCGCGGCGACCTCGGCGCGCAGGGCGCCGGCTTCGCCCTCGGCCTCGGCATGGGTGGCGCGGGCTTCGGCTTCGCGCGCCTGTGCCGCGCCGCGCGCCTCCTCGGCCTCGGTGAGCGACTGCTCCGCCGCCGAGGCCAGCCGCTGCGCCTCGTCGAGGGCGGCCTCAGCGGCCGCGTGGTCGGTCTCGGCCTGCGCTTTCGCGGTGTCTGCGGTGTCGGCCTGTTCGCGGGCGCGGGCGGCCTCGGCCGTGCTTCGGTCGAGCGTCTGGCGGGCCTCGTCACGGCGACGCTGCCCGGCCTGGTGGCGCGCGGCGAGGCGGGCGGTATCTTCGGTCAGCTCCGAAAGCGTGGTCTCGGCGGCCTGCAGCGTTTCGGCGGCGTCACTTGCCTGCGTCTCGGCATTGGAGAGTCGCGCGTCATGGCCCTCGGCGGCCTGGGCGAGGTCGGCCTGTTCGCGTTCGAGCCGGGCGATGGTTTCGCCGGCGTCGCGGTTGAGCCCGGCCTCGCGCTCGCGGTCGCTGGCGAGCTGGTCGATCCGGGCCTCGAGGGTGCGGATCGTCTCCCGCGCGCGCGCCTCCTCTTCGGCGAGCGTTGCGCGCTGCACCTCGAGCCGCTGCAGGATCGCGCCGGCCACCGCCTCTTCCTCGCGCAGCGGCGGCAGGGCCTGTTCGCGCTCGGCATGGGCGCGGGCGGCGGCTCCTGCGGCGGCTTCGGTCCGGCCGGCTTCGCGTACAGCCTCGGCCAGGGTCTCCTCGGCGGCGGCGCGTGCGGCGTCGTCCTCCTTCCAGCGGCGATAGAGCAAAAGCCCCTCGGCCCGGCGCAGCTGCGCGCCGAGTTCGCGGTAGCGCGCCGCCTGCTTGGCCTGCCGGGCTAATTGCTGGAGTTGCCCGGCGAGCCCGTCGATGACGTCCTCGACGCGTTCGAGATTGCTCTCGGTCGAATTCAGTTTGAGTTCGGCCTCGTGACGGCGCTGATACAGCCCCGAAATCCCTGCGGCCTCTTCGAGAACGCGGCGGCGCGCACGCGGCCGGGCGTTGATGAGTTCGGCGATCTGGCCCTGGCGAACCAGCGCGGGCGAATGCGCGCCCGTCGAGGCATCGGCAAACAGCATCTGCACGTCGCGCGCGCGGGCCTCGCGGCCGTTCGCCTTGTAGGCCGAACCGGCATCGCGGGTGATACGCCGGGTGACTTCCAGCAGATCGGAGTCGTTGAACCCCGTGGGCGCGAGCCTGTCGGCGTTGTCGAGATGCAGCGTGACCTCGGCGAAATTGCGCGCCGGCCGCGAGGCGGTGCCGGCAAAGATCACGTCTTCCATCCCGCCGCCGCGCATGGCGGTGGGGCGGTTTTCGCCCATCACCCAGCGCAGCGCCTCGAGCAGGTTGGATTTGCCGCAGCCGTTGGGGCCGACGACGCCCGTCAGCCCCTCGCGGATCACCAGATCGGTGGGGTCCACGAAGCTCTTGAAGCCATTGAGCCTGAGCCGCGTAAAATGCACTGCGCCGATTGCCCGTGATTCCTGCCTGAGGGCCAGCATTCGGTTGGCCTTGCCATGTGTCAAGGGCGCGCTTCCTTGATTTCGCGTTGCCCCTTCCGCATGCCACAACATATTGGAGATCGGCGCGGCGATACCTTGCCGTGGTTTGCCGTGCTGAGCTGAGCATTCCGCCGCGGCCTTTTCTTTGCGGCCTCTGCGTGCTGAAATGCCTGCAAAAGGCAGGAGGGCCTCATGATCGCCGGTATCGCGCTGATCCTGTGCTTCCAACTGGGCGGCGAGGTCGTCGCGCGGGGGCTGGGGTTGCCGGTGCCCGGCCCGGTGATCGGCATGGCCGCGCTGGTGGTGGCGTTCCTGATGGTGCCGCGCCTGTTCGAAAGCGTGCGCAGCCCGGCCGAGGGCATTCTTTCACATCTTGCGCTGCTTTTCGTGCCGGCGGGCGTCGGCATCGTCGGGCACTGGAACGCGCTCGGGACACAGGGCGGGCCAATCCTGCTGGCGCTGGCCGTTTCGACCGTACTCGCGATCGCGGTCGGGGCGCTGA
The DNA here is from genome assembly GCA_002967695.1 of Rhodobacteraceae bacterium WD3A24. GTDB lineage: Bacteria > Pseudomonadota > Alphaproteobacteria > Rhodobacterales > Rhodobacteraceae > Alkalilacustris. The sequence continues at coordinate 27,065 of PUHN01000042.1, read as the reverse complement.
CCTTTGTCGCGGTGGCGCGGCTGGCCGGCGCCGCCGCCGAGGGCGACGAGCGCGCCGGGGCGGGCCGGAATGACTGACTTCGCCGAGATCTGGAGCTATCTCAACGAGGGGCCGTTGTTGTGGCTGACGGCCACGCTGATCGCCTATGGCATTGGCGACGCTCTGGCGCGCCGGGCGGGCGGGCGCCCGCTGGTCAATCCCGTGCTTGTCGCGGTGATCCTGCTGGCCGGGCTGCTATGGGCGACCGGCACGCCCTATGCCACCTATTTCGAGGGGGCGCAGTTCGTCCATTTCCTGCTGGGGCCGGCGACCGTTTCGCTGGCGGTGCCACTCTATCTGGCGCGGGGGCATGTGCGGCGGGTGGCGCTGCCGCTGCTGGCCGCGCTGGCGGCGGGGTCGCTGACCGCGATCCTCGCGGCGCTGGGCGTCGCGGCCGCGCTGGGGGTGGATACGGCGACGCTGACGGCGCTCGCGCCCAAATCGGCGACGGCGCCGGTCGCGATCGGTATCGCCGAAAGCCTCGGCGGCTCGCCCACGCTGACGGCGGTGCTCGTCCTGATCACCGGGATGACAGGCGCGGTCGTGGCCACGCCGCTGCTCAATATCCTGCGCGTGCGCGACTGGCGGGCGCGGGGTTTTGCCGTCGGCGTGGCCGCCCATGGCATCGGCACCGCCCGCGCGCTGCAGGTCAACGAGACGGCGGGCGCCTTCGCCGGGCTGGGCATGGGGCTCAACGCGGTGCTGACCGCGCTGATCGCGCCCTGGGCGCTTTCGCTTTTTCTCTAGGCCGCAGTCAGGCCTGCGGATAGACGCCGTCATAGATGGGAAGGACGGTCTCGACCTCGAACAGCGACGACACGCTGGTGCCGCTCCAGGTGTTGAGGATCGCCTGGGTGAAGAGCGGCGCGCTGGGCACGATGCGGATGTTGGGGGCGGCCTTTACCTCGGGCGTGGCCTCGATGGAGTCGGTGATCACGAGGCTTTTCATCACCGAGTTCGTCACCCGCTCGACCGCCGGCCCCGACATCACGCCATGGGTGATATAGGCGTGCACCTCGGCCGCGCCGGCCTCCATCAGCGTCTCGGCGGCCTTGCACAGCGTGCCGGCGGTGTCGCAGATATCGTCCACGATGATGCAGGTTTGCCCCTTCACGTCGCCGATCACGGTCATCTCGGCGACCTCGCCGGGCTTTTCGCGCCGCTTGTCCACGATGGCCAGCGCGCAGCCCAGCCGCGTTGCGAGTTCGCGCGCCCGGCCCACGCCGCCGACGTCGGGAGAGACGACGGTGAGGTTTTGCGGATTGGCGCCGAACTGGTGGCGCGCATCCACCGCGAACAGCGGGGCGGCATACAGGTTGTCGACGGGCAGATCGAAAAACCCCTGGATCTGGGTGGCGTGCAGATCGAGGGTGAGCACCCGATCGATGCCGGCGACGGCAATGAGATTGGCAACCAGCTTGGCCGAGATCGGCGTGCGCGCCTTAGTGCGCCGGTCCTGCCGGGCATAGCCGAAATAGGGAATCACCGCCGTGATCCGCGCCGCCGAGGAGCGGCGCAGCGCGTCGGCGATGATGAGCAGCTCCATCAGATTGTCGTTGGCGGGCTTCGATGTCGGCTGAATGATGAACATGTCCTCGCCGCGGACATTCTCGAACACCTCGACGAAGACCTCGGCGTCGTTGAAGCGCTCCACCCGCGCATCCACAAGGTCGATATTGCGCCCCCGCAACAGCGACATGCGCCGCGCGATGGCCTTGGCAAGGGGCGCGTTGGCGTTGCCTGCAATGAGTTTGGGTTCAGCGATGACGGCCATGAGAGAGGTTCCAGGAGCAGCCTGCGGAAAGAAGGATTCGTGGCGTTGACACCGCTTACCACCGGGATACGGTCTTGCAAACCGATCCGCGCCGCGGGATGGAGGTCTCCATGGCCCATATCGACTATTACATGACGTCGTCGTCGCCCTTCGTGTATCTCGCCGGGGCGCGTCCGGCCGAGCTCGCCGCGAAACACGGCGCCACGCTGACCTACAAGCCTCTGGAAACGTGGGAGCTTTTCCGCCGCACGGGCGGTAAGCCGCAGCCCGAGCGCCACGAGAGCCGCAAGGCGATGCGCCTGCAGGAGATGCGCCGCCAGGCCGCGAAGCTCGGCATGCCCATCAACCTTCACCCCGCCTACTGGCCGGTCAATGCCGCGCCGGCGGGATATGCGATGATTGCCGCGCAGAAGGCCGGCGGGGGCGATATCACGGCGCTGGTCACCGGGCTGTCGCGCGCCTGCTGGGTCGAGGAGCGCGACATCTCCGACGATGCGGTCATCCGCGATTGTCTGGGCGCCGCCGGCTTCGACCCGGCGCTGGCGGATTCCGGGCTGCTGACGGGGGCCGAAACCTATGCGGCCAATCTCGAGGAGGCGGTCGCGCGCGGGGTCTTCGGCGTGCCGTTCTTCGCGGTGGGCGAGGAGTTGTTCTGGGGGCAGGACAGGCTGGAGGATCTCGACCTGCATCTCGCGGGCCGGCTGTGAGCGCAACGGCCGAGTCCGCCACTGCTGACGGGGGCGTCCGCCGGTGGGGACACGGCCCGCGCGCGGCGGTGATGATCCACTGCTCGCTGGCGCATTCCGGGGCGTGGCGCGGCGTGGCCGACCGCCTCTCTGATCGGCTGCGCATGACCGCCTTCGATCTGCCCATGCATGGCCGCGGACCCGACTGGGACGGCCGATCCGACCTGCACGATCTGGCCACGGCGATGGCACGCGAGACCGCCGCCGCGGAAGGTGCCCCGGTCGAGCTGATCGGGCACTCCTTCGGCGCCACCGTGGCGCTGCGTCTGGCGCTGGAGAGCCCCGCGCTGGTGCGCAGCCTCACCATGGTCGAGCCTGTTCTGTTCGCCGCCGCGCGATCTTTCGCACCGGAGGTTCATGCCGCCTATATGGAGGCGGTCGAACCCGTCGAGGCCGCCTGGCTGGAAGGCGACCGCGCCGAGGCGGCGCGACGCTTCATCGGGATGTGGGGCGCCGGCGCGCCCTGGGCGGAGCTGCCCGAGGCGCAGCGGGCCTACATGGTCGATCGGATCGGCTTCATTCCCGCCACCGCCCACAGCCTGGCCGACGACGCGCATGGCTTGCTGGCGCCGGGGCGGCTGGAGGGGCTGACGCGGCCCGTCCTGATCGTCAGGGGGGCGGCCTCGCCGCCGATCATGGAAGCGGTCACGGCCGCGCTGGCCGCCCGGCTGCCGGATGCGCGCATGGTCGAGGTGCCCGGCGCGGGGCACATGCTGCCCCTGACCCATCCCGATGCGGTGGCGCGCGCGATCGCGGAGCGTATCGCGCCCTGAGGCGGCCTCAGCCGCGCAGCAGCCCGAGAAAGCGGTCGATATCCTCCCGCGTCGTGGCCCAGGAACACACCAGCCGGGCCGAGAGCGGCGTCTCGGCCGGCCCGTCGAGCGACTGGCCAAAGGGCCACAGGTAATAGGCCGCGCCCGCCTCGCGGGCGCGCAGATGCGCGGCGCGTGGAAAGGCGGCAAAGACCATGTTGGCCTGGGTGGGGTGGCGCAGCTCTCCGCCCTCCAGCGCCGCGATGCCCTGCGAAAGCCGCGCGGCGGCCGCGTTGGCCCGCCCGGCGAGGTCGAGCCAGAGATCGTCCGCGAGATAGGCCGCCATCTGCGCCGACAGGTAGCGATGCTTGGAAAACAGGTGCCCGCCACGCTTGCGGCGCAGCTCGAATTCCCAGGCCTTGCGCGGATCGAAGAGGATCACGGCCTCGACCCCCATCAGCCCGTTCTTGGTGCCGCCGAAGCTCAGAACGTCCACCCCCGCCTTCCAGGTCATCTCCGCCGGGGTGCAGCCGGCGGAGACCAGCGCATTGGCAAATCGCGCGCCGTCCATGTGCACGGGCAGCCCGTGCCCGCGCGCGATGCCGGCCAGCCGCGCGACCTCGCCGGGCGAATAGACGGTGCCCGCCTCGGTGGTATTGGTGATGGTCAGCATGCCTTTCTGGGTGTTGTGCACCCCGCCCGGCGCGGCGGCGTCCAGCGCGGCTTCCAGGCGCTCGGGCTCCATGCGCCCGTCGGGGCCGTCGACGGGCACGAGCTTGGCGCCGCCGGTATAGAACTCGGGGGCGTTGCATTCGTCTTCCTCGACATGGGCGGTGCGGTGGCAATAGACCGCCGCCCATGGAGGGCAATAGCAGGCCAGCGCCAGGGCGTTGGCCGCGGTGCCGGTGGCGACCAGATAGACGCTCGCCTCGGGGGCCTCGAAGATCTCGCGCAGGCTGGTACGCACCCCTTCCATCAGATCGTCGGCGCCATAGGGCATCGAAAAGCCCCGATTTGCGCGTGACAGCGCCTCGAGCACCTCGGCGGGCACACCCGAGCTGTTGTCAGAGGCGAAATACATCAGGGCTCCTCCTCGATGATGTGGTCTTCCCACTCGTCTTCGGTGACGGAGAATTCCGGCACGGTCCAGCCGCGCACCGAAATGCCGGCGCGGTGCACGCTGTCCGGGTCGCCCGAGATCAGCGGGTGCCAGTCATGCAGCGGCTTGCCCTCGTGGCGCAGCCGGTAGGCGCAGGTCGCCGGCATCCAGTAGGCGATCTGGCCGATGTTGCGCGGCGTCAGCACCACGCATTCGGGCACCAGCGTCTTGCGGATTTCGTAGTTGCCGCAGCGGCAGGTGGCGTCGTCGAGCAGCCGGCACGCCACGCGGGTGAAGGCCACCGCGCCGGTATCGGCGTCTTCGAGCTTGTTGAGGCAGCACTTGCCGCAGCCGTCGCACAGCGCCTCCCACTCGGCCGGTGTCAGCTCCGTCAGCGGGCGCTCCCAGAAGCGCGGGCGCAGCGCGTCCGGCTCCGCGCCAGCGGGCGGCGTCGGGGGGCGACGCCGGCTCACAGCGCCGCCAGGATGGCGCGGGCGCGGGCGCTGTCGCCGTCCATCCGCGTGATCAGGGCGTCGAGGCTGTCGAAATTCTGTTCCCCGCGCAGGAACTCCACCAGAGCGACCGAGATGTGTTCGCCGTAGAGATTTCCGTCGAAGTCGAACAGGAATGTCTCGATATTGGGCTCGTCGGTGCGAAACATCGGGCGGATTCCGACCGAGGCCGCGCCGCGATAGGTGCCCTGATGGGGGCCGGTGAGCACGTCGACCAGCACGGCATAGACGCCGAAGCGCGGCGGGTGCAGTCCGGTGATCGACATGTTGGCGGTCGGATAGCCCAGGTCGCGGCCGCGCTTGTCGCCATGCTGGACCTCCCCGACGATCCGGTGCCAGTGCCCGAGCATCGCGGCGGCATCGCGCGGGCGCCCCTCGGAGAGCGCCGTGCGGATCGCGGTGGAGGACACGGCCCCGTCCTTGCCCTCGACGAGGTCGGCGATCGTCACGTCGAACCCCATCTGCGCGCCGAAATCCCGCAGCATAACCGCGGTGCCGGCACGCTTGCGGCCAAAGCAGAAATCGGCACCCACAACGACATGGCACACCCCGAGCCCGTCGGCGAGAACCTCGCGTGCGAAACGCTCGGGGTCGAGCGATGAGAGCGCCCTTGTGAAGGGCAACTCATAGAGCCGTTCGACCCCAAGCTTGGCCAGCCGGTTGGCGCGCGCCTCGGCATTCATCAGCCGGAAGGGCGGCGCCTGGGGGGCGAAGACCTCGCGCGGATGCGGCTCGAAGGTGATGACGCCCAGCGGCGCGGCGTGGCGCGCGGCCCCCCGGCGTGCGATGTCGATCACTGTCTGGTGGCCCAGATGCACGCCATCGAAATTGCCCATCGCCACCGACGCGCCGCGGTCATCCGCGTCCAGTCCGGTCCAGCCCCTGATGGTCCGCATGCGCCCCCGTATGGCGGGGCAACCCGCCGCCTGTCAGTCGAACTTGCGGCTCGGCGCAAGCACCTGCGCCTCGCCTTTCAGGACGGTGGTATCGCCCACGGCGCAGCGACATTCAAGGGTCACGCGGCGGCGGGCATGGTCGATCTTGATCACGGTGACTTCCGCCAGAACCGTGTCGCCGGGTCGGACCGGGGCCATGAAGCTCAGCGACTGGGCAAGATAGACGGTGCCGTGGCCGGGCAACTGTTCTCCGATCACGGCCGAAACCAGCCCCGCCGTCAGCATGCCATGGGCGATGCGGCCCTCGAAGATGGTGTCGCGGGCGTAGGCGTCGTCGAGATGGACGGGATTGCGGTCGGTCGAGACCTCGGCGAACAGCGCGATGTCGCGGTCGCCGACCCGCTTGCGCAGATGGCGCGTCATGCCGATCTCGATATCCTCGATGCAGATGGTGCCGCGGGGCAGGTTGTCGTTCGCAGGGGTGTCGAGCATCGTAGCTGACCTTGTGATCATGGGGCGGATGCCGCCACCATAGCGCGGCCGAAACGATGGCGCAATAATGTTGCGCAATAAGAGTCCTTGGGCTGGGTTAAATCGGCAACTTTATTGCCGATCTGGCGCGGCGCAGCTATCGCAGCCGGCCGATCGCGGCGGTCGGGCTGATCTCGCGCGCCTCAAGCCACGCCTCCAGCAGGGCGGGGTCGGGGTGGTCGCGGTCGGGGCCGAAAGCCTCCCAGCTGAGGCCGCCGGTCACGAAGAGCGTGTCGATTCCCTCGGCCATGCCGCCGGCGATGTCGGTGGCGATGCCATCGCCCACTGCGAGCAGCCGGTCGTCGTCGACGGCGCCGCCCGACGCGGCCAGCGCGCGCCGTGCCATGTCATAGATCGGCGGGTGCGGTTTGCCGTAATACAGGCTCTCACCGCCCATCTCCTCATAAAGCTGCGCCAGCGCCCCGGCGCAATAGATGCGCCGGTCGCCGTAATCGACCACCAGATCGGGATTGGCGCATAGCAGTTTCAGGCCGCGCTGCTTGGCCATCAGGAAGGTCGCGCGGTAGTCCTGCGGCGTCTCGGTCATCTCGTCGAAGGGGCCGGTGCAGACGATCCCCTCGGCCCTGTCCAGGGCGACGCGCTCCACCGCGGGAAGGTCGCGCAGCGCCGCGGGGATGTCGTCGAAAAAGGCATCGTCCTTTTGGGGCCCGATGTGGTGGACGCGTCGGCCCACGGCGCCGCGCAGCATCGCCTCCTGCGCCGCGTCGCCCGACGAGACGACGGCGTCATAGGCATCGGACGAAAGGCCGATGGCGTCGAGCGAGGCGCGCACGGCGCCGTGCGGGCGGGGCGCGTTTGTCAGCAGAACCACACGCCCGCCCGCGTCGCGGAAGCTCTCCAGCGCGGCGACGGCGTCAGAAAACGGCGCGATCCCGTCATGCAGGCAGCCCCACAGATCGCACAAGAGCGCGTCATAGGGACCGGCGATCTCGGCGAGGGTCTCGATCAGACGGGTCATCGCGGCCCCCTGTCGGCACGCGCCGCCGCGCTCACAGCGTCAGCACCGGCACGATCTGTTTCTTGCGGCTCATCACGCCGGGCAGCACGACGGTGTCTCCGACCGGCTTGGCGCCGAAGCTCGCCTCGGCCAGCCGGGCGACCAGATCGTTCTGCAGCAGCAACGTCGCCTCCTCGCGCAGAATGTCGATGACGAAGAGCAGGACCGCGTCGGCACCGTCCTCGGCGGCCACGGTTTCCATGCTCTTCATCAGACTGTCCTTGCGGCCCAGTACCTGATCGGGCGCGGTCGTCTCCAGGACGCTGACGCGGAAGCTCTTGTCGCCGACCTCGTAGGTCTTCGAGTCCATCCGCAACAGCTCGGCGTCGGAGAAGGCCGAGACGTCGGACTTGGCCGCGAACATCTCGGCCGCGTAGTCGGGAATCGAGATGTCGAGATCGGCCGCCAGCCGCTCGGCCAGAGCGCGGTCGTGATCGGTGGTGGTCGGCGAGCGGAATTCGAGCGTGTCCGACAGGATGCAAGAGAGCATCGCGCATTTGATCTTCTCGGGCATCAGCGCGGCGTCGGGGCCCATCAGATCGTGCAGGATGGTGGCGGTGCAGGCCAGCGGGCGCATGGTGATCTCGATGGGCGCACGGGTCTCGAGCCCTCCGGTGAGCTTGTGGTGGTCGATGATCGCGCGGATGTCGGCGTCGTTGATGCTTGCGGGCAGCTCGGCGGGGTTGTTGGTATCGACAATGACGACCTCGTCTCCGGCGGCCACGTCATCGATGATCTCGGGCCGGTCCAGCTGCCAGCGGCGCAGGACGAAGGCGGCCTCGCTGTTGGGCTCGCCCAGCAGCGCGGGCCGGGCCGGGATGCCCTTGATTTCGCTGAGATACCACGCCCAGATGATGGGCGACGCGGTCGCGTCCGTGTCGGGGGCCTTGTGGCCGAAAACCTTGATCATTGAACTGTCCGTCTTTTCCGGGTTGGTTGCGCGCGCCTTATAGGATGGCGCCGTCGCAATGTCACGGGGAGGGCCGCGTGCCGCGGCCCCGGTTTATGCTTGGCCCCGCCTTGCGGCGGGGCATGGCGGGGGGGGGGGGGCCGCCCCCCCCCCCCCGCACCCCCGGAGGATATTTGGGCAAAGGTGAAGGAGGCGGGTTTTAGACGCGCAGGCGGGCGGCGACGCGGCCCAGCCCGAGAAGCGCATAGGCGCCCGCGACGAAGCCCGCGGCCATGGCTGCCAGCGTCGTCAGCACGCCGCGCGGGCCCTGCAGGGCGGGATCGAGGAAGGGATAGGGATACTCTCCGGTCAGCGCGCCGCGGCCCAGCGCGTAGATGGCGTAGACGGCTGGCCAGGCCAGCCAGGACAGCGGCGTGGCCGGGCCCAGCCGGTCGAGCCGGCCGAAAGCCAGCCAGAAGGCGAGCACGGCGACCGGCAGCACCGTGTGCAGCGCATGATCCGCCCAGAGGGCATAGCCCGTGGGCGACCACAGATCGGCCAGCATCGTGTGGTAGATGGCAAAGGTCATCACCAGCGCGAGCACCAGCGCGGGCAGGGCCAGCCGGCCCGGCGCGCGCCCGGTCGCGGCCAGGTGCGCCATCAATGCGGTATTGGCGAGATGCGTGAGGATGGTGAAGAACCCCGACAGAACCCAGGCCACGCGCGGCCAGCTTGCGGCGTGGTGGGTCAACACGGGGATCATGTCATGAGCCACGAAGGGCTGCGTGGACAGCGCCGCGGCCCCGGTGGCGGCGATTACGGCGGCAGCGGCGCGCATGGCGGCGGAATCTGCCATCTCTGGGCCCTTTCGCGCACGGTTTCGCGCGCTAGACTGGCCGGGCCGGCGGCGGGTGGCAAGAGCGCGCGGGTTGTGATGGAGTGTCGCGCATGGAGTGGCGGGAGCAGGGCATCGTGCTGTCGGCGCGCCGGCATGGAGAGAGCTCGTGCATCGTCGAGCTGTTCACCGAGGAGCATGGCCGGCATCTGGGGGTGGTGCGTGGGGGCGCCGGGCGGCGCATGGCGCCGTTGCTTCAGCCCGGCGCGCAGCTCGATGCGACCTGGCGCGCCCGGCTGGAGGCGCATATCGGCAGCTACACCATCGAGCCCGTGCGCCAGCGGGCGCCGTCGCTGATGGGCGACCGGCTGGCGCTGCCGGCGCTGTCGTCGCTGTGTGCGCTGCTGTCCTTCGCCCTGGCCGAGCGCGACCCTCAGCCGCCGCTCTATCGGACGAGCTTTGCGACGCTGGATGCCTTGGGCCGGGGCGACTGGCTGGTTGCCTATTTGCGCTGGGAGCTCGTGCTGCTCGAGCAGACCGGCTTCGGGCTCGATCTGGCGCGCTGTGCGGTGACCGGCGCACGCGAGGGGCTCGCCTTCGTCTCGCCGCGCACGGGGCGGGCTGTCAGCCGCGAGGGGGCTGGGGCGTGGGCCGGACGGCTGCTGCCCTTGCCCGAGTGCCTTCTGGGGCAGGGACCGGCGACGCCTTCCGAGGCGCTTCTGGGGCTTCGGATGACCGGGCATTTCCTGCAGCGCCGCCTCGCGCCGGCGCTGGGCGAGCGGCCCGTGCCGGGGGCGCGGGCGCGTTTTGTCGAGGCGCTCGCGCGCGCGGTGTGAGCCTCAGGCCACAAGCCGGCGCGCGATCACCTGGGCCTGGATTTCGGCGGCGCCCTCGAAGATATTGAGAATGCGCGCGTCGCACAGCACGCGGCTTATCTCGTATTCCAGCGCGAAGCCGTTGCCCCCGTGTATCTGGACGCCGTTGTCGGCCGCCGCCCACGCCACGCGCGCGGCGAGCAGCTTGGCCATGCCGGCTTCGAGGTCGCAGCGGCGGCCCTGATCCTTTGCGCGGGCGGAGGCGTGGGTGAGTTGGCGCGCGAGCATGATTTCCACGGCCGTCATCGCCAGCTTGTCGGCGACCCGCGGAAAGTCCGCCAGCGGTCGGCCGAACTGGCGCCGTTCGCCGGCATAGCGCAGGGCGAGCTCCAACGCGTTCTGCGCCACGCCGACTGCGCGTGCGGCGGTCTGGATGCGCGCGCTCTCGAAGGTCTGCATGAGCTGTCTGAAACCCTGCCCCTCGGCCGCGCCGAGGAGGTTTTCCGCCGGGATGGCGAAATCGTCGAAGGACAGTTCGTATTCCTTCATGCCGCGATAGCCCAGCACGGCGATCTCTCCGCCGGCGATGCCGTCGTCGGGAAAGGGCGCCGCGTCGGTGCCCGGTGTCTTTTCGGCCAGAAACATCGACAGGCCCTTGTGATCCTCCGTCGCCGGATCGGTCCGGGCGAGCAGGGTCATGAGATGGGCGCGCGCGGCGTGAGTGATCCAGGTCTTGCTGCCGCTCACGCGGTAGGCGTCGCCCGTGCGCACGGCGCGGGTGCGCAGCGCGCCGAGATCCGAGCCGGTGTCGGGCTCGGTGAACACCGCCGTGGGCAGGATTTCGCCCGCCGCGATGCGCGGCAGCCACCGGGCCTTCTGGTCAGGGGTGCCGCCGCACAGGATCAGCTCGGCGGCGATTTCCGACCGGGTGCCCAGCGAGCCCACGCCGATATAGCCGCGCGAGAGCTCTTCGGAGACCACCACCATGGTTTCCTTGGACATGCCCAGGCCACCATGTTCCTCGGGGATGGTCAGGCCGAAGACCCCCATTTCCGAGAGCGCTGCAATCACCTCCATCGGGATCAGCGCGTCGTCGAGATGCCAGCCGTGGGCATGTGGCGCGATGCGTGTGTCGCAGAAACGGCGGAACTGATCGCGGATCATGTCCAGTTCGTCGTCGAGCCCCGTCGCGCCGCAGGTGGCGCGGCCGTCATTGTCGCCCATCAACTCGGCCAGCCGGGCGCGGGCGGCGGCCGTGTTGGCCTGCCGGACCAGCGTTTTCACAGCCGGTTCCATCAGCGCATGCGCGTCACTTTCGCTCAGCCCGATGTCGTGCAGCCGGGCGGTTTCGCCCTGGTTCATCGGGATGCCGCCGGCGATCTGGGCAAGGTACTCGCCAAAGCCGATCTGGTGGATCAGACGCTCCGTCTCGCCGAAGGTGCCGTCGCGGTCGAGCCGTTCGGCCCAGCCCTGCAACGCGCGCAGCGCCTCGGTGTAGGTGGCCAGCCAGGCAAGTGCATGGGCGGCGCGCTGGTGTTCCACCAGGCCGTCGGATGCCGGCTTGCCGTCGGCGTCCGTCACCGTGGCGCGCAGGCGCGCCCGCGCGGTTTCGAGCAGGCTCTCCAGGGGCGCGAGCGCCGCGGCGGTGAGCGACAGCAGGTCGGGCAGCAGCGCCAAGCTCGTGGCCGACGGGCTGTGCGATCCATCATGGGGCATGGCGGGCTCCTTGCTGCAATATCATGGGACCGCAATAGGTGCTCTGCATCTAGAGCGCAACAATAATTCGTAAATCTGTGTTCAGGCGAACTAAAGTAACGCTCAGGATTGACTTCGGCGGGACGCCTCCTGCCGGTCCGCGCATCGGTCCGGCGGGCTGCGCCCCTGCCGGGCACCCGAACGCAATCGCCCCGGCGCATGGCCGGGGCGGTTGTGGAAACTGCGTGTCGCGTGGGGGGAGGTCAGCCAATGGCGGCGGCCTTCACGTCATCGTCGATATAGGGGACATACTGCGCGAAGTTGTCCGCGAACATCTCGACGAGCTTGCTCGCCTGCACGTCATAGGCTTCGGGGTCTTCCCAAGTCTGGCGCGGGTCGAGCAGGACATCCGCAACACCGGGAACCGAAACCGGAACCTCGAATCCGAAATAGGGATCCTTGCGGAATGCGCCGCCCTCCAGAGAGCCGTCGAGCGCCGCCGTCAGCAGGGCGCGGGTGGCCTTGATCGGCATCCTGGAGCCCACGCCGAAGGCGCCGCCCGTCCAGCCCGTGTTGACCAGCCAGCAGGCGGTGCCGTGACGCGCGATCTTGTCGCGCAGCAGGTTGCCATAGACCTCGGGACGGCGCGGCAGGAAGGGCGCGCCGAAACAGGTGGAGAAGGTCGGCTGCGGCTCGCTCACGCCGATCTCGGTGCCCGCGACCTTGGCGGTGAAGCCCGACAGGAAGTGATACATGGCCTGCGCTGGGGTGAGCCGCGCGATGGGCGGCAGCACGCCGAAGGCGTCGCAGGTCAGCATGATGATGTTGCGCGGGTGGCCGGCCAACCCTGTCTCGGATGCGTTGGAAATCGCATCGAGCGGGTAGGCGCAGCGCATGTTCGCCGTCAGGCTGTCGTCCTCGAAGTCGAGCTCGAGCGTCTCGGGATCGTGCACCATGTTCTCGATCACGGTGCCGAAAGTCGTGGTGGTGCCGTAGATCTCGGGCTCGGCCTCTTCGGAGAGGTTGATCGTCTTGGCGTAGCAGCCGCCTTCGAAGTTGAAGATGCCCCGCTCCGACCAGCCATGTTCGTCATCGCCGATCAGGACACGGTCCGGGTCGGCCGACAGCGTCGTCTTGCCGGTGCCGGAAAGCCCGAAGAACACCGCACTGTCCTCGGGGTCGTCGGGGGCGTGGTTGGCCGAACAATGCATCGGCATCACGCCCTTTTCGGGCAGCAGGTAGTTGAGCAGCGAAAAGACCGATTTCTTGTTCTCTCCGGCATAGGCAGTGCCGCCGATGAGGATCACCTTCTTGTCGAAGTTCATCGCCACCACGGTGCCCGAACGGCAGCCGTGCTTCCGCGGATCGGCCGTGAAGCTCGGGCAGTTGATGATGGTGAAATTGGGGGTGAAGCTGTCGAGCTCGTCCCGATCGGGCCTGCGCAGCAGGTTGCGGATGAACAGGCCGTGCCAGGCCAACTCGGTGACCATGCGCACATCGACCCGGTGCTCCGGGTCGGCGCCTGCGTAGAGATCCTGGACGAAGTAGTCGCCGCCCGACATGTGGGCGAGCATGTCCGCCTGCAGCCGGTCGAAGGCGTCCGGCGCCATGCTGCCGTTGTTGTCCCACCATATGGTGTTTTCGGTCCGGGGCGTGCGCACGACGAATTTGTCCTTGGGCGAGCGGCCCGTATGCTTGCCGGTTGTCACAAGGAATGTGCCGCCCTGGCCCAGACGGCCTTCGCCCCGCTTGATGGCTTCCTGGATGAGGGCAGGCTCAACGAGGTTGTAGTAGACATTGCCAAGCCCGACCATGCCTTGCGTCTCAACGCTCTGTTGGGGGTTCACCCGTCCTGTGTTCATCTGCCAGCTCCCGATGCCGCTTGGGGCGCGGCGTTGCGAGTTCCCGTTGCAGCGACCGGCCCGGCCGGCCGCCCGTCAATGGCAGAACCGCCATCGACGCTGCTGCCTATAGCACGCAGCCGGAGAGAAAGAACAGGCCGTGCCGCGAAGTTAGCGCAACCAGCCGAGGTTAGCGCAATCATCCGACCGCCGTGACAACCTGCGGATGTGCAGGCGGGCAAAGGTGAGTCAATTCGGCCATAGGCTGTGGAAAACTGGGGCCAAACTGGGCGCCTTGACGGGGTGTCAGGCACTAAATTCTTGATTCCCGTGGGGTAAGATAGAACAATGCGGCAAAAATCAGGCAGGACGGGCAAAGAGGAACACCGAGATGGCGAAGATCGCTCTGGTCGACGACGACCGCAATATTCTCACTTCCGTGTCTATGACCCTGGAGTCGGAGGGGTTCGAGGTCGACACCTACAATGACGGGCAGACAGCGCTTGATGCGTTCAACCGGCGTCTTCCCGACATGGCGGTGCTCGACATAAAGATGCCGCGTCTCGACGGGATGGAGCTGCTCCAGAAGCTGCGCCAGAAGACGACGATGCCGGTGATCTTCCTCACCTCCAAGGATGACGAGATCGACGAGGTTCTCGGCCTGCGCATGGGCGCCGATGATTACGTGAAAAAGCCGTTCTCGCAGCGGCTGCTGGTCGAGCGTATCCGCGCCCTTCTGCGCCGGCAGGAGGCGATCGCGACGGGCGAGGAGGGCACGACCGAGGACACCAAGGTGCTGGTGCGCGGCAATCTCAGCATGGACCCGCTGCGCCACGCCGTCACCTGGAAGGGGCTGGATGTCTCGCTGACGGTGACGGAGTTCCTGCTGCTGCAGGCGCTGGCGCAGCGCCCGGGCTTCGTCAAGAGCCGCGACCAGCTGATGGATGTGGCCTATGATGATCAGGTCTATGTCGACGACCGCACCATCGACAGCCACATCAAGCGGCTGCGCAAGAAGCTGCGCGCCGTAGACCCCGAATTCGCGTCGATCGAGACGCTTTACGGTATCGGCTACAAGTACAACGAGGCGTGAAGCGCGCCACAGGGGGCCGGGTGAGCGACAAGAGCATCGCGCACGGGGGCGGGCTGGTCATCGGAGAGGACTGGGTCAGCCCCCAGAGCAGCAGCGACAGCGAAATCCGTGCCGACCGCGCGCGGCGCGGGGTGTTTTCGCTCTACCGCTCGCCGCTGGCGCGCAAGATCATCCTGTTCAACCTGCTGGCGCTGGGCGTGCTCGTGGTGGGCGTGTTGCTGACCGGTCCGTTCCGCGACGGGCTTCTGGAAGAGCGACAGCGCGCCCTGATCGCCCGCGCCGAGGTCATTGCCGATGCCTTGGGCCCCGAGGGGGCCACCGCCGTCGCGCAGGGGCGGGGTCCCGAGGAAGGCGCCGGCGCGGCCGGCATTCTCGGGCGGCTCTCCCTCGAGCCTGGTATGGAACTCGTCCTTTTCGACGACGCGGGCGATGTCGTCAGCCGCCGCATGGGCGAATTCTACCGCCGCTCGACCCCGGCTCCTCCGCCGGGCCAGGCTCCGCAGCCGACATTACTGACCGATTTCCTCGCCGAGGTCTGGGGCGGGCTGTCGCGGCTGACCGGCCCGGATGACACGGCGGACCCGGACGCGGCCGATGCCGAGACCCGCCTGCGTGCGCTGCTCGAGTCGGCCCTGTCCGGACGCAGCGCCGCCGGCGCGATGCATGACGACACCGAGACGCTGCAGCTCGCGGCCGTCGCGCCGCTTCTGGATGAGGATGGCAACGCGACCGGGGCGCTGGGGCTCGCCGTGCCGGGCGACGACATTGCCGAGCGCGCGCGGCGCGATCGCGAGCAGGTGCTTCAGATGTTCGTGGTGGCGCTGCTGGTCTCGGTGGGGCTGAGTCTCGTGCTGGCCTCGACGATCGCCAACCCGCTGGCCGATCTGGCCGCGGCCGCCGAACTCGGGCGCGATCGCAACGCGGGCCGGATGAGCCCGTCGCGCGTGCGCATTCCCGATCTGACCGGCCGGCCCGACGAGATCGGGCGTCTCTCCGTCGCCATGCGGGGGATGACGGCGGCACTCTATGACCGGATCGAGGCGAACGAACAGTTCGCCTCCGACGTCGCCCACGAGATCAAGAATCCGCTCGCCTCGCTGCGTTCGGCGGTCGGCACGCTGCGGGTGGCCCGGCGGGAGGAACAGCGCGAAAAGCTGCTCGATGTCATCGAGCACGATGTGCGCCGCCTTGACCGGCTGGTCTCCGACACCTCCAACGCGTCCAAGCTCGACAGCGAACTGGTCAAGGAGCAGGAGGAGAGCTTCAACCTGTGCAAGACGCTCGAAAACCTTGGCGAGCACCTGTCGCAGGAAGCCGCGGCGAAGGGGGTCGAGTTCATCGCCGATTTCCCGCGCGAGCCGATCATGATCCAGGGTCTGGAGGCGCGGCTCGCCCAAGTCTTCGTCAATCTGATCACCAACGCCATCTCGTTCTGCGAGGAGGGAGACGCGGTGCGGATCTGGGCGCGCAAGCGCGAGAACCGCGTGCTGGTCGTCGTCGAAGACACCGGGCCGGGCATTCCCGAAGAGGCGCTGGGCAAGATATTCAATCGCTTCTACTCCCAACGGCCCGAGCGACAGTTCGGAAACCATTCGGGGCTTGGCCTGGCAATCTCCAAACAGATCGTCGAGGCGCATGGGGGCGTCATCTGGGCCGAGAACATCCGCCCGACCGAGGCCGACCCGACCTCCGACCCGCTTGGCGCGCGCTTCGTCGTTGGGCTGCCGGTATGAGCGGGGCGGAGCCCGGGCCCGTGCCGGACTCCGCAGCCGTCGCGGACACGACGCTTCACGCCAGCACCGTCGTCTTCCCGCAGGGCGGTGTGCTGATCCGCGGACCGGCCGGCGCGGGGAAGTCGGCGCTCGCGCTCGCGCTCATCGCGCTCGGCGCGCGGCTGGTCGCCGATGACCGCACGCGGCTGCGGCGCGACGGGGCGCGTGTGATGGCCCGCGCACCGGAGGCCATCGCCGGATTGATCGAGGCGCGCGGCGTAGGTCTCTTGCGGGCCAGCCCGGCCGGAGAGGCGGCACTGGCCCTGCTGGTCGATCTGGGCCGCAGGGAGACCGAACGCCTGCCCCCGCCGCGGCGTGCCGACGTGCTGGGTGTCGCCCTGCCGCTGCTTCACGACGCCGGGAGCCCGTATTTTCCCGCCGCGATCCGGCAGTATCTGGCAGGCGGAGGGAGGGCAGACAGGCAGGTGTGACATGATCGATGAGCCCCAGACACCGCATCGCCTCGTCTTCGTGACCGGGCCCTCGGGGGCGGGGCGCTCGACCGCGAGCAACGCGCTGGAGGATCTGGGCTTCGAGGCGATCGACAACATTCCGCTTTCACTGGTTCCGCGGTTGCTTGACGGCGCGCCGCTGAACCGGCCCACGGCGCTGGCCATCGACGCGCGCAACCGCGATTTCACCACCACCGCGATGATCGAGCTGATTGAGCGGCTCACCCGCGCGCCGGAGGTCGAGCTCGTGCTGCTCTATCTCGACTGCGACACCGACGCGCTCATGCGCCGCTATGCCGAAACGCGGCGCCGACATCCGCTCGCCCCGGGGGAGACTCCTGAAGAGGGGATCGGGCGCGAAATCGACCTGCTCCAGCCGGTGCGCGCGCGCGCCGATGTCGTGATCGACACCACGGGCATGAGCCCGCACGACCTTCGCGCGGAGATCGAGCGATGGTTCGAGCCCGGCGCGGAGGGGCGCATGGCGATTTCGGTGCAGTCCTTTTCCTACAAACGTGGCTTGCCGCGCGGGCTCGACATGGTGTTCGATTGCCGCTTCCTGCGCAATCCGCACTGGGAGGAAAGCCTGCGCGCGCTCGACGGGCGCGATCCGCGGGTTGCGCGCTACGTCGCCAATGATCGGTTCTTCGAACGCTTCTATGTTCAGGTGCGCGACCTTGTCGAATTCATCCTCCCCGCACAAGTGGAGGAGGGGAAGGCGCATCTCGCCATCGGCTTTGGCTGCACCGGCGGGCGGCACAGGTCGGTCGTCCTGGCGGAAAAGCTCGCGCGGAGCCTTGCGGACTCCGGCTGGCGCGTGTCTAAACGGCACAAAGAACTTGACCGTGCGGCGCGACGGCCGCGTGGTGGATTCACAGGTGACCATACGTGATCGGAATCGTGATTGTCGCGCATGGCGGTCTGGCACGCGAATACCTCGCGGCGATCGAGCACGTCGTCGGCCATCAGGCCGGGATCGAGGCCATCGCCATCGAGGAAGGGCACGACCGCAGCGCCAAACAGGACCAGATCTGTGCTGCCGCCGATGCCGTGGACACCGGCGACGGTGTGGTGATTGTCACCGACATGTTCGGTGGCTCGCCCTCGAACCTGTCGCTGCGCGCCTGCGAGCCGGAGAATCGCCGCATCCTCTACGGCGCGAATCTGCCGATGCTCATCAAGCTCGCGAAATCCCGCAACGCCACGGTGCCCGAGGCCGTCGCGCGCGCCCTCGAAGCCGGCCGCAAGTATATCGACACCATCGAGATCGGCGGCGATCAGGGTGTTTCATGATTCGCCGCGAGTTCCGCATCTGCAACGAGAAGGGTCTGCATGCCCGCGCCGCCGCACGCTTTGTCGAGGTCGTGGAGGGCCACGACGCCAATGTCGAGGTCTCGCGCGACGGCGAGAAGGTCTCGGGCGACTCGATCATGGGGCTGTTGATGCTGGCGGCAGGCAAGGGAGCGACGATATCGGTCAGCATCGACGGCCCCGACGCCGAAGCGCTCGCCGACGCGCTTCAGGCGCTGATCGACAACCGCTTCGATGAGGAGTTCTGAGCTCCCGCGGGGCGCTCAGCGCGAGGGCACCGGCGTGTCGCCGCGATAGTCGTAGAAGCCGCGCTGCGTCTTGCGGCCCAGCCAGCCGGCCTCGACATATTTCGTCAGGAGCGGGCAGGGGCGATACTTGGTGTCGCCCAGCCCGTCATGCAGAACCCTCATGACCGCAAGGCAGGTATCGAGGCCGATGAAGTCGGCCAGCTCCAGTGGCCCCATCGGATGATTGGCGCCCAGCTTGAGCGAGGTGTCGATCGAGCGGACCGACCCCACGCCTTCGTGGAGCGTATAGACCGCTTCGTTGATCATCGGAATGAGGATGCGGTTGACGATGAAGGCGGGGAAATCCTGCGAACTCGCCGCGGTCTTGCCCAGTTTTTCGACCACGTCGAGCAGGGCCTGGTAGGTCGCCTCGTCGGTCGCGATGCCGCGAATAAGCTCGACGAGCTGCATCACCGGCACGGGATTCATGAAATGAAACCCCATGAATTTTTCAGGCCGGTCCGTGCCCGCGGCCAGCCGGGTGATCGAGATCGACGAGGTGTTCGAGGTCAGGATCGTGTGCGGCGCGAGATGCGGCTGAAGATCTTCGAAGATGGTCTGCTTGACCGTCTCGCGCTCGGTCGCCGCCTCGATGATCAGATCCGAGGGGCCCAGCTCGCCCAGCGTCGTGGTCGTCCGGATACGCTCCAGCGCGGCGTCGCCCTCGGCCGCCGTGATCTTTTTGCGGTCGATCTGGCGCTGGAGGTGTTTCTCGATCAGCGCGCGGGCCTTGTCCAGCGCCTCCTGGCTGATGTCGTTGAGCAAGACCTCATACCCCGCCTGCGCGAATACCTGGGCGATCCCGTTGCCCATCTGCCCCGCGCCCACGATGCCGACCGATCCGATGTTCATGCGCTGTCCCCGATTGCCGTTCCGGCGCGACCATATGCGGCGCCTCGGGCGGGACGCAAGGTGCGCCCCGCGCGAAACCGTTGCCGCCTTAGCGGAATGGAAACCTCTCGCGCGCAGGCTTCGCGGCGGGTGAATGAAAATGGTGGGTGGCATGAGCTACGATTCTCGCCGGGTTGGTGGCCCGGGCATCGCGGGCTGTTCCTACGGAACTTCCAGGCTGGTTTTTCGCGGGCCGAGGCGAAACCTTGAGGGGCGCTATATCGCCGCGCTGGGCGGCACGGAGACCTTCGGCAAGTTCATCGCACGGCCCTATCCGGCGCTCGTGGAGACGGCGACGGGGTGGCGCATGGTCAATCTGGGCTGCCCGCAGGCCGGCCCCGACGCCTTTCTGCGCGATCCGGTGATGGCGGAGGTCTGCGCCGGCGCTACGGCGCATGTGGTGCAGGTGATGGGAGCGGCCAGTCTGTCGAACCCCTATTATGCGGTGCATCCGCGCCGCAATGATCGCTTCCTCGGCCCGAGCGCCGATTTGTGCGCGCTCTACCCCGAGCTCGACTTCGCCGAGTTCAGCTTCATCCGCCATGTTCTGGGTGCGCTGGCGGAGTGCGGCCCGCGGCGTTTCGACCGGGTGGTGGCGGAGTTGCGCAGAACTTGGGTGGCGCGAATGAAGGCGCTGCTGGCCGCGCTGCCCGCGCCGGCGGTCCTGTTGTGGATGTCGGATCGCGCGCCCGACAGCGCGGGGAGCACGACACTCGGCCGCGATCCGCTTTTCGTCGACGCCACGATGCTCGAGGCGCTCAGACCCGACGCCACGGAGGTGATTACCGTTGTCTGCCCGCCCTCGTCGCGCGACGAGAGCGGGCAGGGCTTGATCTGTGATCCGCTCGACCGGCCGGCCGCGCGGCACCTGCTCGGCCCCGCGGCACATGAGGTGGCCGCCGCCGCACTCGCCCCGATCATCGAGGCGGTGCCGGCATAGGCGCCGTGGGGAGGCGCGAGGATGCGCCCGCCTCGGCCTGCGAGGGTCAGAGCTTTTCGATCAACTCCGGGACGGCGGTGAAGAGGTCGGCCGCAAGGCCGTAATCGGCGACCTGGAAGATCGGCGCCTCCTCGTCCTTGTTGATGGCGACGATGACCTTGGAGTCCTTCATCCCGGCGAGGTGCTGGATCGCCCCCGAGATGCCCACCGCGACATAGAGCTCGGGCGCGACGACCTTGCCGGTCTGGCCCACCTGCCAGTCATTGGGCGCATAGCCCGAATCGACCGCCGCGCGCGAGGCGCCCACCGCCGCGCCCAGCTTGTCGGCGAGCTTCTCGATCATCTCGAAATTCTCTTCCGAGCCCAGCCCGCGCCCGCCCGAGACGACCCGGCCCGCCGATGTCAGTTCGGGGCGGTCGGATTCGGCCACGGTATCCTCGACCCATTCCGACAGGCCGGGATCGGCGGCGGCGTCGATCGTCTCGACACTGGCCGAACCGCCCGCGCCGGCGGCCTCGAAGGTAGAGGTGCGGATCGTGACGACCTTCTTGGCGTCCGACGATTTCACCGTCTGCACGGCGTTGCCGGCGTAGATCGGCCGCTCGAAGGTTTCGCCGTCCACCACGGCCGAGACGTCGGAGATCACCATGACGTCGAGCAGGGCGGCCACGCGCGGCATGATGTTCTTGGCCGCGGTCGTGGCGGGGGCGACGATGTAGTCGAAATCACCCGCAAGGCTGACGATCAGATCGGCGACCGGCTCGGCCAGTTGATTGCCGTAATGCGGCGCGTCGGCGCACAGCACCCTGGCGACGCCGTCGAGCTTCGCGGCGGCCTCGGCCGCGCCCGCGCAGCCGGCATTGGCGCACAGCACCGTGACCTCGCCCAGCTGTTTCGCCCCTGTCAGGGCCTTTGCGGTCGCGTCGGCGTTAAGCTCGCCGCCCGAGACCTCGGCCAGAAGAAGAACAGCCATCAAAGAACCCCCGCTTCGTTCTTGAGTTTCTCGATCAACTCGTCGACCGAGCCGACCATGACCCCGGCCTTGCGTGTCGGCGGCTCGGACGTCTTGACCACGCTCAGGCGCGGGGCGACGTCGACGCCGTAATCGGCGGGCGTTTTTTCATCGAGCGGCTTCTTCTTGGCCTTCATGATGTTGGGCAGCGAGGCGTAGCGCGGCTCGTTCAGCCGCAGATCCACCGTCACGATGGCGGGCATCCTGACCTTGATGGTCTGCAGCCCCCCATCGACCTCGCGGGTGACTTTCGCGTGGCCGTCCTCGAGCTCGATCTTCGAGGCGAAGGTCGCCTGGCCCCAGCCCAGAAGCGCGGCGAGCATCTGGCCGGTGGCGTTCATGTCGTTGTCGATGGCCTGCTTGCCGGCGAGCACGAGGCCAGGCTGCTCCTCGTCGATCACGCCCTTGAGCAGCTTGGCCACCGCCAGCGGCTCGATATCGTCGTGGACGTCTTCGGCGGCCCGGATCAGGATCGCCCGGTCGGCACCCATGGCCAGCGCGGTGCGCAGCGTCTCTTCGGCCTTCTTCACGCCGATGGATACGGCGACGACCTCCTCGGCCGTGCCCGCCTCGCGCATGCGGATCGCCTCTTCGACGGCGATTTCGTCGAAGGGGTTCATCGACATCTTCACATTCGCCAGATCGACGCCGCTGCCGTCCGACTTCACGCGGACCTTCACGTTGTAGTCGATCACCCGCTTGACCGGCACAAGAACCTTCATCGGCCTGTCTCTCCCTTTGTCTCGCGCGCCCTCGGGCGCCTTTCGGCTCCGCCGCTTGTTAGCGGCTTCGCGGCGCGGAAAACAGGGCAAAATCGACCTCGCGGCGCACCGGGGCGTCGCCCGCCCGTGATGTTTGCGCCATCAGGCACGGCTCGGCACGGCCGGGGTGCCCGCCCCCGGCGCGCCCGCGGGCGGGGTCGGTTCAGCGGTTCGCGCCGGGCACCCACAGCACGTCGCCGCGCCCGTTGTCGTTGACCATCCGGCCGGCGACGAAGAACCAGTCCGACAGACGGTTGAGATAGCGCACCGCGGCGGAATTGACCTCCTGCGTCTCGGCCAGCTCGACGGCATGGCGTTCCGCCCGGCGGGCGACTGTGCGGCACAGGTGCAGATGGGCCGCCAGTGCCGTGCCGCCCGGCAGGATGAAGCTGCGCAGCGGCTCCAGCCCGGAATTCATCGCGTCGATTTCCTCCTCCAGCCGCGTGACCTGGGCGTCGGTCATGCGCAGCGGCGCGAAACCGGCCTCGGAGTCGCGTGCCATGTCGGGCCGACACAGATCGGCGCCGAGGTCGAACAGATCGTTCTGTATCCGGGCGAGGCGCGAGTCGATCTCGCCCTCGGCATGCTGGCGGGCGAGGCCGAGGGTGGCGTTGAGTTCGTCCACTGTGCCATAGGCCCAGACGCGCGCGTCATGCTTGGGCACGCGCGTGCCGTCTCCCAGCGCGGTGTCGCCGGAATCGCCCGCGCGCGTGTATATCTTGTTGAGAACGACCATTTCAGCCGGCCCCGCCGCGCACCAGGACGAAAAGAAGGATCAGCGCGATCGCGATCGCCTGGGCATAGATGCGGTAGCGCATCAATCGGTTGGAGTGCTTGCGGTGGAACTCGCCACCCTTGGCGAAACTTCCCACCCCGATGAGCAGGATCACGAGCACCCCGAGGGTGGCGATGGCGGCGACGATGAAAAGCGGGTCGTTGAGCAACATCTGTGGTCTCCCATGCGTTGGACCATATCTAGGGATCGGCGCGCGAAAAGCGAGCCCGCAGGCGCCAGACGCCCCGAATTCGCGCGTGGCGGCGGCCTATCCCTTGGCCAGCAGCCAGTCGAGCGGGCGCGCGGGCAGCAGGCGCCGGGCCGCCGCCATGGCGTGGGTCGGCAGGGTGACATAGTAGCGCGGGCGTGGCCGGCGCGCCTCCAGAGCGCGGATGAGCCTGGCGGTGACCGCCGCCGGCGGCAGCTCGAAGCGATCGGCCGCGCCGGGGCCGTAGAGGCGCCGGAGCAGGCTGGTGCGATACTGCTCGGCGCGGGCCGACGATTCCCAGTCGATCCAGCGCTCGAACTGCTTGACGGCGTTCTCGCGGAACTTCGTGCCGATGGGGCCGGGCTCGATCGTGACGATCTCGATGGGCGTGTCGCGCATCTCCAGTCGCAGCGTGTCTGTCAGCCCCTCCAGTGCGAACTTGGTGGCGACGTAGGCGCCGCGCCATTTGAGCGCGATCAGACCCAGCACAGACGAGCAGTTGACGATCCGCCCGTGCCCCTGGGCGCGCATCGCCGGAATCACCTGGCGCGTCAGCTCGTGCCAGCCAAAGAGATTGGCCTCGAAAATCGCGCGCAGCGCGTCGGTGGGGATGTCTTCCACCGCGCCGGGGATCGCGTGCGCCCCGTTGTTGAACAGCGCGTCCAGCCGGCCGTCGCTCCTGTCGAGCGCCTCGCGCACCGCCGCCGTTATCGAGGCCGGGTCGGCATAGTCGAGCCGGAAGCTCTCCAGCCCTTCGCCGCGCAGGCGCTCGCAATCGGCATCGGCGCGGCATGTGGCGAAGACGCGCCAGCCGCGGGATTTGAGCGTTCGCGCGGCGTCAAGGCCGATGCCGGACGAACAGCCGGTGATCAGGACGGTGCGTTCCGACATGGGGTATTCCCTCTGGACCGTGGCGCAGCGGCGTCATACACCCTGCCCATGTCCGACGCCACCGACGACACGCCCCGGCATCCCACGACCTCCGAGCCCCTGCGCCGCGCGCTGGGCGAGCGGTATCTGCAATACGCGCTCTCGACGATCATGCACCGGGCGCTGCCCGATGCGCGCGACGGGCTCAAGCCGGTGCATCGGCGCATTCTCTACGCGATGCGCGAGCTGCGACTGTCCTCGACGGGCGGCTTCAGAAAGTCGGCCAAGATCTCGGGCGACGTGATGGGCAACTATCACCCGCACGGGGACGCGGCGATCTATGACGCCATGGCCCGGCTCGCCCAGCCCTTCGCGATGCGTTATCCGCTGGTGGACGGGCAGGGCAATTTCGGCTCCATCGACGGCGACAACCCCGCCGCCCCTCGCTACACCGAGGCCCGGATGACCGCCGCCGCCGAGGCGCTCATGGAGGGGCTGGCCGAGAACGCGGTCGATTTCCGCCCCAACTACGACGGAACCCAGCAGGAGCCCGAGGTTCTGCCGGCGGCCTTTCCCAACCTTCTGGCCAACGGGGCCAGCGGCATCGCGGTGGGCATGGCCACCAACATCCCGCCGCACAATCTGGGCGAGCTGATCGACGCCTGCCGGGCGCTGATCGACACCCCAGAGCTCGACGACGCCGCGCTGGTCGATCTGGTGCCGGGCCCGGACTTTCCCACCGGCGGCGTTCTGGTCGAGCCGCGCGAAAGCATCAGGGAGGCCTACCGCACCGGGCGCGGCGGCTTCCGCCTGCGCGCACGCTGGGAGGTCGAGCAGCTTGCCCGCGGCACCTGGCAGGTGGTCGTCACCGAAATCCCCTATCAGGTGCAGAAGTCCCGGCTGATAGAGAAGATCGCCGAGCTTCTGCAGGCGCGCAAGATTCCGCTTCTGGGCGACGTGCGCGACGAATCCGCCGAGGATGTGCGCATCGTGCTCGAGCCCCGCTCGAAAAACGTCGATCCCGAGATGCTGATGGGGATGCTGTTTCGCAACTGCGATCTGGAGCTGCGCGTCTCGCTCAACATGAACGTCCTCATCGACGGGCGCACGCCCAGGGTGTGCAGCCTGCGCGAGGTGCTGGGGGCCTTTCTCGACCACCGCCGCGAGGGGCTGTTGCGCCGCTCGCGCCACCGGCTCGAAAAGATCGACCACCGTCTCGAGGTGCTCGAAGGCTATATCGTGGCCTTCCTCAACCTCGACCGTGTCATCGAGATCATCCGCAACGAGGATGAGCCGCGCCCCGTGCTGATGGCGGAGTTCGAGCTGTCGGAAGTCCAGGCCGAGGCGATCCTGAACATGCGCCTGCGCAGCCTGCGCCGGCTCGAGGAGATGGAACTCAAGCGCGAGCACGAGGCGCTTCTGGTCGAGCGCGCCGACCTCGAGGATCTGCTGGCCGACGAAGGCCGCCAATGGGCCCGCATCGGCGAGGAGCTTGCTGAGGTGCAGACGAAATTCGGCCGCGACGCCCCGGGCGGCGCGCGGCGCACCGGCTTTGCCGAGGCGGTCGAGGTCGAGGAGGTCCCACTCGAGGCGATGATCGACCGCGAGCCGATCACGGTCGTCTGCTCGAAGATGGGCTGGATTCGCGCGATGAAGGGCCACATCGCGCTCGACAGCCAGCTCAAGTTCAAGGACGGCGACGAGGGCCGTTTCATCTTTCACGCCGAGACGACGGATCGCTTGCTTGTGTTCGGGTCGAACGGCCGGTTCTATACCCTCACGGGCGCCAGCCTGCCAGGCGGGCGCGGCATGGGCGAGCCGGTGCGGCTCATGGTCGATCTGCCCAACGAGGCCGAGATCGTCGCGCTGATGATCTACCGGGCGGGCGAGAAGTTCCTGCTGGCCTCGTCGGCCGGAGACGGCTTCATCGTGTCGGCCGACGAGGTTGTCGCACAGACGCGGACGGGCAAGCAGGCGCTCAACCTGCGCGCGTCGGCGCAGGCCGTGCTGTGCAGGAAGGTCTCGGGCGACCATGTCGCGGTCGTCGGGCAAAACCGCAAGGTGCTCGTCTTCCCGCTCGCTGAGTTGCCCGAGATGGCCCGGGGCAAGGGCGTGCGGCTGCAGAAATACAAGGATGGCGGCCTGTCCGACGCCACGACCTTCACACTGTCCGAGGGGCTGAGCTGGAAGGATCCGGCCGGGCGCACCCGCACCGAACACGATCTGACCGAGTGGATCGGCAAACGCGCCAGCGCCGGCCGGATGGCCCCGCGTGGCTTTCCGCGCGACAACCGCTTCACCTGAGCGGGGCGTCGCGGGCGCGCGCGCCCCGATTGCCCCGCGCGCCCGCCTGCGCTAGGTCTGTCCGGTCAGCAGGGAGATCGCGCATGTCCACCGTCATCCGCACGATGCGCCGCACCGCCACCATGCTGGGGCTTGCTGGGCTGCTCGCCGCCTGCGCCGCGGGCGATCCGGCGACCGACGAATTGCTGCCGCTGGGCGAGTTCCGGCTCGGCCATACCATCGTGGTGGACGAGAACGCCGAGCCCGGCCCGCTGTCGCGCGAGGCCGAGCCGGGCGAGTGGCAGGAAATCCTCGGCGAGGCGATCACGGCGCGCTTCTCCCGCTATGAGGGCGACAGGCTCTATCACATCGCGGTCAATGTGGATGGCTACATCCTCGGCATTCCGGGCATCCCGGTGGTGGCCTCGCCGCGCTCGGCGCTGATCCTGAGTGCCAATGTCTGGGACGATGCCGCCGGAGTGAAGCTCAACGAGGAGCCCAGGCGCATCACCGTACTGGAGAGCTTCTCGGGCGAGACGGTGATCGGCTCGGGGCTGACCCAGTCGCGCGAGCAGCAGATGCGCAGTCTCGCGCGCGACGCCGCCCGCGCGATCCAGCGCTGGCTCGCGCGGAACCCGGAATGGTTCGACAGTGCCGCCGACGAGGAGGCGCCGCAGACATCCGACGCGGCCCCTGACGTGCAGGAGGGTGCGGCCGCCGGTCCCGGCGGCGGCGCCTGACAGGCGGCGCTCAAGTCGCGCTTGATTTTTGCCGCGCCAGTGAGTAGACGGCCCGCGATGTTGAACCGGGGTCCTGCAGTGACCTCCCGAATGATGGGGCGCCGCGACGATGGCAAAGGCGAAGTACGAACGGACGAAACCGCATGTTAACATTGGCACGATCGGCCATGTTGACCACGGCAAGACGACACTGACGGCGGCGATCACGAAGTATTTCGGTGATTTTCG
>PUHN01000041.1 GCA_002967695.1 Rhodobacteraceae bacterium WD3A24 | reverse complement strand
GCCCCGCCGCCGGCCAGCAGCACCGCCGGCGCCGCAAGCGTGACCGGCGCACCGGCCCCGTCGGCCGGGCGCAGCGTCACGCCGATGACCCGCCCGGCCCGCCGGGCCAGCGCGGTGGCCGCGACGCCCTCGATCACCTGGACGGAGGGCGCGGCGCGCACGGCCTCCGTCAGGGTCTTCATGATTGCGGCGCCGGCCTGATCGCCGAGCACGCGCACGATGCGGGCCATGCCATGCGCCGCCTCGCGCGAGAGCGCGTAACCGCCGCCGGCGTCGCGTTCGAAGGGCGTACCGAGACGGGCGAGCGCGGCGATCCGGCCGCGCGCGGCGCGGGTGACGCGCGCGGCGATCGCCGGGTCCACCAGCCCGGCGCCGGCGCGTTCGGTGTCGGCGGCGTGATCGGAGGCGCGATCGCCGGGGCCGATCGCGGCGGCCACGCCGCCCTGCGCCCAGGCCGAACTCGCCCCGGTTCCCAGCGGCTCGGGCGAGATGACCAGCACCGGGCGCGGCGCCAGCCCCAGCGCCGCGTGCAGCGCGCCGATCCCGCCGCCCAGGATCACCACGCGATCGGTCGAGAGGCGCGACACCCGGCTCAGGCCGCCTGCCGTTGCGAGATGTCGATCATGCGCTGGACGGCGCGGCGGGCATCGGCGGCCGTCTCGGGGGCGACCTCGACCTGCCCCGTCATGGAGTGGAGCGACCACAGTACCTTCTCCAGCGTGATCTTCTTCATGTAGGGGCAGATGTTGCAGGGCTTGGCGAATTCGACCTCGGGCAGTTCGTCGGCGATGTTGGACGCCATGGAACATTCGGTCACCAGCATCGCCCTGCCGGGGCGGTGCCGGTTCACCCAGGCGAATATCTCGCGGGTGGAGCCGGTGAAATCGGCCTCGGCGACGACCTCGGGCGTGCATTCGGGATGGGCGATCACGGCCAGGTCGGGATCGTTCTCGCGGTAGGCGTGGATGTCCTCGGCGGAGTAGAGTTCGTGCACGATGCACGAGCCGGGCCAGTAGACCACGCGCTTGGAGGACTGCTTGGCGACGTTCTGCGCCAGATACATGTCGGGCGTCATGATCACCGTGTCGGCCACCATCGCCTCGACGATCTGCAGCGCGTTGGCCGAGGTACAACAGATGTCGGAGGCGGCCTTCACCTCCGCGGTGGTGTTGACGTATGAGACCACCGGCGCGCCGGGATAGCTGGCGCGCATCTGCGCGACCCCCTCGGCGGTGATCGACTCGGCCAGCGAGCAGCCCGCATCCCGATCGGGGATCAGCACCGTCTTGTCGGGATTGAGGATCTTGGCGGTCTCGGCCATGAAATGCACGCCGCATTGCACGATCACCTCCGCCTCGACCTCGGTCGCCTTGATGGCGAGCTGCAGACTGTCGCCGACGAAATCGGCGATGCCGTGATAGATTTCGGGCGTCATGTAGTTGTGCGCCAGGATCACCGCGCCGCGCTCGCGCTTGAGCCGCTCGATCGCGGCGACATAGGGCGCGTGGCGCGCCCAGTCGGGCGGCGGCACGACCCGCGCCATGCGCTGATAGGTCTCGCGCATCTGCTCGGCCAGATCGACCGACGGCGACAGATCGTAGTGCTCGGCAAGCGCCGAGCTTACGCTGGAGTGATCGAGCATGGCGTCTTCTCCTCGATTGCGCCGGCAGACTGCGCGGGCGGCGCCGCAGGGCCTTTCACGGCCGGCGCGCCACGGCCGCGAAGCCGGCTGGTGCCGATATACGGGCTTGTTCCCCGAGGTCAACAGGGCGCGGCCCCGGCAAGGGCGGGCTCCGGCTCAGGCGCCGCGGGCGTCCTGCGCGCGGGCAGAAAGCCCGGCCCCCGCCGCCGCCGGGCCGATCAGAAGGATCGGCACCGCCACGGCAAGGCCCAGCGCGGTGCTGATCCATTCGGGAAAGCCGATCAGGAGCGCCGCCCCCAGCAGCAGCGGCCGGCTCCATCCGCGCAGCCGGCCGAAATACATCATCTGCCCTTCCGAGCCGCCCGCGATCAGCAGGATCGCGGCGATGTTGCAGACCACCCAGATCGCCGTGAGGTGCAACGGCCCCTGAAAGATCATCGCCGGCTCGAAGAGAAAGAAGATGGGCAGGAAATAGAGCGCGATGCCCAGCCGCGCGGCGTGCAGGCTGGTGCGCATGGGGTCGGAATCGCTGATCCGCGAGGCGAGGAACGCCGCCAGCGCCACCGGCGGGGTGATCGCGGCCAGCGTGGCGTAATAGGCGATGAAGAGATGGATCGCCAAGGTGTTGAGCCCCGCGATCTGCTCGAGCGCGGGGGCGAGCGTGAGCGCGAGCATCAGATAGGCCGCCACGATCATCCCCAGCATCCCGAAGATGATGCACACCCCGATCCCGATGGCCAGCACGAGGATCAGCGCGTCGCCGCCCATGCGCACCAGCCCCGCCGCGATCACCGGCGCGACGCCGGTCGCCATCAGCCCGCCCAGGATGAAGCTCGTCGGCAGCAGCAGCCCCATCGTCTGGCTGAGCAGCTTGCTGATCTGGTAGAGGATTTCGGGGATGCTGCGCAGGCGCAGACGCAGTTTGGGGTGGATGAAGGTCAGCGCGATCAGCAGCGCCGAGGCGTAGAAGGGCGTGAGCCGCTCCCACCGCATGAAGACGAGCCCCCAGACGAGAAAGGCCAGCACCACCAGGAACGGCCAGCCGTCCCTGAGCGTCTCCAGGAGCCGCGGGCGCTCCTCGCGCGGCAGCCCCTCGAGGCCGTTGCGGGCGGCGTAGCCGTCGACATGGGCATAGAGCCCGAAATAGTAGAGCACGCTGGGCACCAGCGCGGCGATCACGATCACGCCGTATTCGGTGTTGGTGAAATCGGCCATGATGAAGGCCACCGCCCCCATCACCGGCGGCATGAGCATGCCGCCCGTCGAGGCGCAGGCTTCGAGCGCGCCGGCATAATGGTTGGGAAAGCCCGAGCGCTTCATGCTGGGAATGGTTACCGAGCCGGTCGAGACCACATTGCCGAAGATACTGCCGCTCAGGCTGCCGAAAAAGCCGCTGGCCAGCACGCTGACCTTGGCCGCGCCGCCGCGCGCGCCGCCCATCAGCGACAGCGCCAGCCGCAGGAAGAAATCCGCCGCGCCGCTGGCGACGAGAAGCGCCGCGAGGATCAGGAACCCGATGAGCGTCTCGCCCACGACGCGGGTGACGACGCCGAGCATCGCGTCACCGGAATAGACGTTGAAGGCGATGGTGCGCCCCAGCTCCGTCGGCGGCCCCCACAAAAGCCCCGGCATGTAGGGCGCCACCACCGGATAGAGGCCGAGAAACACGACGATGGACAGAAAGATGTAGCCGCCCGAGCGCCGCGCCGCCTCCAGGACCAGCACGAACACCGAGGCGGCGACGACGAGCTGCCATGTCGCGCTGACCGGCACCCAGGTCTGATAGACGATGTCGCGGCCCTTGTAGGCCAGAAACAGCGTCAGCCCGAAGATGGCGATCGCCGGCAGGTAGCTCAGCAGGCCCACGCGCACCTCGCCGCGATGGGCCGGCAGGAGCAGATAGACCATCGGCAGATACATCGCCATCAGCAGGAAGTAATAGGTCACGTCCAGCAGCGGGATGATGCCGAAGATATAGATGACGGCGATGGCCGCGCCCGCCGCCGACATCAGCAGCATCAGCGCCCGGACGGGCCCGGGCATGGTCTGGTAGCGCTCCTGCGTGCGGTCGCGGAACTGTTCGGGCACGGCGTCCTCGGGGCTCTGCCCCGCCGCGCGGTTCTGGTCATGGCTGGCCATGCCGTCCGGTCTCCCCTGACGAAGGTTGCGAAAACTGCGCGCGCCGCGCTCCGGCCATCCCCTGCCGGGCGCGGCGCGCCATCCGCGCGCGCGGCGCGGTGTCAGTCGAGCGCGAGAACGCGCTGGCCATAGGGCTCCGGCCCGGAATGCTCGGTGCGGAACTCCGTCCAGAACTCCACCCAGGCCTCATTGCCCGGACCGATGCTCAGCCCCTCGTCACGTGCCGCGGCGACGGCCTCGTCGAACAGCGCCACGCGCTCCTGCGCCATCTCGACGAGCTGATCCTGACGCTGCTGGAACGCCTCGGTCCACAGCCCCTCCTCCTCGAGGTAGCGGATGGTGCCCTCGTGCAGCGGCTGCAGCGCCCCGGTCTCGAGGAAGGCGACGAGGTTGTCCACGCTGAGCATGTAGGCGTGGGTGAAGTCGTCGGCATAGGCGTCATGGTTCTCTTCGAGCCACTTGACCAGATTGTAGACGAACTCCGGATCCTCCTCGGCGCGGACATGGTTGGTCTGGAACGCGTGATCCATCCGCACACCCTGCGCACTCTCGACGCCGGCCTCTGTCACCTGGGGCACGTAGCCGGGCTGCAGCGCGCGGTAGCGCTCAAAGGCCTCGGGGTCGTCCTCCCGGGCGGGCAGTTCCAGCCAGCGGATGCCGTTGGGCGCGGCCGCGGCCTCGTAGCTGGTGCCGGAAATCGGCGAGGTGAACGTCACTTCGGCGCGGCCCTCGACGACGATGCGGGTGTTGGCGCCATAGTTGCCCACCTCGACCAGCTCGACCTCGTCGTGGTCGAGATCGCGATAGGCCAGCAGCGCGTCGATCCCGTTGAGCAGGAACGACGAACTCGACGCATAGGCGATGCGGGTGCCGGGGCCGATATCCTCGATCGACTCGATGTCGGAATCGCCGCGCACCATGTAGCCCCAGGGCGTGACCATGTTCATGTGGATCACGCGCGTGTCGGCGGGGCCGGCCTCCTCGGTGGCATAGCCCTCGATGCCGTCCATCTGGTCGAAGTAATCCGACGCCTGCACCAGCGCGAGCCGGCCCTCGCCGGTATTGAGCCACGACCCGCGCGTAAAGCCGTTGGCGGCGGGCAGAACCCGCGCGCGCCCGCCGGTGGAGGCCGAGAACTCGGACGTCCAGGCCACGGCGAGCGAATGGTTAGCCGTCCCCACGATCGGGGTGATGACGTTGAAGAAGCTGGGCCACTCGTAGTCGTCCTGCGCCTGCGCCGCCGGGGCGCCGACGAGCAGCGCGCCGGCCACCGACAGCGCCCCCGCCAATCCGGACCATTCGATCTTGAACATCTGTCTTTCCTCCCTGATTGCAGACGTCGCGTTGGCTGCGCCCGCATCGCTGCCGGCCGATAGGGCCCTCCCGCGCGGCTCCGGCACCGCCCGCGTGGAGGTGCCCGGAACCGGCGCGCGCGCGCCCCGCATGGCGGACATGCCGCGGCGGGCGGCTTCTTTCCTCTCCCGGCTGAAGCGTAGTAAGAGCCCAGTCGGTGGAAAAAGGCCCTTTGTGACTGCAGGAGCTTTCGCGTTTCGTGAAAGCTGGTAGACTGCGCCACGAGAGCGCAACGGCACGGGCGCGGCGCGATGTTCCAGATCGTCGATATCAAGGCGTTTCTCGCCACCGCCCGGCTGGGCAGCTTTTCGGCGGCGGCGCGCGATGCCGGCGTGTCCACCTCCGTGGTGACCAAGCGGGTCTCGCGCCTCGAGGACATCGTCGGCCAGCGGCTTTTCCTGCGCTCGACGCGCCGGCTGGTGCTCACCCCCGAGGGAGAGCGGCTGCGCCCGCGCCTGCAGATGCTCGTCGCCGAACTCGAGGAGACGATCTTCAGCACCGCCTCGGGGCGCACGACGCTGCGCGGCAAGCTGCGGATCAAGGCGCCGACCACCCTGGGGACGCTGTTCGTGGGCCAGTCGCTCGCGCAGTTCCAGGCCGGCCATCCCGAGATCACCACCGAACTGATCCTCATGGACCGCTCCGTGAACCCGCTGGAGGAGAATTTCGATATCGCGCTCGGGGCGCTGCCATCCTCCTATGCCGGGGTCCACGACGTGCCGCTGTGCGAATACCAGCGCATGCTCGTCGCCGCGCCCGCCTACACCCGGCGCTTCGGTGCCCCCGCCGACCCCAACGAGATCATCCAGCACGCCTGCGTGGCGTTTCTCCCGGTGGGGCCGTCATGGAGCTTCGAGGCCGATGACGGCCCGCGCGTGGTCGATATCCGCGCGGTCTTCGCCGCCAATGACAGCCGCGCGCTGCTCGCGGCGACGCTGCAGGGGCTGGGCATCGCGGTGATCCCGCGCTTCATGGCCGAGCCGCTGGTGCGCGAGGGCCGGCTGCGCCAGTTGCTGCCCGGCTTTCCCGTCGCCTCGCTGTGGTTCAAGGCGATGGTGCCGCGCAACCGCAGCGGTCAGCCCGAAGTTACCGCGCTGATCGCGCATCTGAAAGAGGATTTCGCGGCGCTGCCTCCGGCCTCGGCCGCGGCGGATCCGACGCACGAGATCGCCTTCGTGCCCTGACCCCCGGCCCCGGCTCAGCCCGGCGGGGCCGGCGTGATCTCCACCACCCCCGCATCGGCATCGACGCGCACCCAGTCGCCGTCATGGATGACCTCGAACGGGTCGCGATCGAAATCGGTCAGGGCCGGCACGCGCGTGACGACAGCGCCCAGCGCGACCTTCGTGGTCGTGACCGTGAACAGCATCGCCGCCGGTGCGACGTTCTTGCGCCGGGTGATGTGGAAGTAGTGCGACCAGCCCGATGAGCCTTTCGCGCCCGGAAACACCAGCACGCGGCAGGCGAAGCTCTCGCCACGCTTTTCGTGGCCGATTTCGGTCACGGTGGCGGTGTTGGCGTCGATCCCGCCCCAACCGGAGATTTCCTCGCGCGTGACGAAGGCGCGGCCTTCGGCCGATCCGCCGACGACACAGCGGCCCCGCAGGACGATCTTCTCGCCAGTCCCGGTCATCTAGAGGCTCCCCTTGAACCGGCCCGTCAGCGCCGCCTCGATGCAATGCTCAAGCGAGCCGAACCAGGTCTGCTTGCCCAGGATCGCGGGCAGGTAATGCGACTGCTTGCAGCTGTCCGTGACGATCACCTCGGTCCCGTCGGGGGTGGCGCGGTTGATCGCCGGGCAACTGTCCGACATCACGTGCGCACCCGAACGCTCGATCATCTCGGTGAAGCCGCTCTCGTCGCACAGTGCGCGGATCTGGCGCGGCGTATGGACCCAGAGTTCCACATTCGGGCTTATTCGCTTGCCGTCCAGCAGCCTCGCGATCTCCCACATCTGCTCGATGGAATTGTGCGGGCAGCCCAGCATGACGAAATCGACATCGGGATTGTTCGCATTGGCGTTGAGACGTTCGAAGGCGGCGCGGCGCGCGGCGGCGTCATAGACGTGTTCCTCGACCGGCACCCGGCCGCCCAGTGCCTCATCCTCGCTATCGGCCTCGGCCGTCTGGCCGGGGATGTGATACATCTCCACGCCGCCCGAACTGGCCGCCGCGGCGCCGAAATGCTTCAGATGCATCGGCCTGGGCTGGGGCAACGCGCCCGACAGGACGGGGATGTTCTCCATCACCATCGCGCCGACCGAATAGCCCATCAGCCCCCAGTCCATCATCGACTCGGGCACCGCCTCCACGCGCACGCGGTGCGTGGCGTAGCGGTTCGCGTCGATATGCAGGCCGAATTCCGGGATCAGCCCGGTGATGCTGGCAGCGCCGGCCGACTCGCGCCCCTCGACATTGGTGCGCGCGCCCAGCACGGCGTTCGCATAGACGACCGCCGAGCTTTCCATCCAGGCCAGATGCTCGCCCTTCACGGGCACGTTGCCCACCTGGTAGGGCGTGCAGGTCGAGCACCACTGCACCCCGCGCTGCCCGAAATACTTCTCGGACTTGCGCTGAAGCGCGGCCTGTTCATCGGAAAAGCCCTGCAGCCGGTAGTTGCGGGTGTCGATCCCGTGGATGAGCTGGCAGGTCGAGACGGCGGCTTGCGGGGTTTCGACCACGTCATCGGCATCGAGGTTGAAACGCGAATAGATCGTGTCGAAGTCGTCGGGTTTGTCGAGGTCGGCCTGCACCCAGGGTGTGGTCGAACTCCAGACCCCGGCGACATTGGTCACCGGGATCAGCCTCTCGGCACCCAGAGCCCGCCCGTAACGCACCAGCAGATCCATCGCGCGCTGGCGCGCCGGCCCCTCGGCACCGTCGAGCATCGCCTTCTCGCGGTCGCTCAGTCTCATCACTCTGCCGCGCCCCCTTGCGCTTAGCCCGCCAGTTTCAGTTCCGGCGCGTCGGGGTCCAGCGTGGTGGTCCGGCGCAGCTCGCGCGGCTCGTCCAGATCGAACGCGCGGCCGCGATGCAGCGTGGCGCGGTTGTCCCAGATCAGCGTGTCGCCCACCTGCCAGTGATGCACATAGCGGAACTGGGGCTGGGTGGCGTGTTCGAGCAGGTCCCACAGCAGCATGCGGCCCTCGGGCACAGTCATCCCGTCGATGCTGGCCGCGTGCGCGCCGATGAACAGATGCTTGCGCCCGGTCACCGGATTGGTCCGCACGACGGGCCACTTCGCCGGCGGGATCGCGTTGCGCTGTTCCTCGTCATAGGC
This sequence comes from Rhodobacteraceae bacterium WD3A24, assembly GCA_002967695.1. Classification (GTDB taxonomy): domain Bacteria; phylum Pseudomonadota; class Alphaproteobacteria; order Rhodobacterales; family Rhodobacteraceae; genus Alkalilacustris. The sequence continues at coordinate 24,309 of PUHN01000041.1, read as the reverse complement.
GTCGTCCCCGATCAGGAAACGCGAATGTAGCGCATAATGCTCGGCCACCAGCCCCTCGATGCGCTGTTTCGTGCGCTCATCCAGCGCGTCATAGGCGGCGCGCAGATCGGCGAACTCGGTCTCGCCGCCCCAGGACGGGTTCTGAACCGAGTGCAGCATGGAATACTTCGCCGCCGGCGCCTGGAACGAGCTGTCCGAGTGCCACAACTGGTTGGCGATGTTGTTGACGATCCGCCGGTCGGTGCGCCCGGCCACGCCCGATCCGTCCCCAGCGAGGTTGGAGATGTCGCCCACCTCGGCCTCCTGCACGCGGGCATTGGGCTTGACCACCTTGCGAAAGCCGCTGTCCAGCGGGCCGAACTGCTTGGTGAATGCAAGCTGCTGATCCTTCGTCATCGGCTGGTTGCGGATCAGCACGATGGCGTTCTCGTCCATGAGCCGGTCGATGGCTTCGATGGTTTCGGGCGCGAGCGGCTCGCGCACGTCCACGCCCAGGAGTTCGACGCCGAACGGGCCGTCAAGCGGTCTGGTCTCGGGTTTCATGGGTTTCCTCCTCCCTTGTTCGGGGTCAAGGCGCGACGCTGTCGCACCGCTCCAGGTTGTCGGCGACACGCTCCTGAAGCGCCCGTATGTCGATCTGCCGGACGCTGCCCGATCCGGCGAGGTCCAGCGCGTTGGCCGCCGCGCGCGCCATCGCCATGCAGGGCCCCATCACCCGCACCGAGGACAGCGCGGCGGGATCGCCGTCGATGCAGCGGCCCACGGCGACGATGTTGTCGGCCTCGGGCGGCAGCATCGCGCCCAGCGGCACGTAATGGACGTGATCCTCGTCGAAGACGTCCCAGATGAAATCCTCGGGCGTGTTGTGAAGCTCGATCGGCCAGGCAGTCCGGGCAATCGCGTCATCATAGCGATGACCCGCGCGCACCTCGTCTGTCGTGATGTGGTGGCGGCCGCGAATCCAGCGCGTCTGACGGATGCCGGGAAAGCCGTAGCTGCGCACGCGCAGATCGCCGAAGACCTGCGGGAACTCGTCGCGCAAAAGCTCGATCCCGCGATCCACCTGCTCCTTGCCCAGGATGCCCATGCGCGAGGCCTCGATCGGCTCGAGCGGCGTCTCGACATGGGTCATGTTGAGCACCGCGACGTCCTTGCCGGGGAAGTAGAACATCAGCCCGTTGCGGCGCATCAGCCCGTAATCGGCGGCCTTCTCCCCGATGCGGGCGTTGAGTTCCTCGCGGCTGGGAACCTCGCCGTCGCCGATGCCTTCGACCACCGCCTGCTGGCTGCCGTAGACCGGCTCCTCGGGCTCGCGGCACTCGAAGCCCGCGCGGTAGACCAGCGCGGCATCGCCCGAGCAATCCGCGAAGCCCTGCGCCCGCACGGTGACGTCGCCGTAGCGCGTGACGAACCGCAGCGCGGTGATCCGCCCCCCGTCGCGCGTGACCTCGCGCAGCGTCGCCCCGACGACGGGAGTGATCCCGGCGGCGTCGATCGAACGTTCGACCCAGCGCGACAGGGCGATCTCGTTGTAGTGGACCACCGTCGTCATCGGACCGTGGCGATAGTGGAGGGCATCCTCCGCCTCGAGCGCGGCCAGCATGTCGTCCACGACGCCATAGGTGAAACGATAGCCATGCGTGCCGTTGCGATACAGGCCGCAGAACGTGCCAATGATCGAGTTGACCGCCTGCCCGCCAAGGGCCGGGAACGCATCGACGATCACGACCTTCTGACCCAGCTTTGCCGCCTCCAGCGCCGTCGTGGCCCCCGAGATCCCCGCCCCCACGACGCAGAGGTCGGCCTCGATCTCGCGCGGGGCGTCCTCGCCGTTCCAGCGAACGATCCGGGTCTCGGGGTTGAAACGTCTCGGCGAATTCATGGTCTCTCCGGGCAGTTGAAATCGGGCCGGCCCCAGTGGAGAGCGCGGCTTCACGCAATGTCTTTCGGGGCCGACTATTCTGCCGCGCGGCGCGCGAGGGAAGACACGAATTGATCGCTTCAGCTTTCGCGAAAAGTGAAAGGCGAACCCCGCAAGGCCCGCCCGACGCGCCGCGGCAGAGCATGGCAGACCGCCCGCGCGGGGCGCCCCGCCCCACGGCCCCCACGGCGAGACTTGCCCGCGGCGGGTGTATTGTTTATCAACCGCTAATCAAGGGACGGCGCGGGCTTCGGCCCCGCGCGACCACGGCGAAATTGGCAGGAGGTGAAGGTGCTCAACATCTCGATCGCGGGATTCGGCTGGTGGGGGCGGCACATCGCCTCCCGGCTCGGGGGACATGCGGATATCCGCGTGACATCCGTCGCCGAGACAAACACCGCGCTTCACGACGACATCCGCGCGCTCGGCCTGCGGCCGCTGGACAGCTTCGAGGCCGCCCTGAGCGAGCCCGACACCGAGGCGGTGATTCTGACCACGCCGCACATGTTCCACGAAGAGCAGGTCGTCCAGGCCGCCGCCGCGGGCAAGCATGTCTTCTGCGAAAAGCCCCTCGGGCTGACCGCGGCCAGCGCGCGCCGCTCGGTCGCGGCGTGCCGCGAGGCCGGCGTGGTGCTGGGCATCGGCCATGAGCGCCGTTTCGAGCCGGCGATGCGGCGGCTCAAGGCGATGATCGAAGAGGGCGCGCTGGGCACAGTGATGCATGCCGAGGCGGCCTTCAGCCATGACAAGCTCACCGGCCTGCAGACCGGCGGCTGGCGCACGTCCAAGGAGCTTTCGCCCGGCGCGGGCATGACGGGCATGGGCATCCATCTGACCGACCTTCTGTTGTGGATGTTCGGCCCCGTCGAAAGCGTCCAGGCCCAGACCCGCGACCGGGTGCTGGGCTGGCCCACCGGCGACATGGTGGTCGCCCAGCTCGGCTTCGACGCCGGCATGACCGCCCATTTCAACGCCATCCTTGCGACGCCGCATTTCATGCGGTTTCAGGTTTTCGGCTCCGACGGCTGGGTCGAGGTGCGCAACGCCTCCCACCCGGACACGCCTGGCGGGGTCACAGACTGGCTCCACCACCCCAAGGGGGGTGCGCCGGTCCACGAGACGCTGGAATGGACCGACGCGGTCGTGGCCAATCTCGAAACCTTTGCTGCCGCGGTCGAGGGGCGCGCACCCTACCCGTGGAGCGACGCCGAACTGATCGGCAACATCGCCGTCTACGAGGCCATCGTCGCCTCGGCCGACAGCGGCGAGACCGTGCGGCTGAACGGATAATCGCGGCCGACCCGCCGCGCCACCCGGGCGCCCGCCCGACAGAGAAAACCGGAGGAAGACGGATGAGTGTCACCTATCTCAAGGAGGCGATGGCCGCCGAGGCCCGCGCCGAGGAAGATGCCAAGGTTCGCCGCGTCGTCGAGGACACGCTTGCCGATATCGAGGCGCGCGGCGAAGCGGCGGTGCGCGAGCTCAGCGAGAAGTTCGACGGCTACAGCCCCGAGAGCTTTCGCCTGAGCAAGGCCGAGATCGAGGCGGCGATGGCCGAGGTCGACCCGCGCGATCTGGAGGATATCCGCTTTGCCCAGGCCCAGATCCGCCGCTTCGCCGAGGCCCAGCGCGCAAGCATGACCGATATCGAGGTCGAGACGCTGCCCGGCGTGATCCTTGGCCATCGCAACATCCCCGTGCAGTCGGTGGGCTGCTACGTGCCCGGCGGCAAGTTCCCGATGGTCGCCTCGGCGCATATGTCGGTGCTCACCGCCAGCGTCGCGCAGGTGCCGCGCATCGTCGCCGCGGCCCCGCCGGTGGACGGCAAGCCCCACCCCGCCATTGTGGCGGCGATGCATATGGGCGGAGCGCATGAGATCTACTGCCTCGGCGGCATCCAGGCGGTGGGCGCGATGGCGCTGGGCACCGAGACGCTCGACCCCGTCCACATGCTGGTCGGGCCCGGCAACGCCTTTGTCGCCGAGGCCAAGCGCCAGCTCTTCGGCCGCGTGGGCATCGACCTCTTCGCCGGCCCGACCGAGACGATGGTCATCGCCGACGAGACGGTAGACGCCGAGCTCTGCGCCACCGATCTGCTGGGCCAGGCCGAGCACGGCTATAACTCGCCGGCCTGCATGATCACCAATTCGCGCAAGCTCGCGGAGGAGACGCTGGCCGAGGTGGACCGGCTGCTGGCCATCCTGCCCACCGCCGAGACGGCGTCGGTGAGCTGGCGCGACTACGGCGAGGTCATCCTGTGCGACAGCCATGACGAGATGCTGCGGGTGGCCAACGAGATGGCCTATGAGCACGTGCAGGTGATGACCGACCGCGACGAGTGGTATCTCGACAACATGACCGCCTATGGCGCGCTGTTCCTCGGGCCGCGCACCAATGTCGCCAACGGCGACAAGGTCATCGGCACCAACCACACGCTGCCCACGAAGAAGGCCGGACGCTATACCGGCGGGCTTTGGGTGGGCAAGTTCCTCAAGACCCACAGCTATCAGAGGATTCTGACCGACGAGGCGGCGGCGATGGTGGGCGAGTACGGCTCGCGGCTGTGCATGCTCGAAGGCTTCGTCGGCCATGCCGAACAGTGCAATGTGCGGGTGCGCCGCTATGGCGGGCGCAACGTGCCCTATGGCGCGGCCGCGCCCGCGAGCGACGCGGCCGAATGACCGGCGGCAAAAGGCAAGGAGGCCCATCATGACCGACCTTCCCCGCACCCCGTCCCTGCGCCTCGACGGGCGCCGGGCGCTCGTCACCGGCGCGTCGTCGGGCATCGGCCAGGGCTGCGCCGTCGCTCTCGCCGAAGCGGGCGCGCATGTCGTCTGCGTCGCCCGCGGGGCCGAGCGGCTGAACGAAAGCGTCGCGGCGATGGCCGCGCAGGGGTTCTCCTGCGAGGCGCTGACGCTCGACGTCACCGATCTCGACGCTCTTGCCGGCGCGTTCGACGGCCCGGCATTCGATATCGTGGTCAACGCCGCCGGCATGAACCGGCCCAAACCCGCGATAGAGACCACGCCCGAGGATTATGACGCGGTCCTCGGCGTGAACCTGCGCGCGGCCTATTTCCTCTCGGCCGAGGCTGCCCGCGCCATGATGCGCACGGGGCGGCGCGGCTCGATCATCCACATATCCAGCCAGATGGGCCATGTCGGCGGGCTCGACCGCAGCGTCTATTGCGCCTCGAAATTCGGCCTCGAGGGGATGGTCAAGGCCATGGCCATCGAATGGGGCGGCCACGGCATCCGCATCAACACGATCGGGCCGACCTTCATCCGCACGCCGCTGACGGCGAGCACCTTCGACGACCCCGACCGCCGCGCCTGGATCGAGGGCAAGATCAAGCTCGGCCGGGTCGGCGAGGTCGAGGACATCATGGGCGCGGTGGTCTATCTCGCCTCGGACGCCGCGGCGCTGGTGACGGGCACCGCGCTGGTCGTCGACGGCGGCTGGACCGCCGGCTAGCCCCCTCGCCCTGCCCCGCCCCGCGCGGAGGCGCAACGAAAAACGCCGGCTGGAAGCTCCAGCCGGCGTCTTCATTTCGAGACGGCAATGCCGCGTGCGCCGCGTCAGTCGAGCGAGTACTCGGTCGGCCACTCATAGCCGGACTCGGCGACGATATCGAGGTAGCTCTGCAGCACCTGCGTGCCGGGCATGCCCCGGTCATCGGCTTCGGTCGCCTGAACGCGCGGGAATTCGGCCAGCGATTCGGCCCATTCCTGCCGCGTCTCGGCGGGAAGCTCGCGGATGATGGCGCCCTCTTCCTCGAGCCCTTCGAGCCCGGCCGCCTGCGCCTCGTCGAGGGCGGGGCCGCTGCGCTGCTCGTATTCGCGCCCGACCTCGCGGATGATCTCGCTCACCTCCTCGGGCAGCCGTTCCATGGTGTTGGAGTTGGCCGTCAGCCCGTTCACTGCCATCGGGCCGAAGCCGATGAGCGTGTAATAGGGCGCGGGCTCGTAGAAGCGGAAGCCCAGATAGGCGGAGGGGAACATCAGCCAGCCCTCGTAGACGCCGGTCTGCAGGCTCATGTAGCCATCGGGCAGCGTGGACTGCACCGGCACCGCGCCGGCGTATTCCAGCCACGGCAGGTTCGGCCCCGCACCGCCGACGCGCACGCCTTCGAGGTCGGAGACTTCGTCCCACTCCATCGTGGTGCCGAGGTGGTAGTTGTCCCAGCCCGACAGGCCGAGCAGCTCCTGGTCGTATTCGCTGGTGAAGACCTCGGTCAGCCAGGGATTGGCGTCATACACGGCGCGGACATTCTCCATCGCCGTGGTGGAGCCCTGTGGCCCGAACGGGGCGTAATAGGGGAAGTTGTGCAGAAACAACTTGGAGGGCTCGAAGCAGAAGCAGTAGGCGCCGAAATCGAGCAGGCCCGACTGCACCGCCTCGAGCGTCTCGGCCACGCCGGCGATCGAGCCGCCATACCCCTCGATAAAGGTGATCTCGTGGTCGGTCTCCTCGGCCACGCGGCGCGTGACCTCGGGCACGAAGAATTCATCGACCAGCGTCACATAGACGGCCGGGCCGGAGGGGTGCCCCGAGCCGACGCGGAGCGTGAAGTTCTCGGCCGAAGCCGCGTGCGGCATCGCGACGCCGCTGCCGAGCAACAGCGCGGCGCCGCCCAGAAGAGTGGCCTTGGTCTTGTTTTTGGTCATGCGGATTTCTCCTCCCGTCTGTCCGTCCACCCGCGCGGCGGCCCGCCGCCTCCCTGCGGCTTGCCCCGACACGGGTTATTGTTTATCACCCGCTAACCATTGCCGCACTCTGCGGCGGGCGTCAATTCCCGAATGGACGCGACAGCAGCCGCAGCAATGAGGGCGACAGGCGCGACGGGACCGCTGGTGTCGCACGCCCCATCAAAGAGCTTCGCCCCCACGGGCGCGATAACGGAGAAAAATCATGCTCAGTGACCGCATTCCCTATCAGGCAAGCATCGACCGGCCGCGCCTGACGCTTCCGGGCGGCGCCCGCGTCGCGGTGTGGGTCATCGTGAACGCCGAGGAGTGGCGAATCGACCGGCCGATGCCGCGAACCGTTCTGCCGCCGCCCATGGGCCAGCCGCTGCTGCCCGACGTGCCCAACTGGTCATGGCACGAATACGGCATGCGCGCGGGGTTCTGGCGTCAGCACGCGGCGCTGACCGGGCGCGGCATCCCCACGACCTTCGCCGTCAACGGCCATGTCTGCGAGAGCTATCCGCGCGTCGCCGGCGCGGCGCTGGAGGCGGGCTGGGAATTCATGGGGCACGGCCATGTTCAGGGGCCGATGCACCGGCTGGAGGACCAGCGCGGCGAGATCGGCCGCGCCGTCTCGGCGATCGGGAAATTCACGGGCACCGCGCCGCGCAGCTGGGAAAGCCCCGGCCTGACCGAGACGGACGACACGCTTGACCTGCTGCGCGAGGCGGGGATCGACCATGTCGCCGATTGGGTGATCGACGACCTGCCGCAGGATGTCGAGACTCCGCACGGGCCGGTGACGCTGATTCCCTATACGGTGGAGACCAACGACATCACCGTCTTCGCGCTGCAGAACCATCCGGCCGAGGAATTCTTCCGCCGCGGCCGCGACCAGTTCGACCGGCTCTATGCCGAAGGCGCCGACAATGCCCGGATCATGGCGATCTCGGTCCATCCCTACATCACCGGCGTGCCCCACCGCATCGGCCAGCTCGAACGGCTGCTCGATCATATCGCCGGCCATGAAAACGTCGCATGGATGACCGCGAGCGAGATCGGAGACTGGTATCGCGCCGAAACGAAACGCATCGGCACGTCCGGCTGAACCGGGCGGCGCGCGGGGCGCCGGCGGGCGTGTTTTGTTTATCGCGTGCTAAGCAGGCTTGTGCCAAAGGCGCTGTTCTCTTAGTGCTCGCCCGCGAAACGCGCCGCCCATGCGCCCGGCGCGCTCTGGTCGTGTCTTGAGGGAGGAAGAAATGGTGATACGCGTTCTGGTGCGCATCGCGCGAAGTATCCACGTCATCTCCGCGTTATGGGTCTTGCTGCTCGGTTTCGCGATCGCCGCCGACGTCATCGGCCGCGGTCTGCTGTCGATGCCGATTCAGGGAACCGTGGAAGTCGTCAAGAACTCGGTGGTCGCGATCACCTTCCTGCAGCTTCCGCTGGCGATCTTCTCGGGCTCCATGCTGCGCACCGAGATATTCGCCGACGCGCTGCCGTGGGTGGGTCGCAAGCTGCTGCGCACCGCGGGCTATCTGCTGGGATTCGCGCTTTTCGCGCTGATCGCCTACAGTGCCTGGCCCGAGGCGGTTCAGGCCTACCAGATCGGCGAGTACGAGGGCGAGGGCGCGCTGCGCGTGCCCACCTGGCCGGTGCGGTTTCTTGTGATCGCCACCTCGGCCTTCGCCGCTGTCGCCTATATTTCCATGATCTGGCTCGACTGGCTCGACCAGCTCGAGCTGGAGATCGCCTATCCGGGTATCCTGACCTATGACGCGCAGGCTGCCTCGGTGATGACCGCGGATCGGGGAGACAACGCATGAGCGCCGAGATCGTTCTCTACATGATCGGGCTACTGATCGTGCTGGTCCTGCTGGGCTTTCACATCGCGATCGCGCTGGCGATGACCAGCATGCTCGGGCTCTGGCTGATGATGGGCAGCTTCGAGATCGCCATCTCCCTTCTGGGCTCGTCGGCCTTCGAGGCGATCCGCTCGGAGGTGTTCATCGTCATACCGCTCTTCGTGCTGATGGGCGACATGGTCTCCAAGTCCGGCGCGGCGGGCGATCTCTACCGGGTATGCAACCGCGCGCTCAACCGCCTTCCCGGGCGCCTCGCCGTGGCCACGGTGGCAGGCAACGCGATCTTCGCCGCGGTCACCGGGGTGTCGATCGCCTCGGCGGCGGCCTTCTCGCGTATCGCCTATCCCGAGATGCGCCAGCTCGGCTACGACAAGCGCTTCGCCGTGGGCGCGGTGGCCGGCAGCGCGTGCCTGGGCATGCTCATCCCGCCGTCGATCCTGCTCATCGTCTGGGCGATCCTCACCGAGATGTCGGTGGGCGCGCTGTTCATCGCGGGGGTGTTTCCGGGCATCCTGCTCGCGCTGCTGTTTGCCGGTTACTGCGTCATCGCCGCCAAGATCTGGCCCGATATCGCGCCGCCCGCCCCGCCGCGGGTCGGCGGACGGGCCGACATACCCGAGTTTCTCGGGGCGATGGGCATTCTCGGGCTCGTCGTGCTCGTCATCGGCGGGATCTGGGGCGGGCTGTTCAACCCCACCGAGGCCGCCGGTTTCGGCGCCATCGGCGCGCTGCTGCTGGGTCTGGCCAAGGGGATGCGCGGCCGCGAGGTGATGCAGGCGATCTACAGCGCCGGGCGGACCACCGCGCCGATCATGTTCCTGCTGATCGCGGCGACCATGTATTCGCGCCTGCTCGCGATGGGGGGCGCGGTGAACTACATCCAGGATCTCTTCCTCAGCCTCGGCGGCGGGGTGGTCGTCATCGTCCTGATGGTGGCGCTTGTCTGGCTGCTGCTGGGGATGCTGATCGACTCGGTCTCGATCATCCTGCTGACGGTTCCGATCTTCGCGCCGATGACGCTGTCGATGGGGGTCGATCCGATCGCCTTCGCGATCTTCGGCATCCTGATCATCGAGGCCGGCCTGCTGACCCCGCCCTTCGGCCTGCTCGTCTACACGGTCAAAGGCGCGGTGCCCGACCGCGACGTCAAGCTGGGCGACATCTTCCGCGGCTCGGTGCCCTACTGGATCATGATCCTCATCGCCGCCACCGCGGTGCTGGTATTCCCGTCGCTGGCGACCTGGCTGCCGCAGCTGATGTTCTGATCGCCCTGCGGCGCTCCGGCGGCGGCCAGAGCCGCCGGGGCGCCGGTCAGCCGGCCGCGGCGAATTCGGCACTCAGGCGGTCGATCTCGGCGCGCAGGGTCGTCAGGAACGCCTCCGCCGCGGGGTTGAGCGCGCGCCGCGCGGGCTCGACGACCACGAATTCCGAATGCAGCGCCGGCTCGTGCAGCGCGTTGACATGGCGCGCCCGGCCATCGGCGTCGCCGACACAGATGACGCCGGGCAGCACCGTCACCCAGTCCGAGCAGGCCACGAGTTCGAGGGTGGCGAACATCGCGTCCATTTCCAGCAGCCGCTCGATGACGACGCCATTCGTGGCGAAATACTCCTCGAGCCGCTGCCGGCGGATATTGGCGCGGCCGGGCACGATCATCTTCAGCGGCCCCAGTTCGGCCAGCGCGACGGGGCTGCGATGGGCCAGCCCGCGCGCCGGGTTGGAGACCAGCATCTCGCGGTCGCGCGCCAGCGGGGTCACGCGCAGCCCCTGCGTGTTGCTGCCCGCCGGCACGGCGGCGAAGTCGAGCGTGCCGGCGCGGACCATGTCGGACAGCGCCCCGCTGTAGCCCTCCACGATTTCGACCGGCACATGCGGGTATCGCTCCAGAAAGGCGGCGAGCGCGGGCGCGGCCGCGGCGCGGGTGAAGCTGGGCATCAGCCCCGCGCGCACCTCGCCATCGAGCACACCGGCGCGCGCGGCGACCTCGGCGCGCCCCGCATCGAGGCTGCGCAGCGCCGCGAGCGCATGGCCATAGAACGCCCGGCCCGCCGGTGTCGGGGTCACGCCGCCGCTCGCCCGCTCGATCAGGGTCGCGCCCAGACGCTCCTCGAGGGCGGCGACGTGCTGCGATATGCCCGACTGGGTCGCGTTCTCGCGCTGCGCAGCGCGGGTAAAGGAGCCCTCCTCGACCACGGCGACGAAGGATCGGATCTGGCGCAGGGACAGCATGGCGCAATCATTACGAAACCTGATGCGCATTGTAAAATGTTATTATTTTTCTCCAACCTGCCACCCGGCTAGGTTCTGCGTCGAATGATCGCAGGCTCGCAACCGGAAGGCACAAACATGCGCATCGGATTCTTCACAATGCCGATTCACCCGCTCGACAAGGACTGGCGCACGAGCCTCGCGGAGGACCGCGAGGCCTTCCTGCTGGCCGACGAGCTGGGTTTCAACGAGGGCTATGTCGGCGAACACCTCACCGACGCCGCCGAGAACATCACCTCCTGCGCGATGTTCGTCGCCTCGCTGGCGGCGGCGACGAAGACCATCCGTCTGGGCACCGGCACGGTGAACATGCCCAACACCCACCCCGCCACCGTCGCCGCGCAGGTCGCCATGCTCGACCACATGCTCGACGGGCGGTTCAATTTCGGCATCTCGCCCGGCGGGCTGGCCTCCGACGCGGAGGTGTTCGGCAATCTCGACGCCGACCGCAACGCGATGTTCCTCGAGGGCATCGACACGGTGCTCAAGATCTGGGAGGGCGAGCCGCCCTACAATATCGAGGGCAAGTTCTGGACGGTCAGCACCGAGCGCACCCAGATGACCGATATCGGCCAGGGCATCATGCCCAAGCCGCTCCAGCGGCCGCATCCGCCGATCGTCATCACCGCCGTCGCGCCCTTCTCCAAGGGCGTGACCGAGGCCGCCGCCCGCGGCTGGGATCCGATCAGCGCCAACTTCCTGATGCCCGAATGGGTGGCCTCGCACTGGCCGAAATACGCCGAGGGCTGCGAGCGTGTCGGCCGGCCCGCCGACCCGGCCAACTGGCGGGTGGCCAAGTCGGTCTGCGTGGCCGACGACATGGAGACGGCGCGGCGCTATGCCACCGACCCCGACAGCCCCTACCGCTTCTATTACAGCCAGCTTCTGACCAAGATGCGCAAGCATGGCCGGGTGAACCTGTTCAAGCCCGACCAGAACATGGCCGATGACGATGTCACCCTCGACATGGTCATGGACCGGCTGGTGATCTGGGGCACGCCCGACAAGGTGACCGACGAGATACTCGCCTTCCGCGAGGAGGTCGGCGATTTCGGCACGCTGCTCTATGCCGGCAAGGACTGGGCCGACCCCGAACTGGCGCGCCGCTCGATGATCCTTGCGGCGGAAAAGGTGATGCCGGCCGTAAACAAGGCGATCGGCGCGGCCGACGACGAGGTCGCGGCGCAATGAGCCGGCAGGTGATCGAAGGGCCCGACTGCGCACTCAGCACGCGCGTCGACGGGGCCGAGGGCGCGCCGTGGATCGTGCTCTCGCACAGCCTCGGCGCCGATCTGTCGATGTGGGATCCGCAGATGGACCTGCTGGCGCCCCACTATCGCGTGCTGCGCTACGACACCCGCGGCCACGGCCGGAGCGGGACGCCGCGCGCCGACTGGGGGTTTGCGGAGTTCGTCGCTGACGTGCTGGCGGTGATGGACGCCCACGGTGTCGAGCGCGCCGATTTCCTCGGCCTGTCGCTGGGCGGCATGACGGGGCTGGGCGTCGCGCTCGCCCATCCCGACCGGATCGGCCGGCTCGTCTGTGCCGACGGGCGCGCCGACGCGCCGCAACCCTTCCGCGACAACTGGGACGACCGCATCGCCAAGGTGCGCGCGGGCGGCCTGGAGGCCATTCTGGACGGCACGCTGGCCAGCTGGCTGACCGAAACCTGGCGCCGCGACAACCCCGAGGAGACGCGAAAGATCGCCGAGATGATCCTCGCCACCGACACGGACGGGTATGTCGGCTGCTGCGCGGCGCTCAAGACGCTCGATTACCGCAAGGATCTGGGCGCGCTGCCGGTGCCGGCCCTCTATATCTGCGGCGAGCACGACAAGGGCGCGCCGGTGGAGGTGATGCGCGACATGGCCCAGGCAACCCCCGGCGCGGGGTTCGAGCTGATCGCCGACGCCGCCCATCTGGCCAACGTCAACAACCCCGAGGGGTTCGACCGCGTGCTCGCCGCTTTCCTGCCACCGCTGGGAAAGGCCTGATCGTCATGGAGCGCCTTCCCCGCATAACCGTCGCCGTCAACGGCGCGCGCCGCGGCAAGGCGGATCACCCCGCCCTGCCCGTCACCCTGCCCGAGATCGCCGATTGCGCCGCGGCCTGCCACAGGGCCGGTGCGGGCGGCATCCACCTGCATGTCCGCGACGCGCAGGGCCGGCATGTCCTCGATTCCGAGCTGTCCATGCGCGCCGTCGCCGCGGTCGCCGAGGCCACTGATGGCGCGATGCATGTCCAGGTAACGACCGAGGCCGCCGGGCGCTATGACGTCGAGGCGCAGCGCGCCTTTCTCGCCGCGTTGCGCGCCCCGGCCGTGAGCGTGGCGTTGCGCGAATTCCTCCCCCATGCGGGCGAGGAGACGGCGAGCGCGCGCGCCCTCGACGCGGCGGTCCGGCGCGGCGTGGCGCTGCAATACATTCTTTACGTTCCGGCGGAGATTGCGCGGCTCGATGACCTGATCGCCCGCGGGGTGTTGCCCGATGAGGGGCTCGACGTCCTGTTCGTCCTGGGCCGTTACGGCGGCGGCGACAGCGACCCCGCGCTGCTGGCCGACTATCTCGCGCGCTGGCGGGCAAGCGGGCTGGCCGCGCGGGGCGAGTGGATGGCCTGCGCCTTCGGCCCGCCCGAGACCCGCGCGCTGGCCGCAGCGCTGGCGATGGGCGGCAAGGCGCGCGTGGGGTTCGAGAACAACCTGTGCAACGCCGATGGCACCCCCGCGCGCGACAACGCCGCGCGCGTCAGTGAAATCGCCGCGGTCGCCCGCAGCATGGGGGCGGAGGCGCCGCCGGCGCCGCAGACCGCCCCCGCGCGACCGGCATCGCCGGCCGCGCCCGCGTGACAGAACTGCGGAGCGCATCAAAACCCATGGAGGAACCGATGAACAAGAGCGTTCGCGATATCGACACCGCCGCGGCGGCGCACTCTTCTGCGAGCGCCGAGGAGATGCGCGCGGCCATGGCAAATTTCGCCACCGGCGTGGCGGTCGTGACCACCTGCGACACCGACGGGACGCCCTACGGGGTGACGATCAACTCCTTCAACTCCGTCTCTCTCGACCCGCCACTGGTGTTGTGGAGCCTCGGCCTCTCCGCCTGGAGCCTGCCGGTCTTCCGCAGGGCCGAGGGCTTCGTGGTCAATGTCCTCGGCGAGGATCAGACCGATCTGTGCAAGCTCTTTGCGAGCCGCGAGGAAAACCGCTTCGACCGCGTCGCGTGGCATGCCGGCCCGCTGGGGCTTCCGCTGCTCGACGGGGCGCTGGCGCGGTTCGCCTGCAACTTCTGGGCGCGCTATCCGGGCGGCGATCACGAGATCATGGTGGGCCGGGTACTGAGCTGCGATCTCGGGGCGGGGCGTCCGCTGGTCTATTGTCAGGGGCGCCTCGGGGCGGCGGTGCCCTGAGCGGGACTCACCCCGCCTCGTCCGAGAGGGCGCGCTTCAGCACGTCAGGCGCGGTGCGCATATACATATCGACCGCGGTGCTGACGGCGAACACGTAATCGACCGAGCTGACGGAGCGATAGATCTGCTCGCGGATGCCCTGGTAGAAGATCATCCCGTGCATCAGCCAGACCAGTTCGAGCTCGGCCTCGGTGATGGGACGCTCGCTTTCGAGGCCGAGCTCGACGCGCATCTCCTCGCAGATGGGCAGCAGCAGGCGCTCCTTGATCCGGTCGATATAGCGCTGGTTGATGTCCAGCCCCTTGAGGCCGGCGAAAAAGAAGATGCGCATCCAGCGGCGGTTGAAGATCGTCCGGCAATAGGAATCGTAGAAGGTCACGAGGCGGTCGCGCAGCGGCTGCCCGCGATCGCGGATCATGTCGGTCCAGCTATCCTGCCACTGATTGACATAGACGCGGCGATAGACCTCGTTGACGAGATCCTCCTTGGAATCGAAGTATCGGTAGATCAGCGGCTGGGTGACGCCGATCTGCTGGGCCAGAACCCGCGTGCCGGCCTCGAAGCCCTCCTCCGAAAAGAAGTCGGCCGCCTTTTCCACGAGCTGGCGCTTGCGCTCCTCCGGAGGCAGCCGGGTCGTGCGGCGCCCGCTTCCGCGTTGAACTGCATCCTCACCCGACACACACACACCCCTGCCTTGCCACCCGGAGCGGCACCCTAGGCGAGTGCCCCTCAGACATCAATCCAGCCATCGGCCACCTTGAGCCGATGCGTCAGATTCGCCGGGTTGCTCAGCGAGTGCTCGACGAAGCAGCCCGCCTGCGCATCGCGCAGCAGGGCGGCGACCGCCGCGTCGTCGGCGTCAGTGTCGATCTCGACATCCATGTGAAACCCCTCGGTATCGGCGACATGGGGCCCGCGCCCCTCGATCTTGCGCAACCACTTCGCGCTCGCGCGCACGCGTACTGCCTCCACGGTGATACGGTGGCTGCGCGCCATCATGCGGATATTGGTCATCAGACAGCCCGCCAGCGCGGTGACGAAGAATGCCAGCGGCGGCGGGGCCGTTCCCTCGCCGCCCAGCGCCGCGCCCTCGTCGGTGGCGAAGTCGTGGCGCTCGTCCATCTCGTGCCAATGGACCTTGATTTCGTTGCGCATCTTGCCCGTCGAAAAGGCCTCGGCCTCGAAGGTGACGGGATGAATCTTTTCGTCGGCCATGCTCCCCCCTTGCGTGTCGGTCCTGAAACGGAATAAATCTTTATCGAGCGATAAATACAAGCGAAAGTAATCCGACCTTACCTGGGAGATGCCGACATGGCGATGACCGTGACCCGCGCAGCAATCTACGAAGCCGCCGACAAGCTGTCCAACTGGGGCCGCTGGGGGAAGGACGACCAGATCGGCACCCTCAACAATATCGGCCCCGACGAGATCACCGCCGCGGGCCGGCTGATCCGTCAGGGCAAGGTCTTCGGGCTGGGCCTGCCGCTGGACGTCAAGATCCAGACCGGGCTCTTCGGCGGGCGCTGGAACCCGATCCATACCTTCCTCGCCACCGGCACCGACGCCTATTCGGGCAACCAGGCGGAAGGCGGCCTGCAATACGCCGACGACGCGCTGAACATGCCGATTCAGGGCTCCACCCACTGGGATTCGCTCAATCACATCTTTCTCGACGGGAAGATGTATAACGGACACGACGCGCGGCTGGTCGACAGCAAGGGCGGCGCGGTCAACGGCATCGAGAATTCGCGCGAGAAGATGGTCGGGCGCGGCGTTCTTCTCGACCTGGCGCGTTTCAAGGGCGTCGATTGCCTCGAAGACGGCTACGCCATCACCAATGCCGATCTCGACGCCTGCGCCGCCGCGCAGGGGGTGGAGATCCGCAAGGGCGATTTCGTCATCTTCCGCACCGGCCAACAGGAAAAGTGCCTGCGCGAGGATGACTGGTCGGGCTATGCCGGCGGCGACGCGCCGGGGGTGGCCTTCGAGAACTGCTACTGGCTCAAGGAAAAGGACGTCGCGGGCATCTGCTCGGACACCTGGGGCATCGAGGTGCGACCCAATGAGACCAGCGAGGTCAACCAGCCCTGGCACTGGGTCGTGATCCCGGCGATCGGGATCACCATGGGCGAGATCTTCTATCTCGAAAAGCTGGCCGAGGACTGCGCCGCCGACGGCGTCTATGAATTCTTCTTCACCGCGCCGCCGCTCAATCTGCCCGGCGCGACCGGCTCGCCGATCAATCCGCAAGCGATCAAGTAACCCCGCGATCCGGGGGCGGACAGGCGCGACCCGCCCCCGGAAGGCACGTGCGCCGGGACATTCGCGGTAGCGCGGCCGACGCCTCAACCGACGGGAACCAGCCCTTCGGGCGCGGGCACCACGGCGGTGTTGCGCAGCAGCGTCTCGGCGTTGGGGTTGGAACGCCCGTCGGCGTTGAGCCCGCCGGCCGGGGCCTGGTGGATCATCCCGCCCAGAAGCTGGGCGATCTGCATCGCCTGACGGGCGGCGGGCTGGCGCTCGGCGGAATAGGCCGTGAGCGCCTGCACGACCGGCGCCTCGCCCAGATGGCGCACCAGCGCCTCGGCATCGCAGGCGGCCTTGGTCACGCCCATCCCCACATGCGGCCGCGCCACGCAGGCCGCGTCGCCCGCCAGCGCGACCCGCCCCTGCCCCATCACCGGCGACAGATGGTCGTAGATCGGCGTGAAGAACGGCCGCTCGGACTTGCGCAGGATCTCGCGGAAGGCCGGCGGCAGTATCCGGTCGGCGAGATCGAGCCCCGCGGCGACGACATCGTCACGCACCAGCGGCGGCGGGATCGAGATGGCGTGCCGGCGCCCCTCGGCATCGGTGAGCATGTCGTCGAGCGCCGCGGGCGGTGTCGGCACATACCACACGAAGTTGTAGCGCCGGTGGCCGGGGCGCAGATCGTTGCCCGGCCCGGCGATCGGATAGCCCACGATCTGCGTGCCGGTAGGCACGAACATCCCGAAATGCGGAAAGACTCCGGCGCGAACCTCTGGCGAAAGCTCGGCCTCGGCGGCGAGCGCGCGCCAGACGACATAGCCCGAATAGACCGGCTGGACCTGCGGCAGCATCTGCCCCCGCACCGCCGAGCGAAAACCGTCGGCGCCCACCAGCAGGTCGGCCTCGATCGTCTCGCCGGCAGCGGTGCGCACAGCGACGCGGTCGCCGCGATCCGCGTAGTCCGCGACATTGACGCCAAGCCGATAGGCGCCCTCGGGCATCAGCGCGCGCAGAAGCGAATGAACCCGGTCCCAGGAGGTGACGACCTGCGGCATCCGCCGGCGGATGACGACCCCGTCATCGATGGCGAAGGCAACCCGATCCTCGACATGAACACCGAGATCGTCGGTCGTCGCACCGGCCGCCGCGATCAGACGGTTGAGCGCGTCATGGGTCACGATTCCGGCGCCGCGGCCGGAGAGTTCGGTGTCCGAGCGCTCCAGCACGGTCACCTCCCAGCCGGCCCGGCGCAGCAACGTCGCGGCGAACAGCCCGCCGATGGACCCTCCGGCAATGATTGCGCTGTGGCTCATGGGCTTTTCCTCCTGCGTCGCGATGGGACTCGATCCCTGTTGTTTATCGGTGTATAAATAACGGGATGCAAGGCAAATGGATCATGCCGCAAACCGCGTGATAGGAGGTCACGATGCTCGACGACACTCAAAAGCAGGAACTCGCCAGCCAGCCACACTGGTCGCCCGAACTGGTCGAGGAACTCGAATCGGCCGGCACCAACGGCCGGGTGGGCAGCGATCTGGTCAGCGAGACCGAGGACTACCGCATCTGGCTGATCAGCATGCAGCCCGGCGAGCGCCTGCCCTTCCACACACATGTGATGAACTATTTCTGGACGGCGACCTCGCCCGGACGCGCCCTGTCACGCTATGCCGACGGGCGGGTGCAGACGCTCGACTACACCGTCGGGATGACCCGGCACATGAAATTCGCTGCCGGCGAATCGATGACTCACGATCTCGAGAATGTCGGCGACACGGTGCTTTGCTTTACCACCGTCGAAGACAAGCGCAGCCCCAACGCCCCGCTGCCGCTCTGACCGCGCCCCACCGCCCCGCCCTTCATCTTCGCTCAAATATCCTCGGGGGGAGCCGCCCCGCAGCGGGCGGCGGGGGGCGGAAAGCCCCCCTTCCGGCGCCGCCACGGGCGGCCACCGCCCGCAGGCTGCGCGCGGGCGCCGCTCAGGCCTTGGTGCCGCGCGGGGGGTAGTTGTTGTCCAGCGCGAACTGGATCTTGCCGGGAAGGCTCGCCACGTCGGGGCGGGCGAAGGGCATGTTGGAGATGTTGATCAGGTAGAGATTGCCCTTCGCATCGACCAGGAACAGCCCCGGCTCGGCAAAGGTCTCCGTCTCGGCGTCCTTGATCGATTCGCTGACATACAGGCCCCAGTCGCGCGCCTGCGCCTCGGTCAGGCCGTAGCCGATCTTCAGCTTGTCGAGCCCCCAGTCGGCCTTCGACTGCTCGGCGCGCTCCTTCGGGTCCATCGAGACGGCGATGACATTGGTCCCGACCTTGGCGAACTCGTCGACCAGACCGTTGATCTCGCCCATGAATCCCTTGCAGACGGGGCAGTGCAGCCCGCGATAGAACACGATCATGGTAAAATTCTCGGGCCGCTGATCGGACAGCTTCCAGGGGCCGTCGAGCGTGTCGACTTCGAGTGCGGGCGCCTTGGTGCCGGGCATCAGTCTGGTCATTGCGTTTCCTTTCGCTTGACTTCGGTTCGCGTGAGTGGGGCGCTTTGTGTGCGCGGTCCGTCCGGCCGGCTCACAGCGGCCGGGCGGTCCAGTTTTCAGTGATGGTCGTACCGGCCGCGCGCATCATCTTCGCGATGGGGCAGTAGCGGCCCAGATCGCTCTTGATCTTCTCGAGCTGTGCCTCGCTGGCATCGGTGGCAAGGGTGATCTCCAGCGTGACCTCGGGGAAGGGCAGGTCGATCTCGTCCTCCAGCGCGGCGCCACGACGGTCGAACTTGGTCAGCGCCTCGATCTGCAGATCGCCGATCTCGACACCGTCGCGATCGGCCAGACGCTGGGTGATGACATTGGTGCAGCCCACCAGCGCGGCGATCTGCGTCTCGGTCGGGGTCAGGCCCTTGTTGGTGCCGCCACGGGCCTCGGGTTCGTCGATGATCGCCTCGACGTCCCGGACGCCGATATCCGTGCGGGCGTGGCTGCGGGCCTTGCCCGACATCTTCATCTCGGTGATTGCCTTCATGCGAATGGCCATATCGTCCTCCAAGTCTGTATGATGCCGCGAATTGCGGCCGCGCGGGAAATTCGGTCTTGCGCGCGCTTAATTATCGAACGATAGATAAGGCGGTGCAAGGGTACTCACCCGCTTGTGTTCCGCGCCGACCATAAGGGAGAGCCGACATGAAGACCAACGCCTTCGCCTATCAACGGCCCGACACGGCCGAAGAGGCGGTGCGCCTGGCCGCCGAGGGCGGAGACGGCGCGCGCTTCATCGCGGGCGGGCAGAGCCTGCTGGCGGCCCTGAACTTCCGCCTCGACGAACCCGAGGCGCTGATCGACATCTCGCGCATCGCCACGCTGCGCGGGATCGAGCGGCGCGAGAACCGCCTGCTCATCGGCGCGCTCACCCGGCATGCCGAAGTCGCCGCCAGCCCCGAGGTCGCCCGCGACCTGCCGCTGATCGCGCGCGCCATGCGCGAGGTCGCCCACCCGGCGATTCGCAACCGGGGCACCTTCGGCGGCTCGCTCGCGCTGGCCGACCCGGCCGCCGAGATGCCCGCCTGCGCGCTGGCGCTCGATGCGGTCATGCATGTTCTCAGCCCTGAGGGGCGGCGGCAGGTTCCGGCGGCGGAATTCTTCTGCGGCATGTACGAGACCGCGCTGGAGCCGGGCGAACTGCTCACCGGCGTCGAGATTCCCCTCCCCGAGCCCGGCGCGCGACACGGCTTCTCCGAGCTCGCGCGGCGCCACGGCGACTACGCCATGGCGGGGCTGGCGATGATGCTCGGCCCGCGCAGCGGCGGGGTGCCCTCATGGGCGCGGGTGGCGTTTTTCGGCCTGTCGGACTGCCCCGCGCGCAGCGCGGCGGCCGAGGCGGCGATCCTGTCCGGCGCGCGCCCCGAAGACTGCGCGGCGAAAGCCTGCGAGGAGATCGAGGTTTTTGGCGATCTCAATGCGGACGAGGCGACCAAGCGGCACTATGCCGAGGTCATGCTGCGCCGCGAACTGACACGGCTGGCCAATGACGAGGAGCGGACGGCATGAGCGCGACACTTCCCATCACCCTGACCGTCAACGGCGAATCGGTCAGCGCCGACGTCGCCCCGCGGGTGCCCCTCGTGGACTTCCTGCGCGAGACGCTCGGCCTGACCGGAACCCATCTGGGCTGCGCCCACGGCGTCTGCGGGGCCTGCACGGTGCGCGTCGACGGCGCTGCGGTACGCGGCTGCCTGATGCTGGCGGTGCAGGCCGACGGCGCGACGGTGGAAACGGTCGAGGGCGTCTCCGACTCCGGCGAGATCGCCGACCTTCAGGACGCCTTCCACCGCCACAACGCGCTGCAATGCGGCTTCTGCACGGCGGGGATGCTGATGACGGCCGCCGAGCTGCTCGATGCCGGCGGCCCGCCGCCGGAGCGCGCCGAGATCCGCGAACACATCTCGGGCAACTACTGCCGCTGCACCGGCTATCAGTCCATCGTCGATGCGGTCGAGGAGGTCGCGCAGGCCCGCGCGGCAGACAAGGGAGGCCAGGCATGAACGTCACGACCAAATACGACCGCCCCAACAGCTATATCGGCTCTTCCGTCCCGCGGCCCAACGCGGCGCGGCTGCTGCAGGGGCGCGGGCGCTATGTCGACGACAAGATCCTGCCGCGGATGCTGCACGCCGCCTTCCTGCGCTCGCCGCACGCCCATGCGCGGATCACGCGGATCGACACCGAGGCGGCGCGCGCCCTGCCCGGCGTCGTCGCCGTCTATGACGGGGCCGAGATCGCCAGGCACGTCACGCCCTGGCAGGGGGTGCTGACGCATCTGGCGGGCATGCGCTCGCCCGATCAGCCGGCGCTGGCCATCGACGTGGCCCGCTGGCAGGGCGAGCCGGTGGTGATGGTCGTCGCGCAAAGCCGCGCCATTGCCGAGGACGCGCTGGCGCTGATCGAGGTGGAGTATGATCCCCTGCCGGCGGTCACCGACATGGAGGCCGCGCTGACCGAGGACGCCCCGCGCATCCATCCCGAGATCGACAGCAATCTGTGCTGGCAGCGCGATATCGACGCGGGCGATGTCGAGGCGGCCTTCGACGACCCGGCCAACACCGTGGTCGAGCGGCGCTTCACCTTCGGCCGGCACACCGGCGTGACGCTCGAGCCGCGCGTGTGCATCGGCGATTACGATCCCTCCGAGGACCGCCTGACCATGCACTATTCGGGCCAGGCCCCGCACATGATGCAGTCGGTCCTGTCCAGGCATCTCGGCGTACCCGAGGCACGCGTGCGCGTGATCGCCGAGGATGTCGGCGGCTCCTTCGGCATCAAGATCCACACCTATGGCGACGAGATCGCGACAATGGCCGCGGCCAAGTTGCTCAAACGGCCGGTGAAATTCGCCGCCGACCGTCTGGAGAGCTTCATGACCGACATCCACGCCCGCGACCACCGCGTCACCGCCCGCGCGGCCATCGACGCCGAGGGCCGCCTTCAGGCGGTGGAGATCGACGACATCACCGGCATCGGCCCCTATAGCGTCTATCCCCGCTCGTCGGGGATCGAGGGCAACCAGGTCATCAACCTCATCGGCGCACCCTACGAGCTGCCCGCCTACCGGGCACGGCTGCGCGTGGCGTTCCAGAACAAGGTGCCCATGTGCCAGTATCGCGCGGTGGGCCACCCCATCGCCATGGCGGTGATGGAAGGCATCATGGACGATCTGGCCGCCGCCTCGGGGCGCGACCCGGTCGAGCTGCGCCGCATCAATCTGCGCGCCGATGACAGCTATCCTTCGGCCTCGCCGCAAGGCATGAAATTCGCCGACCTGTCGCACCAGGCCTGTCTCGACAAGCTGCTCGATATGATGGACTACGAGCGTCTCAAGGCCGATCAGGACCGCCTGCGCGCGCAGGGCGTCTATCGCGGCATCGGCTTCGTCAACATGGTCGAGGTCACCAATCCCAGCCCGATGTTCTACGGCGTCGGCGGCGCGCCAATCGCCGCGCAGGACGGCGCAACCGCGCGCCTCGACGCCTCGGGGGCGGTGCATGTGGCCAATTCCATCACCGAGCAGGGCCAGGGCAGCGAATCGATCCTCGCCCAGATCACCGCCGACGTGATGGGGGTCGATCTGGCCGATGTCCATGTCACCACCGGCGACACCGCCACCGTTCCCTATGGCGGCGGCACCTGGGCCTCGCGCGGGGCCGGGATCGGCGGCGAGGCGATGCTGCGCGCCGCGACAGCGCTCAAGGACCAGGTGCTCGAAGTGGCCGCCGCGATCCTGCAGGGCCGGCCCGAGGCGCTCGACATCCGCGCCGGCAATATCGTCGACCGCGACAGCGGCCAGATCCGCATGGGCCTCGCCGATCTGGGGCGGACCGTCTATTACCGCGGCAACGAGCTGCCCGACGGCGTCGCGCCCGAACTCATCGCGACGCGGCACTTCAAGGTGTCCGATTATCCCTTTGTCTTCACAAACGGAATCATGGCTTCCCATGTCGAGGTCGACGCCGAGACCGGGATCGTCACCCTGCTCGACCACTGGGTGGTCGAGGATGTCGGCACCATCCTCAACGAAAAGCTGGTCGACGAACAGATCCGCGGCGGCGTGGTGCAGGGCATCGGCGGCGCGCTCTACGAGGAATGCGTGTATTCCGAGGACGGCCAGCTCCAGAACGCGACCATGGCCGACTACCTGGTGCCGATGGCCGGCGAGATGCCCGATATCCGCATCGCCCATGTCAGCACCCCGACGCGCACCTCCGAACTCGGCGCCAAGGGCGCGGGCGAGGCCGGCACCGCCGGCGCGCCGGGGGCGGTGATGAATGCGGTCAACGACGCGCTGCGCCCGCTCGGCGCGCGGCTGTCGCAAATGCCCATGACGCCCGAGCGGGTGCTCAAATCGCTCCGGCAGGGCGGCTGATCGGCGCGCTCACCCGCGAGGGGGGCGGCACCGCGCCGCCCCTGTCACCTTCGTCCAAATATCCTCGGGGGGGGGAGTCGCCGGCCCGGCCGGCGACCGGGGGGCGGAAAGCCCCCATGCCCGCGCCGCCAAGGGCGCCCCACGCCCGACAAGGCGCAAGGCGCTGTCACGCCCGCGCGCCCCGCCCGCCGCAGGCCGGGCAGTCCGGGCGCGGCTTGAGCGCAATATCGCGCGTCTCTGCGTAAAGCGCGTCGTGAATCATCAGCCGCCCGCGCAGCCCCGTGCCCGCGCCGGTAATCGTCTTGACCGCCTCCATCGCCATCATCGCGCCGATCACGCCGGGCAGCGGCGCGATCACACCCGCCTCGGCGCAGGAGGGCACGAGCCCCGGCGCCGGACGCTCGGGGAAGACGCATTCATAGCACGGCCCCCCGCGCGCGGGGTCGTAAAGGCTGATCTGGCCCTCCCATTGCGTCATCGCCGCCGAGATCAGCGGCAGCCCGGCCGCCACCGCCGCGCGGTTGACCAGGTAGCGCGTGTCGAAATTGTCGCTGCCGTCGAGGACGAGGTCGTAGTCGGCCAGAAGCTCGGGCGCGATCTCCTCGCTCAGCCGGCGGTGATAGGGGCGCACGGTGACGAACGGGTTGAGTTCGGAGATGGCGGCCTGGGCCGAAAAGACCTTGGGCATGCCGATCCGGGCGTCGGAGTGGATGATCTGGCGCTGGAGGTTGGCGTTCTCGACCACGTCGTCGTCGATCACGCCCAGCGTGCCCACCCCGGCCGCGGCGAGGTAGAGCAGCGCGGGCGAGCCCAGCCCGCCCGCGCCCACGACCAGCACGCGCGCATCCCTGAGCTTCTTCTGCCCCGGCCCGCCGACCTCGCGCAGCACGATATGGCGGGCGTAGCGTTCCAGTTCGGCGGGGCGGAAGCCGCCCCCCTGCCCGTTCGGGCCCGCGCCGTCACCCGCGCCGGCGCGCTCGGGCGCGGCCATGGCCGCGGCCCGCGCGCG
>PUHN01000040.1 GCA_002967695.1 Rhodobacteraceae bacterium WD3A24 | reverse complement strand
GTGGGCCTGCGCGACACCAAGAAGACGACCTGCACGGGCGTGGAGATGTTCCGCAAGCTTCTGGACCGCGGCGAGGCGGGCGACAACATCGGCGCGCTTCTGCGCGGGATCGGCCGTGACGACGTCGAGCGCGGGCAGGTGCTGTGCAAGCCCAAGTCGGTGACGCCGCACACCAAGTTCGAGGCCGAGGCCTACATCCTGACGAAGGAGGAGGGCGGCCGCCACACGCCGTTCTTCGCCAACTACCGTCCGCAGTTCTACTTCCGCACCACGGACGTGACGGGCACGGTGGAACTTCCCGAGGGCACCGAGATGGTGATGCCGGGCGACAATGTCAGCTTCACCGTCGAACTGATCGCGCCCATCGCCATGGAAGAGAAGCTGCGCTTCGCCATCCGCGAGGGCGGTCGCACCGTCGGCGCAGGCGTCGTGTCGAAAATTCTCGTGTAAGCAACCGAAGGTCCGGCGGAGGGGCGCGCCCCCTCCGCCATTCCGCAGCCCGAGGGCAAGAGACATGCAAGGTCAGAATATTCGCATCCGGCTGAAGGCCTTCGATTACCGTGTTCTGGACTCCAGCACGCAGGAAATCGTGAACACGGCCAAACGCACGGGCGCACAGGTGCGCGGGCCGATCCCGCTGCCGAACAAGATCGAGAAGTTCACCGTGCTGCGCGGTCCCCACATCGACAAGAAGTCGCGCGACCAGTGGGAAATCCGCACGCACAAGCGCTTGCTCGATATCGTCGACCCCACACCGCAGACTGTGGACGCGCTGATGAAGCTCGACCTCGCTGCCGGTGTGGATGTCGAGATCAAGGTTTAAGGGAGCACGCGAGATGCGCTCTGGAGTGATTGCAAAGAAACTGGGGATGACCCGGTTGTTCATGGAGGACGGCCGCCAGGTTCCGGTGACCGTCCTGCAGCTCGACACGCTGGAGGTCGTGGCCAAGCGCACGCCCGAGCGTGACGGCTACGCCGCCGTCCAGCTCGGCGCGGGCACAGCCAAGGCCAAGCGGACCACGGCGGCGATGCGCGGGCATTTCGCGGCTGCCAAGGTCGCGCCCAAGCGCAAGATGGCGGAGTTCCGCGTCAGCCCCGACAACCTGATCGATATCGGCGAGGAGATCACCGCCGATCATTACTTCGAGGGCCAGTATGTCGATGTCTGCGGCACCTCGATCGGCAAGGGTTTCGCGGGCGGGATGAAGCGGCACAATTTCCGCGGCCTCGAGGCCACGCACGGCGTGTCGATCAGCCACCGCAGCCACGGCTCGACCGGTCAGTGCCAGGATCCGGGCAAGGTGTTCAAGGGCAAGAAGATGGCCGGCCACATGGGCGCCGCGCGGATCACCACGCAGAACCTGCAGGTGGTCAAGACGGATTCCGAGCGCGGCCTGATCATGGTCAAGGGCGCCGTTCCGGGCTCGAAGGGCGGCTGGGTGACGATCAAGGACGCGGTCAAGAAGCCGTTTCCCGACAACGCGATCCTGCCCGCGGCGCTGAAGTCGGCGGCCGAGGCCGCGCGGCGTGCCGCCGAGGAAGCCGCCGAGCAGGCGGCCGCCGAAGAGGAGGCCGCGCGTCAGGCGGCGCTTGCCGAGGAACAGGCCGCCATCGAGGCGGCCGAGGCCGAGCAGGCGGCGCCCGAGGAGGGCCAGGAGAAGCCCGAAGGAGGCGACAATGAAAGCTGAAGTGATCCGGCTCGACGCGGCGAAGGCCGGAGAGGTCGAGCTCGATGACGCGATCTTCGGGCTGGAACCGCGTGCGGACCTCCTGCACCGTGTCGTGCGCTGGCAGCGCGCGCGGGCCCAGGCGGGCACCCACAAGGTCAAGACCCGCTCCGAGACGAGCTATTCGTCCAAGAAGATCTATCGCCAGAAGGGCACCGGCGGCGCCCGGCACGGGGATCGCAACGCGCCGATCTTCCGCAAGGGCGGCGTCTACAAGGGGCCGACCCCGCGCAGCCACGCGCATGACCTGCCCAAGAAGGTTCGCGCGCTGGGTCTGAGGCACGCGCTTTCGGCCAAGGCCGGCGAGGGCAAGCTCGTGGTGCTGGAGTCCGCCGATCTGCCCGAGGCCAAGACCAGGGCGCTGGCCAAGGCCGCCGAGTCGCTGGGCTGGAAGAGGGCGCTGGTCATCGACGGCGCCGAGGTCAACGAGAACTTCGCCCGCGCCGCGCGCAACATCGACGGGCTCGACGTGCTGCCGTCGATCGGGGCGAATGTGTACGACATCCTGCGCCGTGACACGCTCGTGATCACGAAGGCGGGCATCGAGGCGCTGGAGGCGCGTCTGAAATGAGTGTGAAACCCGAACATTACGACGTGATTCGAAAGCCGGTCATCACCGAGAAGGCGACGATGGCCTCGGAGGCCAACGCCGTTGTCTTCGAAGTGGCTAGGGACGCCAACAAGCCCCAGATCAAGGAAGCGGTCGAAAGCCTCTTCGGCGTGAAGGTGAAGGCGGTCAACACCACCATCACCAAGGGCAAGACCAAGCGGTTCCGCGGCCGTCCCGGCCGCCGGAACGACGTCAAGAAGGCCTATGTGACGCTTGAGGAAGGTAACGCTATCGACGTTACCACCGGCCTTTGATACTGAGACGCGACTCGGCGGCCCCCGCAGGCGGGGCCGCTGATCGTTTTATGCGGGCGCATGCGCCCTCACACGAAACCGGACCCATGGTCCGAAGCTGACGGAAGACAGAAAGCATGGCACTCAAGTCGTACAAACCGACGACGCCGGGCCAGCGTGGGCTGGTTCTGATCGACCGTTCGGAGCTTTGGAAGGGCCGCCCGGTCAAGTCGCTCACCGAGGGGCTGACCAAGAAGGCGGGCCGGAACAACACCGGACGGATCACGATGCGCCGCCGCGGCGGCGGCGCGAAGCGGCTTTACCGCGTCGTGGATTTCAAGCGCCGCAAGATGGATGTTCCGGCGACGGTCGAGCGGATCGAGTATGACCCCAACCGCACCGCCTTCATCGCGCTGATCCGCTACCAGGACGGTGAGCAAAACTATATCCTCGCGCCTCAGCGGCTTGCCGTGGGCGACACCGTCGTCGCCTCGGCCAAGACCGACGTCAAGCCGGGCAACGCGATGCCGCTGGCCGGCATGCCGATCGGCACGATCGTGCATAATGTCGAGCTCAAGCTGGGCAAGGGCGGTCAGCTTGCGCGGGCTGCGGGCACCTACGCACAGTTCGTGGGCCGCGACGGGGGCTATGCTCAGATCCGTCTGTCGTCCGGCGAGCTGCGCATGGTCCGGCAGGAATGCATGGCCACCATCGGGGCGGTCTCGAACCCCGACAACTCGAACCAGAATTTCGGCAAGGCCGGCCGCTCGCGCCTTCAGGGCAAACGCCCGACCGTGCGCGGGGTGGTGATGAACCCGATCGATCACCCCCATGGCGGCGGCGAAGGCCGCACCTCGGGCGGGCGCGATCCGGTCACGCCCTGGGGCCGCCCGACAAAGGGCGCCAAGACGCGCCGCAACAAGACGACGGACAAGTACATCATCCGCTCCCGTCACGCTCGCAAGAAGGGGCGCTAAGTCATGGCACGTTCAGTTTGGAAGGGGCCCTTCGTCGACGCCTATGTCCTCAAGAAGGCGGAAAAGGCGCGCGAGGCAGGGCGCAATGACGTCATCAAGATCTGGTCGCGCCGGTCCACGATTCTGCCGCAGTTCGTCGGCCTGACCTTCGGCGTCTACAACGGCAAGAAGCACATTCCCGTGAATGTCTCGGAGGACATGATCGGTCAGAAATTCGGGGAATACGCGCCGACGCGGACCTATTACGGCCACGCCGCCGACAAGAAAGCGAAGAGGAAATAAGCGTCATGGGTAAGGACAAGAATCCGCGCCGCGTGGCCGAGAACGAAGCGATGGCCAAGACGCGCATGCTTCGCACCTCCCCGCAGAAGCTCAATCTCGTCGCGGCGATGATCCGGGGCAAGAAGGTCGACAAGGCGATCGCCGATCTGACCTTCTCCAAGCGGCGCATCAGCGAAGACGTGATGAAGTGCCTGCAGTCGGCCATCGCCAATGCGGAAAACAACCACGGGCTCGATGTCGACGAACTCGTCGTCGCCGAGGCCTGGGTGGGCAAGAACCTGGTGATGAAGCGGGGCCGCCCCCGTGCGCGCGGGCGCTTCGGCCGGATCAACAAGCCGTTTTCGGAAATCACCATCAAGGTGCGGCAAGTCGAGGAGCAAGCGTAATGGGGCACAAGGTCAACCCGATCAGTATGCGCCTGCAGGTCAACCGCACCTGGGACAGCCGCTGGTTCGCCGACAAGAAGGAATACGGCGATCTCCTGCTCGAGGACATCCGCATCCGTGACTTCATTCACGAGGAGGTCAAGCAGGCCGGGGTCAGCCGGGTGATCATCGAGCGTCCGCACAAGAAGTGCCGGGTGACGATTCACACCGCGCGGCCGGGGGTGATCATCGGCAAGAAGGGCGCCGACATCGAGACGCTGCGCCGCAAGCTGGCAAAGATGACCGCCAGCGAGTTGCATCTCAACATCGTCGAGGTGCGCAAGCCCGAGCTTGACGCGCGGCTCGTGGCCGAGAGCATCGCCCAGCAGCTCGAGCGCCGCGTCTCGTTCCGCCGCGCGATGAAGCGTGCGGTGCAGAACGCGATGCGCATGGGGGCCCAGGGGATCCGCGTCAATGTCGCCGGCCGTCTCGGCGGCGCCGAGATCGCGCGGACGGAGTGGTATCGCGAGGGCCGCGTGCCCCTGCACACGCTGCGCGCCGACATCGACTTCGCCAATGTCGAGGCGTCCACGCCCTACGGGATCATCGGGGTCAAGGTCTGGCTCTTCAAGGGCGAGATTATGGAGCACGACCCGCAGGCCCATGAGCGCCGGCACGCGGAGGCGCAGGAAGGCGGCGGCCCGCGCCCGCAGCGCCGATGACCCGGTGACAGGAGAAAGACAATGCTGCAACCGAAACGGACGAAGTTCCGCAAACAGCACAAGGGCCGGATCAAGGGCGAAGCCAAGGGCGGCGCCGATCTGAACTTTGGCACCTACGGCCTCAAGGCGACCGAACCGGAGCGCGTGACCGCGCGCCAGATCGAGGCCGCGCGCCGCGCCATGACCCGCCACATGAAGCGTCAGGGCCGGGTGTGGATTCGCATCTTCCCCGACACCCCGGTGAGCTCCAAGCCGACCGAGGTCCGTATGGGCAAGGGCAAGGGCACGGTCGATTTCTGGGCCGCCAAGGTCAAGCCCGGCCGCGTCATGTTCGAGATTGACGGGGTGGGCGAAACCGTGGCAAAGGAAGCGCTCCGCCTCGCCGCGATGAAGCTGCCGATCAAGACGCGGATCATCGTCCGCGAGGATTGGTGACGTTCGGCGCCGGCCCCCGGGCACGTCCGGGGGGTCGAGACGGTTGTTGGAAAAGCGCCGGCGCGTCCGGCGACTTCTGATGAGAGGATGAGGCGATGAAGCCCGACGAACTGAGAGACAAGACGCCGGACCAGCTGAACGACCAGCTTGTCGCGCTCAAGAAGGAGGCGTTCAATCTGCGCTTCCGTCAGGCGACCGGCCAGTTGGAGAACACCGCGCGCATGCGCCAGGTCCGCCGTGACGTGGCGCGCGTGAAGACGGTGCTGAACGAGAAGGCCGCGGAAGCGGCGGCGAACTGAGGAGCACGCACATGCCCAAGCGCATACTGCAAGGCACCGTGACGAGCGCCAAGAACGACCAGTCCCTGACGGTTCAGGTCGAGCGTCGCTTCACGCATCCGGTGATGAAAAAGACCGTGCGCAAGACCAAGAAATACCGCGCACACGACCCGAACAACCAGTTCAAGGTCGGTGATTCCGTGCGTATTCAGGAATGCGCGCCGGTGTCGAAAACCAAACGCTGGGAGGTGGTCGCGCAATAAGCGGCCACATTCCGGTTTGATCGAAACCCTGGGGCCCCGGAAACGCGGGATCGTCCCCAAAGGTCGGGAGAAACCACATGATCCAGACGCAGACAAATCTGGATGTCGCTGACAATTCCGGCGCCCGCCGGGTGCAGTGCATCAAGGTTCTGGGTGGGTCCAAGCGGCGCTATGCCTCCGTGGGCGACATCATCGTCGTCTCGGTGAAAGAGGCGATTCCGCGCGGCCGCGTGAAAAAGGGCGACGTGCGCAAGGCCGTCGTCGTGCGCACCGCAAAGGACGTCCGCCGCGAGGACGGCACCTCGATCCGCTTCGACCGCAACGCCGCGGTCATCCTCAACAACAACAATGAGCCCATCGGCACGCGGATCTTCGGCCCCGTGGTGCGCGAGTTGCGCTCCAAGAACTTCATGAAGATCATTTCGCTTGCGCCGGAGGTGTTGTGATGGCTGCCAAGCTCAAGAGGGGCGACAAGGTGGTCGTGCTCGCCGGCAAGGACAAGGGCCGGCAGGGCGAGATCACCCGCGTCATGCCCAAGGAAAACAAGGCGATCGTCGACGGTGTCAACGTCGCCGTGCGCCACACCAAGCAGAGCCAGACCAGCCAGGGCGGCCGCATTCCGCAGCCGATGCCGGTCGATCTGTCGAACCTCGCGCTGACGGACGCCAACGGCAAGGCCACCCGCGTCGGCTTCCGCTTCGAGGAGGGCAAGAAGGTGCGCTACGCCAAGACCACGGGGGAGACGCTCTGATGCTCGACGCTGCAACCTATACCCCGCGTCTTCGGACGGTCTACCGCGACAGCGTCCGTCCCAAGCTGCGCGAGGAGTTCGCCTACAAGAACCCGATGCAGATTCCCCGTCTCGACAAGGTCGTGATGAACATGGGGATCGGCGAGGCCGTGCGCGACAGCAAGAAGATCAAGTCCGCCGAGGCCGACCTGACCCTGATCGCCGGCCAGAAGGCCGTCATCACGCGGGCGCGCAATTCGATCGCGGGCTTTCGGGTCCGCGAGGGGATGCCGCTCGGCGTGAAGGTGACCCTGCGCGGCGACCGAATGTATGAATTCCTCGATCGTCTGATTACGGTGGCGCTTCCGCGGGTGCGCGACTTCCGCGGCCTGAAGGGCAATTCCTTCGACGGCAACGGCAACTACGCGATGGGCATCAAGGAGCACATCGTGTTCCCCGAGATCGACTACGACAAGGTCGACGAAGTCTGGGGGATGGACATCATCATCTGCACCACCGCGAAAACCGACGCGGAAGCCAAGGCATTGCTGACCCAGTTCAACATGCCGTTCACAAGCTGACGCGGAAGGAGAGAGAACATGGCCAAGAAAGCAATGGTCGAGCGCGAGAAGAAGCGTCAGCGCATGGTGCAGAAATATGCCGCCAAGCGTGCCGCGCTGAAGGAAATCGCCGCCGACGAGAACCGCCCGATGGAAGAGCGCTTCAAGGCGAATCTCAAGCTCGCGCAACTGCCGCGCAATTCGTCGGCCACCCGGCTGCACAATCGCTGCCAGCTGAGCGGGCGCCCGCGCGGTTATTACCGCAAATTGAAACTGTCGCGGATCGCGCTGCGGGATCTGGCCTCGAGCGGCCAGATTCCGGGCATGGTCAAGTCGAGCTGGTAAGGGAGGGCAGGTCATGTCTGTGAACGATCCTCTCGGCGATATGCTCACCCGTATCCGCAACGCCCAGATGCGCGGAAAATCGACCGTGCGCACGCCGGCCTCCAAGCTGCGTGGCTGGGTGCTCGACGTGCTCACCGAGGAAGGTTACATCCGCGGCTACGAGAAGGGGACCGACAAGAACGGTCACCCGGAGCTCGAGATCAGCCTCAAATACGCCGGCGGCGTTCCCGCCATCCGCGAGGTGCGGCGCGTCTCGACGCCCGGCCGGCGGGTCTATTCCGGCGTCAAGGATATCCCGTCGGTCCGCAACGGGCTGGGGGTGTCCATCGTCTCGACCCCGAAAGGGGTGATGTCTGACGCAGCCGCGCGCGCCGCCAATGTCGGCGGTGAAGTGCTCTGCCGGGTATTCTGAGGAGGGTTCAATGTCTCGTATTGGGAAACGGCCGGTCGAGCTGCCCTCGGGCGTCACAGCCCAGGTGTCCGGCCAGACGGTCGAGGTGACGGGGCCCAAGGGAACCCGCAGCTTCACCGCGACCGATGATGTCAACATCCGGCTCGACGACAGCGCGATCACGGTGACGCCGCGCGGCGAGTCCAAGCGCGCGCGTCAGCAGTGGGGCATGAGCCGCACGATGATCGCAAACCTCGTCCACGGTGTGACGCAGGGCTTCCGCAAGGAGCTGGAACTCGCCGGGGTGGGCTACCGTGCCGCGATGCAGGGCAATGCGCTGCGGCTTTCGCTGGGCTACAGCCACGATGTGGATTTCGTTCCGCCCGAGGGCGTGAGCCTGAGCACGCCGAAGCAGACGGAGATCGTCGTGGAAGGTATCGACCAGCAGATGGTCGGCGAGGTCGCGGCGAATATCCGCTCCAAGCGCCCGCCCGAGCCCTACAAGGGCAAGGGCGTGCACTACAAGGGCGAGTATATCCTCCGCAAGGAAGGCAAGAAGAAGTAGGGGCGCATCATGGCGAACACGAAGAGAAATCTGTTCCAGAAGCGCCGCCTGCGCGTTCGGAACAAGCTGCGGAAGATGGCCGACGGGCGCGCGCGCCTTTCGGTGCATCGCTCGAACAAGAACATCAGCGCACAGCTGATAGACGATGCGCGGGGCGTCACGCTCGCGGCGGCCTCGACGCTCGACAAGGATATTGGCCTGGCGGGGCGCAACAACGTCGAAGCCGCTGCCAGGGTCGGCACGGCGATCGCCGAGCGGGCCAAGGCCGCCGGGGTCGAGGAGTGCTATTTCGATCGCGGGGGCTTCCTGTTCCACGGGAAGGTCAAGGCGCTGGCCGAGGCCGCCCGCGAGGGCGGGCTGAAGTTCTGAGGAGGCGATAATGGCGAGAGATGACAACCGCAGGGGTCGCGACCGCGACGAGAACCCCGAATTCGCCGATCGCCTGGTGGCGATCAACCGTGTTTCAAAAACGGTGAAGGGCGGCAAGCGCTTCGGCTTCGCGGCGCTCGTGGTCGTGGGCGACCAGAAGGGCCGTGTCGGCTTCGGCAAGGGCAAGGCCAAGGAAGTTCCCGAGGCGATCCGCAAGGCCACCGAGCAGGCCAAGCGCAACCTGATCCGGGTGCCGCTGCGCGAGGGACGCACCCTCCATCACGACATCGAGGGCCGCCACGGCGCGGGCCGGGTCGTGCTGCGCTCGGCGGTGCCGGGTACCGGCGTCATTGCCGGCGGCCCGATGCGCGCGGTGTTCGAGATGCTGGGTCTGCAGGACGTGGTGGCCAAGTCCACAGGGTCGCAGAATCCCTATAACATGATCCGCGCCACGCTCGACGCGCTGCAGAAGGTGGCCAGCCCGCGAATGGTGGCCCAGCGGCGCGGCAAGAAGGTCGCCGAGATTCTGCGCAAACCCGAAACTGAAACGGTCGAAGCGTAAGGAGCCGGACCCATGGCAAAGACCATCGTCGTCAAGCAGATCGGCTCGCCGATCCGGCGCCCCGCGAAACAGCGCCAGACCCTCGTCGGGCTGGGGCTTAACAAGATGCACCGCACCCGCGAGCTGGAGGATACCCCGGCCATCCGCGGAATGGTGGCGAAGATTCCCCACCTCGTCGAGATCGTCGAGGAGCGGGGCTGAGACATCGGGGCGCAGCGCCACGGCCCCGCGCCCCGTGAGATTTGACGCCGTGGCCGGCCCAGTTCGCTTCGGGGGCCGCGTCCGGCTGACAGGAGAAGCGAGATGAAACTCAACGAACTACGCGACAAGGCCGGCGCGACGAAATCGCGCATGCGGGTGGGCCGCGGGCCCGGATCGGGCAAGGGCAAGACCGCGGGACGCGGGATCAAGGGGCAGAAGTCGCGCTCGGGCGTGGCCATCAACGCCTATGAGGGCGGCCAGATGCCGCTCTATCAGCGCCTTCCCAAGCGCGGCTTCAACAATCCCGGTCGCAAGAAGTGGGCGGTGGTGAATCTGGGGCTGATCCAGAAATTCATCGATGCCGGCAAGATCGACGCGGCCCAGCCCATCACCGAGGATGTGCTCGTCGAATCCGGTCTGCTGCGGCGCAAGCGCGACGGCGTTCGGGTGCTGGCCAAGGGCGAGTTCACCGCCAGCGCCGAAATCCGGGTCAGCGGCGCGTCGAAATCGGCGGCCGCGGCGGTCGAGAAGGCGGGTGGTCGCCTGACCGTGACCGCCCCGGCGGCGGAGGCGGCCCAGTAAAAGGTTGTGGCTCCCCGCGCGGGGGCTTACATCCGGAGCCATGGTTTTCCCGCGCCGCCGCCCGGAAACCGGGACGGCGGCGCTGTCATGAAAGAGACAGGGTATGGCATCTGCTGCAGAGCAAATGGCGGCGAACACCAGCTGGGCCGCCTTGGTCAAGGCCACCGACCTTCGCAAGCGCATCGTCTTCGCGCTGGCGCTTCTGGTCGTCTACCGGCTCGGCACCTACATCCCGGTCCCCGGGATCGACGGCACCGCCCTGCAAGACTTCATGGAGGGCGCGACCCAGGGCATCGGCGGGATGCTCGACATGTTCACCGGCGGCGCGATCAGCCGGATGGGCATTTTCGCCCTTGGGATCATGCCCTATATCTCGGCCTCGATCATCGTCCAGCTTCTCACGGCGATGGTGCCCTCGCTCCAGCAGCTCAAGAAGGAGGGCGAGCAGGGCCGCAAGAAGATCAACCAGTATACGCGCTACGGCACGGTTCTGCTGGCGATGATGCAGTCATGGGGGCTGGCGCTGAGCCTCGAGGCGGGAGGTCTGGTCAGCGATCCGGGTCTGTTTTTCCGCCTTTCCTGCGTCATCACGCTGGTGGGCGGCACCATGTTCCTGATGTGGCTGGGCGAGCAGATAACCGCCCGCGGTGTCGGCAACGGCATCTCGCTGATCATTTTCGTCGGCATCATCGCGGAGCTTCCCGCGGCCCTTGCGCAATTCCTGAGCCAGGGGCGTTCGGGTGCGATCAGCCCCGCAGTGGTCGTGGGCGTGATCCTCATGATCGTGGCGGTAATCACCTTCGTGGTGTTCATGGAACGCGCGCTGCGCAAGATCCATATCCAGTATCCGCGCCGCCAGGTGGGCATGAAGGTGTTCGACGGCGGCACCTCGCATCTGCCGATCAAGGTCAACCCCGCCGGCGTCATCCCGGCGATCTTCGCGTCTTCGCTCCTGCTTCTGCCCACGACAATGGCGACCTTCTCGGGCCAGCAGACCGGCCCGTTCATGTCGACGCTTCTGGCCTATTTCGGCCCCGGCCAGCCCCTCTATCTGCTGTTCTTCACGGCGATGATCGTCTTCTTCACCTTTTTCTACACGCAGAACGTGTCCTTCAAGACCGATGACGTCGCCGAGAACCTCAAGAACCAGAACGGCTTCATTCCGGGGATCCGGCCAGGCAAGCGCACCGAGGAGTATCTCGACTACGTCGTCACCCGCATCGTGACGGTCGGTTCGGCCTATCTTGCGGCGGTGGCACTGATGCCCGAGATTCTGCGCGGGCAGTTCGCGATTCCGTTCTATTTCGGCGGCACCTCGGTTCTGATCGTGGTGTCGGTGACGATGGACACGATCAACCAGGTTCAGTCGCATCTGCTGGCGCATCAGTATGAAGGGCTGCTGGAAAAATCGCAGCTGCGCGGGCGCAAGCGCGGCGCAAAGGGTGGCAGGAAAGGACCGGCAAGGCGATGAACATCATCCTTCTGGGCCCGCCGGGGGCGGGCAAGGGAACCCAGGCACGCAAACTCGTCGAAAAGCGGGGCATGGTTCAGCTTTCCACGGGCGACATGCTGCGCGCCGCGCGCAGCAGTGGCACCGCGATGGGCAAGCGTGTGGCCGAGGTCATGGACCGTGGCGAGTTGGTGACCGACGAGATCGTCATCGACCTTATCGAGGAGAGGCTCGAGGGCGAGACCGGCGCCGGCGTGATCTTCGACGGCTTTCCGCGCACCCTCGCCCAGGCCGACGCACTGGAGGAACTGCTCGCGCGGACGGGGCAGCCCCTCAAGGCGGTCATCGAGATGCGCGTGGATGACGAGGCGCTCGTCAGGCGGGTCACGGGCCGTTATACCTGCGCCGATTGTGGCGAGGTCTATCACGACGAGACGCGCCCCACGAAGACTCCCGGCAAGTGCGACGTCTGCGGCTCGACCGACCTGCGCCGGCGCGAGGACGACAATGCGGAAAGCATGCGTCAGCGTCTCATGGAATATTACAAGAAGACCTCGCCGCTCATCGGCTACTACCATGCGAAGGGGCTGTTGCACCCCGTCGACGGTCTGGGCAGCGTGGACGAGGTTGAGGCGGCGATCACGGCGATTCTGGATGCGGTGTGAGCCGCTCTTGACGGCCTATCTAAAACCTTCTAGGTGAGCCCGTCTCACGAGGAGAATCGTTCGGCGGAACCCGCGGTCGCCCAGACCGCTCTCGCCGGGCAAAGTCGGCCCGAACGCACGGCCTTCGGGCTTGCGTTGTGAAAAAAGGTTCCGGAATTACGGAACCGCAACGAAAGGATACCGCGTGGCACGTATTGCTGGCGTCAACATTCCCACGGGAAAGCGCATTCCGATCGCGCTGACCTATATCCACGGCATCGGCCCGTCGACCGCCGAGCAGATCTGCGAGGCCGTCGGCGTTGATACCGCCCAGCGGGTCAATGAGCTGTCGGACGCCGATGTCATGAAAATCCGCGAGCATATCGACCAGAATTTCACGGTCGAGGGCGAGCTGCGCCGCGAAGTGCAGATGAACATCAAGCGGATGATGGACATGGGCTCCTATCGCGGGCTGCGCCATCGTCGCAACCTCCCCGTGCGCGGGCAGCGCACGCACACCAACGCCCGCACCCGCAAGGGGCCGGCCAAGCCGATCGCCGGCAAGAAGAAATAAGGGGAGGCACGCAGCATGGCACGCGAAAAGACGCGCATCCGCCGCAAGGAACGTAAGAACATCGCCGCCGGGGTGGCGCATGTGAACAGCTCGTTCAACAACACCAAGATACTGATTTCCGATGTGCAGGGCAACGCGATCGCGTGGTCCTCGGCCGGCACGATGGGGTTCAAGGGGTCGCGGAAATCCACGCCCTACGCCGCGCAGCTCGCGGCCGAGGATGCCGGCCGCAAGGCCCAGGAACACGGCATGAAGACACTCGAAGTCGAAGTGCAGGGCCCGGGATCGGGCCGCGAGAGCGCCCTTCGCGCTCTGGCAGCGGTGGGATTCAACATCACGGCAATTCGTGACGTCACCCCCATCGCCCACAACGGCTGTCGCCCGCCCAAGCGCCGCCGGGTGTAAGTACAGGCGCTCAGTATCGGGCCGTGCGCCGCCGGCGCGCGGCCCCGCATTGCATTATTGATCCTCGGGCGTCGCGAACTTGGGACATGGGTTCGTGACAGGAATGGAGGCGACACGCATGATCCACAGAAATTGGCAGGAATTGATCAAGCCCACGCAGCTTGACGTCAGGCCCGGGCGCGATCCCGCGCGGCTGGCGACGGTCATCGCCGAACCTCTCGAGCGCGGCTTCGGCCTGACGCTGGGCAACGCGCTGCGCCGCGTGCTCATGGCCTCGCTTCAGGGGGCGGCGATCACCAGCGTTCAGATCGACAATGTTCTTCACGAATTCTCCTCGGTGCCCGGCGTGCGCGAGGATGTCACCGATATCGTGCTCAATCTCAAGGGCGTTGCGCTGCGGATGGATGTCGACGGGCCCAAGCGGATGTCGGTGTCGGCCAAGGGGCCTGCGGTCGTCACCGCAGGCGACATCTCCGCGCCCGGCGGCGTCGAGGTGCTCAACAAGGATCACGTGATCTGCCATCTTGATGACGGCGCCGAGCTGTTCATGGAGATGACCGTGAGCACCGGCAAGGGATACGTGGCCGCCGACAGGAATCGCCCCGAGGACGCGCCCATCGGCCTGATTCCGATCGACGCGATCTACTCGCCCGTCAAGAAGGTCAGCTACGACGTTCAGCCGACGCGCGAGGGGCAGGTGCTCGACTACGACAAGCTCACGCTCAAGATCGAAACGGACGGCGCCGTCAGCCCCGAGGACGCGGTGGCCTATGCCGCGCGTATCCTGCAGGACCAGTTGCAGATATTCGTGAATTTCGACGAGCCCGAGGCCGCCGGCCGGCAGGAGGACGAGGACGGGCTGGAATTCAACCCGCTGCTGCTCAAGAAGGTCGACGAGCTGGAGCTTTCGGTGCGTTCGGCCAACTGCCTGAAGAACGACAACATCGTCTATATCGGCGATCTCATCCAGAAGACCGAGGCCGAGATGCTGCGCACGCCGAATTTCGGCCGAAAGTCGCTCAACGAGATCAAGGAGGTGCTCTCGGGTATGGGGCTTCATCTGGGCATGGATGTCGAGGACTGGCCCCCCGACAACATCGAGGATCTCGCCAAGCGCTACGAAGATCAGTTCTAGGCGCTTCGCGCGCCACGAACCGGTCACGAAATGGGCAGAGGTCCCGGGTCGAGCCCGGGACAGGCCCCAAGGAGAGCGGCGCTCACGCAGGCGCTGCCGGACAAAGCAAAACCGGACCCGTAGAGGAGAGATATCATGCGTCACGCACGGGGTTATCGCCGTCTCAACCGCACCCATGAGCACCGCAAGGCGCTTTTCGCCAACATGGCCGGCTCGCTCATCGAGCACGAGCAGATCAAGACCACGCTGCCCAAGGCCAAGGAGCTGCGCCGCGTCGTCGAGAAACTCGTCACGCTGGGCAAGCGCGGCGATCTGCACGCCCGCCGCCAGGCGGCCGCCCAGCTCAATGACGAGGCCCATGTCGCCAAGCTGTTCGAGGTAATCGGACCGCGCTATGGCGAGCGCAAGGGGGGCTATGTGCGCGTGCTCAAGGCGGGCTTCCGTTACGGCGACATGGCGCCGATGGCGATCATCGAATTCGTGGATCGCGATCCATCGGCCAAGGGCGCCGCCGATCGGGAGCGTCTTGCCGAAGAGGAATGACGCCCGCGCCATCGCGGATCAGCAAGGCCCGCCCGTTGGGCGGGCCTTTCTTTATGGAATGCGATGGCCCGATCGCGGGCGCGCACAATTGCCGCGAGGTAAAGCCTTGACGTCGCGCAATTCAAAGTTGACGACAATCCTGTCAAGTTGTCTAAAAGGATATGTCCAACTTGCGCGGTATCGATTACGAGACGCGGCAGCTTTCGAAACTGGCGCCCCGAGGGTATTTCGTCGGCCTGCATATCCGGTTTGCGGCTCCGCTGCTGACGCTCCAGACCTATAGCCGCGAATGGACAGATCACTACACCGACTCCGCCTACGCGCTGCGTGATCCGATGATTGCCTGGGGATTTTCGACCACGGGTGCGAAGCGCTGGAGCGAGATGGGCATACCCGACCCGTTCGGAATTCTTGAGGATGCCGCGCGCTACGGGCTGAAATACGGTGTGGCCGTCTCCTGCGGGCCGATCAGTTCACGCACGATTGCAGGGGCTGCGCGCAGCGACCGCGAATACGACGATGACGAGATCCGGCAGATC
Organism: Rhodobacteraceae bacterium WD3A24; assembly: GCA_002967695.1. Lineage (GTDB taxonomy): Bacteria > Pseudomonadota > Alphaproteobacteria > Rhodobacterales > Rhodobacteraceae > Alkalilacustris. Next base: position 19,429 of record PUHN01000040.1, on the reverse strand, counting down.
GAGCAGATAATCACGAAGCTCCACGATGCCACGGAGCCGCCGGAGAGCCTGACAAAGGCGCAACAGGAAGCCCTGCGTTGCATCGCGGCAGGAGATCGTCACGCGGCCGCAGCTGCCAAGCTCAATATTTCCGAAAGTGCGCTGAAAGCGCGTCTCAACTCGGCCCGTCAAAGGCTGCTTGCCCGCACAACGGCCGAGGCGATCCAGCGTGCAAAGGATTACCGGCTGCTGTGACCAAGGCGTCTCCTCCGGCGTAGGGTTGAAACTTCAACCAAGCTGGAGAGTAAGACCATGCAGACCACCACGCTGTCCTTCGAAAACATGCACAATCATGGCGAGCTTTTCGCGAACCTGCTTCGCGCGCGCCGCCAGTCCTTTATCGTGCGCAACAAGTGGAACCTGCCCGAGGCGCTGGGAATGGAGTACGATCAGTACGACACGCCCGCCAGCCGCTGGGTCGCGGTCCATCATCTGGGCGAGGTGCTCGCGGGGATTCGCCTGACCCCCACCACGGCCCGGTGCGGCATCTACACCTACATGATCCGCGATGCCCAGCGGGGGCTTTTGGATTCGATTCCCTCCGATCTGCTCTATGAGGAGGCGCCGGTCGCCGAAAACGTCTGGGAATCCTCGCGCGTGTTCGTCGCCCACAACACGCCGCAGCGTATTCGCCGGCGGGTGCATGCCTCGCTCATCGCCGAGATGATGCGCTCGGCGCGCGAGCTGGGCGCCGCGCGGGTGCTGGGGCTGATCCCCGCGAACTGGCCACGCTGGGCATCGCGCTGCGGGCTCGATGCCAAGGCCGCCGGGCGGGTGATGACGATCGACGGGATCGAGAACCAGTGCGTCGATATCAATCTGACGGGCAACCTGCATTGACCTTCCGGCAGGGCCGTCCGGCGTGGGGCCGGGCGGTCCGCGCCCTTGGCGGCGCGGATATGGGCGCTTTCCCCTCGGGGCCAGCGGGCGTAGATTTGGGCCATGAGCGATCTATTCGACACCGCCCCCGATGGCGCCCCCGCATCCGAGCCCCAGCGCCCGCTGGCCGATCGGCTGCGTCCGGAGCGATTGTCGGAGGTGATCGGTCAGGAGCAGGTGCTCGCCCGCGAGGGGCCGCTTGGCGGGATGCTTGCCGGCGGCAGCCTCTCGTCGCTCATCCTCTGGGGGCCGCCCGGTGTGGGCAAGACGACGATCGCGCGTCTGCTCGCCGGGGAAGCCGGGCTGACCTTCATTCAGGTCAGCGCGATCTTTTCGGGTGTGGCCGAACTCAAGAAGATATTCGACGCGGCCGGGCTGCGGCGGCGGCAGGGTGGGGGCACGCTGTTGTTCGTCGACGAGATTCACCGCTTCAACAAGGCCCAGCAGGACAGCTTTCTGCCACATATGGAGGATGGCACCATCCTTCTGGTCGGCGCGACGACAGAGAACCCTTCCTTCGAACTCAACGCCGCGCTTCTCTCGCGCGCGCAGGTGATCGTGCTGGAGCGTCTCAGCCTTGCCGATCTCGAACGCCTCGCCCAGCGGGCCGAGCGTGCGCTGGGCCGGCCTCTGCCGCTGACCGCCGAGGCGCGCGAGGCGCTGCTGGAAATGGCCGATGGCGACGGGCGCGCGGCCCTCAACCTGATCGAGCAGGTCGCGGCCTGGGAGGTGGACGAGCCGCTCGACCGACAGACGCTTTCGGCGCGGCTCATGCGGCGTGCGGCGCATTACGACAAGACCGGCGACGGGCACTACAACCTGATTTCGGCGCTGCACAAATCGGTGCGGGGCTCGGATCCGGATGCGGCGCTCTACTGGTTCGCGCGCATGCTGGAGGGCGGCGAAGACCCGCGCTTTCTCGCGCGGCGGATCACGCGCATGGCGGTGGAGGATATCGGGCTGGCCGACATCCATGCGCAATCGGTCTGCCTGGAAGGCTGGCAGACCTATGAACGCCTCGGCAGCCCCGAGGGCGAACTCGCGCTGGCGCAGGCGCTGGTCTATCTTGCCCTGGCGCCGAAATCGAACGCGGCCTATTCCGCCTACAAGGCCGCCCGCGCGGCGGCCAAGAAGACCGGGTCGGAGCCGCCGCCCAAGCACATCCTCAACGCGCCGACAAAGCTGATGAAGGAGCAGGGCTACAGCGCCGGCTATGCCTATGACCATGACGCCGAGGACGGCTTTTCCGGGCAGAACTACTTCCCCGAGGGCATGAAGCGGCCGGTCTTCTACACCCCCGTCGAGCGCGGCTTCGAGCGCGAACTGCGCAAGCGCGTGGACTGGTTCGCGAAGCTGCGCGTACGGCGGCAGGGCGATGGTTGACATTGCACGGCCCGCGCGAAAGAGAAACGCCATGATCTGGAGCCTCATCCAAGTCGCGCTCGGCGGGGCGCTGGGCGCTGTGGCGCGCTTTGCGGTGCAGTCGGGCGTCGCGCGGCTCTTCGGCGCAGGATTTCCGCTGGGCACGCTGACGGTCAACGTGGTCGGCTCTTTCGCAATGGGGGTGGCGGTCATCTGGCTGGCCGAGAAGGGGATGCTTCGTGCCGCGCCGTTTCTGATGGCCGGTTTCCTGGGCGCCTTCACCACCTTCTCGACCTTCTCGCTCGACGCGATGGCGCTGTGGGAGCGCGGCCTGCCCTGGCAGGCGGGTGGTTACGCGGCGGCGTCGGTGGTGCTCTCTGTTGCCGCTGTGGTCGCGGGGGCCGCTCTGGCGCGGGGCTGGGCGGTATGAGCGGGGTGCAGACCCTGACCATCGGGTCCGACGACGCCGATCAACGGCTCGATCGCTGGTTGCGCAAGCGTTTTCCGCAGCTTTCGCAGGGGCGGATCGAGAAGATGTGCCGAAAGGGCGAGCTGCGCCTCGACGGCGGCCGGGTGAAGGCCGCCACCCGCATCCGGCCGGGACAGAAGCTGCGCGTCCCGCCGTTGCCCGAAGCGCCCGCGCCCGAGGTGGCGCAAGCGCCCCGGATTTCCGACGCCGACGCGCAGATGATCCAGCAGGCGGTCCTGTGGAAGGACCAGCATATCATAGCGCTGAACAAGCCGCCGGGCCTTCCCAGCCAGGGCGGCAGCGGCCAGGGAAACCGCCATGTCGACGGGCTGACCGAGGCGCTGAAATTCGGCTACAAGGAGCGGCCCGTCCTGGTCCACCGCCTGGACAAGGACACGTCGGGGCTGCTTCTGCTGGCGCGCACGCCGCGTGTCGCGCGGCGGCTGGGCGAAGCGTTCCGCGCGCGCGAGACGCGAAAGGTCTACTGGGCCGCCGTCGCGGGCGTCCCCGAGCCGCGGATGGGAACGATCCGCTTCGGGCTGGTCAAGGCGCCCGGCCATGGCCGCGGCGGCGAGGGCGAGAAGATGCGTTGCATCCATCCCGACAGCGTCGCGGATACGCCCGGCGCCAAGCGCGCGCTTACCGACTACGCCGTGCTGTCGGCGCTGGGGCGGCGGGTGTCGTGGGTGGCGCTGGTTCCGGTGACGGGGCGGACACACCAGTTGCGTGCCCACATGGCCGAAATCGGGCACCCGATCGTGGGCGACGGCAAGTATGGCGGCTCGAGCCAGGAGAAGGGCGAGGCCGGCTGGGGCGCGCAGCTTGGCGGCGATATCAGCCGCAAGCTCCACCTGCATGCGCGCCACCTGCGGCTGACCCATCCGGTCACGGGCGAGGCGCTGTCGCTCAGCGCGCCGCTGCCGGAGCACATGACCCGCACATGGCAGACGCTGGGCTGGGCTGTGAATGACGTGCCCGACGACCCGTTCGAGGAGGTGGGATGAGCATTCCCCTGCGCCTGATCGTCTTCGATGTGGACGGCACGCTGATCGACAGTCAGGCTCATATCGTCGCCGCGATGGACGCGGCCTTTGCCCGCGCCGGGCGCGCGCCGCCGCCGCGCGCGCGGACACTGTCGATCGTGGGGCTCTCGCTGCCCGTGGCGATACGCGAACTGGCGCCGGAACTGGATGACGGCGAGTCGGCCCGGATCGTGGAGCACTACAAGCAGGCCTATGCCGCACGGCGTCAGGCACATGAGTCGCCGCTGTATCCGGGGGCGCTGGCGGCGCTTAAGGCGCTTGCCGCGCGGCCCGAGGCGCTGCTGGGCGTGGCGACGGGCAAGTCGCGGCGCGGGCTCGACCATCTCATGGGGCTGCACGATCTGCGGCAGCATTTCGTCACCACCCAGGTCGCGGACGACCATCCGTCCAAACCGCATCCTTCGATGCTGGAGGCGGCTCTGCGCGAGACCGGCGCGCAGGCACGCCATGGTGTGATGATCGGCGACACCAGCTTTGACATGGAAATGGGCCGTGCCGCGGGGTTGCGCACCATCGGTGTGGGCTGGGGCTATCACGCGGCTGACCGGCTCGCCACGGCGGGCGCCGAGCGTGTGATCGGCCATTTCGACGAGCTTTCAGACACGCTCGACACGCTGTGGAAGGAGACGGCATGACCGCCAATCGCGCAAGGCGCTTCTGGGAGACGGCGCGGGCCGAGGAGGCCGAGGGCGGCTATTGCGTGGCGCTGGACGCGCGCCGGCTCAGCACACCGGCGCAAACGCCGCTGATCGTGCCGTCCCGCAGGCTGGCCGAGGCCATCGCCGCCGAATGGGATGCCCAGGAGGGCGAGATCCGCCCCGACACCATGCCCGCGACCCGCGCGGCGAATGCCGCCATCGACAAGGTCGCGCACCGGCATGCCGAGGTCGCCGCCCATGTCGCCGATTATGGCGCGACCGATCTGCTGTGTTACCGCGCCGCGGGGCCCGACAGTCTGCGCGCGCGGCAGGAGGCGGCCTGGGCGCCGCTGCTTGACTGGGCGGCGCGCGAGCTGGACGCGCCGCTGCAGGTGACGACGGGGGTGATGCCCGTCGCGCAGCCGGCCGCGAGCCTTGAGGCTCTGCACCAACGGGTGAGCGCGCACGGCCCCTTCGAGCTTACCGCGCTCTACGAGCTTGTCACGCTTTCGGGCTCGCTGGTCATCGGGCTGGGCGCGGCCATGGGCGCCGATCAGCCCGAGGCGCTGTGGACGGCAAGCCGCATCGACGAGACCTGGCAGGCCGAGCAGTGGGGCGAGGATGACGAGGCGGCCGCCGAGGCCGCGCGCAAGCGGCAGTCATTTCTGGACGCCGTACGGATTCTCGGCCTGCTCGACGGGCAGGCCGGCCGCCGCGGATAGGGCTGATCTTTCAAGCAGATGGGGCCCGAGGCGGTTCGGCCCGCGCGGGCAAGACTTGACGCCTCATGTCGCTATCGAACAAAGTTGATGTCGTTGCGGGGCCTCCCCGTCACGTCAAATGGCCGTCCGGTCAATCATAATCGCCTTACGAGGGCGGACAACAGGAAGAGGTATCCATGAAAAAGACAGCATTCCTTGGTGCGCTGGCGGCGGCCGGCCTTGCCGCAGGCGTCGCATCCGCGCAGACGCTGGAGGAGGTCCAGGAAAGGGGCGAACTGAACTGCGGTGTCAATACTGGCCTCGCCGGCTTTGCGGCACCCGACGCAAACGGCGTCTGGCAGGGTTTCGACGTGGCCGTGTGCCGCGCGGTGGCTGCGGCCGTGCTCGATGATCCCCAGGCGATCAACTTCGTTCCATTGACCGGCCAGACCCGTTTCTCGGCGCTCGCCTCGGGCGAGATCGACATGCTCGCGCGGAACACGACCTGGACCTTCACACGCGACGCCGATCTGGGCTTCACCTTCGTCGGAATCAACTACTATGACGGCCAGGGCTTCATGATCCGGCGCGACTACGGCATCGGATCGGCGCTCGAACTGGATGGTGCGACGGTCTGCATCCAGACCGGGACCACGACCGAACTCAACCTCGCGGACTTCTTCCGGTCCAACAACATGGAATACGAGCCGGTTCCGATCGAGACGAACGCGGAGGCCCAGCAGCAGTATCTCGCCGGCGCCTGCGATGTCTACACAACCGATTCCTCCGGCCTTGCCGCCACGCGCGCGAGCTTCGAGACCCCGGAGGATCACGTGATCCTGCCCGAGATCATCTCCAAGGAGCCGCTGGGTCCGGTGGTCCGCGAGGGCGACGAGGAGTGGGGCGATATCGTGCGCTGGACCCTCAATGCCTTGATCGCCGCCGAGGAGCTGGGCGTGACCTCGGCCAATATCGCGGAGCTGGCCGAGGGCACCGACCGCCCCGAGGTCAACCGCCTTCTTGGAACCGAGGGCAATTTCGGCGAGGTGCTCGGCCTCGACAGCGACTGGGCCGTGCGCGCGATCGCGGCGAACGGCAATTACGGCGAGATATTCGCCTCCACCATCGGGGAGCAGACGCCGATCGGCCTGTCTCGCGGGCTGAATGCGCAGTGGACCCAGGGCGGCCTGATGTACGCGCCGCCGTTCCGCTGAGGCGGTAAGGGGGGCGCGCGCCAACTGCCCGCGCGCGCCCCACCTGCCATCGTCTTTCGAAAACGGCGACACGTCCGGCCACAGGCGTCTCGCGGGCCGCAAACGGCCTGCGAAGCACAAGACACCGACGCGGCGCGGCGCCCGGAGGGTAGCTCAGGCCAATGGCGACATCGTCCCCGGCCCCCGACAGGGCCTTCCGACCGAGCATGCTGCTCTACGATACGCGGTATCGCTCCGTCACCATCCAGATCGTGTTCCTGATGCTGTTCATGGGCGCGATCGCCTGGCTGGTGGACAACACGATCACCAATCTCGCCGCGCTGAACAAGAATTTCAGTTTCGATTTCCTTTGGGAGAGTGCCGGTTACGATATCAACCAGACCCTGATCGAATACGACAACCAGATGAGCCATGGCCGCGCGATGTTCGTGGGGCTTCTCAACACGCTGCTCGTAGCTGTTCTGGGCTGCGCGCTCGCCACGGTGGTCGGGGTGCTCGCAGGGATGCTGAGACTCTCGAAAAACTGGCTGACCGCCAGGCTCCTGGCCGTTTATGTCGAGGTCTTTCGCAACATTCCCACGTTGCTGTGGATTCTGATCTTTTTCGCGATAATGACCGAAGCGACGCCGTCGCCGCGCGAATTCCGTGGCGACGATCCCGCGGCGAGCATGCTTCTGGGCGACGCCGTGGCGATCAGCAATCGCGGCGTCTACATCCCGGCGGTCGAGTTTGCGCGCGGACTCGGCACGCTGAACCTTCACTATTTCAACATCAGCCTCAACGCGCTGGCCGTGATCGGGGTCATCGCGTTGTCGTTTTACGCCAACGGGCGGCTGCTGGCCCATGCCACGCGGGTGCAGAACGCAACCGGGGTGCGCCCCGTCACATGGTGGAAATCGGTGCTGCTGCTGGTCACGCCGCTGTTGGTGATGCTTTATGCGCTCGACGCCGGGCTCGATTACCCGGCGTTGCGCGGCTTCAATTTCGGCGGCGGGACACATCTGCGCAATTCGCTGATCGCGCTGACGCTGGGGCTGGGCATCTATACGGGGGCCTTTGTCGCCGAGATCGTGCGCTCGGGCATCCTTGCGGTCTCCAGGGGGCAGTCCGAGGCGGCCGCGGCGCTCGGGCTGAAGCCGAATCTAACCATGCGGCTGGTGATCCTGCCGCAGGCGCTGCGCATCATCATCCCCCCCCTCATCTCGCAGTATCTCAACCTGACGAAGAACACCTCTCTCGCCCTGGCGGTTGGATACATGGATCTGCGCTCCACCCTGGGCGGCATCACCATCAACCAGACCGGGCGCGAGCTGGAGGGCATGATGCTGCTGATGCTGATCTATCTGATCATCAGCCTGCTCATTTCGGGCGCGATGAACGTCTATAACAGCCGTATCAAGCTCAAGGAGCGCTGAGATGCCCGCCACCGCTCCCACCTTCGTCCGGCGCGAGATGCTGCCCGAGAGACCGCCGCCGCCGCTCGAAGCCGGCGCGGTCAGATGGATGCGCGAAAACCTGTTCTCGGGCTGGGTCAATACGCTTCTGACAGTCGCTTCGCTCTATGTGGTGTGGTGGATTCTGGCGCATGTATCCCCATGGTTGGGAAATGCGGTATGGAATGCGGGCAGTCTGAGCGAGTGCCGCGAAATCCTTGACGGGGTTTCGGGGGCCTGTTTCGCTGTCATCAGGGATCGCTGGCATCAGCTCCTGTTCGGCTTCTACCCGCCCGAGCACTACTGGCGGCCGGTCCTGGCGCTCGTGCTGCTTCTGGTGGCGCTCGCGCCGGTGCTGTTCAGTGAACTGCCGCGGCGACTGTTGTGGTTTTCGGCAGCCTATCCGTTTGTCGGGTATTTCCTGCTTTGGGGCGGCTCGGCGTGGCTGCCCCTCCTGGCGGCGGCGGGTTTCGGAGTAGGGTATCTGGCCTGGCGCCTCACCGCGCCCGGCGCGCCGCTCGCGGCAACGGTCGCGGCCTTCGTCGCGCCCGTGTTGTGGTGGCTGTTTGCGGCGCCGCCCCTGCTGGGCGAGCTGCGCGATGCGGTCCCATTGGGGATCGATTTCGTGCGCTCCGACAGTATCGGGGGGTTCCTGCTGTCGATGATCATCGGCATCAGCGCCATTTCGCTGTCGCTGCCGCTGGGCATCCTGCTGGCGCTCGGGCGACAGTCGGACATGCTGTTTCTGCGCTCGGTGTGCATCGGCTTCATCGAGTTCATCCGGGGCGTGCCGCTGATCACGCTGCTTTTCACCGCCTCGCTGCTGCTCAACTACTTCCTGCCGCCGGGCACCAGTTTCGATCTCGTCCTGCGGGTGGTGATCATGGCGACGCTGTTCGCGGGCGCCTATATCGCCGAGGTCGTGCGCGGGGGGCTGGCGGCGCTGCCGCGCGGGCAGTACGAGGCCGCCGATGCGCTGGGGCTCGACTACTGGAAGGCGCAGCGGCTCATCATCATGCCGCAGGCGCTCAAGATCTCCATCCCCGGCATCGTCAACACCTTCATCGGGCTGTTCAAGGATACGACGCTGGTGGTCTTCATCGGCCTGCTCGATCCGGTCGGGCTGTCCAATTCGATCCGCGCCGATACCGACTGGAACGGTATCTACTGGGAGCTGTTCATCTTCATCGGCGCATTGTTCTTCATCTTCTGCTTCAGCATCTCGCGCTATTCGATGTATCTTGAGCGCAAGCTGCAGAAGGGTCACTAACCCAAGGAGCCTCCGATGGCCGAAGCCACTCTTCCCGACGCCGCGACCGAGCGCAAGATCGACACCAGCCGCCTGACGGTGAGCGACAAGGTGGCGATCCAGGTCAGCAAGATGAACAAGTGGTTCGGCGCCTTCCACGTGCTGCGCGATATCGACATGACGGTGTATGAGGGCGAGCGGATCGTTGTCTGCGGCCCGTCCGGGTCGGGCAAGTCCACGCTGATCCGCTGCGTCAACCGGCTGGAGGAACACCAGTCGGGCGAGATCACCGTGGACGGGGTGGAACTCAACGCCGACCTAAAGAACATCGACCGGGTGCGCTCCGAGGTTGGGATGGTGTTTCAGCACTTCAACCTGTTTCCGCATCTGACCATTCTGGAGAACTGCACGCTGGCGCCGATCTGGGTGCGCAAGACGCCCCGGAAGGAGGCCGAGGAGATCGCGATGCATTTCCTCACCAAGGTCAAGATCCCCGAGCAGGCCGACAAGTATCCCGGCCAGCTTTCGGGCGGCCAGCAGCAGCGCGTGGCGATCGCGCGCAGCCTGTGCATGCGCCCCAAGATCATGCTTTTCGACGAGCCCACCTCGGCGCTCGATCCCGAGATGATCAAGGAGGTGCTCGACACCATGATCGAGCTGGCCGAGGAGGGGATGACGATGATCTGCGTCACCCACGAGATGGGCTTCGCCCGCCAGGTGGCCAACCGCGTGATCTTCATGGATCAGGGCCAGATCGTGGAGCAGAACGAACCCGAGGCGTTCTTCCTCAACCCGCAATCCGATCGCACGAAGCTGTTCCTCAGCCAGATCCTGGGGCACTGAGCGGCCGCGGGCCGCGGTCAGGCCGGCTGCCGGGCGAAGGGGCTCAGCCCCAGCCACTGCTGCATCTGGTCGGCCACGGCCCGTTCGCCGACCAGGGCCAGCTTGTCCTCGTCAACGGCGGCACGCACCGACGTCAGCCCCATCCAGATCGCCGTCATCGTGCGCAGGTCGGTGCTGACGTAGAGATCGACGTCGAAGCCCGGCTCGACCGAGCAGAGATCGACCGTCTCGCCATCGACGATGAGCCACCACCGGCGCTGCGCGGCGCGCACCTCGGGATACAGGAACTGTATCACGACCCGGCGGCCCGGCAGCGGCGTCGGGTTCAGGTTGCGCCGCATGTCCCACATCAGCAGAGAGGGGTCGAGATTGCGCAGCGACAGCTGCGACTCGAGCCATTTCTGCCCCCATTCGCCCATCGCCACGACCACCTGCATCAGTTCCTTGCCGGCCTCGGTGGGGTGGTAGGTCGGGCTTTCGCCGCGCCCGTCCACGCTGCGGGTGATGATGCCCGCCTCCTCCAGCTCGCCCAGCCGCTTGGACAGCAGCGCGGGCGACATGCGCGGCAGGCCCCGGCGCAACTCGTTGAAGCGGGTGCTGCCGGCAAGCAATTCGCGGACCACGAGCATCGTCCACCGCGTACACAGCACCTCGGCGGACATCGCGACGGGGCAGAACTGTCCGTATCCTCCCTGCGAATCCATCGTTCCTCCGATGCCGGTTCACTTCCTGAACTGGATGCAGCCTAGCAGATCGTGGAGGATTGCCAAAGACGAGCGTCAAGGAGGAGGAAGTGCAATGACGACAACGCTTTACGAAAGGCTCGGGGCCGCCGACGGAATCGCGAACCTGATCGACGACATCGTCGCCGCGCACATGCGCAACCCTGCGATCAAGGTCCGGTTCCTGCCCTATCTCGAAACGCCCGAGCACCTTGCCAAGGTCAAGCGGAACCTGTGCGATTTCTTTGCCATGGGCACCGGTGGCGAGGCCGCATACGGCGGGCGCTCCATGCCCGAGGCGCATCGGGGCATGAACATCAGCATGGCCGAGTACATCGCCGCGGTGGATGATATCCTGGACACGCTGGATGCGCACGGCGTCGACCCGCAGTCGCGGCGCGAAGTCCTCGAAATCGCCTACGGCCTCAAGGACGAGATCGTCCGGGTCTGACGGACGGGCAACGGGCAGATCGGCGGTTCTACTCGAACGCACGGACGCGCCCTCCGGGCGGCGACCAGCGCCGCCCCTCGGCGGCGGCTACTCCAGATCGCCCGGCGTCAAGAAGGCGACGATGCGCCCTGTCCCGCGCCGCAGATCGGCCCAGCGGGTGATGTCGAAATCCACCACCAGCGTGGCGCCGGTGGGAAAGTCGGCAAACTTCGGATGCGGGCTCGGCTCCGCTGGCAGCTGCAGCGCGAATTCCGCAAGCCCAGGATTGTGCCCGATCAGCATCGCCGTGCGCACCTCGTCGGGCAGGCCGCGCAGCGCGCGCAGCATCGCCACCGGCCCGGCGTGGAACAGCGCGTCGACGGGCTGCGCCTCGGGTGGTTCGGGCAATTCGCGCGCGATGCGCTGCCAGGTCTCCAGCGTCCGCCTGGCGGAGGATACAAGAACGGCCTCGGGCACAAGGCCCCGCGCGGCCAGCCAGCGCCCGATCAACGGCGCGGCCGCCTGGCCGCGCGGGTTGAGCGGGCGGTCGAAATCGGCTTGTCGGGGATCGTTCCAGCTCGATTTGGCGTGACGTGTCAGGATCAAGCGGCGCGTCATTCGGGATGAAACCGGCTCATGTGGTAGGCGGACTGCTCGGGCAGGCGCCCGTAGCTGCGGCTGAGCGGACATGCACGGCGCGCGGCGCAGCCTGACGATAGGCAGTCGGCTCCGGCCCCGGAATCGAGAAAATCATGACACGCAGATGCATCATATCCGTCCGCGCCCGCCGCGTCCACCGGGCAGGCGGTCAGACAGGGGTTCTCCGCACAGGTTTCGCAGGGCGCTGCCGCGGGCGGCGCGGGCAGAGCGATCCGCCCGGGCAGGGCCAGCGCCCCGCGAAACGAGACCATCAGCCCCGCAGTGTCGTGTACGAGAAAGGCCACCGGCGACACCCAGGCCCGCCCCGTGCGCCGCGCCCAGAGCTGGAACGGCGCCCATGGCGGCCCGTCGAAGGGAAAGACGGCGCCGGCGCACAGTTCCGCCGCCAGTGCGCCAACGACCCGGCGCGACCAGCGGTCGAGCGGGTCGGCATTACCATCGGCAAATTCCGGCTGTGCGGTGACACCGGGCCAGAACCCCGGCTCGGCCGGCCCGAGCAGGAGCAGCGTGGCGGTGCCGGCGGGCGCGCCGTCGCCGGCGGCGGGGTGGAAGCCGCCGAGAATTGCGAGCCGGTGCCGCGCCGCCCGCGCGGCGATCGCGTCGAGATCCACTTCAGCTCCGGCGAGGGTGCCGGTCCGGCGCGCGGATCAGGCTGCCCGCCCCGTGATCGGTGAAAAGCTCCAACAGGCAGGCATTGGGCGCGCGCCCGTCGAGGATCACCACCGCCCGCACGCCGGTCTCGATGGCGGCGAGCGCCGTCTCGGTCTTGGGGATCATGCCGCCGGCGATCACGCCCTCGTCGGTGAGCGCGCGCACCTGCTCGGGCGTGAGTTCGGTGAGCACATCACCGCCCTCATCCTTCACCCCGGCAACGTCGGTGAGCAGGAGCAGCCGGTCGGCCTTGAGCGCCCCGGCGATCGCGCCTGCGGCGGTGTCACCGTTGACATTGTAGGTCTCGCCCGCCCGGCCCGCGCCCAAAGGCGCGACGACCGGGATCATCCCCGCCTCGAACAGGCGCGTGAGCACGTCGGGGTTCATCTCCTCTGGGCGGCCGACGAATCCCAATTCGGGGTCGTCGGCGGCGCAGACCATCAGCCGGGCATCCTTGCCCGACAGCCCTACGGCGCGCCCGCCCTGATCGTTGATCGCCTGCACGATGCGCTTGTTGATCAGCCCCGAGAGGATCATCTCGACGACCTCGATCGTGGCCAGGTCGGTCACCCGCTTGCCGCGCAGAAAGGTTGACTCGATTCCCAGCCGTTCGAGCATGTCGTTGATCATCGGCCCGCCGCCATGCACGATGACGGGGTTCACGCCGACCTGGCGCATCAGCACCACGTCGCGGGCGAAGGTCGTCATCGCGGCGTCGTCGCCCATGGCGTTGCCGCCGAACTTTATTACCACGGTCGCGCCCGTGTAGCGCTGCAGATAGGGCAGGGCCTCCGACAGGGTGCGGGCGGTGGCGATCCAGTCGCTGGTCATGGCGGCTTGCTTCTTCACGGGCTGTCCTCCGGGCGCGCCCCCTGTTAGACGCATCCCGCCCCCCTGCCAAGGGGGCGAGGTAAGGGGGCAGCCGATGACACCGGAGCAGATCGAGGCGCTTTTCACCGGCACCGACGGCGCATATCGTTTCGCGCGCTGGGGCCGGCCGATCGCGCCCGTCGTCTTCGGTGTCGATGAGGCCACGCTCGCCGCCTTCAAGGGCGCGATCGAGGCGGTCGTGGCCCTTGCCGGCCACAGGATGGCCGAGACCGACCCGGAGCTGGGCGCGAACCTGATGATATTCGTCTTCCGCGACTGGGAGGAGTTGAACGGCCTGCCCGATCTGGACCGGATGATCCCCGATTTCGCGGCCCTGCGCGCGGGTCTCAGGGCGCGCGATGCCAACCAGTATCGGCTCTTTCGTTTTGACGAGGCGGGCGCGATACGGGCGGCGTTCGTGTTTCTGCGTATCGACGCCGCGCTGGCCGAGCTGCCCGCCGCGGCGCTGGCGCTCGATCAGGCGGCGCGGGTGATGCTGTTGTGGGGCGAAGATGCCTTTGCCGGGGCGGGCCCGCTGGCGCGCGGCCCGGCGGGCGAGATTCTGCGCGAAGACGTGGCCGCGCTCATCCGCGCGGCCTATGATCCGCGCATGCCGCCCGCCGCCGATGACGCCGCCCACGCGCTGCGCCTCGCCGCGCGGCTGCCCGGTGAGGGGTAAAGCGCGCCCTGCGCCGACGGAGGGCCCGGTGAAGCCTTTGAATGGCCGCATTTATTGCCCTTCGCGGCCGCATTGCGCTGGCAGGTTGGCTCATAACGCGGCGGGCTGTGGCGCACGCACCGCATGGCCAAGGACGAAGGTTGCCTATGGCGGACCGACACAACAAGGATGGCGGCGGGCGGCGTTTCCTGCGGCGCGAGGACGGCTATGTCACCGCGCTGTCGCTCTATCTGCTTGTGGCGATGTTCATGCTGGGCGGGCTCGCGCTCGACGTGGCCAATGTCATGGCCGAGCGCGCGCATCTTCAGGTCACTGCGGATTCGTCGGCACACGCGGCAATCATGACCCGCCGCACGCAGGGCGAAGGGGCCGCGGCCGACGCCGCGCTGGAGCTGGCGCGGCGCAACATGCCGCCCGAGCGTCACGGCACGGTCATCCGGCGCGGCGATATCGAATTCGGCCGCTGGGACCAGGAGGCGCGCCGCTTCCACCCCGAGCCGGGCGCGGCGGGTGCCGTGCGGGTGCGCGCCGCGCGCACCGACACGCGCGGCAACGGGCTGGCCACCTATCTGCTGCACTGGGTCGGGCTTGCCGAATGGAACCTCAACGTGCAGGCGGTCTTCGTGGCCGAGGCCGATCCGTGTTTTCAAAACGGGTTTCTCGCGCGCGGGCCGGTCAGCTTCAACTCCAACAACCATTTCGATGCAGGAATCTGCGTGCATTCGAACGATCATGTCTGGCTGCGCCAGAACAACGTGTTCGAGCCCGGCGCGATTGTCTCGATGCCCGATCTGGCCGATCTCGACGTTCCGGGCGGCGATACCTCGGGCAATCCGGGGCTTGAAGAGGCCCTCAGGCGCAACAGCTACGATCTCGACATGCTCGACCGGATCGACGAGATCGCGGCGAGCTATCTCGATTTCGGCTCCGACCGGATGCCAGGCTACATCCATTCCCCCGGCGTGATCGAGCTCGACAGCGGCGATCTGCAGCCGGGCGATTTCGAACAGGGGCGCATTCACCATATCAGCTGCGACGCGAGCTCGGGCGGGAACGGCAATGGCAATGGCCGCGGCGGCGGAAACGGGAACGGCAATGGCAACGGGCGCGGCGGCGGCAACGGGCGGGGCAATGGCGGTGGCAATTCCGGGGGTCTGACGATCCCCAACAATACCGTCCTGTTCAATGTCGTCGTGGTGACCGACTGCGACATCCGGCTGGGCAACGGCGCGGCAATCGAGGAGTCGGCGGTGGTCACGACCAGCACCTCGGGCAGTTCGATCCGCGGCTCTTCAGGCGCGCGCTTCGGCCGGAACCGGGGCTGCGCGCCCGGTCCGGGCACGCAGATCATGACTGCAGGCGGCATGTTCTTTCCCGCCAACCTGACCGTCCACGGCGGGCAGATGGTCGCGGCGGGGCGGATCAACTTTCAGGCCAATGCGGGGGTAGATGGTGCCGGCGCGTCGTTCATCGCCGGCGAGATCGACGGGCGGACCAACATGAGCACCACCCGCTGCGACGCGCCGATGTCGGGGCATTTCAATGAGACGCAACTGCGGTTGCGCATGTGAACGACGCGCCGGCGGGGCTTGCCCGGCGGCATTCTGGACCAGCCGTGAAACAAGAAGACAAGCCCATGCCAGCGATGACCCGCCGCGCCATGCTCATCGCCGTCCTAGGTGGACTGGCCGCCTGCGCCGGCGGCGGCGAGCGTGAACGGCCCACGCGCCGCGGCGGGAGTGGGCTTTACCCCAACGAAACGCCGGCCCTGCGCCGGCTGATCGAGCGCCACGCTCGGGCCAACGACGTGCCCGTAAGCCTCGTCCAGCGCGTCATCCGGCGCGAGAGCAGCCACCGCCCCCGCGCCCGCAACGGCCCGTATTACGGGCTGATGCAGATTCACCCGCAGACCGCCCGGACGATGGGCTATCACGGCGCGCCCGAAGGGCTGCTGGACCCCGAGACTAACCTGCGCTACGCGGTGCGTTATCTGCGCGGGGCATGGATCGTGGCCGATGGCGACCCCGACGAGGCGGTCGGATGGTATGCGCGGGGCTATTATTACGCGGCGCGCGATCGGGGGCTGCTGGAAGAGACGGGGCTGCGCTAGCCGCCGGGGGCGTTGCTCCGATGTCCCCCGAAAAACGGTTGCCGCGGGACGCTTGCGCACAGCAGCGCGGGGCGTCTGCTGTCTCAAGGGAGCCGAGAGTTCAGGGCGACCGTCCGCAGCCATTGACCTGGGGTCTGCGGCCCGGAGGTATGCCTTCTTGATCGTACCGGCGGGCTCGGGCAGCGTGACGCACAGGGTGCGCCGCGCATGGCAGGATGCCCCGGGCCGGGGGAAGGGGCGGATGCGTTTCGGGTTTGTCAGAAAACGCCTCGAACTGAAGCGGGTCGTCAGGAAATACGGTTTTCTGATGCAAAACGGTCTATGGCGTGTCGAGGGCCGTTACCTGTATCGGCCCGGCGGGGGCGCAGGCGATTTTGCACGCTTCTTCGAAGCCTATCACAGACCGGTATCGCCCGCACCGCCAAGCCCCAGGGAACGCGCGCGGGGCTGGGTGCGCAAGCTGCTCGGCCTCGACCGAATGGTGATCCTGGGCCGGGGCAAGGCCGCGAGGGCCTCGGCGGTGTATGTGACCAGAACCCAAGGTCTGAAGTTCTTCGATTTTCGCGCCGGCGAAGTCCTCACCACCACGAGCCGCGCGGAATGGCGCAGCTATTGCGCCTGCAAGCGTCTCGCGCTGTTTCGGTATTTCGACACCCCGGATGCGGCGCTGATCGACAGCCCGGCCGGCCCCTTGCGGCGCGAGGCGCTGGTGTCGGCGCCCCCGCTGTCGCTGCTGGAGCCACAGACACGGCTGGAGGCGGTCGAAAGGATAGTCGCGGCCTATCTCCGCTATATCACCGAGCATCGTGAGCCCCCGCGGCCGGAGCTGATCATGGCCTGCTATGACGAGGTCGGCACGCGCCTGCCGCGTGGAGAGCGAGCGCAGTATCTGCGCTACCGCGATGCGGTTGCCGATCTTGCGCGCAGATACGCCTTCGTGAAAACCCATCTCGACTTCAATATCGCCAATCTTCTGTACGACGCGCGGGATGAAGGGCGCACATGGCTGCTCGACATCGACAGCGCGGGGCTGAGCATGCCGAGCCTGTTCGACCTCATCAACCTCGCCCTCAACGAGGTTTACGCCGACGGCGATCTGCTGATCCTCGACAACCTGCTGAACGGCCGGTTGCAGGCACCCTTCGCGCAGGCCGTTTCGGCCGCGGTCATAGACCCGGCTCCTGGCGACGGGCGCACCGCGATCTTCGTGAATTTCGTGATGCGCGAGTCCGCGCGGGCCACCGAGCGGCTGTTCGGAATTTCGCCCGTCCCGGAGCGAACGCTCAAGCACTGGAAGCAGTTCGAGGAGCGGATTTCGTGGTGGTGACCCGCCGTCCCCGGCGTGCGGCGCTTGCCGTGGACTGGGTGCGGGAGTAACGGGGCCGGACGTATCGCAACGGGCGGCAACACATGACCCATCGCCACCAAATCCGCGTCTATTACGAGGACACCGACCTCGCCGGGGTCGTCTATTACGCCAACTATCTCAAGTTCATCGAAAGGGCGCGCAGCGAATGGGTGCGGGAGCTGGGCATCGACCAGAGGCGGCTGAAGGCCGAGGCGGGCGTCGTCTTTGCCGTGCGCCGGGTGGAGGCCGACTATCTTGCCCCGGCACGGTTCGACGATCTGCTCACCGTCTCGACCGTGCCCGAATCAGCTACGCCCGCGCGGCTGGCGTTGCGCCAGGACGTCCGGCGCGGGGACGCGGTCCTGTTTTCGGCCCGCGTGACGCTTGTCGCACTGAGCGCCTCGGGGCGGCCGGCGCGACTGCCGGCGGAACTTCGCCGTCATCTCGGCGCCGGCCCGGAATAAGTGGCCCCCCGCGGCGTGCCCGTGTTGGCGCGGCCATCGAAACGCGGTAGAGTCATCTCCGACCCAGGCTGCGCAAGACGGCCCCCCAATTCGACGAGCAGGCAGTATGGAAACCGAAACCCTCGCAGCCGCGCAGGAGATTGACTTCTCCGTGCTGGCGCTTTTCGCGCGTGCAAGCTTCACCGTTCAACTCGTGATGATCATTCTGCTTGTGGCCTCGTTTTGGTCATGGGCGATCATCATCCAGAAGCACATCAATTTCCGCCGCTCGCGGCACAACGCCGCTGCGTTCGACGCGGCCTTCTGGTCGGGCGAGCCGCTTGACGAGTTGTTCGAGCGTCTTCCCCCCGACCCAGTTACCGGGCCCGAAAGGGTCTTTGCCGCGGGCATGATGGAATGGCGGCGCAGCCACCGGCGCGACGGGGCGCTGATACCGGGAGCCCAGGCGCGCATCGACAAGTCGATGGATGTCGCCATCGGCCGGGAGCAGGAGCGTCTCCATGGCGGGTTGACATGGCTGGCCTCGGTCGGCTCGACGGCGCCCTTTATCGGGCTGTTCGGCACCGTCTGGGGGATCAAGAACGCGTTCGAGGATATCGCGCTGGCCCAGAACACCAACCTCGCCGTGGTCGCGCCGGGGATCGCCGAGGCGCTTCTGGCCACCGCGCTGGGGCTGCTGGCGGCGATTCCGGCGGTGATCTTCTACAACAAGCTGTCGGCCGACGGCGACCGGATCGTGGCGGGATACGAGTCTTTCGCCGACGAGTTCGCGACCATCCTCTCGCGCCAGCTGGACGCCTGAGCCATGGCGGCGGGAACGATCCAGCGCGAGGGCGGCGGACGGCGGCGGCGCACGCGGCGCACGCGGCCGATGGCCGAGATCAATGTCACTCCTTTCGTGGACGTGATGCTGGTGCTGCTGATCATCTTCATGGTCGCCGCGCCGATGTTGACGGTGGGCGTGCCCGTCGAGCTTCCGCGCACCGCCGCCGGCGCGCTGCCCGGCGACCGGGAAGAGCCGCTGACCGTCACGCTGACCGCCGACGGGGGCATCATGATCCAGACGACCGAGGTTGCCGACGACGCGCTGATCGGGCGGCTGCGCGCGATCATGCAGGAGCGGGAGGGCAACCGGATTTTCCTGCGCGCCGACGGGTCGATCGCCTATGGGCGTTTCGCGCAGGTGATGGGGGCGCTCAACGCCGCGGGCTTTGGCAATATCGGGCTCGTGACCGATGGTGGCGGGCCGTCGCTCGACGACTCCGACGGCTGACCGGCGGGGATGGACACCGGCACGAAGATATCCGCCCTTGCACATCTGGGGCTGATCGCCTGGGCGGTGGCGGGGGGGCTGTTCGGGCCGCCTTCGGAGCCGCCGCAGGTGGAGGTCTCGGAGGTTTCGCTCATCTCCGCCGAGGAATTCGCCGCGCTTCAGTCGCCCGAGACCGCGCCGGAGGCCGAGCCGGCCCCCGCCCCGGCCGCGCCCGCCGAGGCGCCCGAGCCGGATGGCGACGCTGCACCAGAGCCAGCCCCCGAATCTGCCGCGCCCGAGGCCCCGGCGGCGCCGTCCGAACCCGCGCCCGCCGCCCCGCCCCCGCCGGCGGCCGAGGAGGCACCGCTGCCCA
>PUHN01000004.1 GCA_002967695.1 Rhodobacteraceae bacterium WD3A24 | reverse complement strand
CCCGCGGGCGCGCCGCGCCGGCCGCGGGGATGCGGCGGCCGGCTGGCGCGGCGGCTGCCTTCCGCGCCCCCGCGGCGCAACCAGCGGCGGCTCCTGCCTCTTGCCCGATCTGCCCATCTTTACGCGCCCGTGGCCTTGTCGTTCTGCCCGCGGCCACAGTATCGCGCTCCGCCGCCGATGTGGAGAACCCGCGGCCAGGAATCGGCTTCGCCTAATGCCCATTTCATGTGCAGTCTGCACAGTTTGTGCAAAAACTGGGCACTTTCTGCCCTGCAGCGACGGGCGCGGCGTGAAGATTGCTTGAGCGCGCCGCCCTTAGCCCCCCTCGTTAGGCCGTGGAGCACTATCAGCCATCTGGCCTATCGGAAGGGTAAAGCCGTGAAACTCATCATCGCAGCAATCAAGCCGTTCAAGCTGGAGGAGGTGCGCGAGGCGCTCACCGCCGCCGGCGTACGCGGCATGATGGTCACCGAGATCAAGGGCTTCGGCTCGCAATCGGGCCATACCGAAATCTACCGCGGTGCCGAATACGCCGTGAATTTCGTTCCCAAGATCAAGCTCGAGATCGCCGTCAGCGACGGCATGGCCGACCAGATCGTCGACACCATCCGCAAGACCGCCCGAACCGACAAGATCGGTGACGGCAAGATCTTCGTGCTCGACCTCGAACAGGCCGTGCGGGTGCGCACCGGCGAAACCGACGACAACGCGCTGTGACCGGCGCAACGATCCTCACGAAAGGGTATCATCCGATGAAACTCGTGAAACTTCTTCCCCTCGCGGCGGCCGCGGCGCTCGCGCCGGCGCTCGGCCACGCCCAGGAGGAGGCCGCCGCAAGCGCGGCCGTGGAGGCGTTGGGCACCGAGATGGTGTTCATCTTCAACACGCTGCTGTTTCTCATCAGCGGCTTCCTGGTGTTCTGGATGGCCGCGGGCTTCGCCATGCTCGAGGCGGGCCTCGTGCGCTCCAAGAACACCACCATGCAGCTGACCAAGAACGTCGCGCTGTTCTCGCTCGCGGCGTTGTTCTACTACCTGATCGGGTTCAACCTGATGTATCCGGGTGACGCCTGGATCGTCGACGGCTGGATCGGCGCCATCGGCACCACCGTGCTCGAACCCGTGGGCGTGACCGCCGACGCCGCGGCCGACGTCTCCTACGCCTCGGTCGGGTCGGACTTCTTCTTCCAGTTGATGTTCTGCGCCACGACCGCCTCGATCGTCTCGGGCACGCTGGCCGAGCGGATCAGGCTCAACAGCTTCCTCGTCTTCATCGTGGTGCTCACGGCGCTCATCTACCCGGTGCAGGCCTCCTGGACATGGGGCGGCGGCTGGCTCGGCTCGATGGGCTTTTCCGACTTCGCCGGCTCGACCATCGTACACTCCGTGGGCGGCTGGGCCGCGCTGACCGGCGCGATCATCCTCGGGCCGCGCATCGGCAAGTTCGCCAAGGACGGCCGTGTGCAGGCGCTGCCCGGCTCG
The DNA here is from genome assembly GCA_002967695.1 of Rhodobacteraceae bacterium WD3A24. GTDB lineage: Bacteria > Pseudomonadota > Alphaproteobacteria > Rhodobacterales > Rhodobacteraceae > Alkalilacustris. Next base: position 116,979 of record PUHN01000004.1, on the reverse strand, counting down.
AACCTCGCGCTGGCGACGCTGGGGATGTTCATCCTGTGGCTGGGCTGGTTCGGCTTCAACGGCGGCTCGCAGCTGGCCATGGGAACGATCGGCGACGTGGCCGATGTCAGCCGCATCTTCGCCAACACCAATGCCGCCGCAGCCGGCGGGGCCGTCGCCGCGCTGATCCTCACGCAGATGCTGTTTCGCAAGACCGACCTGACGCTGCTGCTCAACGGCGCGCTGGCCGGTCTGGTGTCGATCACCGCCGAGCCGCTCACGCCGGGGCTGGGAATGGCCACCGTCATCGGCGCGATCGGCGGGATCATCGTTGTCTTCGCCGTGCCGATGCTCGACAAGCTCAAGATCGACGACGTCGTCGGCGCGATCCCGGTCCACCTGATCGCGGGTATCTGGGGCACGCTCGCCGTGGTGCTGACCAATGACGGGGCCAGCTTCGTCACCCAGCTCGTCGGGATCGTGGCCATCGGCGCCTTCACCGTGATCGCCTCGGCCATCGTGTGGTTCATCGTCAAGGCGGCGATGGGGCTGCGCGTGGACGAGGAGGCCGAAATCAACGGGCTCGACGTCACCGAGCTGGGGATGGAGGCCTATCCCGACTTCTCCAAGGGCTGATCTCCGCCCGACTCGATCACCCCGTCCGCCCGGGCCGCCCAGCCGGCCCGGGCGTTTTCATGCCCGGCGCCCGGGCACGCATTGCCGGATCGTCGGCTCTCCAGACGCCGCGCGCGCGGCTCAGCCCGTCGCCTCGGCAATCGCGCGCGCCACGCGCGCGATATTTCCCGGCCCGAGCCCGGCGACATTGAGCCGGCCGTCATCGACCAGATAGACCGCATGCGCATCGCGCAGCCGCCGCACCGCCTCGGGCCCCGCGCCCAGCAGCGAGAACATCCCCCGGTGCCCCGCCAGAAAGCCGAAGCGGTCCGAGCCCGTCTCCGCGCGCAGCGCCTCGGCGAGCGCGCGCCGGTTGGACTGCAGGCGCGCACGCATCTCGGCCAGCTCGTCCAGCCACGCCCCGCGCAGCTGTGTGTCGTCGAGAATAGTCGAGACCACCCGCGCCCCGTGGTCGGGCGGAAAGGCAAAGTTCTGCCGGTTCAGCCAGGCCATCGTGCCCGCCACCGCGTCGCGCCGGGCCGGGTCGGAGCAGATCGCCATGGCAAGCCCCACCCGCTCGCGGTAGAGCCCGAAATTCTTCGACCCGCTCGCCGCGACCAGCAGCTCGGGCAGCCGCGCGGCCAGATGGCGCAGCCCGCCCGCATCCTCGTCCGGGCCGTCGCCCAGCCCCTGATAGGCCATGTCGATGAAGGGCACCGCGCCGGTTTGCTCCAGCACCGCGGCGATGGCCGCCCAGTCCTGCGGCGTTGGATCGGCGCCCGTCGGATTATGGCAGCACCCGTGCAGCACCACCACATCGCCACGCGCCGCGCGGCCCAGATCGGCGAGCATCCCGTCCATGTCCACGCCGCCGGTCGCGGTGTCGAAATAGCGGTATTCGGCCATCTTCAGGCCAACCGCGGCGATGATGGCAGGGTGGTTGGGCCAGGTCGGCGCGGGCACATGGATGGTAGCGTCGGGGTTGGCGCGCGCGACCAGTTCCAGAAGCTGGCGGATCGCCCCCGTCCCCCCCGGCGCGCCGGCGCAGGCCAGACGGTCCTCGGACACGGCCCCGCCCAGCAACAGCCCCGCCATGCCCGCGCGAAAGGCCGGATCGCCGGCCAGCGCGGTGTAGCCCTTGCTCTCCTGCGTCTCCAGGATGCGCGCCTCGGCGGCCTTGACCGCGCGCATCACCGGCGTACGCCCGTGGGCATCGCGATAGACCCCGACGCCCAGATCGACCTTGTCGGACCGGGTGTCGTCAAGATACAGGCCCATGATCCGGATGATCGGATCGGGATCGGGCGCGGTGATGTGGTCAAACATCCGGGGCTCCTAGTCGGGAATGCGTGCGGGATCGAAATCGCGCCGCAGCACACGGCTGCGCTCTTCCTGCGCGACGACCTCGAACCCCGCCTTCTGATACTCGACCAGCGCCCGCGGGTGGTCCAGCGAACAGGTGTTGACCGTCATCCGCGTCACGCCGGGCCGGTCCCACCCCGTCAGCACCGCCGTGCGCAGCAGGAACCGCCCGAAGCCGCGCCCCACCGCCTGGGGGACGAGTCCGAAATAACTCAACTCGCAGCGGCCCGCCTCGGTCCAGTCGAGCACGAAGAAGCCATGCGGCCAGCCACGGCGCATCAGCGTCCACAACTCGACATCCTCGCTGGCCAGCCAGCCTTCCATCGTGTCGGCGTCGGCGGTGTGGAGATCCTCCCAGGCATAGTCGCGCCCCACCGCGTCATAAAGGCACATGAAATACCACACCGGCGGCGTCTCGGCGCACAGCAGCGCGGCCTCGTGCGCGGCCGGCTGAACCGGCCAACCATAGCCGGGCCGTTCGGTCATCTCCAGCCAGGTGACGTGATAGCTCACCGTGCTTCCGGCGGGGTGAAAGGTCATCCGGTCTCCACCTTGAGATCATTGTACATGCCCCATTCCGCCCAGGAGCCGTCATAGAGCGCGTGGCGCGCGTGGCCCAGCCGCTCCAGCGCGAGGCTCACGATCGCCGCCGTGACCCCCGAGCCGCAGGTGGTGATGACCGGAGTGTCGAGATCGACACCGGCCGCTTTGAAAGCCGCGCGCAGACCGGCCGCGTCCTTCATCGTCCCATCGGGGTTGAGCACCTCCTGGAAGGGCAGGTTGCGCGAGCCGGGAATATGGCCTGACCGCAGGCCGGGCCGGGGCTCGGGCGCGGCGCCCGAAAAGCGTTCGGGGGCGCGGGCATCCACGATCTGCCAGTCGCCAAGCTTGGCGGCGGCGGCCACCTGCGTGACGTCCTTGACCAGATCGGCGCGGCGCTGGGCGGTCATGTGCCGGTCGCGCACCACCGGCGGTGCCTCGTCGACCGGACGCCCCTCGGCCTTCCATTTCGGCAGGCCGCCGTCGAGAACCGCCACATCCGTCTTGCCCATCAGACGAAAGAGCCACCACACGCGCGCGGCCGAGAAGATGCCGACCGTGTCATAGATCACCACCTGATGGCCGTCGCCCACGCCCATCGCGCGCAGCCGACTGATGAACTTCTCCGTCGGCGGCGCCATGTGCGGAAGTTCCGAGCGGTGGTCGGATATCTCGTCGATGTCGAAGAACCGCGCGCCGGGGATGTGTTCGTGCGCGTACTCCTCGCGCGCGTCACGTCCTGTCGCGGGCATGTGCCACGAACCGTCAAGAATGCGCAGATCGGGATCTTGGAGATGGGCGGCCAGCCACTCGGTCGAGACCAGCGTCGCGGGGTCGTCCTGTGCCACGGGGCTCCTCCGTTGCCGTTCGCCCGACGATTACGCCGGCCCGGCCGGCATGGCAAGACCGCCGGGTCTCAGCCTCTCTCCTTGAGAAGGCGCTGTTTCTGGCGCTGCCAGTCGCGCTTGGCCTCGGTGGCGCGCTTGTCGGCGACCTTCTTGCCCTTGGCCACGCCGATCTTCAGCTTGGCCAGCCCGCGGTGATTGAAATACAGCACCAGCGGCACCAGCGTCATCCCCTTGCGCTGTGTCTCCGACCACAGCCGCGCCAGCTCCTTGCGCGAAACCAGCAGCTTGCGCTTTCGGCGCGGCTCGTGGCCAAAGGTCTTGGCCTGGCTGAAGGGGCCGATATAGCTGTTGACCAGCCACAACTCGCCTTCCTCGACGGAGGCATAGCTCTCGGCGATGTTGGCCTTGCCCTCGCGCATCGACTTCACCTCGGAGCCCTCCAGAACGATGCCGCACTCGAGATCGTCCTGAATGGCATAGTCGTGACGGGCGCGGCGGTTCTCGGCCACCACCTTGTAATTCTTGTCGGCCGGTTTGGCAGGCTTGGCGCTCATGCCCCCCCGATAGTCGAGGGGCGTCCGCGTGTCCAGCAGGCGCCGCCGCGCGGTCAGCCCCGCCCTGCGGTGCCGGCGGATTCGGCTGCATTGGCGGCAGCGTCCGGCGGCGTGATATCGCTGCTCTCGGGCGCGGTTGGATGGGTCTCGGCCTCGGCCTGTCGCTCGGCTTCGCGCTCGGACTCGCGCAGCAGAAGCCGCTCGACCCGGTCGCGCAGAATCCGCTCCTTGTCGGCGCGCATGGCGAATTCGCGGGCCAGATCGCGCCACAGCGCCACGGCGATCAGCACCATCAGCAGCATGAAGGGAAACGCCGCGATGATCGATACCGTTCGCAGGCTCGTCAGCCCGCCGGTCAGCAGAAGCACCACGACCACCAGAAGCTGGAGCACACCCCACAGAAGGCGCACCGCCCGTGTCGGCTCGAGCACCCCGCGCGAGGTGAACATTCCCAGCACGAAGGTCGCCGAATCCGCCGAGGTGACCAGAAACATGCATACCAGCAGGATCGCAATCACCGCCAGCAGCCCGCTGGCGGGAAGCTGGTCGAGCAGCGCGAACAGCCCCGCGGGAACCTCGCGCGCCACGGACTCGGCGATTCCGGCATTCTCGAATATCTCGAAACGGATGGCCGCGCCCCCGAAGGTGGCGAACCACAGCATCGACAGCGCGACGGGCACGATCATCACGCCAAGGACGAATTCGCGGATGGTCCGCCCGCGCGAGATGCGCGCGATGAAGCTGCCCACGAAGGGCGCCCAGCTCAGCCCCCAGGCCCAGTAGAACATCGTCCACTGCTCGACCCACTGGCTGCCCGAATAGGGGGTGGTCACAAGGCTCATCTGGATCACGTTGCCCAGATACTCGCCCAGCGTCTGCGTCATCACCCCGAAGATGAAGGCGGTCGGCCCGAAGACCAGAACCGCCAGCAGCAGGAGCGCGGCCAGCCCCATGTTGACGTTGCTCAACCCGCGCACCCCGCGGTCGAGCGGCGTCATCGCCGAGAGCATGAACAGCACGCCCACCACCGCAACGATCACCAGCTGCACCCCGAATCCGTAGGGCAGCCCGGTCAGCCGCGCCAGCCCGCTGTTGACCTGCAGCGCCCCCAGGCCAAGCGTCGTGGCGACGCCGAAGACGGTCGAGACAACCGTGAGGATGTCGATCGTCCGGCCCGCCCAGCCATCCACCCGGTCGCCCAGCAGCGGGCGGAAAGTCTCGCTGATCAGGCCGTGGCTCTGATGGCGGAACCGGACATAGGCGATCGCCAGCCCCACCAGCGCGAAATTGGCCCACTGATGGAGCCCCCAGTGGAAAAAGGCATAGCGCATGCCCGTCTGGGCCGCCTGGGCGGTCCGCGGCAGCCCCGCGCCCGGCGGCGGCGTGTTGAAGTGCATCATCGGCTCGGCCACGCCCCAGAAGACGAGGCCCACGCCCATGCCCCCCGAGAAGATCATCGCAAGCCAGCTGGTATAGGAGAATTCGGCCGGCTCGCCCTCGGGGCCCAGCCGGATTTCGCCAGCCCTGGACAGCCCGAGAACGAGCACGAAAAGGACGAAGCCGGTGGTGACCAGCAGATACATCCAGCCGACATTGACGGCGGTGGCATGCAGCACCGCCTCGGCGGCGCTCTCAACTGCTGCGGGGGCGACGGCGGTGACCACGACAAAGGCCACGACCACCGCCACCGAGATGTGGAACACCGCGCCCACATCCCCCAGAAGCCGGCCGGCCAGTGCCTTGAAACGCTCCATCCGCCGCCTCGTCGCCTGCCAGGGGCGCGGCGCGCCCGCCCGGCCTTCAGATCAGCCCGGCGTGCTCCATCGCCGCGTCGACAACTTCGCGCGTGGGCTCGGTCAGCGGCACCAGCGGCAGTCGGACTTCCTCGCTGCACAGGCCAAGCTTGGACATCGCGTATTTCGCACCCACGAGGCCGGGTTCGATGAAGATCGCCTCGTGCAGGGGCATCAGCCTGTCCTGATAGGCCAGCGCCTCGGCATAGTCGCCGCGCAGCGTGGCGGCCTGAAATTCGGCGCACAGGCGCGGCGCGACATTGGCCGTCACGCTGATGCAGCCGACGCCGCCATGCGCGTTGAAGCCCAGCGCGGTGGCGTCCTCGCCCGAGAGCTGGATGAAATCCTTTCCGCAGGCCGCCCGCTGCATCGAGACGCGCTCCAGCCGGGCGGTGGCGTCCTTGACGCCGATGATGCGCTCCAGCTTGGCCAGCTCGCCCATCGTCGCCGGGGTCATGTCCACCACCGAGCGGCTGGGAATGTTGTAGATGATGATCGGCAGGTTGCAGCAATCGTGCAGCGTGCGGAAATGGGCGATCATGCCGGCCTGGGTGGGCTTGTTGTAATAGGGCGTGACCACCAGCGCCGCATCGGCGCCCACCGACTCGGCGTAGCGCATGAAGCGGATCGCCTCGTCGGTGTTGTTCGACCCCGCCCCCGCGATGACCGGAATGCGCCCCGCAGCCGCGGTGACGACCTCGGCGATCACGCGCTCGTGCTCCTCGTGGCTCAGCGTCGGGCTCTCGCCGGTGGTCCCTACCGGCACGAGCCCGGTCGAGCCCTGCTCGACATGCCATTCAACAAGGTCGCGCAGCGTGCCCAGATCGAGCTTTCCATCCCTGAACGGAGTAACCAGCGCGGGCATCGAACCCTTGAACATGACACGCTTCCTTCTTTCGCCGGGGCCGGAGAGCACGCTTGCGGCCGACCCTACCGCCGACCCGGCCGGTTGCCAAGTTTGTGTGTTGCCGGGCGTGACCGGCGCGTTAGACTCAGGTGGCGTCCGGTTCAAGACGAAAAGAGGTTTGCGCGTGCGCCCCTTCCCCAAACGGCCCCTGGCCGGCGCGGCGGCTGCCGTCTTCGCGGTGCTTGTCTCCGCGCTCGCCCCCGTCGCGGCCCAGGATACCGCGCCGCGCCCGCGCGAGGACGGGCTCATTAGCCGCGCCATGCAGGCGGTGCGCGACGATGCCTGGGCGCCGGCCCGCGGCATGGCCGCCGATATCGGCCCCGTCGCCGAGGACATCGTCCGCTGGCGCGCCCTGCGCGCGGGTGAGGGCGCGTGGTCGGACTACGCCGACTTCCTCGCCCGCCGGCCCGACTGGCCGGGGATGGCGCGCCTCCACGCGTCCGGCGAGGCGGCGATCGCCGAGAGCGCCCCGCCCGACGCCGTCATCGCCTATTTCGAGGATCGCCCGCCGCAGACGGCCACCGGCGCGGGCGCGCTGATCGACGCGCTGGCAGCGGCCGGGCGGTCGGAGGACGCCCGCGCCGAGGCCGTGCGCATCTGGCGGGCGGGCATGACGATGTCCGAGGACGCCGAGGCGGCGCTGCTCGACCGCTTCGGCGCGGCGTTGGCCGAGCACCACGAGGAACGCCTCGACGCCCTGCTCTGGGCGGGCCGCGAGACCAGCGCCGAGCGCATGCTCGACCGTGTCGATGCGGGCTGGAGGCGGCTGGGCCGCGCACGCATCGCGCTGGCCGCGCGCAGGCCGGGGGTGGACCCGCTGGTGGCCGCCGTGCCCGACGCGTTGGCCGACGATCCGGGCCTTGCCCATGCCCGGTTCGACTGGCGCATCGCCGCGGGCAACTACGACAGCGCCGCCGACTGGTTGATCGAACGCAGCGGCTCGGCCGAATCGCTGGGCCGGCCGGCGCGCTGGGCGGGCTGGCGCGCGGTGCTGGCCCGGCGCGATCTGCGCGCGGACGATCCCGGCCGCGCCTACCGGCTCGCCTCGTCGCACCATCTCGAGGACGGCGCGCGCTTTGCCGATCTCGAATGGCTGGCAGGCTACATCGCCCTGCGCCATCTTGACGAGCCAGCCACCGCGCTGGGCCATTTCCGCGCCCTGCGCGCGCGTGTGGGCAGCCCGATCAGCCTGGGCCGGGCGGGCTACTGGGAGGGCCGCGCCCATGAGGCGATGGACGACACCGAAAGCGCCCGCGCCGCCTATGCCTATGCGGCCGAGCATCAGACCGGCTATTACGGCCAGCTCGCCGCCGAACGCGCGGGCCTGCCGATGGACCCCGCGCTGCCGGGCACCGAGCCGCTGCCCGACTGGCGCGGCCAGCCCTTCGCCGAGAGCGATCTGTTCCGTGCCGCGCGGCTGCTGCGCGCCGCCGGCGGCGAATGGTACGAGGCGCGCCGGTTCATCCTGCATCTGGCGCGCGATCTCGAGGACGAGCAGTTGCGCGCGCTTGCCGGCTGGATGCTCGAGAACGACGAGCCCAACTGGGCGCTCAACCTCGCCAAGGACGCCGTCGCGCGCGGAGAGGAGATCGTCATGCCGGCCTATTTCCCCCTCACCGGCCTGACCACGCAGGAGCTGCCCGTCCCCGCCCCGCTCGCCCTCGCCATCGCCCGGCGCGAGAGCGAGTTCGACCCCCGCGTCGTCAGCCCGGCCGACGCGCGCGGGCTGATGCAGATTCTGCCGGGCACCGGCGAGCTGGTCGCAGGCCGTCTGGGCGTGGAGTTCGACGAGGCGCGGCTGACCGCCGACGCCGCCTATAACGCCCGGCTGGGGGCCACCTATCTCGCCGGGCTGATCGAGGAGTTCGACGGCGCCACCGCGCTGGTCGCCGCGGGCTACAATGCCGGGCCGGGGCGGCCGCGCCGCTGGATCGGGGAAATCGGCGACCCGCGCGAGCCCGATGTCGATGTCATCGACTGGGTGGAATCGGTGCCCTTCAGCGAGACACGCAACTACATCATGCGGGTCATGGAGGCGGTCGAGGTCTACCGCGCCCGCCTTGCCGGCCGGCCCGTCGCGTTCAACCTCCGCGACGAGCTCAGAGGCCGCTGATCACGCGGCGGCCGGGTCAACACAGGGCGTTTTCCACGATCTCCACCCGGCCCATGCCGTCCACGAGCGCGACGTCGAAGCGCGCCTCGGTGTCGAGCCCGGCAGCCTCCCCGGCAAGGAATTCGGCCGCCGCCGCCCGAATCCGGCGGGCCTGGCGCCCACCCAGCCGTTCGAGCGCGCGCGCGAAGTTCCCGCTCTTCTTGACCTCGATGAAGACCACGCGCCCCGGCTCGCGCGCGATCAGGTCGATCTCTCCGCCCGCACCGCGCCAGCGCCGCGCCACGATCGCCCGCCCCGAGCGGCCGTAATGGGCCGCAACCGCCGCCTCGGCGGCCAGCCCCGCCCGATGCCCTGTCGCACCGCGATGCGCCCGTGCCGATATGGTCATTCCTCTTCCTCCTCCGCGATCCGCAGTGCGGCCTGATAGACCTCGCGCTTCGGCAGTCCCAGATCGGCCGCGACACGGGCGGCGGCATCCTTGACACTGGCCTCGCGCAACACCGCGCGCAGCATCGTCTCCATCGCCTCTGCCCCCGCCGCCGGGCCGCGCGCCCGGTCGATGACCAGAACCACCTCGCCGCGCGGCGTCTCGCCGGCAAAACGCGTGGCCAGTTCGCCCAGCGTGCCGCGCGTGACCTCCTCGAACCGCTTGGTCAATTCACGGCAGACGGCCGCCTCGCGCGCCTCTCCGAGACTTTCGGCCGATTCAGTCAAGATTCGGCTAACGCGCTTGGGCGATTCGAACAGGATCAGCGTGGCCGGGATCGACGCGGCCTCTTCGAGAAAGCGCCGCCGCGCCGCCTTCTGCGGCGGCGCGAAACCCAGAAAGGCGAAACGGTCGGAGGGCAGCCCCGAGACGGTGAGCGCGGCCAACACCGCCGAGGGCCCCGGCGCGGCATGCACATCGATCCCGCGCTCGATCGCCGCGCGGGCGAGCCGGTAGCCCGGATCGGCCACCAGCGGCGTTCCCGCCTCGGAGGCGTAGGCCACCGTCCGGCCCGCCTCCAGCGCGGCGACAAGGCGCGGGCGCATCCGCGCGCCGTTATGGTCGTGATAGGCCAGAAGCGGGCGCGCGCCCAGCGCGACGCCGTGGATTTCCATGAGCCGGCGCAGGCTGCGCGTGTCCTCCGCGGCAAGGATGTCTGCCGCCGCGAGGATGTCGAGCGCGTGCAGCGTGATGTCGCGCGCCGCCCCGATCGGCGTGGCGATGAAGTGCAGCCCCGGCGCGAGCGGCATGGGCTCCGACGTCATGCGCGGCCCCTTTCGTTGCAAAGTTTACTTCGCCGCGCCGAGCGCCTAGTCTCGGCCCCGACAACCAGCGCCGCACCCGATGCAGGGAGGATGCCGCATGTTCGCCTTTTTGACTGCGCAGCGCAAGGCGCCGCGCCGCCGCGCCACCGCCCCGCTGGCGCTTGTCGCCACGCTCGGCCTGCTGGTCGCCGCCTGCGCGCCCGGTGAGATAGGCCTCTCCCCCGGCGGCGGCGGCGCGCGCCTGAGCGCGCAGGAGACTGTCGATGTCGCACTTCTGGTGCCCGGCGGCTCGGGGGACTCGGGCAACGACGCGCTCGCGCGCAATCTCGAGAACGCCGCGCGCATGGCCGTCGCCGATCTCGGCACCGACCGGATCGAGCTGCGCGTCTACGACACCGCCGGCCGTCCCGAGCGCGCCGGCGAGGTGGCCCGGCGCGCCGCGGCCGACGGCGCCGACATCATCCTGGGCCCGGTCTTTTCGGGCGCGGCCCGTGCCGCCGGCCAGGCGGTGGCCGATCACGGTATCAACGTGCTGAGCTTCTCGAACAACCCGGAGGTCGCCGGCGGCAACGTCTTCGTGCTGGGGCCGACCTTTGCCAACACGGCGCGGCGGCTTCTGGCGCATGCAGGCACCCAGGAGATCGGCCGGGTGGCCGTCGTTCAGGAGCGGACCAATGCCGGCGATGTGGGCCGCCGGGCGGTCGAGGATGCCGCCCGCGCCACCGGCGTGCGCGTGGCCACCGTCGAATCCTTCGAGTTCTCGCAGCAGGGGGTCGTGGACGCGCTGTCCGACATGGTCGAGGGCATCCGCGAATCGGGTGCCCGCGCGGTGGTCTTCACCTCCGACAGCGCCGGCGCGCTGCCGCTGGTCACGCAGCTTCTGTCCGAGAACCGTGTCGACCCCGAGGACTATCAGTATATCGGGCTGACCCGCTGGGATGTGCCCGCCTCCACGCTCGAGGAGCGTCAGCTTCAGGGCGGCTGGTTCGCGATGCCCGATCCCGATCTGGCGGCGCGGTTCCGCGCGCGCTACGAGTCGCGCTACGGCTCGGCGCCGGAGACCATCGCGGGGCTCGGATATGACGGGATCGCCGCGATCGGGGCGCTGCTGGAATCGCGGGGGGGCGACGCGCTGACCCGCGCGTCGCTCACCCAGCCCTCGGGGTTCGCCGGGGTGAACGGCGTCTTCCGCCTGCTGCCCGACGGCACCAACGAACGGGCGCTGGCGGTTGCCACGATCCGCGACAACGAGGTGAGTGTGATTGACCCAGCCCCGAGAAGCTTCGGCGCCGCCGGTTTCTGAGGCCGCGTCGCCGGTGCCTGCGGCGGCGGATGCGCCGCCGCCCGCCCCGCCCGACGATCTGCTCCTCCCCGCCGAGGAGATCTTCGACGCCGCTGCGGTGCGCGCCGAACTCGGCGCCGCGATCGACGCGGCCGAGGACAGGCGCGAGATCCGGCTGCGGACGGTGGAGAGCCTCGACGCGGCGCGCAAGCGCGGCAGCGCGGCGCTGGAGACGGCCTTTCGCGCGCGGCCGCGGGCGGCGCGCTCGCTCGTGCATTCGCAGAGCTACCTGATCGACGGGCTGGTGTGCTGCGCGCTCGACGTCGCGATCGACCATCTCCACCCGCTGGCCACCCCCACCGACGGCGAGCGGCTCGCCGTGCTGGCCGTCGGCGGCTTCGGCCGCACCGAGATGGCGCCGCATTCCGATGTCGATCTGCTGTTCCTGACGCCATGGAAGGTCACCGGCTGGGCCGAGAGCGTGATCGAGAGCACGCTCTACATCCTGTGGGATCTGCGGCTCAAGGTGGGCCACGCTACCCGCACCGTGGAAGATTGTCTGCGGCTGGGCCGCGAGGACCACACGATCCGCACCGCCCTTCTGGAAAACCGCTATCTCTACGGCGACCAGGGCCTTGCACGCGAACTCGACAGCCGTCTTTGGAGCGAGCTCTTCGCCAGGACCGCGCCCGCCTTCATCGAGGCCAAGCTCGCCGAGCGCGCCGAGCGCCATCGCCGGCAAGGCGGGCAGCGCTATATCCTCGAACCCAATGTCAAGGAGGGCAAGGGCGGGCTGCGCGACCTGCAGGCGCTGTACTGGATCGCCAAATACATCCACCACGTCGATCAGGCCGCCGAGCTGGTGGATCTGGGCGTCTTCTCCGCCGACGAATACGCCCAGTTCCGCGATGCGGAGACCTTCCTGTGGGCCGTGCGCTGCCACATGCACTACATCGCCGGGCGGGCCGCCGACCAGCTGACCTTTGATCTGCAGGTCGAGGTGGCCGAGCGCATGGGCTACACCGATCATGGCGGGCGCCGCGCGGTCGAGCATTTCATGCAGGAATATTTCCGCCACGCGACACGGGTGGGCGAGCTCACGCGGATATTCCTGACCGCGCTGGAGGAGCGCCACGTCAAGCGCGAGCCGATGCTGGTGGGGCTGTTGCGCCGGCGCAAGCGCACGCGCCGCGGCTACCGCGTGGTGCGCAACCGCCTGACCGTCTCCGACCCGGACGCCTTTCTCGCCGATCCGGTCAACCTGCTGCGCATCTTCGACGAGGCGCTGCGCACCGGCCTTCTGCTGCACCCCGAGGCGATGCGGCTGATCGCGGCGAATCTGGACAGGTTCGACCGCCGCCTGCGCGAGAGCCGCGAGGCCAACCGCATCTTTCTCGACATGCTGCTCAAGCGCGGCAACCCCGAGCGCGCGCTCCGGCGGATGAACGAGCTGGGCGTTCTGGGCGCCTTCATCCCCGAATTCGAGCCGATCGTGGCGATGATGCAGTTCAACGTCTACCACCACTACACGGTGGACGAGCACACCATCCAGACGATCTCGACGCTCGCGCAGATCGAGCGCGAGGAGCTCACCGAAGAGCTGCCCATCGCCAGCCGCATCCTCAAGGAGGACATCAACCGCCGGGTGCTCTATGTCGCGCTGCTGCTGCATGATATCGGCAAGGGCCGGCCCGAGGATCACTCGGTGCTGGGTGCGCGGATCGCGCGGCGCATCGCGCCCCGGCTGGGGCTGACGGCCGCCGAATCCGAAACCGTCGAGTGGCTGGTGCGCCACCACCTGCTGATGTCGGACATGGCGCAGAAACGCGACATCGCCGACCCGCGCACCATCCGCGACTTCGCCAAGGCGGTGCGCACGCGCAAGCGGCTCGATCTGCTCACCGTCGTCACCGTCTGCGACATCCGCGGGGTGGGGCCGGGCACCTGGAACAACTGGAAGGCCATGCTGCTGCGCCAACTCTACCGCGAAACCGCCGGCGCGCTGGAGACCGGGCTGGAGGATCTCAACCGCGAGAACCGCGAGGCCGAGGCCAAGCGCGCCCTGCGCGCCGAACTCGTTGACTGGGACCGCCGCGACATCCGCCGCGAGACCCAGCGCCATTACGGCCCCTACTGGCAGGGGCTCTCGACCGAGACGCATGTGCTGTTCGCCAATCTGCTGCGCGGCATCGGCGATGACGAGATCCGCATCGACCTGCACCCCGACGAGGATCGCGACGCCACCCGCGCCTGCTTCGCGCTGGCCGACCATCCCGGCATCTTCTCGCGGCTGGCGGGCGCGCTGGCGCTGGTGGGGGCCAATGTGGTGGACGCGCGCACCTACACCACGCGCGACGGCTACGCCACGGCGATCTTCTGGATACAGGACGGCGAGGGACACCCCTACGAGGCCGAGCGGCTGCCGCGCCTGCGCGAGATGATCGAAAAGACCTTTGCCGGAGAGGTCGTCGCCTCCGACGCTCTGGCCGGGCGCGACAAGCTCAAGAAGCGCGAGCGCCAGTTCCGCATCCCCACATCGATCACCTTCGACAACGAGGGCTCGGAAATCTACACCATCATCGAGGTGGATACCCGCGACCGCCCCGGCCTGCTCTATGATCTCACACGCACGCTGGCGGCCAACAACATCTACATCGCCAGCGCCGTCATCGCGACCTATGGCGCGCAGGTGGTCGACAGCTTCTATGTCAAGGACATGTTCGGGCTCAAGCTGCACGGCCGCGCCCGGCAGCGTGCGCTGGAGCGCAAGCTGCGCGAGGCCATCGCCCAGGCGGCGGAGCGGGCGGAGGGCTGATGCGCGCAATCCGGCTCGTCACGGGGTTCGTGACCGTGGGCGCGTGGACGATGGCCAGCCGCGTGCTGGGCTTCGTGCGCGACATCCTGATGGCCGCCTTTCTCGGCGCCGGGCCGGTGGCCGAGGCGTTTCTGGTGGCCTTCGCCCTGCCCAACATGTTCCGCCGCTTCTTCGCCGAGGGGGCGTTCAACATGGCCTTCGTGCCGATGTTCTCGAAGCGCTACGAGGGCGGCGAGGATGCCGAAGGCTTCGCGCGCGAGGCATTCTCGGGGCTGGGCACGGTGCTGATCGCTTTTACCCTTGCCGCGCAGCTTGCCATGCCGCTTCTGGTGTTGGCGATGGCCGGGGGCTTTGCCGCCGACGAGCGGCTGGGGCTGGCCACCGCCTTCGGGCGCATCGCCTTTCCCTATATCCTGTTCATCTCGCTCGCCGCGCTGCTGTCGGGGGTGCTCAACGCGACGGGGCGTTTCGCCGCCGCCGCCGCCGCGCCGATCCTGCTGAACCTGACCTTCATCGCGGCGATGCTGCTGGCCGACGCGCTGGGCTGGCCCGTGGGCGACGCGCTGGCCTGGGCGGTGCCGCTGGCCGGCATCGCGCAGCTCGCGCTGGTCTGGACCGCGGCGGCGCGGGCGGGGGTGCGCATCGTCCCGGCGCGCCCGCGGCTGACCCCCGAGATGAAGCGGCTGGCCGCGGTCGCCTTCCCCGCGATGCTGGCGGGCGGGGTGATGCAGATCAACCTGATCGTCGGCCGGCAGGTGGCCAGCTTCTTTGACGGGGCGATCGCGTGGCTGGCCTATGCCGACCGGCTCTATCAGCTCCCTCTCGGGGTGGTGGGCATCGCCATCGGGGTGGTCCTGCTGCCCGACCTTTCGCGCAAGCTGCGCGCCGAGGACACCGCCGGCGGGCGGCACTCCTTCAACCGCGCGGCCGAGTTCGCGCTGGCGCTCACGCTGCCCTCGGCGGTGGCACTGATCGTCATTCCCGGCCCGCTGGTCTCGGTGCTGTTCGAGCGCGGCCGCTTCGACGGCGGGGACGCCGCGGCGACGGCGCTGGCGGTGGCGGTCTATGGCGCGGGGCTTCCGGCCTTCGTGCTGCACAAGGTGCTGCAGCCGCTGTTCTTCGCGCGCGAGGATACCAAAAGCCCCTTCCGCTACGCCGTCTGGGCGCTGGGGGTCAACGCGCTCGTGGCCGTGGCGCTGGCGCCCGTGATCGGCTTCTCGGCGGCCGCGCTGGGCACCACGGTGGCGGGCTGGGCGATGGTGTTCCAGCTCTGGCACGGCTCGCGGCCCATGGGCACGGCTGTCGATCTCGACGCCCGCTTTCGCGCCCGCATCGGCCGGATCGCGGCCGCCGCGGGGCTGATGGGGGTGGTGCTGATCGTCCTGGCACGGGCGCTCGGCCCCGCTTTCGACACCCCCGGCTGGCGCTACGCCGCGCTGGCCGCCCTGGTGGGGGCGGGTATCCTCAGCTATTTCGCCATCGGCGCGCGCATCGGCGCCTTCCGCGCGGCGGATTTCCGTGCCGCACTCAGGCGGTGACGCCGGGGCCGCGGATCAGTCGTCCAGAACGAAACTGATCTTGCCGTTGATGCGGTACTTGACGACCCTGTCGTTATCCACCGTGGCCTCCATCTCCTTGATATAGATGGACTTGATGTTGTGAACCGACTCGGCCGCCTTGCTCACCGCCACCTGCGCGGCGTCCTCGAAACTCTTGTCGGATTCGGCCAGCACCTCGATCACTTTCAGCATCTCTGTCTCGCGCCTCCCGTCATGGCCGCCATCCTGCGGCACGGTGAATGGAGTGTGCGTGATACATCATGATCCGGGCGGCTGTCGTTGACAGCTGTCAACGGCGCGTCTGTGCGAAGCAGCCGCCTCAACGCCGTCTGAGCCACCTCAGACTGCGGGTCCAGCCGCCGGGCTCGACAATGCCTGTCAGGCGGAAACCCACGGCGAACCCCGCGATCTCGGCCAGCCAGGCTTTGTCGAGCCCCACGACCAGACCAATGCCGAGCCGTGCGGCCAAAAGCACCGCGATGATCGAAAAGGCCGGCCAGCGGCGCGCGCCCTTCGCGGCCAGATCGTGCTGCAACAGCCAGGTGAACGCCCCCACCAGCCCGAAGATTCCCGGCAGCGCGCCGATCAGAAGCCGCGCCTCGGCCAAGGCAAGACCATAGACCAGCGCCCCGGCCACCGCAGGCAGCCAGAACAGCGCCAGCAGCGCCAGCGGCGCGACCCGCTCGCCGACCATCTTGCCCAGCGCGGCGAGCAGCACCAGCGCGAAGACCGCCTGCACCGCGCTGGCCTGGACAAACGAATAGGCGGCAAGGCGCATCAGGTGATCGGGCGGGAAGCGGCCATTCTCGATCATCCATTCGAGAACCGCGCCGGAAAAGCCCAGCCGCTGCGCCGCCTCCAGCCGCCACCCGGCGGCCTCGGGCCCGCCGATCGCGCCCAGTTCCCCCAGCGTAAACAACGCCTCGGGCAGGGCCACCGCCAGCAGGATCAGCCACAACATCCCCGGCAACGGGTTGAGCGGGGGCGCGGCGTGGTCATGCTCGGACATCGGATTCTCCTTGGCGGGCCACGGCGGACCGGCCGTGTTGACGGCCCACGCCCCCGGCGATAAGCGGTTGCAACGCCAATTTCCAGCACGGAGACACGCCATGACGCAAGCGGCCCGGGCTCCCCGCGTCTTTTCGGGCATCCAGCCCTCGGGCGGGCTCACGCTCGGCAATTACCTGGGCGCGCTCAAGCGCTTCGTCGAGACGCAGAACGAGGGCGTCGAGACGCTCTACTGCCTCGTCGATCTGCACGCGATCACCGTCTGGCAGGAACCCGAGGCGCTGCGCCACGCCACCCGCGCGATGGCGGCGGGCTTCATCGCCGCGGGCATCGACCCGCAGCGGTCGATCCTGTTCAACCAGAGCCAGGTCTCGGCCCATGCCGAGCTGGCCTGGATCTTCAACTGCGTCGCGCGGATGGGCTGGCTCAGCCGGATGACGCAGTTCAAGGACAAGGCCGGCAAGCACCGCGAGAACGCCTCGGTCGGGTTGTTCGCCTATCCCAGCCTGATGGCCGCCGACATCCTTGCCTATCACGCCACCCACGTCCCCGTGGGCGAGGACCAGAAGCAGCACCTGGAGCTCACGCGCGAGATCGCGATCAAGTTCAACCACGATTTCGGCGTGGATTTCTTTCCCCTCGTCGAGCCGGTGATCGAGGGCACCGCGACCCGCGTGATGAGCCTGCGCGACGGCACGAAAAAGATGTCGAAATCCGACCCGTCGGACATGACGCGCATCAACCTGACCGACGACGCCGACACGATCAGCCTCAAGATCCGCAAGGCCCGCACCGACCCCGAGCCACTGCCCGAGACCGCCGAGGGGCTGGAGGATCGCCCCGAGGCGCGCAATCTCGTCAACATCTTCGCCGCGCTGTCGGATCGCAACGTCGAGAGCGTGCTCGCCGACTATGCCGGCCGGGGTTTCGGCGAGTTCAAGCCCGCGCTGGCCGAACTCGCCGTCGCCCGGCTCAGCCCCATCAATGCCGAGATGAACCGGCTCTTGCAGGACACGGCCGAGATCGACCGGCTCCTGGGATGGGGGGCCGAGCGCGCCGACGTGATCGCCCGGCCGATTCTGGAGCGGGTCTACGACATCGTCGGGATGGTGCGCTCCCGGCCGGGCCGGCCGGTGTAGAA
Organism: Rhodobacteraceae bacterium WD3A24; assembly: GCA_002967695.1. Lineage (GTDB taxonomy): Bacteria > Pseudomonadota > Alphaproteobacteria > Rhodobacterales > Rhodobacteraceae > Alkalilacustris. The sequence continues at coordinate 99,212 of PUHN01000004.1, read as the reverse complement.
TGCCGCGCGCGGGCGGCGGCCGGCGGATCCTCCGCGCGCTGCTCGCGGTGGCGCTGGTCGTCTCGCTCGCACTGTCGGGCTGGAACGGCTGGCAGCTCTATCGCAGCCCGGCGGGCGGGCTTCTGATCGACCGCGCGACGGCGGAAATCGGCCCGGCGATGGATGCCGCGCTGGCGCGCCACGCCACCGAGGAGCGGATCGCGGCGCGGCTGCGCGCGCTGCTCGACGCGCAGCCGCGCAACTGGCTGGCCATCGAGGCGGTCGAGGCCGTCGCCGCCGAACGCGACATCGCCCTGCCCGACCCGCTCGCGGCGCGGATCGACACGCTGCGACAGGCCGATCACGGGCTGCTGGCGCGTGGCGGGGCGTGCCTGTCGTGCATGTGGGATGCCGGCCAATGCACGCTGTCAACGCTTGTGGCCTGCCGCGCGCCGGTGGAGCTCACCCCGCTGGGCGATCTCGCCGGGTTGGCACGCGCGGGCGCGGCCCGTGCCGCGGGCCGTGATGTCGACGAGGTCGAGTTGGCGCTCTCGGCCGTCGGACTCGCCGCCGTGGCGGCAGGACCGGCCACGCTGGGCACCAGCCTGACCATCAAGGCCGGGGCCGGGCTGGGCAAGGCGGCATGGCAAATGGGGCGGATTTCACCGGCAATGACGGCCCGCCTGAGCCGCGCGGCACGGCAGGGGATCGACTGGTCGCGCCTCGGCGAGGTCCGCAGGCCGGGCGATCTTGCGGCCCTGATCCGCCCCGGCGCGCTGGCCCCGGCCGCAACCGCCATGCGGGCGGCGGGGCGGCTGCGCACGGTGCTGGGGGTGCCGGGGGCGCTGCATGTCTTTTCGCGCCTCGACACCCCGGCCGAGGCGACCCGTGCCGCCCGCGCCGCCGAAACCCTGGGCGCGGGCACGGTCGGGCGGCTCGAAATTCTGGGAAAGGCGCGGTTCCTGCGCGCCACGCTGCGACTGGCTGACGAGGTCTGGTGGACGCTCGGCGCCTTGGGCGCCGCGCTGGCGGCGCTCATGGGGCTGGTGTGGTCGACGCTCGCCTCGGCCGGGTTGCGGCGCGCACGCCGCAGCGCCGCGCTCAGATGACCACGACCTGCGTGCCAATCTCGACAAGCTCGAACAGATGCTCGGCGGCGTCGTTGAACAGGCCGAAGCAGCCGCTCGACGCGGGCCGGCCGATCTTTTCGGGATTGTCGATGCCGTGGATGCGATAATACTGCCAGCCGAGATTCATCGCCCGCGTGCCCATGGGGTTGTCGGGGCCGGCCTCGACGCGTGCGGGCAGGCTCGGGTCTTCCTCGCGCATGCTGGGGGTGGGAATCCAGACGGGATTGCGGCGCTTGAGTACCACCCGCGTCCGGCCGCGGCGGGTGTATTCTTCCGACCGCGGCACCGAGCAGGGGTGCAGCAGGTAGATGCTTTCGTCCTCCGACCAGTAGTGCAACGCGCGCGACGCGGTATCGCACACGATCGCGCCATGGGTCAGGTCGTCGAAATGATCGCGCCACTGGATCGTGCGGAAACTGCCGATATTGCGCGGCACCGCCGGCGTCGCATTCGCGCCGGCAGATTCTTGCGCGCGCAGGGGCATGGCGAAACCGGTCAGCGCGGCGGCCCCGCCGAGGGCAATCAGACGCCGGCGTCCGATGAGGTCGGAGACCATGATGCGACTCCTTGCGAAATGAAAGATTTCAGGCGTCTGTTTCGTATGTTTCTCGGCCATGTGCAACTCACGATCGCGTAAGGCCGTCCATGCCCCCATGAACAGCCGCACAGGCGTTGTGCCATGTTTGCATGTGCGTGCGACAACGCACCATGCAATACTGGGCCTCTGGAACAAGGAGACCGCCATGACCCACGCCCTTTCGCCGCAGACCCGTATCGGCCATGTCCATCTGAAGGTGGCCGATCTCGACCGCGCCATCCGGTTCTATTCCGGCGTTCTGGGATTCGAGGTCACGCAGCGCTACGGGCCGCAGGCGGCGTTCCTGTCGGCGGGCGGGTATCACCACCATATCGGCCTGAACACATGGGAGAGCGCGGGCGCCACACCGCCGCCGCCGGGGCACACGGGGCTGTTTCACACCGCTATCCTGTATCCCGACCGCGCCGCGCTGGGGCAGGCCATCGCGCAGGTTCTCGAAGCGGGGATCACGCTCGACGGTGCGGCCGATCACGGGGTCAGCGAGGCCGTCTATCTGCGCGACCCCGACGACAACGGGGTGGAACTCTACCGCGACCGGGAGCCGTCCGAATGGCCCCGCGACGCCGCCGGCGGGCTGGCGATGGTCAACGCCCCGCTCGATCTGGCCGGGATTCTCGAGGCCGGCCGGGGCGGCTGAAGGCCCCGGACTGGACGCGGCGGAGCCGACCTGCTTAACTCCGCGCCATTCCGGCAGGAGGGGCAGCGCAGGCATGGCGACGGGCCGCAACATTCGCACCTATTTCGAGGGCCGCTGGCACGAAGGCGACATCGCGGTCATGCGCGGGGCCGACCACGGCGCCTGGCTGGGCACCACGGTGTTTGACGGCGCGCGCTATGTGGACGGAATCGCCCCCGATCTCGACCGCCACTGCGCGCGCATCAACGCCTCGGCCGAGGCGCTGATGATCACCCCCACCGTCGGCACGGCCGAGATGGAGCGGATCATATGGGACGGGCTGGCCGCCTATCCGCGCGAGGCGGCGGTCTATATCCGGCCGATGTACTGGGCGCTCCATGGCGGGCCGCTGGGCGTGGTTCCCAAATCGGACGCCACGGGGTTTTGCGTGTGTCTCGAGGAAATCCCGATGGCCGCCCCCGACGCGGCGACCACGCTGACGACGACACGCTTCCGCCGGCCCACGCTCGATTGCGCGGTGGTCAACGCCAAGGCCGGCTGCCTTTACCCCAACAATGCGCGCATGCTCGCCGAGGCGATGGCCAAGGGCTTTGGCAATGCGCTGGTCGCCGACGCGCTGGGAAACGTGGCCGAGACGGCCACCGCCAATGTCTTCATGGTCCGCGACGGCGCGGTCTTCACGCCGATCGCCAACGGCACCTTCCTGGCCGGCATCACCCGCGCGCGCCACATCGCGAATCTGCGCGCCGACGGCATCGAGGTGCATGAGACGGTGCTGAGCTTTGACGATTTCCGCGCCGCCGACGAGGTGTTCCTGTCGGGCAATCTGCAAAAGGTCACGCCGGTATCGGCCTTCGACGACACCCGCTACGAGATCGGCCCGGTCACACGCCGTGCGCGCGCGCTCTACTGGGACTGGGCCGGGCGCGCGGCCTCTTGATTTCCGGGCAGCCGACGGTCACTGTCAGGCCATGACGGTTCATTCGCCGACCCCCGAACCGGGAAGCCGCGACACCCCCGAGCAGGTCAGCTTCGACCGGCGGGAACTCAACGTCATCCTCTCGCTCTACGGCCGCATGGTCGCGGCGGGCGAGTGGCGCGACTACGGCATATCCTGCCTGCAGGAGGCGGCCGTCTTCGCGGTCTTCCGGCGCACGGCCGAGCAGCCGCTCTACCGCATCGAAAAGCGGCCCAAGCTGCGCAACCGCCAGGGGATGTATTCGGTGGTCGGGCTCGACGGGCACATCCTGCGGCGCGGCCACGACCTGCGTACCGTTCTGCGGGTGCTCGAGCGCAAGCTGATCCGCGCGGTGGACGACTGACGCTCAGAGCCGCCGGCGATGCGTGATCGGCCCGCCGCCCTGCGCGGCGATACGTCCGGCCGCCTCGGCCAGGGGTTCGCGCGCGACGGCCATGTGATGGGCGTTGGCGTGCAGCAGATTGGCCGAATCGGCCATCCACCCCACATGCCCCGCCCAGAACACCAGGTCGCCGCGCGTCAGCCCGCCGCCCTTGGCCAGCGGGCGGCCCAGCTCCTGTTGCAGGTCGCTGTCGGGGGGGCAGTCGCGCCCGCAGGCCAGCAGCGCCGCCTGCACCAGCCCCGAACAGTCGAGCCCCGCGCGGCTGTTGCCGCCCCACAGATAGGGCGTTCCGATCAGGCTTTCGGCCACCGCGACCGGATCATCGGCCCAGTCGCCGAGCGGGCGTAGATGAACGCGGGGCACGAAGAGCCCGCCATCGGTGCGCGCAAACGCGCCGTCCTCGCCCACGATGCGCAGACGCGCGCCCAGCGACAGCCAGCCGCGCTCGGGGGCCTTGATGTCGGGCGCGCTGTAGAGATGCGTGGCCGAGGCGCCGACCCAGTGCGTGGGCTCGGCCCAGGCGACCAGCGCGGCCTCGTCCAGCCAGCCGACATGGCCGTCGCGCGCCGCCTGGCCGAAGACATGGCCGTCGCGCCGCTCGAGCACCGTGAAGCCCTCGCCCATCAGGAGCTGGCGCGCCCGCCGCCCGCCGGGGCCGTCGCGCAGATCGGCCAGGGGCCGGCCGATCCGGGCGCATGTGCCGTCGATGAAATGCTCGGCGCTCACCCGCCCCTTGAGCGAGGCGTGCGCCACGCGGCCATTGCTGGGGGTCAGACGCGGATCCATGCATGCAGTCTACGCCACCGGGCGCGGCGACGCCACGCCACCGGCGCGCCGGTGGCGAAAGCCTGCTTGGTCTCCCGCGCGGCTCAGCGCAGCTCCATGATGTTGACCGAGGTGCGCGCGCTGCGATCGTCGTCATAGCGCGAGCGGATGCGCAGGCGCAGCCGGTCATCGCCCTCGGGAAAGACCTGCACGTCGCGCTCGGCGAATCCCTGATCGTAGTGGCCGTAGAGATAGGCGCCGCGCTCCATCATGTTGGCGCGGGTGGCGCCCCACTCGCAATCGGTCGGCGAGCAGCTGCCCCAAAGCCAGATGCGCCAGTGCGGATCGGCGCCATGGCGGATGGTCCCGCTGCCGTCGGGGTTTTGGGTCCGCTCGGACCCGCAAACGAATTCGACCCGCATGCGGGTGATCGAGCGCGTGTCGCTGTCGACATTCTCATACATGCCCGGCTCGGGGCCGTTGGGCTCGGCACAGAGCGCCTGCGCGGCCTGGGGTGCGAAAAGCGCTGCGGCCGCGGCGATGGCGGTACTGGCGAAATAACGGGTCAGGGTCATGTCGTTCTCCTCCTTGGTCGAATGGCTCGAATGACGGTGGCGCGGGCCTCCGCCCTGTCAACAGAGCCTTCCACCGGGGGTGGCGACAGACAATATCACCGCCGCGTTATCGAATGACATGATCCCGCGGCGGGCTCACCCCGTGCCCAGCACCCCCGGCAGCGCCTCCAGCAGGGCCCGCGCGCCCTGGCCCACGCCGCCTTTCGGGCGGGCCGGGGCATCCTTCTGCTGCCAGCCATAGATGTCGAAATGCGCAAATCGCGCTGCGCCGGTGGCGAAGCGACGCAGGAACAGCGCCGCGGTGATCGCGCCGGCCATGCCGCCCGACGGCGCGTTATCGAGATCGGCGATGCCGGGCTCGATCATCTCCTCGTAAGGTGCCCAGAAGGGCAGGCGCCAGACCGGATCGCGGGCGCGCTCGGCCGCCGAGTCGAGCGCGCCCGCGAATGCCGCATCGTCGCAGAAATAGGCGGCGATGTCTGGGCCCACGGCGACGCGGGCCGCGCCGGTCAGCGTGGCCATGGACACCATCGCCTCGGGCGTCTCCTCACCGCCCAGCGTCAGCGCATCGGCCAGCACCAGCCGGCCCTCGGCATCGGTGTTGTTGACCTCCACGGTCATGCCGTTGCGCGCGGTCAGGATGTCGCCGGGCCGGAAGGAGTCGCCCGAGACGGCGTTCTCCACCGCCGGGATCAGCACCCGCAGCCGGACCTGCCAGCCAAGCGCCATGATCATCCGCGCCAGCCCCATCACCGTGGCCGCGCCGCCCATGTCCTTCTTCATCAGGGCCATGCCCGAGGCGGGCTTGATATCGAGCCCGCCGGTGTCGAAGCACACGCCCTTGCCCACCAGCGTCAGCCGCGGGCCCTCGCCGCCCCAGCGCATGTCGAGAAGGCGCGGTGCGCGGGGCGAGGCCCGACCGACCGCATGGATCAGGGGCAACCCCGCCTCCAGCAGGGCCTCGCCGCGAATCGCGTGGTGCGCGGCGCCGAATTCGGCGGCCAGCGCGGCCAGCGCGGCTTCGAGCTCGTCGGGCCCCATATCGGCGGCGGGGGTATTGATGAGATCGCGGGTGAGCGCCTCGCCGGCCGCGATCGCCTCGATCCGCGCGGCATCGAGGCCCTCGGGCGCGACCAGCCGTGCGGCCGGCGCGGAATCGGCCGCGGCGCGGTACCGGTCGAAACGGTATCCGGCCAGCAGCCAGCCGAGCGCGATTTCGGCCAGCTCGCCGGCGGGCAGATCGGCCACCTCGATCCGGTAGGTGCCCGCAGGCAGGGCGCGCGCGGCCTTCGCCGCGGCAAAGCGCTGCCGCGCGCGTGCATTCGCATCGCCGCGACCCACCGCGGCCCCGGCCACGCCCCCCTCCGCCGAGGGCAGGACGACATGCTCGCCCGCCTTGGCGCGAAACCCCGCCGCGGCGATCCAGGCGCGTTCGGCCGCCGTGCGGGTGGCAAGCCAGTCGTCGAGCCCTTCGGGCGCGACGAGGTGGAGGGAAAGGATGGGGCCCTCGGCCCCGCTGGCATCGGCGAATCTGAGGGTCATGACGGCTCCGCGGCGGTGATGGATGCTCGCGCGACCCTAGCGGCTTGCGGCGGCGCCGCAAGTCCCGCTCTGGCCGGTCAGCCGATCAGGTCGGCCGCGTCGCGGCCCGTCGCGAGCAGGCGCCCGCCGAGGCGGAACAGCCGCGCCCGGATCGCGGCGAAGGCGACCATGTCGCCCCGCGCACCGGCCATATCCAGATCGCCGGCCACCCGTGCGAGCGCGGTGACGCCAAGCAGCCTTGCCGCCGCGCGCAGGCGCCGCGCATCGCGGCGGACCGCGCCCGGCTCGCCGCGGCGATCATGACGCTCCAGCGTGGAGAGGGTGGCAGCGACCGCATCGAGACGCGCCGCCACGACCAGCCCGGCCTCCTCGACGCCCAGATCGGCGGTCAGCGCGGCCAGCCGGCCGCGATCGAGTGTGAGCGGCTCCTCATGCACCAGTTCGGCGATCTCGGACATCCCGCGCCCCCTTATGCTGCTCTCCCGGGCCCGACAGGCGGTAGTGTCCCACTGGGTGGTGTAACAGGCCGCGCGCGGAGCCATTTGGCGTAGCGCAGCGCGCGGCCGGTCTGGCGGCCACCGCGCTCTTCGTAGTCTGAGGTTGTTCAACGACCGACGACAACGAAGGAGAGCACGATGACCGACACCATGATCGATCTTCCCGAGGCGATCGCCAAGAGCGATGACGCGGATTTTCTGCGCGAGCTGATCCAGGATGCCGCACAGCGGCTGATGGACATAGAGGTGGCCGCCGTGTGCGGCGCGGGGCATGGCGAGCGTAATCCGGATCGGGAGAACCAGCGGAATGGCTACCGACCGCGCCAGTGGGATACCCGGGCCGGCACGATCGGGCTGAACATCCCGAAGCTGCGCAAGGGCTGTTATTTCCCGACCTTTCTGGAGCCGCGTCGGACAGCCGAGAAGGCCCTGATGGCGGTCGTCCAAGAGGCTTACATCCACGGCGTCTCTACCCGCGCCGTCGACGATCTGGTGCGTGCCATGGGGCTGACGGGCACCTCGAAGAGTCAGGTCAGCCGGCTCTGCGAAGAGATCGACGAGCGGGTGCAGGCGTTCCTGAACCGGCCCCTCGAAGGAGACTGGCCGTTCCTCTGGCTCGACGCCACCTACGTAAAGCTGCGCGAGGGCGGCGTTCGGGGCCGCGCTCGAACCAGTGGCGCGCTGGCCCCTCACCGTCTCGATGGCCGTGATAGTGGCCGTGGCGGTCAACACCGACGGGCGCCGCGAGGTGCTTGGTATCACGGTCATGCCGTCCGAGGCCGAGACGTTCTGGGCCGACTTCCTTCGCTCGCTCACACGGCGTGGCCTGCGGGGCGTGCAGTTGGTGATCAGCGACGCCCATGAGGGCCTCAAAGCCGCTGCCAGGAAGGTCCTGGGCGCCGGTTGGCAGCGCTGTCGCGTGCATTTCATGCGCAACCTGCTCGCCCGCGTGGGCAAAACCAACAAGCCGGTGGTCAGCGCCGTGGTCAAGACCGTCTTCGCCGAGACCGACCGCGACCAGGCCCATGCCCGCTGGCGCGAGGTGGCCGACAGCCTGCGCGAGCGGTTCCGGGACGTCGCCGAGCTCATGGACGAGGCCGAACACGACGTGCTGGCCTACATGGCGTTCGACGAGAGCCTGCGCTCGAAGCTGCACAGCACCAACCCGCTGGAGCGCGTCAACAAGGAGATCAAGCGGCGCACCAACGTCGTGGGTATCTTCCCCAACCGGGAGGCTGTCGTCCGCCTCGTCGGCGCGCTGATGCTGGAACAGAACGACGAATGGGCGGTCTCCCGCCGCTACATGCCGGTGGAAAAGCTCACGGACGTGTGCAACGATACCGACGCGGCGACAATGATCGCCGCACAGTGAACGAGCGACACCAGCTATGAAGAAGCAGGTGGACGCCAGTTCCTACACCACCTCACGGGACACTACCCGACAGGCTGGCGCATCGGCGTCAAAAAAACGTTTTCCGGCGCGCGCGCACCCCTCGATTCGGCGGCCGGGTCTGCTAGATCAGATGCAGGATTGTTCAGTGACAGTCAGAAAGGAACATCGCCGTGAGCGACCGTGCCGCCCCGCTGCCCGGCTATCTCGCCACCCGCTATCGCGGCTGGAAAGCCACCACCTATGCCGACAACAAGGCGTGGTATCAGCGCCTCGCCAGCGAGGGGCAGCACCCGCGCGCGATGGTGATCTCGTGCTGCGACAGCCGCGTGCATGTCACCTCGATCTTCGGCGCGGATCAGGGGGAGTTCTTCATCCATCGCAACATCGCCAGCCTGGTGCCGCCCTACGAGCCCGACGGCGATCATCACGGCACGTCCGCGGCGGTCGAGTTCGCCGTGACCGCGCTCAAGGTCGCGCATGTCATCGTCATGGGCCACTCGAATTGCGGCGGGGTGAAGGGCTGTCTGGACATGTGCTCGGGGCGCGCGCCGGAGCTCGAGGAGAAGTCGAGCTTCGTCGGCCGCTGGATGGACATCCTGCGGCCGGGATATGAGCGCATCAAGGAGCAGGGCGACGAGGCCGGCCGCGCCCGCGCGCTGGAGAAGGAGGCGGTGCTGGTCTCGCTGGAGAACCTGATGACCTTCCCCTTCGTGCGCGACGCGGTGGAGGCCGATCTGCTCACCCTGCACGGGCTGTGGCACGAGATCGGATCGGGCGAACTCGAGTGCTACGACCCGGCCGCGGGCGCGTTCGGGCCCGTCTGACGAAAAAGGGGGCGCTCGCGCCCCCTCTTGCCCCTGGCGGGGCAATTCACCCCCGAGGATATTTGGACGAAGGTGAAGCGCGCGTGTGGCGCGCGCCGCGCCGGCTCAGCCCTTCTTGAGCACGCGCTTGCCCAGTGTCTCGGCGATCTGGACGGCGTTGAGCGCCGCGCCCTTGCGCAGGTTGTCGGACACGCACCAAAGGTTGAGGCCGTTATCGATGGTGCTGTCCTGCCGGATGCGGCTGATGAAGGTGGCGAATTCGCCCACGCATTCGACGGGGGTCATGTAGCCGCCGTCCTCGCGCTTGTCGACGATCAGCAATCCGGGCGCCTCGCGCAGGATCTCGCGGGCCTCCTCCTCGTCGAGGTGATCCTCGAACTCGATGTTGATCGCCTCGGCATGGCCCACGAAAACCGGCACCCGCACGCAGGTCGCGGTCAGCTTGATGGAGGTGTCGACGATCTTCTTGGTCTCGGCGACCATCTTCCACTCTTCCTTGGTGGAGCCGTCCTCGAGGAAGACGTCGATATGGGGAATGACGTTGAAGGCGATCTGCTTGGGGTAGACCTTGGGCTCGACCTCCTGACCGGGGACGTAGATGCCCTTGGTCTGGTCCCACAGCTCGTCCATCGCCTCCTTGCCCGAGCCGGAGACCGACTGGTAGGTCGAGACGACCACGCGCTTGATGCGCGCGCGGTCGTGCAGGGGCTTGAGCGCCACGACCATCTGCGCGGTCGAGCAGTTGGGGTTGGCGATGATGTTCTTCTTGGCGTAGCCCTCGACGGCCTCGGGGTTCACCTCAGGCACCACCAGCGGCACGTCGGGGTCGTAGCGGTAGAGCGAGGAGTTGTCGATCACCACGCAGCCGGCCTTGGCGGCGCGGGGCGCGTAGGTCTTGGTCGCGTCCGAGCCGATGGCAAACAGCGCCATGTCCCAGCCGGCGAAGTCGAAATTCTCGATGTCCTCGCAGGTGAGCGTCCGGTCGCCGAAGCTGACCTCGGTGCCCTGGCTGCGGCGCGAGGCGAGCACGGCGATCTCGTCGACGGGAAACTCGCGCTCGTCGAGGATGTTGAGCATTTCGCGGCCCACATTGCCCGTGGCGCCGACGACGACGATCCTGTAGCCCATCGGGGTCTCCTTTGCGTTGGTTGCGCCGGGCATACAGCATCGCGGCGCGTGGGGAAAGGGCGCTCAGCCGGTGCTGTCGCGGCTCAGCAGATAGATCGCGCAGCCGGCCAGGACCAGAAGTCCGAAGAACAGAAACAGCGCCTCGTAAGGGGCCGCAGGGCCCTGCGCCGCCGCCGCACCGGCATGGACCCGCGCGCTGACCAGCTGAAGCACCCCGACGCCGCCGATGCCGAAGAGATTGAGCAGGGTCACGCCCCGGCCGACCAGATGCGGCGGGAAGAAGCTGCGGCCATGCGCCATGATGACGGGAAACGACATCCCGAACAGCCCGACACCCGCCAGAAGCGCCGCGGCCTGCCACGGCCCGGCCTGCGGCGCGGCCCACAGCGCCAGCAGGCACGCCCCCCCGGCCAGGTTGCCGCCCAGCACCACCCATTTGCGCGTGCCCAGCACTCTGTCGAGCGGGCCGTAGGCAAAGCTGCCGGCGACCATCGCGATGCCCATGACCAGCGTCGCCACCCCGATCATGTTGCCGTCCGCGCCGAAAACATCGGAAAAGTATGGGCCGACCCAGAGCCCCCTGAGCCCGGCGGCGGGGGCGTAGTTGACGAACAGAAGCGGCAGGATGACCAGGATCGCCGGGTTGCGCAGCAGGTCCAGCAGCGACCCCTCGCCGGGGCGGGCGCCCTCGGCCCGCGGCGGGTCGTCCACGAACCGCCCCAGCGCCAGCGCCGCAACAACGGTGATGATCGCGAGCGCGGCGACGGCCGCCCGCCACCCCAGCGCCTCGGCGGCCAACGACAACGGCAGCGAACTGGCGAGATTGCCGAGCGTGCCGAAGCCGATCACCGCCGCGGCCAGCGTGGCGAAGACTGCGGCGGGATAAACCCGCGCGAAGATGTAATAGGTCGCCATCAGGACCGGCGCGCAGCCCGCCCCGATCAGCATCATCGCCGCATGCACGCCCCACGGGCCCTGCGCCAGCGCGAACATGGCGGCCCCGCCGCCGCCCCCCGCGCCCAGTAACCAGGCGGCGGTGCGCCGCGGCCCGATACGGTCGAGCGCCCAGCCCACCGGAAGCTGCATCGCCGCGAAGGCGAGAAACCACAGCCCCGACGACAGCGCCAGATCGCCCGGCGCCGCGCCCAGATCGCGCTCGAGCGCGGGAGCGAGCACGGCCAGAAAGGCGCGGTAGAACTGGCTGAGCACATAGCCCAGCACGAGGACGACGATCCCTGCGGTCACTGCCTGCTCCCCCTTGTCGCGGCGCGCGACCTTGGCCCGGATCGCGCGGAAGGACAAGCCGCGCGGGGTCTTTCAGGCTGCTGCGCTCCGTGTCACTGTAAGGCGCGCTGCCCGGAAGAGGATCACGGAGGACAGATGGCCGCGAACCCGCTCTATGATCGCCTTTTCGCGCCGCTCAACGGGCGCGAGTCGGCCTTTGTGATCCTGCCCGATGGTACGGCGCTGTCGGGCGACGCGTTTCACGCGATGCTGGCGCGGGCCGCGGGGGCTCTGTCCGGGCAGGGCGTGGGCCCCGGCGACCGCGTCGCCGTGCAGGTCGAGAAATCGCCCGAGGCGCTGGCAGTCTATGGCGCGGCCGTGGCGCTGGGCGCGGTGTTCCTGCCCCTCAACCCCGCCTACACCCCGCAGGAGGTGGACTATTTCGCCGGCAACGCCAAGCCGCGCCTCCTGCTGGCCGACCCGTCGGCCGAGGCCGCGCTCGGCCCCGTCGCCGCGCGGCACGGCTGCACGCTGATGACGCTCGACGCCGCCGGCGGCGGCAGTTTCGCCGAAACGATGGGCCAGCAACCCGCCAGCCTGACGCCGGCATCGCGCCATCCCGGCGACCTCGCCGCGCTGCTCTACACCTCGGGCACCACGGGGCGCTCCAAGGGCGCGATGCTGACGCAGCACAACCTGCTGTCCAACGCCGAGGTTCTGGTCGAGGCCTGGCGCTTCACCGGGGACGACGTGCTTTTACACGCGCTGCCGATCTTCCACACCCACGGGCTGTTCGTGGCCTGCAACGTGATGCTCCTGGCCGGCGGGGCGATGATCTACCTGCCGAAATTCGACGCGGGCGAGGTGATCCGCCTGATGCCGCAGGCCACCGCGATGATGGGTGTGCCCACCTTCTATACCCGGCTGCTGGACGATCCGCGATTCAGCCACGACGCGAGCGCGCATATGCGGCTGTTCACCTCGGGCTCGGCGCCGCTGCTGGCCGAGACGCACACCGCCTTCGAGGCATGCACGGGCCACCGCATCCTCGAACGCTACGGCATGACCGAAACCAACATGACCACCTCCAACCCCTATGACGGCGAACGCCGCCCGGGCACGGTGGGCCCGCCCCTGCCCGGCGTCGAGCTGCGCGTCACCGACCCCGAGACCGGCGCCCCCCTGCCCGGCGGCGAGATCGGCATGATCGAGGTGCGCGGGCCCAACGTGTTCGAGGGCTACTGGCGCATGCCAGAGAAGACCGCCGAGGAGTTTCGCGCCGACGGCTTCTTCATCACCGGCGATCTGGGGTTCATCGACGCCGACGGCTACGTCACCATAGTCGGGCGCGAGAAGGATCTCATCATCTCCGGCGGGCTCAATGTCTATCCCAAGGAGGTCGAACTCGTCCTCGACGACCAGCCCGGCGTCCGCGAATCGGCGGTGATCGGCGTACCCCATCCCGATCTCGGCGAGGCCGTGCTGGCAGTGCTGGTGCCCGAGTCGGGCGCGGAGATCGACGCCAGGGCGCTGCATGTGGAGACCGCCGCGTATCTGGCCGGTTTCAAGCAGCCCAAGGCCCTCGTCACGGCCGAGGCCCTGCCGCGCAACGCCATGGGCAAGGTGCAAAAGGCCCTGCTGCGCCGGCAATACGCCGACCACTTCACCGGCTCGGGCAAGTGGGGGTGACCACGCCACCCTGAACGGCGGCGCCCCGCCATGTGCCCGCGCCGGCGTCCTTCCGGTCAGGCCAGCGCGGCGCGCACCGCCGCGTCAAGACGTTCGACGATCTCGTCGATCTGAGCGGAGGTAACGATGAAGGGCGGCGCGAGCAGCACATGATCGCCGCGCGCGCCGTCGATCGTCCCGCCCATCGGATAGACCATCAGCCCGCGCGCCATCGCCTCGGCCTTGATGCGCGCATGCAGCTTGCGTGCCGGATCGAAGGGCGCCTTGGTCGGGCGGTCCTCGACCAGCTCGATCGCCTGGAACAGACCGCGGCCGCGGATGTCGCCCACATGCGGGTGCTGGCCAAAGGTCTCGTCCAGCCGCGCGCGCAGATGCGCACCCATGTCCCGCACGTTTTCCAGCAAGTTGTCGCGGGCGATGACCTCCTGCACCGCCAGCCCGGCGGCGGCAGCCATGGGGTGGCCCATATAGGTGTGGCCATGCTGGAAGAAGCCGGTGCCGTCGGCGAAGGCGTCGAATATCCGGCGGTTGAGCAGCGTGGCCCCGACGGGCTGATAGCCCCCGCCAAGCCCCTTGGCGACGGTCATCAGATCGGGGGCGATGCCTTCCTGCTCGCAGGCATGCAGGGTGCCCGTCCGGCCCATGCCGCACATCACCTCGTCGAGGATCAGCAGCACGCCGTAGCGGTCGCAGATATCCCGGATACGCCTGAAGTAGTCGGCCACCGGCGGAACGGCGCCCGCCGTCGCGCCCACCACCGGCTCGGCGATGAAGGCCGCCACGCTGTCGGCGCCCAGCTCGAGGATCTTCGCCTCCAGCTCGCCGGCGGCGCGGGCGGCGTAGTCGGTCTCAGATTCGCCCTCGCGCTGTTCGCGGTAGGCAAAGCAGGGCGCGATGTGATGCGCCTCCATCAGCAGCGGCTTGAACTGCGCGCGGCGCCACTCGTTGCCGCCGGCGGCCAGCGCCCCCAGCGTGTTGCCGTGATAGCTCTGCCGCCGCGCGATGATGTGGCGGCGCTGCGGCTGGCCGATCTCGACGAAATACTGCCGCGCCATCTTCAGCGCGGCCTCGACGGCCTCTGACCCGCCCGAGACCAGATAGGCATGGCTGATCCCCTCCGGCGCGCCGGCGACAAGCCGGTCGGCCAGCCTTTCGGCCACCTCGGTGGTGAAAAAGCCGGTATGGGCATAGGCGAGCTTGTCGAGCTGGGCATGCAGCGCGGCGATCACGTCGGGATGGCCATGGCCCAGACACGACACCGCCGCGCCCCCCGAGGCGTCGAGATAGCGCTTGCCCTCGGCATCGGTGAAGGTGATGCCTTCGGCCGAGACGGCGGTCGGCATCTCCTTGTGAATGGCGCGGTGCAGGATACGGGTCATCGCGGGGCTCTCGGCTAGGGTTGCGGGGCGATCGGGTGCCCTTGATCGCGCCTCCCACCGCGCGGCGCAAGCCCCGCGCGCGCCGGCCGCACCGGGGCGCACGGCGCGGCTGTCAGATCCGCCCCTCCTCGACCCCGAAACAGGCCACTTCGCCGCCGTCGCGGCGCACCGGCTGCGGAATCTCGCGCCGGCAGCGATCATCGGCATAGGGGCAGCGCGGGTGAAAGGCGCAGCCCGGCGGCGGGTCGATGGGGTTCGGGATCTCGCCCTCGACCGGCTTGCGGCGCCGGCCCGACATCTCCAGATCGGGCACCGCGTCGAGCAGCATCCGGCTGTAGGGGTGGCGCGGGTTGGTGAACAGCCCCTTGCCGTCGGCCAGCTCCGCGAGACGGCCGAGATAAAGCACGCCGATGCGGTTGGCCATGTGCCGCACGACCGACAGGTCGTGACTGATGAAGAGGTAGGTCAGGCCGAACTCGTCCTGCAGATCCCGCATCAGGTTGAGGATCTGCGCCTGCACACTGACGTCGAGTGCCGAGGTCGGCTCATCGCAGACGATGAATTCGGGCCGCGAGGACAGCGCGCGGGCGATGGCGATGCGCTGGCGCTGCCCGCCCGAGAACTCGTGCGGAAACTTGGCCGCGTCCGAGCCCGACAGCCCCACCACCTCCAGCAGCCGCGCGACCTCGCGCCGCGCCTCCGCGCCGCGGGCCAGCCCGAAGGTGACCATCGGCTCGGCGATGATGTCGCCCACATGCCAGCGCGGATTGAGGCTGGCGAAGGGGTCCTGGAAGATCATCTGGAAGCGCCGGCGCAAGGCGCGCATCGCCGCGCCATCGGTGCCGGTCATCGCCTGATCGTCGAACAGGATGCGCCCGTGCGAGGGCTTGAGCAGCCCGACGATCATCTTGGCGATGGTGGACTTGCCCGAGCCGGATTCGCCGACCAGCGCGAAGGTCTCGCCGCGGCGTATCTCGAAGCTCACATCGGCCACGGCGGTCAGGAACTGGCGCTCCTCGCGCTCGATCACCCGGTTGAGCCAGGGCTTGGAGACGTCGAAATACCGCGTCAGCCCCTCGACCCGCAGCAGCGCATCAGCCATTTCCGGCCTCCTTCACGCCCGCCCGGTCATAAAGCCAGCAGGCCACCCGGCGGCCGCCGCCGCGCCCGATCGGGTCGGGCCGTTCCACCCGGCAGCGGTCGAACGCCTCGGGGCAGCGCGGGTTGAAGGCGCATCCCTGCGGGATGTTGTCCAGCCGCGGCATCGCGCCGGGAATCTGGGTGAGCCGGTCATGGGCATGCGTCAGCGTGGGGATCGAGCCCATCAGCCCGCGCGTATAGGGATGCTCGGCATCCTGGACGACATCGCGCACGGGGCCGATTTCGGCCATCCGTCCGGCATAGAGGACAGCGACGCGGTCGGCCGTCTCGGCGATGACGCCCATGTCGTGGGTGATCAGCATCACCGCCGCCCCGCGCTCGGCGCAGATTTCCTTGAGCACATCGATGATCTGGGCCTGTACGGAGACATCAAGCGCCGTGGTGGGCTCGTCGGCGATCACCAGCTCGGGCTCGGCGCACAGCGCCAGCGCGATGACGACCCGCTGGCGCATCCCGCCCGAGAAGTGGTGCGGGTAGTCGTCGATCCGCCGGCGGGCGGCGGGGATACCCACGCGGTCCAGAAGGGCGACGGCGCGTTCGCGCGCCTCGCGCTCCGACACGCCCAGATGGGTGCGTATCGTCTCGATGATCTGCTCGGCCACGGTATAGAGCGGATTGAGCGAGGTCAGCGGATCCTGGAACACCATGCCGATGCGCCGGCCGCGGATGCGGCGCATCTTCTCGGGCGGCAGGTCGTCGATGCGCGTGCCCTTGAGGAGGATCTCGCCGCCGGCGATACGGCCGGGCGGCTCGATCAGCCCGATGATGGCATTGCCGGTGATCGACTTGCCCGCGCCGGACTCGCCGACCATTCCCAGCACCTCGCCCTCGCGGATGTCGAACGAGATGCGGTCGATCGCGCGCAGGGTGCCCCGGCGCGTGGGAAACTCCACGACGAGGTCGCGGACGGACAGGAGTGGCTCGGCCATGCTTACCTCAGCCTGGGGTTCAGCGCGTCGCGCAGCCAGTCGCCCAGCAGGTTGACCGACAGGGCCAGCGCAAGCAGCGCGAGCGCGGGAAACAGCAGGATCCACCACTCGCCCGAGAACAGGAAGCCCTGCCCGATGCGGATCAGCGTGCCGAGGCTGGGCTGCGTGGGCGGCACGCCGACGCCGAGGAAGGACAGCGTCGCCTCGGCGATGATGGCCAGCGCCAGCCCGATCGTGCCGATCACAAGGACCGGCCCCATCACGTTGGGCAGGATGTGACGCGCGAGGATCTTGGCCGGGTGCGCGCCGATTACGCGCGCGGCCTGCACGTATTCCTTGCTTTTCTCGACCATCGTGGCCCCGCGCACGACGCGGGCATACTGGACCCAGTCCGACAGCCCGATGGCCACGATCAGCACCCAGATCGCCATCGCCTCGCGGTAGCCCGGCGGGATGAAGCCGCGCGCGACCCCGAAGATCAGCAGGGCGATCAGGATCGAGGGGAAGGTAAGCTGCACGTCGGCGATGCGCATCAGCAGGCTGTCCACCCAGCCGCCGCGATAGCCCGCGATCAGCCCCAGCGTCACGCCCAGGACCATCGCGAACAGCACCGCCGAGAACCCCACGAACAGCGACAGTCGCGCGCCGTAGAGAATGGCCGAGAAGACGTCGCGCCCCTGATCGTCGGTGCCCAGCAGATAGAAATTGCCGGTGAACTCGTTTTCCGTCATCGGCGGGGTGAAGCCGTCCATCAGCACCAGCGAGCCGGGATCGAACGGGTCATGCGGCGCGATCCAGGGGGCAAGCGCGGCGGCGAGGATGATAACCACGGCGACGATCCCCGCCACCAGCGCCACCGGCGAGGTGCGGAAGGCATGGGCGAGATCGCTGTCCCACGCCCTGTAGAGGCGCCCCGGCGGGCGCGGGGTGGAAGCGGCGGCGGTCTCGTGATCGGTGCGCGCCATGAGTGGTTTTCCTTCCCCTGTCAGTGCCCGGCCGCGCCGCGGTCGGCGCGCAGGCGCGGGTCCACCACGTAATAGAGCAGATCGACGATCAGATTGATGACCACGAAGACCAGCGCGATCAGCACCAGATAGGCCGCCATCACCGGCACGTCGACGAACTGCACCGAGTTGATGAAGAGCGCCCCCACGCCGGGCCACTGAAACACCGTCTCGGTGATGATGGCAAAGGCGATGATCGAGCCCAGCTGCAGGCCGGTGATGGTGATCACCGGCACCAGCGTGTTCTTGAGCGCATGGCCGAAATTGACCGCCCGGTCGGAGAGCCCGCGCGCGCGGGCGAACTTGATGTAGTCGGCGCGCAGCACTTCGAGCATCTCGGCGCGCACCAGCCGCATGATCAGCGTCATCTGGTAGAGCCCCAGCGTGACTGCCGGCAGCACCAGCGACGCCCGCCCCGAGGGCGTGAGCAGCCCCGTGCGCCACCACCCCAGATCGACGACCTCGCCGCGCCCGAACGAGGGCAGCCATTGCAGCTCGACCGCGAATATCCAGATCAGCAGCACGCCGATCAGGAATGTGGGCAGCGACACGCCGATCAGCGAGGCGGTCATGATGGCATTGGACAGCCAGCCCCGCCGCTTCAGCGCGGTGTAGACCCCCAGCCCCAGCCCGAGGACAAAGGCAAAGATGCCCGAGATCGCCGCGAGTTCGAGCGTGGCCGGCAACCGCGAGAGAATCAGATCGGTCACCGGCTGCTGCAGGCGATAGGAAATGCCGAAATCCCCCTGCACCGCGCGCGTGACGAAATCCGCGAACTGGACGACGAAGGGATCGTTGAGCCCCAGCCGCTCGCGCAGGGCCTCGCGGTCGGCCACGGTGGCCTCCTGGCCCAGCATGGTCGAGACCGGATCGCCCACGAAGCGAAACAGCGAAAACGACACCAGCGCCACGACCATCATCACGACGACGGATTGCAGCAGACGGCGCAGGATATAGGCCAGCATCGCGTCGGCTCACTTCCTCGAAAGAGAGGGCGGCGGGGCTCGGCGCCCGCCGCCCGGGGTTTCCGCGCGCCATGACACGGCGCGCGGGCGCAGTCGCGGTCTCCGATCAGTCCTCGAAGCTCACATCGGTCATCGAGGGCTGGTTCTCGGGATGCACCGGCAGCGAGATGCCCTCGCGCATCGCGTAGGCTAGAAGCTGGTTGTGCACCGGCAGGAACACGCGGTCCTCCTGCACCTGCGCCCAGATCTCGGCGATCATCTCGTTGCGCGCCTCCAGATCCGTCTCGGTGGCCAGCGCCTCGATCTTCTGGTCCAGCTCGGGGTTGGAATAGCGCGAGCCGTTCCAGCCGCCGCGCGCGCCCTCGGTGCTGTGGACGAGGAAGTCGAAGATGTACTGGCTGTCGAAGGTCGGCACGCCCCAGCCCAGCAGATAGAAGTCCGTCTCGCGGTTCTGGATCAGCGGGAAGTGCAGCGAACGCGTCTGCGAGACCAGATTCACGTCGATCCCGATGCGGTCGAGCATGCCGACATAGGCCTGGCTGATCGCCTCGTCGTTGAGATAGCGGTCATTGGGCGTGTGCAGCGTGACCTCGAAGCCGTCCGGGTAGCCCGCCTCGGCCAGAAGCTCCTGCGCGCGCTCGTAGTCGGGCTGGGGGTATTCGTCGAGTTCCTCTGTCCAGCCATTGACGAAGGGCGGCATGGTCACGCCCGTGGGCAGCGACTGGCCGCGCATCACCACCTGCCGGATCGCGTCGCGGTCGAGCGCGAGATGCATCGCTTCGCGCACCAGCGGGTCGGCAAAGGGGTTGCCCTCGACATTGGCGGTCTGCAGCTCGTCCGAGCCCATGTCGTAGGCGAAGAAGATCACGCGGTTCTCGGGGCCCGTCTCGACGGTGATGCCGTCGGTTTCCTGCAGGCGCTGGATGTCCTGGACGGGCACGTCCTGGACGATGTCGACCTCGCCCGACAGAAGGGCCGCGACGCGCGTGGCATCCTCGGCGATCGGGGTATAGATGATCTCGCTCACCTCGGGCGTCTCCGCCCAGTGGTCGCCGAAGTATTCGAGGACGGTGCGCACCTCGGGGTCGCGCTCGGCCACCGTATAGGGGCCGGTGCCGTTGGCGTTGCGCACCGCATAGCTTTCCTCGCCGCCGGCGAAGTCCTGCGGCTCCTCGACGTCGTGCTCCTCCGCCCACTCGCGGTTCATGATGAAGGTGTTGGTCAGATTCTGCACATAGAGTGGCGCCGGCCCCTCCATCTGGACATGGACGGTGTGCTCGTCGACGGCCTCCACCGACTCGACCGCGCCGTGCAGCCCCTTCATGTCCGAGGTCTCGGCCATCGCTCGCTCAAGCGAAAACACCACATCGTCGGCCTCGAACGGTGTGCCGTCATGGAAGGTCACGCCCTCGCGCAGCTCGAACACCCAGATCGTGTCGTCGTCGGGGTGGATGCCCCACTCGGTCGCCAACCGCGGTGTGAGCGTGCCGTCGGTCGCCCGGCCCACCAGGGTCTCGTAGATGTGGTGGTTGAGCGCGTGGGTCGGCCCCTCGTTCTGCGCGTGCGGATCGAGTGTCAGCGCGTCGCCCACGCGCGCCCAGCGGATCGTCTCGGCACCGGCCGACGCGGCGCCCAGCGCCAGCGCGACAGCGGCCCCGCCCAGCAGCGCAGCGCTCCGGCGGGCCTTCGGCAGTCTGTCAAAGGTCATCTGTCTTTTCCCCCTGTTTATCGTTGGATCGTGAATGCCTCCGCCACACCCGACGGGTCGGGCGGGGAATTCCTGCATGTCAGGTTTTGCGTTTTCGCCCCGCCTGTCAAGCGCGGCAATCATCCGCTGACGCGACGACTCCTGGCGTGACGGCCGCACCGCGCGGATCGAGAACGCGGCCGCCGGCAGCGCGGGCGTCCTCGGCGTCATGGGTCACCATCAACACCGGCAAGCCACGCGCGACCGCCCGCGCGAAGACGAAAGAGCGGATGCGCGCGCGCCGGTCGGCGTCGAGCCGCGAGAAAGGCTCGTCGAGCAGCAGCGCACGCGGCTCGGCCAGCAATGTGCGCATCAGCGCCACCCGCGCGCGTTGCCCGCCCGAAAGCGTCTCGGGATCGCGCGCGCCCATCCCCTCGAGCCCGGCATCGGCCAGCGCCTCTTCGACCCGCGCCGTCCGCGCGGCGCGCCCCCGCAGATGCGAGGGCAGCGCGAAGGCCAGATTGCCCGCGACGCTGAGATGGGGAAACAGGATGTCGTCCTGAAACAGGATGCCCACCCGCCGTGCCCGCGTTGGCAGGTCGGTGATGTCGCGCCCGTCCAGCCGGATGCGCCCGCGCGCCGAGAAGGGCGGCGGAAGCGCCCCGATAATCGCGGTAAGCAGCGCCGACTTCCCCGACCCCGACGGGCCCATGATCGTGACGACCTCGCCCGGCGCGACGGTGATGTCCAGCGTCACCAGTGGCGCCGCCCCCAGCGCGATCTCGACCCCTTCGAGGCGCAGCCCCTCGCTCATACAGCCATCCCCTTGCGTTTGCGGAAGGCCAGCGCGGGCACCACCAATGCGAGCGCGAACCCGGCGAAGGGCGCGAGCATCTGCGCCAGTGCCCACGCGCCGATGACGCGCCGGTTGCCCCCGGCGGCAAGCGCCACGGCCTCGGTCGTCAAGGTGGCCACGCGCCCCGCCCCGATCAACAGCGTCGGCAGATACTGCGCGACCGACACGGCAAAGCCCACAGCGGCCGCCGTCAGGACCGGACGCAGCAGCATCGGCAGCCGCACCGTCAGCAGGATACGCCACGGCCCCGCGCCCAGGCTTGCCGCAACGGTGCCCGCGCGCGCGTCCCATGCCTGCCACGGGTCGGCGAGCGACAAGAACACATAGGGCAGCACGAAGATCAGATGGACCGCCATCACCAGGACGAGGCCGCCCTCGAACCCGGCCATCAGCGCGAGCACCTGCATGCCGGGCAGGAACACCACCTGCGGCACGATCAGCGGCAGGTAAATCAGCGGCAGGACTGCCGGCGCCGGGGCGCGACGCCCGGCGCGATGCGCCGCCTCGAGCCAGCCGAGAACGAGGACAAGCGCGGCCACCGTCGCAATCAGGCCGATCAGCGCCGTGATCCCCGCCGCCCCCGCAATCGCCGAACTCTGCGCCTGCCAGATGCGCAGGGTCAGCCCCGCCGGCCAGGCGTCGGGAAAGCGCCACAGCGCGGCAACCGACCACACCGCCAGCCCGGCCAGACCCGCGAGGACCAGCGCGGCACCGGCCGCCCCGAGCCCCAGCGCAAGCGGGCGCAGTGGCCGGTCGAGCGCGGTGGCGCGCATCCCGCGCATCGCCACGAGCCGGCAGAGCGCTCCCGCGCCCTCTTCAGCGAGCCGCCAGAGCACCAGCGCGCCGGCCACCAGCGCCAGCAGCAGCAGCGCGGCGGCGGCCGCCTGAAAGCGCATGAAAAGATTGGGGTCGCTCATCCAGTCGAGGATCACCACCGCCAGCGGCCCCGGCCGCGTCGGGCCGAGAATGAGCGCCATGTCGACCACCGACATGGAGTAGGCCAGCACCGCATAGACCGGCAGGCGTATCTGCGCATAGACACGCGGCAAGACGACGAGCATCCACGCCGCGATGCGCCCGTAGCCCAGCGTCTCGGCGACCTCGCGGGTGCGCAGCCCGTCGGCCTGCGCCAGCGCGGCCAGCGTCATCAGCATCAGAAAGGGCAGCTCCTTGAGCACCAGCCCCAGCGTGAGCGCCAGACCTGCGGGGTCATTGACCGTCAGCAGGTCGGGCGGGCGCTCCCAGCCGGTCATCCAGGGCGAAGTCAGCCGCGCGATCCAGCCCGACGGTGCGATCAGGAACGCCAGCCCGAAAGCCGTCGCGGCATGGGGCACCGACAGCACCGGCGCGATCAGCCGCACCAGCACCCGGAAGGTCCGCGTGCCCTGCCCGGCCGCCACCAGCAACAGCGTCAGCGCCAGCGCGATGACCGTGGCCCCGATGCCGGTGGTCAGGCTCAGCCGCACCGCCGCGGCCAGCCCCGGCCAGGCCAGAAGCTCGCGCCAGGGCTCCAGGGAAAACCCGGCCCCGCCCAGTGCCGGCATGTAGCCGAAGGCCGGCAGGATCACCCCCGCCAGCCCGGCCACCACCGGCCCGGCCAGCACCGCCAGGGTGAGCGGCGCGATTGCGCGCAGCCAGCCCGCGCCCTCGCCCGCCGCGGCCCGCCGCAAGCCGGCTCTGCCCCGGCTCACTCGGCGACGCCGTAGCGTTCCTGCCAATCCTGGGCGATGCGCGTCATCCAGCTCGGATGCGGCTCGGGCAGGGTCGCGCCCATCTCCTCGGGGCGCAGGGTGGCGATGCCGAGGTCGAGCGCCTCGAAACGGGCCCGCTCATCGGCGGGCAGACGGTCGAGGTCGAGCACCGTCTGAAAGCCCAGCACCTGCGGATTCTGCGCGCGGGCCTGTGCCTGCGGGCTCATGATGAAATTGGCCAGCACCATCGCCCCGGCGGGGTTGGCTGCGTTGTAGGGGATGGAAATGAAGCTGGCATTGCCGATCGTGCCGCGCTCGAACACATAGGTGCGCACGGTGTCGGGCAGCTCGAAATCGGCGATTGCCGCCGAGGCCCGGCCGGGGTTGAAGGAAAAGGCGATGTCGATCTCGCCATCAGCGAGCAGCTGGCCCAGGGCGGGCTCGTTCTGCGGATAGGCGCGGCCCGAACGCCACAAGTCGGGGGTCACGGCGTCGAGCCACGCCCATAGCGGCTCGGTCACCGCATCGTAATCGGCATCGTCGGCGGGCTGCATCAGCACCTGCGGATCATCCACCAGCCCGTAGAGAATCTGCTTGAGAAAACTGGTGCCAAGATAGTCGGGCGGCTGCGGATAGGTGAACCGGCCGGGATTTTCCGTTATCCAGGCGCGCAGCGCGTCGACATCGCGCGGCGGCTCGGGCACGGCGGCGCTGTCATATTCGAACACCATCCGGAACAAGGCCCAGGGCGCGCCGAGGCCATCGACCGGCTCGGTGAAATCGACGGTGATGGCGGGGTGTTCGGCGGTGTCGATATAGCGCCAGTTAGGCAGGTCGTCGGCAAAGGGGCCAAAGAGCAGATCATTCTCCTTCATCTGCGCGAAATTGGCGCCGTTGATCCAGATCGCGTCCACGGCGCCGCCGCTGTCCTGCCCGGCGCTGGCCTCGGCGACGACACGGCTGACGGCCTCCGCGGTATCGGAGAGCTTGACATGGGTGAGGTCGATATCGTGGCGAGCGTCAAGCTCGTCGCCCACCCATTCGATGAAATCGTTGATCCGCGGATCCCCGCCCCAGGCATGCCAGAAAACCCGACTTCCTTGCGCCGCCTCGACGACGGCATCCCAGTTCTCCGGCTCGGGCGGTGCCTCCTGCGCCGACGCGGCGAGCGGCAGGACAATAAGCGCGGCGAGCGCATGGGCAGCAGTGAGCAGTCGCATGGGGCCTCCTTGCAATGGGCTGGCGCGGCGAACCTGCGGCGAGCGCAATCGGAATTGCAATTGGCGATACACGTTGCAAACGGGAATGTGAACTGACGCCGCGCCCCGCGCCGATTAAGCCGGACCAAAACCACTGCCGGAGCCACCATGCTGGACCGTTACCTGCGCCCCTATATCGACCCGCCCCTCGACCGGCTCGGCGCCGGCCTCGCGCGCGCCGGAATCCGCCCCAATACCGTCACGCTGGCCGGGCTGGGGGTCGGCCTCGCGGCCGGCGCGGCGATCGCATTCGAAGCCTACTGGCTGGCACTCGCGCTGATCATCGTCTCGCGGCTCGCCGACGGGCTCGACGGGGCGGTGGCGCGGGCCAGCAAGGTCAGCGATTTCGGCGGCTATCTCGACATCGTCGCCGATTTCACCTTTTACGGTGCGGTTCCGCTGGCCTTCGTGCTGTCGGACCCCGCATCGAACGGAGCCGCCGGGGCGTTCGTACTGCTCAGCTTCTATGTCAACGGCGCGTCGTTTCTCGGCTTCGCGATCCTCGCCGAAAAGCGCCGGATGCAGACCAGCGCGCGTGGCGTCAAGACGCTCTACTTCACCGGCGGGCTTCTGGAAGGGAGCGAGACGATCATCTTCTTCGTCGCGCTGTGCCTGGTGCCGGGCTGGTTTGCACCACTGGCGTGGAGCTTCGGCGCGCTGACACTGATCACGGCCGCGTCACGGCTGGCGCTGGCCTCCAGGTGCTTTCCGGACCCCTGAGATTCAGCCGAGACGAGCCCTCCGAAGTCCTTCGGAAGGCTCGTTGTTCACCCTGCTTTCCAGCGGACGAAGCCGCCGTCACTCATTCGTCGGCGTCGTCGTCGTCGAGCCGCTGGAGGAATCATCATCACCCAGCCCGGCGGCCGCGAGCGCACCCGCGCCCAGGACCACGGCCGAGGCCGCTCCGGCACCTCCGAGCGAGCCACCAAGGAACGGAGCAGCGGCGCCCACGCTGCCAACGGCGATGCAGGCTGCCTCGACATCCTCTTCTTCGCAGGCCTCCTCGCAGGGCTTCTGGGCGACGACGCCCTCGCCCGGCACCGTGCAGGCCGCCTCATCGGGCACCACTTCGCTCTGGGGGGCAACCGCACCCGGCCCGGCCGCAAACGCGGCATTGCCAGCGAGGACGAGCGCCGCCGCGCCAGGCATTCCAAGAGTCTTCATCGCGTTCTCCCTCGACATCGCACCTGTTCTCTCAGTGAGTGGCAGCCTCCGAAAAACCTGTCAATCAGAACCCACGGTTGTGCCCCGCATCCCGCCGAGTGTTGCATTTTTGCGCCCCGTTCAGCGCTCCGAGGCGAAGACCCGCAACAGCCCCGCGGGGGCGATCCGCGCCAGCCGCCGCGCGGGCCCCGCTGCGGCGGCTGCCGCGACAGCAAGTGCAAGCGTCCCGAGCCGCGCCCAGTCGGCGGGGAACACCTGCATCGGCAGCCGCCAGCCGAAAGCCGCGACGTTCACGATCGCCAGCAACGCCCAGGCAAGAATCAGCCCCACCGGCAGGGCCGCCACGAAGGTCAGCGCGGCAAGCATGACCGTGCGCGCCACCTCCAGCCGTGCGAGCCGCGCGCGCGTCAGTCCGAGCGCCCAGACCGGGGCAAGCTGCGCGAGCCGCATCTCTGACAGCGTCGCCAGCGCGGCGAGCAGCGCAACCCCCGCCACGCCGAGGGTGAGCGCGTTGAGCGCCCCGGTCACGGCGAAGGTCTGCTCGAAGATGCGCAGGGATGTCGCCTTGGCCTCGGCCTGATCGGTGATCGCCTCCGGCGGCAGGCCGAAGGAATCTTGCAGCGCGGAAGAGAGCGCATCGCTGCGACCCGGCGCGACCCGCAAGGCGTGCTGCAGGCGGGGCGCGCCGGGAAAGCGGCCGTCGAAAGCCTCCAGCCCCATCATCGCCTGTCCCTGCGGGTTGCCGTAATCGGAATAGATCCCCGCTACAGGCAGATCCTCGCCCGCCGGCAGGGCCAGCCTGTCGCCCACGCCCAGACCGTCGCGGCGAAATAGCTGCTCGTTGATCAGAACCGCCTCGCCCGCCGCGACTCGATCCCACGCGCCCTCTTGCGCGCGCAACAGCGGCCAGTTCTCTCGGTAGGTGGCGTGATCGGCCACACCATAGATGCGGCCGGGCGCGCCGGCGAGTTCGGCCTCCACCCAGCGAATGGGCAGAACCGCGCGCACATCCTCGCGCCCGTCGAGCCAGCCGCGCAGGGCGCGGGCCTCCTCGGCGTCGCGGGCGGTGACGTAGAGCTCGGCGGCCAGCCGCTGGTCGAGCCAGCCGGTGAATGTGGCGCGAAAGCTTTGCACCATCGTGCCCACCCCGATATTGGCGGCAAGCGCCAGAAGCAGCGCCATCAGCGCGAGGCTCAGCCCCGGAAGCTGCTGGCGCGTGTCGGCCCAGAACCATTCCGCCACCGCCCCGCGCGCCAGCCGCGCCGCGCCGGCGAGCAACCCCGAGAGAACCACCGGCAGCGCGAGCGCCGCTGACAGCAGGATCGCGGCGAGAAGGGCCAGCCCCGACACGGAACTCTCGCCCCACCGCGCCAGACCCAGCGCCGCCAGCGCCAGCGCAAGCGCGGCGCCGGCCTGGATGACCAGCTCGCGCGCCGAGGCCAGCCCCCAGGCACGCGGCTGCGCCGCCGCGAGCACCGGCATGCGCCCGACGCGCCAAAGCCCCTGCGCGGCCGCGATCAGGGTACCCGCCAGCGCGATTGCCAGCCCCGAGAGCCCCCATGAGGGGCGCAGCGCCAGCGTCCCCGACACCTCCGCGCCGTAGAGCCCCGACAGGGTCGCGGCCACGTCGGGCAGCAGCAGCGCGGCCATCACATAGCCCAGCCCGACACCCGCGAGCCCGGCCACCAATGCAAGCAGGGCGAGTTCGGCGAGCAGCAACCAAAGCAGCCGGGCCAGCGGGACGCCCAGCGCCCGCAGCGTGCGGAAGACGCCGCGCCGCTGCTCAAAGGCCAGCCCGACCGCCGAGCGGACGATGAACAGCCCCACGACGAAGGACAGCAGCCCGAAAGCCGTGAGATTGAGATGAAAGCTCTCGGTCAGCCGCGCCAGATCGGCCGAGCCCGAAGCGCGGCGCAGCCGGAGCGCGGACGCCACCTCGTCGAGCGGCGCGCGCGTCTCGGGCTGGTCGGGGTGCAGCACCAGATACGAGACGAGGCCGCGTGCCCCGATCAGCCGCTGGGCATAGCGCAGATCGGCCACCACCACGCCCGGGGCCAGCCCCTCGGCCGCGCGCAGTTCGGCCCCCTCGGGGCCCGTCGCCCTCGGCCCCAGCCGATCGAGCGTATCGGGGGCGGCAAACAGGATCTCGGGCGGGGCCATGGCCAGCATCATCGCCGCGCCGCCACTTGGCAGGGCGTCGAACCCCGCCCGGTCGGGCGCGCTGACGGCATCGACGCCCAGCAGGCGCATCTCCTCGCCGGCCACCGCGATCCGGCCTTCCAGTACCGGGCTGACACGCCAGCCGGCCGCGTCGAGGCGGGCGAAGACCTCCTGCGCCACCCGCCCGCCATCGGCGGGCACCAGCCGGTCGAGCTCGTCGGCCCCCAGCATCTCGGCCGCGCGGGCATAGCTGGCGCGCGCCTCGGCATTGATCGCCTGCACCCCCGACCAGAGCGCGGTGGCCAGGGCGAGTCCGACGACCAGCATCGCAAGCTGTGCGGGCCGTGCCCGCCAGTGCGACAGCAGCGCCCCCATGACCGCACGGTTCATGCGATGCGCCCCGCCGCGAGATGCGCCCGCGCATCGAGGCGCCCGGCCAGCCGCGGCGAATGCGTGACCATCAGCAGCCCCGCCCCCTGATCGGCGACGAGGTCGAGCATCCGGTCGAGCACGGAGTCGCCGGTGGCCTCGTCGAGATTGCCGGTCGGCTCGTCGGCCAGAATCAGCGCCGGCGCCGCGGCCAGCGCGCGGCCGATGGCCACGCGCTGCTGCTGGCCGCCCGAAAGCTGCTCGGGATACCGGTCCTTCAGCCCGTCGAGTCCCAGCCGCGCGGCGATCTCGGCCACCCGCTCCGGCTCGTACCGCCCGGCCAGTCGCGCCTGAAAGGCGAGATTGGCGGCGACCGTCAGCGAGGGCACGAGATTGAATTGCTGGAACACCAGCCCGATCGCATCGCGCCTGAGCGCCGCGCGCCCCGCGTCGCCCAGCCCGGTCACGGCCCGTCCCGCCACGGAAATCTCGCCCGCATCGGGCGCGTCGAGCCCGGCGACCAGATGCAGAAGCGTGCTCTTGCCCGAACCGCTCTCGCCGGTCAGGGCAAGGCTGCGCCCGGCTGCAAGTTGCAGCGAGACGCCGCGCAACACCTCGATGCGCCCCTCGGCGCTGTCATAGGATTTCGTGACGTCGCGGATGTCGAGCAGCATCATATCCTCCGGCGGCCGAGCCTAGCACGCTGCGCGGCGGCGAACAGGCCCTCGCCATATTGATCGTTTGCGCACAATGTTGCTGCACAGACGCGGGTTGATTGCACCTCCGCACTTTACGATACTATCGTTCAGCCACAAGGAGCGCGCCATGACCACCCCCAAGACAGTCGCCGGGCTGCACCACATCACCGCGGTGTCGGGCAATCCGCAGGAAAACATCGATTTCTACACCGGCCCGCTGGGCCAGAAACTGGTCAAGCAGACCGTCAACTTCGACGACCCGGGCACCTGGCATCTCTATTACGGCGATACCCTCGGCAGCCCCGGCACCATCCTGACCTTCTTTCCCTTTGCCAATGCCGCGCCGGGCCGGGCCGGCGCAGGCGCGGCCAGCGCCTTTGCCTACCTCACCGCCCCCGGCGCGATCGACGGCTGGCTGGAGTCGCTCAAAGCCGCCGGCATACCCGCGCGCGACGCGGGCGAGCGTTTCGGCCAGCGCGTCATCGCGTTGCAGGATCCGCACGGCCAGCCGGTCGAGATCATCGGCGACCCGGCTGTCGAAGGCTCGGGCGCCGCGCTGCAGGGGTTCCACTCGACGACGCTGTGGGTCGCCGACCCGGCGCCCACCGCACGGATCCTGACCGGGGTTTTCGGCTATGAGGAAGCCGGTCATGAGCGGCAGGCAGACGGCGAGCGGCTGCGTTTCGCCGCGCCCGGCGACGGCCGGGGGCGGTTCATCGACATCTACCGCGCCGACGGCGCGCCCCGTCACCGTCCGGGCAGCGGCACGATCCACCACATCGCCTTCCGCGCCGAGGACGACGCCATGCAGGACAGCCTTCGCGAGGCGCTGATCGGCGCGGGAATGCAGGTGACGCCGCGCATCGACCGGCAGTATTTCAACGCGATCTATTTCCGCGAACCCGGCGGCGTGCTGTTCGAGGTGGCCACCGATCCGCCCGGCTTTGCGGTGGACGAGCCGCAGGAGAGCCTGGGCCGAACGCTGAAACTGCCGCCGCAATACGAGGCGCACCGCGAAGAGATCATGCGCGCCCTGCCCCCGATCGCGCTGCCCGCATGACGGCGCCCGCCCGCATGGGGCCGGCGCCCGACGCGGCCAGCACCGGCCTGGTGCTGCTGCACGGGCGCGGCGGCAGCGCGGCCGACATTCTTGGCCTCGCCCGGGCGCTGGAGGTGGCCGGCCTTGCCGCCGTCGCGCCCGAGGCGGCGGGCAACAGCTGGTGGCCGGTCAGCTTCCTCGCAGCCCATGACACGCTCGCACCCCATCTCGATGCGGGTCTCGCCGCGGTGGAAGGGGCCGTGGCGCAGCTGGAGGCCGAGGGGCTGGCGCGCAGCCGGATCGCCGTGGCCGGGTTCAGCCAGGGCGGCTGCCTTGCACTGGAATACGCGGCGCGCTCGGGCGGCGGGCTGCTGGGCGCGGCCGGGCTGTCCTCGGGGCTGGTGGGAACCGGGGATACGGGCGACGCGGCGGAGGAGGCGCTCTATGGCCATGCGCCGAAGGCGTTCGACTACGCCCCGCTCGCCCCGCCCTTTCCGGTGCTGATCACCTGTCACGAGCGCGACCCGCACATCCCGCTTCGCCGCGTGCGAGAAACCGAGGAGGCGTTCACTGCAATGGGCGCGGATGTGCGCAGCCTCATCCACCCCGGCGCGGGGCACGGGGTGCTGGCCGACGACGTGGCCGCGCTGCGCGCGCTGCTGGCCGGCTGACGGCGGCCATTGGGCCGTCTTGCCAGCGGCCCGCGATGATGCGAGGTCTCGCCCGGCCACCTGCATGGCTGGAGAGCCCGATGCCCGCGTCCCTGCGCACCGCCACCGTTGCCACCGCCCTGCTGGCGGCGGTCATCGCGCTGCTGACCCTGTCGCCCAGCAACGCCCCGCCGGGGGCGTCCGGGCTGGACAAGGTGGCCCATTTCGTCGCCTTCGGCGCGCTCGCCTTTCCGCTGGCGGCTGCACGGCCGCGCCTGTTCTGGCCGGTCGTGCTGGGCGCTACTGCCTATGGCGGCCTGATCGAGGTCATCCAGCCCCTTGTCGGGCGCGGGGCGGAATGGGGCGATTTGGCCGCCGACGCGGCCGGCGCGCTTGCCGGGGCGGCTGCGGCAGGGCGCTGGACGCGGAGCCGTCGGTGAACCGCCCCTGCGCCTGCCCGGTCTGCCGGGCCGCGGGGCCGCGGCCCTTCCAGAGCGTGAAGGGCCGTGACTACTGGCGTTGCGACGGCTGCGCCGCGACATTCCTCGACCCCCGCCAGCGGCCGGGCCGGGCCGAGGAAGAGGCGCATTACCGCTTGCACGAGAACCACCCCGACGATCCGGGCTACCGGCGGTTCCTCTCGAAGTTGTCCGAGCCGCTGATGGCGCGCCTGCCGCCCGGGGCGCGCGGGCTCGACTATGGCTGCGGCCCGGGCCCGGCGCTGGCGGCGATGCTGGGCGAGGCCGGCCACGACGTCGCGCTGTATGATCCGGTCTTCTTCCCCGACCCGGCACCGCTGGGGACGACACACGACTTCGTCACCTGCACCGAGACGGCCGAGCATTTCTACGCGCCCGCCGAGATGTTCGACCGGCTGTTCGCGCTGGTCCGTCCCGGCGGCTGGCTGGGGGTGATGACCTGCTTCCAGACCGACGACGCGCGCTTCGCCGCCTGGCACTACCGCGCCGATCCCACGCATGTCGTCTTCTACCGCGAGGCAACGTTGCGCGAGCTGGCCCGTGCACGGGGCTGGGCCTGCGAGATACCCTGCAAGGACGTCGCGCTGATGCGGCGGACGGCATGACCACCCTGCTGCACGAGGAACGCCTGGGCGCGGTGCTCGACGCCGTGCGCGCGTGCCGGCCGCGCAGCGTGGCCGACCTGGGCTGCGGGCGCGGCGACCTGCTGGTGCGGCTTGCGACGCTGCCCGGCGTGGCACGGGTGACCGGGCTGGATACGGCACGGGACGCGCTTGAGGCGCTGCGCGCGCGGCTCGCGGCGCTGCCCCCCGGCGGGGCCGAGGTCACGCTGGTCGCCGGGGCCATCGCCGAGGCGGGCAGCGCGCTGGCCGGACATGACTGCGCGACACTCGTCGAGGTGATCGAGCATGTCGCGCCCGCCGAGCTTCCCGCGCTGGAGCGCGCCGTCTTCGCCCGGATGCGCCCGGCGCGCGTGGTCGTCACCACGCCAAACGCCGAGTTCAACCCGCTGCTGGGCGTGCCGACCAGCCGCCGCCGTCACCCCGGCCACCGCTTCGAATGGCCGCGCCGACGGTTCCGCGACTGGACCGGAACGCTTGCGCGGCGGCACGGCTACCATGCCGCCTGCCGCGATATCGCGGGATGCCATCCCGATCTGGGCGGTGCGAGCCAGATGGCCGTGTTCGACCGCGACGACGCCTGAGGCCGAGCGAACGCGAGACGCCCCGGAGGGCGCTTGCCGGGGCCAGAAGGCACGCAGGCACCGGCGACCCGATGCGCGCGTTTCCTTCCCAACGGGAGCGTGGCGCGACGGGCCCGGCGCAGCTATTGTCGGACGGCGTCTGTCAGGGAGGTCCATCTTGATAACCGAATATGTTCTGTTCGGGCTGCGGCCCGGGATGAGCCGCGAGGAGGTCGTCGAAGGGATGCGCGGCGTCGCGCCGAAGTGGCGCGCCAACCCCGACCTGATCCGAAAGACCTTCATCTACGACGCCGAGGCCGAACAGGCGGGCGCCTTCTACCTGTGGAAGACGCGCGCGGCGGCCGAGGCGGCGCATGACGCCGCGTGGCGCCAGTCGGTGCGCGACAATTTCGGCTCGGAACCCGAGATCCGCTATTTCGAGACGCCGCTGGTGGTCGACAACGCGATGGAGCGCGTGATCGAGGCCGGGGACGCGGCCGGCTGAGCCGCGCGCGACGCCCCGGCCACTCACTCCGCCCGCGTGGCGAACCCGGCCGGCAGGGCGACCTCGAGAAGCTCGACGTCTTCGCTGGGCTCGGCGTAGCGCGTCCGCATCCCCGGCGGGACGACGAAGGCATCGCCGGCGGAAAGGCGGAAGGGCTCCTTGCCCTCGCCCTCCAGCGTCATCGCGCCTTCCATGACGAAGGTGAACAGGATGTCGCCGTCATGGGTGGTCCAGGGTGCCGCGCCCTCGCCGCGCCTGACGACGTGCACGCCCGCGGCGCCGCCGGTGTTCTCGCCGATGGTGGTGTCGCGGGCGATGAACCCCGGAATGCGGAAGGGCGTCCACGCGGCCTCGTCGGCCTTGTGATGGACGAAGCGCTGGCCGTGGAACACCCGGTCGGGGTTCGCGGGGCCGTTGGGCAGCTCCATCTCGTGGTCGATGGTGGTCACATGCTCGGCCGGAACGCCGATCTCGATGACCTCGATGTTCTCGCTGGCATAAAGCACGCGGTGGCGGATCTCGGGGGGCTGGATCACGCAGTTGCCGGCATGCAGCCGGAAGGGCTCGCCCTGATCCTCGTAGACCAGATCGACCCAGCCGCGGTAGCAGAAGATCAGTTGGAACCCGACCGTGTGGTAATGGACCATGTCGGGCACCGGCCCGCCATCGGGAATGCGGATATGGCTGGCGATGATCGAGCCGCCCAGCCGCGAGGGCACCAGATCGCGGTAATGCATCCCCGCCCGCCCGATCACCCAGGGCGCCTGGTCGGCCAGACGACGGACGACGAAGGCATGCTCGGTCTCGGGCATCACCAGCGGCGGGTGAAGCTCACCGATCTCGACGCGGGTGCCGTTGGGCGCTGTCAGTTCGCGCGCGCCGCCGGCGAAACCGTCGGGGTCGTCGGTGCGGATTCGGATTGTGCCCGGCGGCTCGGGCGCGCCGTTCTCGACGCGCAGGCGCAACCCGTGGCCGGAAAACACCGCGATCTGCGGGTTGTCGGCCGGGTAGATCATGTCGAGCCGCATCCCGAGCGTCTTGGTGAAGAACGGGATATCGTCGCGCAGCTCCTCGGTGGGCAGGCGGATTTCGGCCTCGGTCTCGGTCATGTCACTCTCCATCGGTGGCGGGCGCGAAGGCCCGGTCGGCCAGGCAGCGGGCCAGCCGGGCCAGCCCCTCCTCCAGCTTCACCTCCTCGCCCCCGCCCACGCCCAGCCGGATGTGATTCGGCTGGGCGTAGGCGGTGCCCGGCAGCAGGAAGGTGCGGTAGGGATCGGCCAGCAGGCGCCGGGCGAAAGCCTCGGAATGCTGCCCGTCGGTCAGGCGCGCCAGCCCGATCAGCCCGGCGCGCGGGCGCACCCAGGACAGGCCCGGCTGATCGGCCACGAACCGGTCGAGCCGGTCGAGATTGGCGCGGCCCTCGGCACGGGCGGTCTCCATCGCCGGGGCCAGCCGGTCGGGGCGCAGGGCGATCTCGGCGATGACCTCGCCCATGATGTTCATGATCTCGCTGGAGTTCTCGCGCAGGATCACCGCGTCCATGATCAGATCCGGGTCGCGGCAGATCATCCAGCCGGTGCGCAGCCCCTGCAGGCCCAGCGCCTTGGAGACGCTGCCGGTGGTGATCCCGCGCTCGTAAAGCCCGGCGACCGACGGCGCGCGCGGGCCGTCCCATTCCAGCCCGG
This sequence comes from Rhodobacteraceae bacterium WD3A24, assembly GCA_002967695.1. Taxonomy (GTDB): domain Bacteria; phylum Pseudomonadota; class Alphaproteobacteria; order Rhodobacterales; family Rhodobacteraceae; genus Alkalilacustris. The sequence goes on along the minus strand of PUHN01000004.1, from coordinate 65,007 downwards.
CATAGACCTCGTCCACCACCAGCCATGCGCCGGCGCGACGGGCGATGGCGGCGATCTCGCGCAGCTCGTCGGCGCCCAGCACATGGCCCGTGGGGTTGTTCGGGTTCGACAGGAAGATGAGCTTGGTGCGTTCGGTCACCGCGTCGGCCAGCGCGGGGATCGACAGCGCCCAGCCATCCTCCTCGCGCCGCTCGACCACGCGCATCGTCGCGCCGATGGCGCGGCCCAGCACCTCGGCCTGCGGCCAGCCGGGGGTCTCGGTGACGACCTCGTCGCCCGGCTGGACGAGCTGCATCATCGCCAGATAGTTCGCCTCGGCCGCGCCGGCGGTGATCAGCACGTCGTCGGGGGCGCACAGCCCGTCGAGCCCCGCTTGGCGCAGCACATGGCCCCGCAGCGCCGGCAGGCCCCGGAACGACTGCTGGTTCCAGTCGAGCGGCAAGTCCGGATCGAGATCGTCCATGAAATCGCCCAGCCGCGGCGAGCGCGACAGCGAAAACCCCACGATCGCCTCGGGCTCGGCCTCGGTCGTGTCCAGCAGATACTGGAACAGGGTGTGGATCTTGACTTTCATCGCGCGCTGGTCCCTAACGGCAGAGGAAGGAGAATATTCAATGAAAACGGTATCTTATATCGAAGGAAAGCCGGTATCCCTCGCCGTTCTGGACTTCGGGCTGTTCCGGGTCCATGCGGGCGGGCGGGTGATCGGGATTTGCGGCTTCCTGATCCGCACCGATGCGGGGGAGGCCGTTCTTGTCGACACCGGGTTCCCGGCGAAATACGCCTATGACATCGCCACCTCCAGCGCCGAGGACCGGCTGGGCGAGTTCGGCGAGGTGCTGGAATGCACGCCCGACCACCTGCCGGCCGCGCAGCTGGGAAAATGCGGGCTCGGCCTCGGCGACATCGACCTCGTGATCCTCACGCACAGCCATATCGACCATGTCGGCGGCATCGCCGGCTTCCCGCAGGCGCCCATCGTGCTGTCGCGGGCCGAGCACGACCTGGACAAGCCGCTGTACTGGGGCGATGTGCGCGCGATGGACTGGCCCGACCGCGAATACCGCGTCATCGACGAGGACACCGAGATCGGCCCCGGACTGCGGCTGTTGCTCACGCCGGGCCATGCGCCGGGGCAGATGTCGCTGATGCTGGAGCTGCCAGACACGGGGCCGGTGCTGCTGACTTCGGACGCCATCTCGCGCCCCGCCGAGATCGACGAGGGCTTTGCCGGCGCGCCCGACCCGGCGGCGGCGCGGGCGAGCGCGGCGCGGCTGATGGCGCTGGCGGATGAACGTGACGCCTTCGTCATCTACGGCCACTGGCCCGAGCAGTGGGACACGCTGCGCAAGGCGCCCGGGATTTACACCTAACGCACATCGCGGCCTTGGTTGAGGATGATGACATTGCCGCTGGAGACGTCGCCGGCCGGCGAGATCAGGAACCCCACCCAGGCCGCGATCTCGTCGGGCTGCATCGCGCGGCCATGCGGCATCTGGGCGATGGCGGCCTCCAGCACGTCCTCGCTAACCACGTCGAAAAGCGGCGTCTCGGTCATCGCCGGGGCGATGGAGTTCACGGCGATCTTCTCGCGCGCGTAGCGGCGGGCGAGATCCTTGGTCAGCGTGTCCATCGCCGCCTTGCTCGCGCGGTAGTGGGGCGGGTCGAAGACGTCGAAATTGTAGGCGCCGTTGGAGCTGATGTTGACGATCTTGCGCACGCCGTCGCGCCCGGCCATCAACTTGACGGCCTCCTGGCAGCAGTGAAAGGCCGACGAGAAGTTGATCGCCATCTGGCGGTCGAACTCGTCGGGCGGGATATCGGGAAACTCCGACATCAGGCAGGTGCCCGCGTTGTTGACCAGCGCGTCCAGCCCGCCATGCGTGCCCGCAATCGAACCGAACGCGGCCCTGATCGCGGCGGCGTCGGTCAGATCGACCTGCATGCCGGCGAACCCCGCGCCCAGATCCGCCTCCATCGCGCGCAGCGCCTCGGCATCTATGTCGAGGCCGACAACGCGCAGCCCGTCGCCCATCAGCCGCGCCACGATCGCGCGGCCCATGCCGCCGGCCGCCCCGGTGATAACCGCCACGCGCCGGTCCTGATCCGCCATCCCTGTCCTCCTCCGGTTCGCGGGCAGTCTTGCCATGATTGTAGTGGATTTCAAGGATTATATATAATAGCGTTTCTCGCATGGAGTATTCGGCCAAAACCGAGACGGCCTTCGATCTGCTGCGGCGCGACATCCTCAACGGCACCCACCTGCCGGGGACGCCGCTGCGGGTGGCCGCGCTGTCCAAGCGCTACGGCGTGAGCGCCACGCCCCTGCGCGAGGCGCTCTCGCGGCTGGCCGAGAAGCAGCTTGTCGTGGCCAGCGCCAACCGCGGCTGGCGCGTCGCTCCGGTCTCGATGGCCGAGTTCGAGGATCTCCAGCGCGCCCGGCTGACGGTCGAGACGGGCCTTCTGATGGACGCGATCGACAATGGCGGGCTGGACTGGGAGGGCGAGATCGTCGCCGCCCACTACCGGCTGACCCAGGTTGCCCAGCCGATCGGCGGCGACGACACCCTGCCCAACCGCAAGGCGTGGCTGGAGGCGCACGACGCCTTTCACATGGCGTTGCTGGCGGCGGCGCGGTCGAACTGGCTCAGGGGCTTCTACGCCCAGACGGCCGAGCAGCTCCAGCGCCACCATCAGGCGCTGCTGTTTCACACCAAGGCCGGCCCCGGCGCCGAGGCGCGCCACTCCGAAGAGGTGGAAAGCTATCTGCGCACGGCCCTGTCGGTTGACCGGCACACCGAACTGATGCGGATCGTGCTGGACCGCGACCGCGCGAGGGCGCAGGCTGCCCTGCACGAACACATCGAGATTTCGCTCAGGATCTACCAGCAGATCGTGGGTGAGATGTCCAAAACCGAAGACCCCAACAGTGAGGAGACAAAGACATGAGGAAACTTCTGCTTGCCCCGCTCGCGCTGGCCGCCGGGCTCATGGGCGGCGCCGCCGCCGCGCAAGAGACGCTGACCGTGGGCGCCTACCCGTCGAACCCGCCCTGGGAGTTCAAGAACGAGCAGAGCGAGTTCGAGGGCTTCGAGGTCGACATGATCCGCGAGATCGCCGACCGCATGGGGATGGAGCTCGACATCTCCGACCTCGGCTTCCAGGCGCTGTTCGCGGCGACCAGTTCGGGGCGCATCGACGTGGCGATCTCGACCATCACCATCACCGAGGACCGCCTGCAGAACCAGGCCTTCACGCAGGGCTACTACGACGCGGACCTGTCGCTGGTCAGCATCGAGGGCGGCGTGACCGGCCTTGACGAAATGGACGGCCAGCCAGTGGGCGCCATCGCCTCCTCGACCGGCGAGGCATGGATCAACGAGAACATGGAGGAATACGGCTTCTCGGACTACCGCAGCTACCCCTCGCAGCAGAACCTTCTGCTGGACGTGCGCGCGGGGCGCATCGCCGGCGCGGTTGGCGACATCACCGGCTTCCAGTTCGCCGCCCAGCAGATGCCCGACCTTCAGATCGCCGAGCGCATCGTCACCGGCGACCAGTACGGCATGATGCTGCCGCAGGGCTCCGACCTTCTCGAGCCGATCAACGCCGCGATTACCGAGATGAAGCAGGACGGGACCATGGCCGAGATCTACGAGCGCTGGCTGGGCGAAGCGCCCGGACCCGACTCGGCGGCCATCAACGTGCTGCCCGTCCCCGAAAGCGGCGGCGGCGACTGACACGGCCCGCGCGACTGAACGGGGGCGGCGCACTGGCCGCCCCCCGCACTTTCCCCGCCGGCGCGCACCGGCCCAATCCCCGACACGGCATTTCCCGGAGGCACGCGCTCGATGAGTTTCGTCGACACATTCCTCAATCTCGAGGTGCTGCTTCGCATCTATCCGATGCTGATCCGCGGCATCGGCAACACGATCGCGCTGGCGGTCTCGATCCTGACATTCGGGGCGGCGGCGGGCGTTCTGATCTGCCTGGTGCGGCTCTACGCGCCCAAGCCGTTCCGCTGGCTTGCCATCGCCTATATCGACGTCTTCCGCGCCATCCCGATCCTGGTGCTGCTGGTGCTGGTCTACTACGCCCTGCCCTTCATGGGCATCCGCTTCGGCCCGTTCGTCTCGGCCGTGCTGGCGCTCTCGCTCGTGTTCTCGTCCTTCACGGCCGAAGTGTTCCGCGCCGGCATCCAGGCCATCCCCAAGGGCCAGATCGAGGCGGCCGAGGCGCTGGGCCTGCCGTTTCGGGTGATCATCTGGAAGGTGATCCTGCCGCAGGCCTTCCGCATCGCGATCCCGCCGCATACCTCCAATTCGGTGGCCATCGCCAAGGACACCTCGCTGGCCTCGGTGGTGGCAATGCCCGACCTGCTCAAGCAGGCCACCGACGCGCAGGCGCTGACAGCCAACCCGACGCCGCTGATCGCGGCGGCGGTGATGTATCTGATCGTCCTGCTGCCCGCGGTCCGGCTGGTCTCGTATCTCGAAGCACGTTATCGCCATGCCTGAGCCACGCCATGCGCGACGACACCGCGTCGGCCGACCATTCAAGCCCCCCGTGCCGCTTTCGTGTCGCGCGGCAGCCACAACGACAGGAGCCCCACGATGAGCGAAGCCCCCGCACCCGATACCACGCCGGCGGATTGCACGGGCTATTTCCTGTACCACTCCATCGGCCAGTATCCCGGCAAGGCTGCAGATCTCGCCGGCGCCACGGCCGAGTTCGCCGGGGTCTGGGGCACTTGCGACGACGCGCAATGGGGCCATCTTCTGGGCCGTCGCGCGGCCTTCATCGACCGCTGGCGCACGCTCATCGGTGCCCGGGAGGGCTCGGTGACCACCTGCGAGAACGTCACCGCCGGCGTCTATTCCATCATGGGCGCGCTGCCGCGGGAAAGGCTGCGGGGCCGGCGGGTGCTCGTGGCCGGGGACTGCTTCCCCTCGTTGCACTTCCTGCTGACGGGCCTCGCGCCCCGGCTGGGTTTCACGCTCGACACCGTGCCGCTGCGCGCCGGGGCCGACTGGGTCGAGGATGACGACATCATCGCCCAATGGGGCGACGATGTCGGCGTCGCGCTGCTGACATGGGTCAGTTCGACCTCGTCGCACCGCAGCGACATCGCCCGCCTCGCCGCGCACGGCCGCGAGATGGGCAGTCTGGTCGGCGCCGACATCACCCAGGCGGCGGGGCTCCTGCCCTTCGACGTCGCCGGGACGGGCGTGGATTTCACCGTCTCCACCAGTCTGAAATGGATGTGCGGCACCCCCGGCGCGGGGATCATCCATGTCGATGAGGCCCTCATCCCGCAGTGCCACCCCGAGTTTCGTGGCTGGTTCAGCCAGGACAACCCCTTCTCGTGGGATTTCGACGCCTTCGCCTTCGCCCCCGATATCCGCCGTTTCGACAACGGCACGCCCGCCGCGCTGGCCGCCATTGCTAGCCTGCCGGCGATGGAATGGCACGCCGCCCAGGATCACGCCGCGATGCGCGCGCACAACCGCCGCCTCTGCGCGCGCATCATCGAAGGCGCCGAGGCGCTGGGCCACCACCTCGTCAGCCCGCGCGACCCCGATCTGCGCGGCGGCAGCGTGATGCTGCGCCTGCCCGACAGCCTGCCCGCCGGCGAGGTGCTCGGCCGGCTGCGCGGCGCCGGCGTCTTTGCCGATGCCCGCGACAACCTGCTGCGCTTCTCCCCCGGCGCGGTCACGACCGACGCCGGGGTCGACCGTCTGCTCGAAGCGCTGCCTTCGGCCTGAGCGGGCGCGCCCTTGGCCGCCGCCCGGCGCGGCGTTTTGCCGGTGACGCTGCCGGCGGGCCGTGATAGGGCGACGGCGATGACACGGATACCCACCAAAGACGAATTGCGCGCCTGGATTTCCGAGAATCCGGGCAAGACCGGCAAGCGCGACATCGCGCGTGCCTTCGGGATCAAGGGCGCGGCGCGGATCGACTTGAAGCGGATGCTCAAGGAACTCGAGGAAGAGGGCCATATCGAGCGGCGCCGCAAGACCTATCGCGACCCCGAGGCGCTGCCGCCGGTCACCGTCCTGCAGGTGCAGCCCCCCGATCGGCAGGGCGACATCTTCGCCCGCCCGATGGAGTGGTCGGGCAGCGGGGCCGAGCCGCGCGTGCTGGTCAATCTGCGCGACAGCGACCCGGCCCTCGGCGCGGGAGACCGGATTCTGGCCAAGCTGATCGAGGTGGACGAGGACGACCACCGCTACGAGGCCCGGCTGATCCGCAAGATCGGCACGAATCCGCGGCGCATCCTCGGCGTATTCCGCAAGGAGGCCGAGGGCGGGCGCATCGTGCCTGTCGACAAGGGTGCCGACCGCGAATGGCGCGTCGAGGCGGGCGCGACCCACGGCGCGAGCGACGGCGAACTCGTCGAGGCCGAGAGCGCCGGCCCGAAAGGGCGCATGGGCGCGCCGCGCGCGCGGGTGACCGATGTTCTGGGCGACCCGTCCGCGCCGCGCGCCGTCTCGCTCATCGCCATTCACCAATACGGGATTCCCGACGATTTCCCCGACAACGTGATCGCCGAGGCCGACGCGATGGCACCCGCCGAGCCGGACGATCGCGAGGATCTTCGCCACCTGCCCTTCGTGACCATCGACCCATGGGACGCCCGCGACCGCGACGACGCCATCCACGCCCATCCCGACGAGGACCCCAAGAACGACGGCGGCCATATCGTCTGGGTCGCCATCGCCGACGTGGCCCATTACGTCCGGCCGGGCACGGCGCTCGACCGCGAGGCCTACCGGCGCGGCAACTCGACCTATTTTCCCGACAGGGTGGTGCCGATGCTGCCCGACACCCTTTCGGGCGATCTGTGCAGCCTGCACGAGAACGTGGACCGCGCCGTGATCGCGGTGCGCATGAAGCTCGACAGCTTCGGCGAGAAGATCGGCCACCGCTTCACCCGCGCGATGATCCGCTCGGACGCCTCCCTGACCTATCAGGACGCGCAGTCAGTCGATGACGGCACACCGACGGAGCGCGCCGCGCCACTGGCCGACGAGGTGATCGCGCCGCTCTTCACGGCCTTTCGCGCCGCCTTCGCCGCGCGGCGCAAACGCCAGCCGCTCGACATCGACCTGCCCGAGCGCGAGATCGTGCTGGGCGACGACGGCCGCGTGAAATCGGTGGCCTTCAAGGAACGGCTCGATGCCCACCGGCTGATCGAGGAATTCATGGTGCTGGCCAACGTCTCGGCCGCCGAGGAGCTGGGCCGGCTGCGTCGGCCGCTGCTCTACCGCGTCCATGAAGAGCCCAATCCCGACAAGCTCGACGCGCTGCGTGAGGTCGCGCAGGCCTCGGGCTTCTCACTGGCCAAGGGGCAGGTGCTCCAGACCCGGCATCTCAACAACCTGCTCGCGCAGGCCGAGGGAACCGAGTTCGACGAGCTCATCAACATGTCCACCCTTCGGTCGATGACGCAGGCCTATTACGATCCGCGCAATTTCGGCCATTTCGGGCTGGCGCTGAAGAACTACGCGCATTTCACCTCGCCCATCCGTCGCTATGCCGACCTGATCGTGCATCGCGCGTTGATCTCGGGGCATGGCTGGGGCGATGACGGGCTGAGCCATGACGAGATCGAGCGCCTCGACCGGATCGCCGAGCACATCTCGGAGACCGAACGCCGCTCGATGGCGGCCGAGCGCGACACCAATGACCGCTATCTCGCCGCCTATCTGTCCGACCGCGTCGGCGCCGAGTTCGAGGGGCATGTCTCGGGCGTGACCCGCTTTGGCGTGTTCGTGCGGCTCGACGAGACCGGCGCCGACGGGCTGATACCGGTGCGCGCGTTGGGGCGCGAATACTTCCATTTCGACCCCGACGCGCAGACGCTGATGGGCGATCAGTCCGGGCTGACCATCGGCATTGGCCAGCCGGTGCGCGTCAAGCTGGCCGAGGCGGTGCCGGTCACCGGGGGGCTGACGCTGGAGCTGATCGAGATCGACGGCCAGGAGCCGCCGCGCCCGGCCTCCCCGGCGGGAAAACGCCGCGCCAAGCCGCGCAAGCCCGCCCGCGCCAAGGCGGCCGAGAAGGCCCGCGCCCACAAGGTCAAACGCCGGCGCAACACGTAACACCGCCGCCGGCGGGGCGCCGCCGACGCCTCAAGTCCCCGCTTCCCGGCGGGGCGTCTTGGCGCTATATTGAACGCAACGATAATCATTGGCGAGCAGGTGCTTCATGCGACGTATGGCCTTGGGGCTCGGCGTCGGGTTCGCGTTCCTGTCAGGCGCGATTCCGGCGAGCGGGTCGATGGAACGGTCCCCCTTCCCCCAGGCGCGCCCCGATGACCGGGCGGCGCACATGGTGCAGACCAGCGCCCGCGCCCCGGCCGTGCCCCGCATCGAAAGCTCCCCGCGGCCGCCGGCACGCCCCGCCGCGCTGATCGAGGAGAGGCCCGCGATGACCGGCAACGCCGATTTCGACCGCTGGATCGCCGGTTTCCGCGGCCGGGCCCTGGCCGAGGGGATCTCGCCCGCGACCTTCGACCGGGCCTTTGCCGATGTCACACGCCGCGACGACGTCATCCGCCGCGATGGCGCGCAGGCCGAATTCGTCCGTCCCATCTGGGAATATCTGGACATCACCGTGTCGGAGGCACGCATCGCCGACGGACGACGCGCCCTGCGCGAGCATGCGCAACTGCTCGACCGGATCGAGGCGCATTACGGCGTGGACCGCGAGGTGGTCGTCGCCATCTGGGGGCTGGAAAGCGCCTACGGCAACCTGCGCGGCGACACGCCGATCATCGACGCGCTCGCCACACTCGCCCATGACGGCCGCCGCGCGCGCTTTTTCGAGAACCAGTTGATCGGGGCGCTGCAGATCATCGAGGCCGGCGACGTGGACGCCGCGCACATGCTGGGCTCCTGGGCCGGGGCGATGGGCCACACCCAGTTCATTCCGACCAGCTACCTCGCCTATGCGGTCGATTTCGACGGCGACGGCCGGCGCGACATCTGGTCGGACGACCCCACGGATTCGCTGGCCTCCACGGCCGCCTATCTGTCCCGCCACGGCTGGACCGAGAACCAGCCCTGGGCGGTCGAGGTGCGCCTGCCCGGCGGTTTCGATCTGCGTCAGGCGGGCAGCCGGCGCGCCCTGGAAGCCTGGCGCGCGATGGGGGTGGACCCCGTGCGCGGCGTCGACCTGCCCGACAGCGGGCTGGCCAGGCTGATGTTTCCCGCCGGCGCGCGGGGGCCGGCCTTGCTGGCCTTCGAGAATTTCGGCGTTATCAAGCGCTACAACAGCTCTGATTCATACGTGATCGCGGTGGGCCATCTCGCCGACCGGCTGCGCGGAGGCAGGGCCTTCGCGGGCGACTGGCCGCGGGATGATCGGCCGTTGACCCGCTCCGAGCGCGAGGAACTGCAGCGACTTCTTGTCGCGCGCGGCCACGATACGGGCGGCATAGACGGGCGCGTGGGGCCGGCGACGGTGGCCGCGGTGCGCAGCTGGCAGACGGCCCAGGGCCTGCCTGCCGACGGCTATGTCTCGCTCAACATGCTGGAGCGACTTCGGCGGCAGTAGCGCCCCGCGGCTCAGGCGAGATAGGGACGAAAGATTTCGACGACCTTCTCGTAGATCGCGCGCTTGAAGGGCACGATGGCGGCGATCAACTCGTCAGCGCCCACCCAGCGCCATGCCGAGAATTCGGGATGATCGGTCTCCAGCGTGATCTGATCGTCGCGGCCGGTGTAGCGCAGCAGGAACCAGCGCTGCTTCTGGCCGCGATACTTCCCGCCCCAGATCCGTCCCTGAAGCTCTTCGGGCAGGTCATAGGTCAGCCAGCCGGGGGTCTCGGCGACCTCCTCGACCAGATCGGGGGTGACGCCGGTCTCCTCCTCCAACTCGCGCAACGCCGCAGCGCGCGGTTCTTCCCCGTTATCGACCCCGCCTTGGGGCATCTGCCAGGCCGGCGCGGGCGTGTCGATGCGCTGGCCGGCAAATATCCGCCCTTCCGCGTTGATGAGCATCACGCCCACACAGGGCCGATAGGGAAGGTCGCTCGACGCCTCGGTTGACATGGATTGCCCGTGTTGACCTTGAGGAAACAGCACAAGAGGCGTGCCCCGCGCGGCCGGAGCCGCGCGGGGCGACCGATCAGCGGAACCTGCCCAACTCGCTCAGCCCGCGCAGGATGTCGAGCGCATATGCCAGCTGGTAGTCCTCCTCGCGCAGGCGCGCCATTTCCTCGGCGCGGCGGCGCTCTTCCTCCAGCAGGCGGCGGTCCTCCTCGGTAAGGCTGTCATTGTCGAGCCGGCCGCGCAGGTCGGCCTCCGACCGGGCAAAGGGGCTGGGGGGGCTGTCCTCCTCCTCCTCCTCTGTCCCGTCCCCGTTCCTTTGGGAGGGCTGCTCGACAAGGATGTCGGGCGAGATGCCCAGCGCCTGGATCGAGCGGCCCGAGGGCGTGTAATAGCGCGATGTGGTCAGCCGCATCGCGCCGTCGCCGCGCAGCGGGATCACCGTCTGGACCGATCCCTTGCCGAAGCTGCGCGTGCCCACCACGATGGCGCGGCGATGATCCTGCAGCGCCCCGGCGACGATCTCGGAGGCCGAGGCCGAGCCGGCATTGATAAGCACAACGATCGGCGCCCCCTCGGCCAGATCGCCCGGAGAGGCGTTGAACCGCTCGCCCTCCTCCGGATCGCGGCCGCGGGTCGAGACGATCTCGCCCTGATCGAGAAAGGCGTCGGCCACACTGATTGCCTGATTGAGGAGACCGCCGGGGTTGTTGCGCAGATCGAGAACGACGCCCTGGAGCGCGTCGATCCCGCCCAGCTCCTCGATCGACTCGGCAAGCCCCTCTTCGAGATTGTCGAAGGTCTGCTCGTTGAAGGTGGTCACCCGCAGGACCGCGACATCGCCCTCCAGCCTCGAGCGCACCGCGGTCAGCGTGATGGTGTCGCGGATGATCGACAGATCAAAGGGCTCGGCCTCGCCCTCGCGCACCACGGTGATGATGATCTCCGTGCCAACCGGGCCGCGCATCATGTCCACTGCTTCGTCGAGCGAGAGCCCGGTGAGCGACTCGCCGTCGACATGGGTGATGATGTCGCCGGCCTCCACGCCCGCCGCGTCGGCCGGCGTGCCGTCGATCGGCGAGACCACCGTGACGAAACCGTCTTCTTGCGTGACCTCGATCCCCAGCCCGCCGAACTCGCCGCGCGTCTGGGTGCGCATGTCCTCGTAGTCCTCGGGCGGCAGATAGCTCGAATGCGGGTCGAGCGACGAGAGCATGCCGTTGATCGCCGCCTCGATGAGTTCCGGGGCTTCGACCTCCTCGACATACTGGCTGCGAATTCGCTCGAATATGTCGCCGAACAGATCGAGTTGCTGATAGACGGAACTGTCGCGTTCGGATTCCTGTGCGACCAGCGGTCCGGCGACCTGGGTCGTCAGAAGCACGCCCCCCAGAATGCCGGCCAGGGCGGCCATCGTGAATTTCCTCATGGCGGTGTCCTATTCTTCCCTTGTCTGTGCGAACCAGGGCCGCGGATCGACCGGCTCGGTTCCGTCTCTCAATTCGACATAGAGCGTCTGTGACCGCTCCGCGCCGAGCCCGCTCCCGTCCGGCCCGCCTTCGGCGAACTCCGGCACGCTGCCGCCCATGAGCCCCAGCGCCGCCCCCTGCGATATCACCTCTCCGGCTGCGGGGTAAACCTGCTCCAGCCCTGCCAGCACGAGAAGATAGCCCTCGCCCGGTTCCAGCACCATCACGTTTCCGTAGTCCAGAAGCGGCCCGCGGTAACGCAGGGTCGCCGGCCAGGGGGCCGTCACCAGCGCGCCCGGCCGCGTCGCGATCACCAGCCCCGGCCGGCGCACACCGGCGGCGTCGGCTTCGTTGAACCCCCGCAGAACCGTGCCGCGCACCGGCAGCGGCAGGTCTCCGCGCGCGGCGGCGAAATCGCGGGCTTCGGGCGCCTCGGCGGCGGGGGGGAGACCGAGCAGCCCGTCGGCGAAGGCATCGAGCGTGTCGGCCGATGTCAGCAGGCGGCGCATGGCCTCGGGATCGTCGGTCAACGGCGCAGGCAACGCGCGGCGGTCCGCGATCGCCTGGTTGAGGGTGGCGCGGGCGTCCTGCGCGGCGGCCAGCCCCTCCTCCAGCGTGGCGGCGGCGCTGTCCTGGAGCGCGCGCAGCCGTGCGATTTCTTCCAGACGCCGCCGAATGTCGCGCGCCTCGCCCTGCAGAGCCGGGGTCACCGACGACAGCAGCATCCCCGCGCGCGCCGTGCCCAGCGGGCCGGAGGGATGGAGCAGCAGCAGCGGGCCCTGGCTGCGCTCCATCGCCCCCATCACCCCGGCAAGCCCGGCGATTGTCTCGCGGCGCGCGTCAAGCTCGGCGCGGATCGCCGCCTCGCGCTGTGCCGCCCGACGCAGCGCGGCCCGCAGCAGTGCCAGCCCCTCCTCATGGGCGCGGATGGTGCGGGTGAGCGCGGCGACGCGGTCCGACCCCGCGGCGGCCTCGGCAAGGGCGTCGGTTGCCTCCTGCATCGCCGTGACGGCTTCGCGGGCGGCGCCGGCCGCGTCCGACGGCTGGGCCTGCACCGGCGCCGCAGCGAGAGCGAGCGCGAGGCCGAGTGCCGTGATGCGCCCCGCAGTTTCCGGCATCAGCGCCGTATCAGGGTTTCGCCCGTCATCTCGGGCGGTTTGTCGACTTCGAGCAGATCGAGCAGAGTCGGCGCGATGTCGGCCAGTCGTCCGCCGTCGCGCAGGCGCGCGTCGGGGGGGCCGCCGATCAGCACAACCGGCACCGGATTCGTGGTGTGGGCGGTGTGCGGGCCGCCGCTCTCGGGGTCGATCATGGTTTCGCAATTGCCGTGATCGGCGGTCAGAAGCATCGCGCCACCCGCCTCCTCCAGCGCCGCGAGCGCCGCGCCCAGACCGTGATCGACCGCCGCACAGGCCGCCTTGGCGGCCTCCAGATCGCCCGTGTGGCCGACCATGTCGGGATTGGCGTAATTGACCACGATCAGATCAAACCCCGCGCCGATCACCTCGACAAGCTTATCGGTGACGTCGTCCGCGGCCATTTCGGGCGCCTGATCGTAGGTCGCCACCTTCGGGCTGGGCGGCATGTGGCGCTCTTCTCCCGGCTCGGGCTCTTCCTTGCCGCCGTTGAGAAAGAAGGTGACATGGGGATATTTTTCCGTCTCCGCCAGCCGGAACTGGCGCAGCCCGTGGGCGGCCACCCAGGCGCCCAGCGTGTTGACGATCTCGCGTTTGGGAAAGACCGTGTCGAGATACGCGTTGTGGGCCTCGGAGTATTCCACCATTCCCAGCCGCGCCGCCCATTCGGGCCGGGCGGAGACATCGAACTCGGCAAAGGCCGGATCGGCCAGCGCGGCCAGAATCTCGCGCGCCCTGTCGGCGCGGAAGTTCAGGCAGAACAGCCCGTCGCCGTCGCGCGCGCCCGCGTAGCCCTCGATGACCGTGGGCGCGATGAACTCGTCGGTCTCGCCGCGCGCAGTTGCCGCCGTGACGGCGGCGGCCGCATCGGGCGCGCGCTCGCCCTCGGCGGCCACCATGGCGCGAAAGGCCCGCTCGACCCTGTCCCAGCGCCGGTCGCGGTCCATCGCCCAGTACCGCCCGATCACCGTGGCGATGCGCGCGCCGTCGGGAAGGTCGGCCTGCAAGGCGTCGATGAAACCTTTCGCCGAGGTCGGCGCGACATCGCGCCCGTCGGTGATGGCGTGGATCGCCACGGGAACGCCCGCACCGGCCAGCGCCGCCACCGCAGCCTTCATATGCGTGATATGCCCATGCACGCCGCCATTCGAGACGACGCCCATGACATGGGCCGTACCGCCCGACGCCTTCATCGCCTCGATGAAGCGCACCAGCGCGTCGGACCGCGCGAAGCTGCCATCGTCGACGGCCAGGTCGATCTGGCCCAGATCCATCGCCACGACCCGCCCGGCCCCGATATTGGTGTGCCCGACCTCGGAATTGCCCATCTGCCCTTCGGGCAGGCCGACATCGCGGCCATGCGTCGTCAGGGTCGAATTGGGGTTGGTCGCCATGACGCGGTCGTAGTTCGGCGTGGGCGCCAGCGCGACGGCGTTGCCCACCTCGGTGTCGCTCAGCCCCCAGCCATCGAGAATGCACAGGACGACGGGCTTGGGCACGGGCATGAGGATCTCCCTAGCGGGTGGCGGTTGCACGCATGTTCTACGCCCCGGCCGCGGCGGGGGCAACCGGGCGGCCCGTCAGGCCCGGTGATAGGGCGCCCCCGCAAGGATGCTGACGGCGCGGTAGAGCTGCTCGGCCAGCATTACGCGGGCCAGCATGTGCGGCCAGACCATCGGCCCGAAAGACAGCCTCACATCGGCGCGCGCCAGGACTGCCTCCGACAGCCCGTCGGCCCCGCCGATGACAAAGGCGCCCGTGCCCGCCCCCGCATCGCGCCACTCGGCGAGCATCGCGGCGAAATCCGGCGACGTCATCATGCGCCCGCGCTCATCGAGGGCGCAGACCGGGCCGTCCGCAGGCAGGGCGCGCAGCAACAGCGCCCCCTCCCCGGCCGGGCCGCCGCCCTTGCGCTCGTCAATTTCGCGGCTCTCGACGGCCCCGAATCCGAGCGCGCGCCCGGTGCGTGCATATCGTTCCAGATAGTCGTCGGTCAGCGCGCGCTCCGGCCCGCGCCTGAGCCGACCCACGGCGCAAAGCCGCAATTTCACTCAGCCGCCCGCGCTGCTGCCGGCCGGCGCCTCGGACCCGCCACCCTGCCACATCTTCTCGAGCTGATAGAATTCGCGCACTTCGGGGCGGAACACGTGAACGATCACGTCGCCCGCGTCGATCAGCACCCAGTCTCCGCTTTCACGGCCCTCCATGCGGGGCGTGAAGTGAAACCGAAGTTTGAGCCGGTCGGCGAGCTTTTCGGCGATCGACGTGACCTGCCGGGCCGAACGCCCCGAACAGACCACCATGTAGTCGGCCATTGCCGAGCGACCGCGAATGTCCATCACCGCGATGTCTTCCGCCTTGTCCTCCTCGAGCGAGGCGATGACCCGATCGAGCAACTCCGACGCTTCAGCGCCCCGCGCCTGCGCGGGGCCGGCTGCGGCCTGTCCCGTGGCCGCCTTGTCGATGTATGACAGGATGACTCCCTCCTTGAACGCGTACCGGCCCGTTGCCGGCATCTCGCCTGTATAATGTAGCATCGGGGCGGCGAAATCTCAACAAACAGCCGCCCCGCCGGGCGGTCGACGCGCCGGGCGGGGTATATTGCCATACCCGCCGTTGACGCTTAGATATCGGGCGATGATGCGGTACTTCGACATGGATGATCGCGCCCGCCTGCCCTGGCGCTTCCACCGCGACGGCCGCGCGTGGCGACTAGCGGGCTGAACGCGCCGTTCCCTGCCGGCGGGGCCCGGCCGAACTCCTATCCGAATTTTTCGCAATCCAGCATACGAGACACCGCCATGACCGCGCCGAGAACGCTTTACGACAAGATCTGGGACGACCATCTGGTCCACGAGGACAAGGACGGCACCAGCCTGATCTACATCGACCGCCACCTGGTCCATGAGGTCACCAGCCCGCAAGCCTTCGAGGGGCTGCGCATGGCCGGCCGCGACGTTCGCCGGCCGGAATACACCATCGCGGTGCCCGACCACAACGTGCCCACCACACCCGACCGGGCCAAGGGCATCGAGAACGAGGAAAGCCGCATCCAGGTCGAGGCGCTCGACCGCAACGCGCGCGATTTCGGCGTCAACTACTACCCCGTCAACGACATCCGCCAGGGGATCGTCCACATCATCGGCCCCGAGCAGGGCTGGACCCTGCCCGGCATGACCGTGGTCTGCGGCGACAGCCACACCGCCACCCACGGCGCCTTCGGCGCGCTGGCGCACGGCATCGGCACCTCGGAGGTCGAGCATGTGCTGGCCACCCAGACGCTGATCCAGTCCAAGTCGAAGAACATGAAGGTCGAGATCACCGGCTCGCTGCCGCCGGGGGTCACCGCCAAGGACATCACGCTGTCGATCATCGGCGAGACCGGCACGGCCGGCGGCACCGGACATGTCATCGAGTATTGCGGCGAGGCGATCCGCGAGCTGTCGATGGAAGGGCGGATGACCGTGTGCAACATGGCCATCGAGGGCGGCGCCCGCGCCGGGCTGATCGCCCCCGACGAGAAGACCATCGAGTATGTCAGGGGCCGCCCGCACGCGCCCAAGGGCGCGGCGTGGGAGGCCGCGCTTGCCTACTGGAACACCCTCTATACCGACGAAGGCGCGCATTTCGACAAGGTCGTCACCCTGCACGGCGAGGATATCGCCCCGGTCGTCACCTGGGGCACCAGCCCCGAGGACGTGCTGCCTGTCACCGGCACCGTCCCCGACCCGGCCGAATTCGAGGGCGGCAAGGTCGAGGCCGCGCGCCGCGCGCTGGACTATATGGGCCTCGAGCCCGGCCAGCGGCTGCAGGACATCGAGATCGACACGGTCTTCATCGGCTCCTGCACCAATGGAAGGATCGAGGATCTGCGCGCCGCCGCCGCGATCCTGAAGGGCAGGAAGGTCAAGGAC
Organism: Rhodobacteraceae bacterium WD3A24; assembly: GCA_002967695.1. GTDB lineage: Bacteria > Pseudomonadota > Alphaproteobacteria > Rhodobacterales > Rhodobacteraceae > Alkalilacustris. Next base: position 48,433 of record PUHN01000004.1, on the reverse strand, counting down.
GGGATGCGCGCGATGGTCGTGCCCGGCTCGGGCCTTGTCCGCGCCCAGGCCGAGGAAGAAGGCCTGGCCGAGATCTTCGAGCAGGCCGGCTTCGAATGGCGCATGGCGGGCTGCTCTATGTGCCTGGCGATGAACCCCGACCAGCTCGCCCCCGGCGAGCGCTGCGCGGCCACCTCGAACCGCAATTTCGAGGGGCGCCAGGGGCGCGGCGGCCGCACCCACCTGATGAGCCCGGCCATGGCCGCGGCGGCGGCCGTCACGGGGCGATTGACCGATGTGCGCGAGTTGATGCCGGAAACGGTGTGAGGGGACGAAAACATGGAAAAATTCACCAAGCTGACCGGCGTCGCCGCGCCCCTGCCGATGGTCAATGTCGATACCGACATGATCATCCCCAAGCAGTTCCTCAAGACGATCAAACGCTCGGGGCTGGGCCGCAACCTGTTCGATGAGATGCGCTATGACGAGCAGGGCAACGAGATCGCCGATTTCGTCCTCAACCAGCCCGCCTGGCGCGATGCCGAGATCCTCGTTGCCGGCGAGAATTTCGGCTGCGGCTCCTCGCGCGAACACGCGCCCTGGGCGCTGCTCGATTTCGGCATCCGCTGCGTCATCGCGCCCAGTTTCGCCGATATCTTCTACAACAACTGCTTCAAGAACGGCATCCTGCCCATCGCCCTGCCGCAGGAGCAGGTCGATCTGCTGATGGACGAGGCGCGCAAGGGGGCCAACGCCCGCCTGAGCGTCGATCTGGAAAACCAGACCATCACCACCACCGACGGCACGCAGATCGGCTTCGACATCGATCCGTTCCGCAAGCACTGCCTGCTCAACGGGCTCGACGACATCGGTTTGACGCTCAAGAAGGCGGCCGAGATCGACGCCTTCGAGGGCCGTGCCCAAGCGCAACGGCCGTGGGTGTGACGGGGCCATAGAGGCCGACCGCGAGCGGGGGCGCCGGAAGGCGGCCCCGTTTTTTCCATCAAAATGTTGCAAACCCGCGACAATTCCGGGGCAGAAGACCGATTGCCTAACCCGGAATCAATGCCGCGTTGCGAGGCTGGGCGAAATGAGGCAAAAATGGGGAAGCTATGAGGCGGGTCGCCACAATCCGTGGCGAATCACACCAGGCCCGAGCGCGCGGCGCCGGGCGAATAAAGGTATAGGGCAGTGATTTCCCAGGTCACCGGTGCGGCCCTTCGGGGTTTGTTGGTCGTGGTGTTCATCACCATGCCGGCCCTGCTGCTGCCCGGCACGAGCAGCGATTCAAGCCAGATTATCACGCTGGTCGCCCTGTTTGCCGCGGCCGTGACGATCGCCGAATACGCCACCGCCTATCCGGGGCTTGTCGAGTTCCGCTACGCGCCGCCCTTCAATCGCATCCGCTTCGCCTCGCTCTTCGCGACCGTTCTCGCGCTCTCGCTGATCGCCCGCGGGCAGGTCGCGCCGACGGCCCTGACCGACCTGGTCGAGGCGCTGGGAAAACTTTTCGGACAGGCGCTCGATTACACCTACAGCCCGGTGCGCCTGGTAACCCTTGCCCTGCCGGAGACGACCAGTGCACAGCATGTGGCACTGGTGCGAAGCTGCGCGGGACTGGCACAGGTGATCTCGATCTGCACCGTGGCTTGGTTTCTGGTCATCGTCTGGCTGCGGCGCTGGCCCAGCGGGCGCGAGCCGTTCAACATCTGGGTCAATCTGCCCACCTTCGACCCGGCGGCGGGCGGCGACATCCTTGACCGGCTGCGCCGCGACGCGCGGTTTAACCTTTCGTTAGGGATCGTTCTGCCATTCCTCCTTCCCGCGGCGATGAAACTGGCGGCGGTGTTCCTGCGGCCGATGACGCTCGAATCGCCGCTGATGCTGATCTGGATGGTGGCCGCATGGGGGTTTCTGCCCACGAGCCTGCTGATGCGCGGCATCGCGATGATCCGCGTGGCGCGGATGATCCGCTACAACCGGCGCAGGGCCGCCGCGCAGCTGGCCGACGGCTATCAGCCCGCCTGAGAGGGGCGGGGCTCGCGCTTGTCGCCGCCCTGACTGCCGTCGCCCATTCCGCTCACGCGGATATGGTGCGCCTGGCCACCTACAATGTCGAACTCACGCGCCGCGGGCCGGGGCTGCTGCTGCGTGACATCCTCTCGGACGATGATCCGCAGATTGACGCCATCGCCGCGATCATCGCCCGCGTCGCCCCCGACATCCTGCTGCTGACCAATTTCGACTACGATCTGGAGGGCGTGGCGCTCGGCGCCTTCGCCGACAGGCTGGCGCGGGCGGGTATCCGCTATCCGCACCGTTTCGCGGCACGCCCCAATACCGGCATGGCCACCGGGCGCGACATGGACGGCGACGGCCGCCGCGCCACCCCCGACGACGCGCAGGGCTACGGCGCCTTCGCCGGACAGGGCGGCATGGCGCTGCTGTCGCGCCTGCCGGTCGCACAAGACTCGGTGCGCGATTTCTCGGGTTTCCTCTGGGCCGATCTGCCCGGCGCGCGCCTGCCGAGGGTCGACGGGCAGCCCTTCCCGAATGCCGAGGTCTTCGCCATCCAGCGCCTTTCGACGACCGGGCACTGGGCGGTGCCCGTCGCGCTGCCGGGCGGCGGCAGGCTGACGGTGCTGGCCTTTCATGCGTCTCCGCCGGTCTTCGGCGGGCCGCACGGGCGCAACCGCGCGCGCAACCATGACGAGGTGCGCTTCTGGACGTTGCTGCTCGACGGGGCGCTACCAATGGCCCCGCCCGATCCGCCGTTCGTGCTCATGGGCGACTCCAACCTCGACCCGCTGGACGGCGACGGCGACCACGCGGCAATGCGGGCGCTGCTGGACCATCCCGCGCTGCAGGATCCGCGCCCGCGCTCGGACGGCGGGGCGGCGGCGGCGTCGGGGCCTCTGAACGAGGGGCACGCGGGCGACCCGGCGCTCGACACCGCGCTCTGGCGGCAGGAGGCCGGGCCGGGAAACCTGCGGGTGGACCACGTCCTGCCCTCGGCCGGGCTGGAGGTGGTCGATGCGGGCGTGTTCTGGCCCGTGCCGGGCACGCCTGCCCACGCCCTACTGGGCGAGGGCGGCGTCGGCGCCTCGCGCCACCGGCTCGTCTGGGTGGATGTCCGCCTGCCCGATGGCTGACGCCAGCGCCACGTCCAGCGGCGTGTTGCGAAATTCCGGCAGGAGCCGGGCGAGGCGGTCGCCGTCCAGACGGTGCGGCATCGCCCAGAGATAGCGCATCTCCAGCAGTCCCGACGCCAGAGGCCAGACCGGCCGCGCCAGCCGCAGCGGCCACCACGCCATGCGCCGCGCCCGGACAGGCCGGCCCGAGGCCCGCGCCAGCGCCGCCGCAAGCTCTCGCCCGGTCAGCGTGTAGCCGGGGAAGGGGACGTCCTCGAACGTCCTCAGCGTTTCGCGCCGCTCGGCAAGCTCGACCGCGGCGCGCGCCATGTCGGGCAGATACGCCCATGCGTGCGGCACGTCCAGCGGGCCGGGATAGGTCAGCCGGCCCCGGTCAAGCCGCTTGGTGAGTACCATGTCGAACCAGTTGCCCGAGGCCCGCGTGTCGAGGAAATCGCCCGCGCGCACCACCAGCGTCGGCACGCCCGCCGCGCGGAACGCCGCCTCCATCCGGGTGCGAAGCCGACCCAGCGGGTTGGCCGCCGCGTGCGGCGCGCTTTCCGACAGAACCGGCCCGCTGCCTGCGCCGAAGACATAGACGTTGCCCGGAATGATGACGCGGGCGCCGCTGGCCCTGGCCGCCTCGATCACCTGCGCGGTCAGCCCGGGCAGCTCGGCCGCCCAGCGGTGATAGGGCGGGTTCCAGCCATTCACGATGATATCCGCGCCCATCGCCGCCTCGGGCAGGCTGTCGCGGGCGCGGTCGAAACGCCGCAGATGCCAGCCGGCCTTCGCAAACGCCTCGGCTGTGGCGCGTCCGAAGCGGCCCGAGCCGCCGAGGATGAGAGCCGTTCCCTTTTCACGTGTCATGTCGTTCTCCTTGTCCCAAAGTGATGGCCGGGATCTGGGCCATTCCCAAAAGAATTGGAATTGCGAAATTTTGTTGATCTGCTATTCATCCATGAATGGATAATGCGCTGGCTCAACTTGACTGGTCACTGATCCAGGTCTTTGTCGCGGTCGCCGAGGAGGGCTCTCTGTCGGCCGCGGCGCGTCGTCTGGGCGCCAGCCAGCCCACCGTGGGGCGGCAGGTTCGCACGCTGGAGGACAGCACAGGCGTGGCGCTGTTCGAGCGTGTCCCCCGCGGCCTGCGCCTGACCGAGGCGGGCGCCGCGCTTCTGGAGCCCGCTCGCGCCATGGCCGAGGCGGCCCGGCAACTGGGCCTTGCCGCGGCGGGGCGCGACGCAGGCCTGGCGGGCACCGTGCGACTGACGGCAAGCGTCATCGTCTCGCACCACCTGCTGGCGCCCATCCTTGCACGGCTGCGCGCCGAAGCGCCCGACATCGCCGTCGAACTGGTTCCATCGGACCGGGCCGAGAACCTGCTTTTCCGGCAGGCCGACATCGCGCTGCGCATGTTCCGGCCCGATCAGCTCGACATCGTCGCGCGCCATCTGGGCGAGCTGCCGCTGGGGCTCTACGCGGCGCGCACCTATCTGGACCGGCGCGGCCGACCGGCAACGCCCGAGGAGGTCTTCGAGCACGATCTGGTGGGTTTCGATCGCGACGACCGTCTGATCCGGGGCATGCGGGCGCTGGGCTGGCCCGCCCAGCGCGAGTGGTTCGCCACCCGCTGCGACGACCAGGCCGCGCATTGGCAGCTTGTCCGCGCGGGGTGCGGTATTGGCGTCGGCCCGCGCGCCATCGGCGCAGCCGACCCCGCGCTGGAGGAGATCACGCTGCCCGGCGTGACCCTGCCCGCGCTGCCGGTGTGGCTTTCGGCGCATGAGCGCCTTCGCCGGGTGCCGCGCATCGCACGCCTGTGGGACGCGCTTGCCGACGGGCTCCGGCCCGCGCTGGAACGGCGGCCCGCTTGACCGCCCTGCCCCCGCGCGCTAGGCGCATGCCTGCATTCACAGCGAGGACAGCCCATGACCAACCCTTCGATCCTGATCCTGCCCGGCGACGGCATCGGCCCCGAGGTCATGACCGAGGTGCGCAAGGTGATCGACTGGTTCGGGGCAAATCGTGGGATGGCCTTCGACGTGAGCGAGGATCTGGTCGGCGGCGCTGCCTATGACGCGCACGGCACCCCCCTGGCCGACGAGACGATGGCCCGCGCGCAGTCGGTGGACGCGGTGCTGCTGGGCGCGGTGGGCGGCCCGAAATACGACGAGCTGGATTTCGCGGTGAAGCCCGAACGCGGCCTGCTGCGCCTGCGCAAGGAGATGGATCTCTTCGCCAATCTGCGCCCGGCGGTCTGCTTCGACGCGCTGGCCGACTTCTCCAGCCTCAAGCACGACGTGATCGCGGGCCTCGACATCATGATCGTGCGCGAGCTGACCAGCGGCGTCTATTTCGGCGAGCCCCGCGGCATCCAGGACGACAACGAGGGCGGCCGCGTCGGCATCAACACCCAGCGCTACACGACCTCCGAGATCCGCCGCGTCGCCCGCTCGGCCTTCGATTTGGCGCGCAAGCGTGCGGGCAGGGTCTGCTCGATGGAGAAGGCCAACGTCATGGAGTCCGGCGTGCTGTGGCGCGAAGAGGTCCAGTGGGTGCGCGACAACGAGTACCCCGATGTCGAGCTGTCGCACATGTATGCGGATGCGGGCGCGATGCAGCTGGTCCGCTGGCCCAAGCAGTTCGACGTGATCGTCACCGACAACCTGTTCGGCGACCTGCTGTCGGACGTGGCCGCAATGCTGACGGGCAGCCTCGGGATGCTGCCCTCGGCCAGCCTCGGCGCACCGATGGCCAACGGGCGGCCGAAGGCGCTGTACGAGCCGGTGCACGGCAGCGCGCCCGACATCGCCGGGCAGGGCAAGGCCAATCCCATCGCCTGCATCATGAGCTTCGCGATGGCGCTGCGCTATTCCTTCGACCGGGGCGCCGAGGCCGACCGGCTGGAGGCGGCCGTGGAAAAGGTGCTCGCCGACGGGCTGCGCACCCCCGACCTGATGGGCCAGCAGGATCTCGCCCCCGTCAGCACCGCCGAGATGGGCGACGCCATCACCGCCGCGCTCGACGCCGGAATCTGACCGGTCAGTGGCGGGCGGCGGCGCTCTCCGTTGCCTCCGTCTCGCCCTCGGCCTGCCGCCCCGCGCCGCTGTAATGCAGAATCCGCAGCGCGTGCTGCGCGGTGCGGATCAGCCAGCGCATCCCGTCGGTGCGCGCGAAGATCTGGTCGATATCCTCCATCTGCGCCGGACCGTCGCGCAGCCGCTCGTCCCGCAGCCGCTCCATGCGCCGCTCCAAAAGCGCCAGCAGACGCCGGTTGCGCGCCGCCGGGCGCGACCGCCCCTGAGCCTCGCGCCGCAGAAGGGCCGCCAGCGCGCGCGCCGGGCGCGCGAGCGCCGAATCCTCGAGTAGCGCCCCCACGCGCACATGCTGCGTCATCCTGTGATTGAGCCGGCGCATGTGATCGGCCTGGTGCAGCAGCGCGGCGTGCCGCGCCACCGCCTCGGTCCTGTCGGGGGGGACCGAGATGCGGGCGAGATAGTCCTCAAGCTGGGTCAGCGCGGGGGCCACACGTTCCTGCGCGGCCGACAGCCGCTGCGGAACACCGCCGGGCCGCAGCGCATCGGCGATCGCGGTGAACTGCGCATGCGCCATCCGATCCGCCGCGGCGCGGGCGGCGGCGAGCGCGGTTTCGTCGTCGCCCAGCAAGCCGGGGTCGAGCGGCGCGCTCAGGCTGTCCTCCTCGCGCGGCAGCAGCCACTCGATCAGCGCGGCGAAGCGGCCCGCGAACGGCACCATCACCGCCGCGCCGATGATGTTGAAGATCGAGTGAAAGGCCACGAGCCCGATCTGCGCATCGCCGCCGGCCACATGCGTGAGCACGAATGGCCCCAGAACCCCCAGAGATACGAAGGCCAAGCTTCCGGTGATGAGATTGTAGACGACATGCGCAAGCCCCGTCTGCCGCATCGCCCGGCTGCCGAAGAACGAGGCCAGAAGCGCCTTGAAGGTCGTCCCGATATCCATGCCGATCACCATCGCCGCCGCCTGGGTGAAGGTGATCGCCTCGGCCCCGATCAGCACCAGCGCCATAGCCACGCCCGCACTGGAGGATTGCGTCACGATCGTCACGGCCACCCCCAGCAGAAGCAGCCGCAGACGCCCCGACAGGGTGTCAGAGGGGAAATCCTGCGGCGTCAGCGCGCCCTGCCAGCCTGCCATCGCCTCCTGCATCAGGTCGATGCCCAGGAACAAGAGGCTAAACCCCGCCGCGGCCGCACCGATGCGCGCCCAGCGCCCGTCGGTGAGGATCATCACCAGCGCGGCGACGAAAAGCAGCGGCATCGCGAGAATCCCGATCTCGAGCTTGATGCCCAGCAGGATCACCAGCCAGCCGGTGAAGGTGGTGCCGATATTGGCGCCGAAGATGATGCCCACCGCATGCGGAAAGCTCAGCAGCCCCGCCCCGACAAAGCCGATCGCCATAAGCGTGGTGGCCGAGGAGGACTGGATCACCGCCGTCGTCGCCGCGCCGGTTATCACCCCCGTCGTGGGCGAGCGGGTGAAGGCGGCGAGGAAATCGCGCGCGCGCCGCCCGCCGAGCCCCTTCAGCGCGCCGGTCATCGTCTGCATCCCGTAGAGGAACAGACCGATACCGCCGAGCAGGGTGACGACCGAGGTAAACATACCCTCCCCTTTGGCCGATACGCGCCATCGCGGCAAGCACCGGCGGACCTTGGGGCCGCGCGATTGAACCCTTGCAAATCCGGGCGCAACACGCTATCCGCGCGCCACGGTCGGAGTGTAGCTCAGCCTGGTAGAGCACTGTCTTCGGGAGGCAGGGGCCGCGTGTTCGAATCACGCCACTCCGACCAGTTTTTCCGCATGACCATCGCCTGTGGCTGCAGACTGACCGGAATGTGCCGGCGCCTGTTGGAATCCGCGGCCGGGTGCGGTTCACTGGCGTCGACCCGTCCATGACAGCGAGCGCACAATGCCAAACCCGCCCTCGGTTCTTTTCGTCTGCCTTGGCAACATATGCCGTTCCCCGTTGGCCGAGGCGGCGCTGCGCCACGCTGCCGAGCGGGCGGGCCTGGCGGTAAGCGCCGACTCGGCGGGCACCGGTGACTGGCATGTCGGCGAGCCGCCCGACCCGCGCGCGCAGGCCGTCGCGCGGGCGAAGGGGCTCGACATCGGTGGTTATCGCGGGCGGCAGGTGAGCCCCGAGGACTTCCGCCGTTTCGACCACGTCGTCGCACTCGACCGCGACAACCTTCGCGTGCTGGAACGCCTGCGGCCCGCAGATGGCGTGGCCGAGTTGAGCCTGCTGCTGGACCATGTCGCGGGCCGCGCGGGCGAGCAAGTCGCCGACCCCTATTTCGGCGGCGCGGACGGCTTCGAGACGACCTGGGCCGATGTGACGGCGGGCGCCGAGGGGCTGCTGCAACTCCTGACGCGCGCCCGATGACCCTTGAGGCGGCCAGGCGCGCGGCGGCCCTGCTGGGCGACGCGGTCGAGTCCGTCCAGCCCCTGCATGGCGGCGACCTCTCAACGGTGGCGCGGGTCCGGCTGGCCTCGGGGCGGGCAGTCGTCGCCAAGGCGGCGCCGTCGGCGGCGGCCGAGGGCGAGATGCTGCGCGCCATCGCTGCCGCCGGGGCGCCTGCGCCCGAGGTGCTCGCCACGGCCGAGGGGCTTGTGGTGATGTCCGACCTTGGCCGTGACGAGGAGCCGCGCGGTGCATGGCAGGATCTGGGCCGCGCCGTGGCACGGCTGCACGCCGCACGCGGCGAGTGCTACGGATGGGCGGGCGATCATGCCTTCGGCCGGGTGGCGATCCCCAACGCGCCGACCGAGGACTGGCCAACCTTCTGGGCCGAACGGCGCCTGCGCGCAGGCATCGACGAGGTGCCGGTCGAACTGGGCCGGCGCATCGACCGGCTCTGTGCCCGGCTGGCCAACCGGCTGCCCGCTTGCCCCGCGCCGGCCCTTCTGCACGGCGATCTCTGGGCGGGCAATGTCGTGGCCGCGGGCGGGCGGGTCACGGGGCTTATCGATCCGGCCTGCTACTACGGACATGCCGAGGTCGATCTGGCAATGCTGGAGCTTTTCGGCAGCCCCGACCCGGCCTTTCGGGCCGGCTACGGCCCGGCCGAGCCGGGGCGGGAGGATCGCCTCCCGCTCTATCAACTCTGGCCGGCGCTGGTGCATCTGCGCCTGTTCGGCGGCGGTTATGCGGGCCTCGTCTCGCGGCTGCTCGACGCGGCAGGCTGAAGGGCCTACTCCGGCGCGGCAGGCGCGGCACCGGGGCCGAAGGGGCAGTGTTCGGGCTTGATGTCGAGCAAAGGCGTCCCGTCAAGGCAATCGAGCCCGCGCACGACCAGTGTCGCCCCCTCGATCCGCTCCAGCACGACCAGCGCGGTGCCGATCGGGTTGGGCCTGACCGGCGAGCGCAGCGCTAATGTGCCAACCACCCGCCCGTCGCGCCGCGGGTTCTGAAGCACAAGGTCACGCCGGCTTTCGTGCAGCCAGTAGAGCACCTCGATACGGGCGAAGGCTTCGAGCCCGCGCAGCGCGGGCACCCACGGCTCGTCGAGCACGATGCGGCATTCGGGGCCGTCCGGACGGCCCTGCCGCGGGCAGTCCTCGCGCCGCTCGAACGGCGTGCGGATGCGCCCGATGAAACGCAGCGCGGCGTCGCAGGGGGCGGGCAGATCGAGGGCGCGCTCATGGGCGCGCAGATCGGTGTCAGGCGGCATGGGCTGGCTCCCGAGACAGGTCGCGGCCGACAGCAGCATACTCCGCGCCCCGCCGCAAGACGCCGCCCTGCATCATCGGGCTGCGCGACGGCGGCGCGGCGGGCGGCGTCCGGCGCGCTGTTCACGGTGAAACACATAAGCGCCCGAGGCCAGAATGATCGCCGTGCCCAGCCAGGTCAGCGCGTCGGGAAAGTCGCCGAACACCAGATAGCCCATGATCGTCGCCCCCACGATCTCGAGATACTGGAAGGGGGCGAGCACGCTGGCCTCGCCGCGGCGAAACGCCTCGGCGATGAGCAGGAAGGTCACCGCCGCGAGCAGCCCTGCCGCGGCCACCCCGGCCCAGGCGATGCCGGGGGCGGCTGGCATGCGGATCGCCGCGATGCCCGCCGCCTGTGCCACGACAAGCGCGACCACAAGGATCGCGGCGCCATAGAGCGTCGCGCCGAGCTGGATGGTGAGCACCGCGCGGGTCCGCGTGGCCTTGCGCATGACGATCATGTTGAGCGCATAGGCCAGCGCCGCCACCAGCGGCAGGACCGCGGCGGGTCCGAAGGCGGCGAAGCTGGGCCGCAGGACGATCATCGCCCCGATCAACCCCACCCCCACCGCAACATAGCGGCGCGGCCCGGCCACCTCGCCCAGCAGCGGCCCCGCCAGCAGGGTCAGCAGCAACGGCTCGACAAAGAAGATGGCGATGGCGGTGGCGATGGGCATGACCTGAAAGGCCGTGATCAGGCAGGTCAGCACGGTGACCACCATCAGCCCGGATACCGCAACGACAGGCGAGAACATCGGCCCGTGGAGCCGCCCGCGCCAGATCGCCGCGAGCGGCGCGAGCACCAGCGCCTGGGCAAGGATACGCCACATCGCGATCTCCGCCGGGCTCGCCACCTGGGTGAGCAGCTTGGCGACCGTGTCGCCCACCGGCAGAAGCCCCATGGCCAGCACCATCGCGATCATGCCGCCGCGCTGTTCGGACAGGGGGGCGCGCGCAATGCCCGTGCGGGTCTTTGCCATCCGGCTACCTCCTAAACGGTTTCCCGCCGGCACGCGCGGCGCGGCGGGCACGGTCCGGGCGTTCAGGACGTCTGGTGCGAGTTGGTAGCGGCGGGACGGCACGGGCCGGGGCGACGCCATCGCCCTTCTGCCGCTTCGGCTCCATTAGGAGGCCCTGTGCAACCTGTCAAGCGTGCGCGCCGCTGCCATCCCTGCGGCGCGTGACAGGCCGAGATGGGCGGCGAGGCGCGGCTTGATCCACGTCATTGCGCTGCCGCTCTTGTCCCGCAAGGCTCACGCAGGACGCACGCAACCGAGGGAGCTGGCATGACCCGATGGTGGAGCAGATGGCGCGCGGCATTCGCCGCGCTTGTCTTCATGGCCGGGGCGGCTCCCGCCTGCGCGGGCTGGCTCGCGCTCTACGAAACCGGGTCGGGCGCGGCGATCGGGCCGGTCTTCGCACGAGAGAGTGGCGGGCATGTCGCTTTCGCCACCGGCGGCGACGCGGCGTCTGGCGACGGGCCGCGGCGCTTTGTCATCCGCATGACGCTCGGTACGCGGGGCGCCATCACCGGACAGCAGGGCTACGCCGCCGACTCGCTGGGCGCGCTCGGGGTCACGGTGCGCGCCGTGCGGCAGGCGAGCGATGGCGGGCATGTGCTGGTCGGCGATGCGCAGGACCCGCCGGGCGAGGCGATCCTCAGCCGCATCGGTGTGAGCCGCGGCTGGGCCATGCGGCTGGACCCGCAGGGTGACCTGCGCTGGGCGCGACGCTTCGACGACATGACCACCCGGGGCGATCCCGCCGGGCGGCACTATGCACTCCGCGACGTCGCCGCGCTGCCCGATGGCGGCGCGCTGGCCGTGGGCACCACCCATGCCACCCTCGCGCCCGGTGCCACGGAGGTTCCCGACATGGATTTGTGGCTGCTGCGGCTCGCCGCCGATGGCGACCTGCTGTGGCAGCGCAGCCATGGCGGGCCGCAGATCGACGGGGGCATGGCGATCGCCCGCATGGCCGGAGGTGGCTTCATCGCCGCCGGTATGACTTCGGGACGCGATGCGGCCGCCACCGGCGGCGATCTGTGGTTGCTGCGACTCGACGGCGAGGGGAGGGTACTCTGGCAGCGGGCCTATGGCGGTCCGCTCGGCCCCGCAGCGCAGGGTGTCGATGCGGGCTGGCGGGTCCACCCGCTGGCCGATGGCGGCTATGTCGTTGCCGGCTCCACGCGATCCTTCGGGCGCGGGGGCGCGGCCGAGGGCGATGTCTGGATTCTGCGGCTCGACGCCGGCGGCGCGGTGCGCTGGCAATACGCCTACGGGGGCGCGCGGCTCGACACCCGGCCCGACCTGCACACGCTCAGCGACGGCTTTCTCGTGAGCGCGAGCACCACCTCCTTCATCGCCGATCAGGCCGAAAGCGCTCGGGAGTGGGACTGGGAGGCCTGGTACATGCGCCTCGATTCCGCCGGGCGCATCCGCTGGCAGCGCCGCCTCGGCGGGCCGGGGCGCGACTTTGGCGGCGCCATCGCGCCCGCCGGCGGCGGCTGGGTGATCTCCGGCGTGAGCGACGCCTTCGACGACAGGCGCAGCCACGGCTGGCTGGTCCGCCTCGACGAAGACGGGACTTTGCCCGAGCTGGACGCCGGGGCGCCGATACGGCTGCAGCCAACGCAGGCGCGCCGGCACGCCACCGACACCGAAGCGCGTGCGATCGACCTGCGCGGCGGCCCGGCCCATGCGCGCATGTCGCCGGTGCGCATGGAGATGGTGGAGACAGGCGTGACACACCGGCTCGTGACGGGCGGCGACGGCGCGGGCGCAGACGATGATGGCGCCGCGGGCCCGGTGACGCTCGGCCCCGACGACTCGGGCCGCAATATTGCCCTCACCCCCGGCCAGAACCTGCGCATCCGGCTGCCCGCGAACCCGACCACCGGCTTGTCCTGGTCGGTTGCAGCGCTCGAAGAGGCGGTGCTCGCCCTGTCGGGGCGCAGCTACGAGCCATTGCCCAATCCCGAAGGGGTGCTCGGGCGCGGCGGGCACACGACCTTTACCTTCAGGCCACGCGCCGAGGGCACCACCGCGCTGCAGCTCGACTACGCCCGCGGGAGCGGCCCGGTGGAGGAGCGCTTCGCGATCACCGTGACGGTCGCCCCCGGCGGCTAGAGGCAGTCGGCGACGCGAAACCCCTCCGGGATGACGTCGCGGCCCTCCAGCACGAGATCGGCCATGACCTCGGCCACCCCCGGCGCCACGCCAAAGCCGATCTTGAAGCCGCCATTGGCGACGAAATGCCCCGGCCGGCCGGGCCACGGCCCCAGCAGGGGCGCGCGCGAGCGGGCGCGCGGCCGCACGCCGGCCCAGCGCGCCAGCACCGGCGCATCCGCCAAATCCGGGCAGACCGCCGCCGCGCGGGCGTGGAGCGTGTCAAGCCGGGCATCGGTCGCCGCGCCGTCGTCGAAAACGCGCTCGCTCGTCGATCCGATCGCCGTGGTGCCGTCGGCGTGGGGCACGATGTGCAGCCCGTCGGCGAAAATCTGGGGCGCGCCGGGCGCGGCGTGCTCCACCAGCAGCGCCTGCCCCTTCACCCCGGTCCCGGCCGGGCGGCCGGATGTGTCCATCAGCGCCGCAAGCCCCTCATGCCCCGTCGCCCAGACCACCGGCGCCGCCCCCGAGGGGGGCGCGATCCGCCCCGCCACGATCTCGGCGCCGCCGGCCTGCAGCGCGGCGGCCAGCGCCGCGCAGGCGCGCGCGGGGTGAAGCCGGGCGCTGAGCGTGTCGTGAACCACCAGCCCCGTGGGGCTTTCCACGCCGAGCCCCGCCGGCGCCTGCGAGAGGGCCACGACCTCCCACCGCGCGCGCCCCTGCCACAGCTCGGCCGCGGTATCCGCCCGTGCACGGGCGCGCGTCACTGCGGCCGCGTCGGCCAGCGGCTGCAACCTGCCGAGCCGCCCATACCCCGGCGCGCCGCCGCCGGCGCGAGCGACATCGGCCCACCAGCCCGACGCCATTAGAAGACTTTCGAGCTGAAACGCCTTTTTCGGGTTCCAGTTCTCGGGCACATGCGGGGCCAGCGCGCCGACGACGCCGCCGCTCGCCCCGGCGCCGATGCGCCGCGCCTCGATCAGGCGCACGCGCGCCCCGCGCCGCAGGCAGGCCCAGGCCACCGAGAGCCCGAAAATGCCGCCGCCCATTACCGTGACTTCGGCCATTGCCATTCTCCGCGCCGCTGATCATTCTCCGCGCCGCGCAACCTATTGGATCGGCCGGGCATGGACCAGACGGGCGACAATGACGGGATCGACTGGACGGAAGAGGGCGTGCCCGTGGCGCGCCGTTTCGATGATCCGTATTTCTCGCGCAAGGGCGGGCTGGCCGAGGCGCGGCATGTCTTCCTTGCCGGCAACGGGCTGCCCGAGCGTTTCCACGCCGGTTTTCACATCGCCGAGCTCGGCTTCGGCACCGGGTTGAACATGCTGGCCACCTGGGCGGCCTGGCGCGCCGCGGGGATGAGGGGCGATCTGCACTATACCGGCTTCGAGGCGTGGCCGCTGACCGCCGAGCAGATCGAGCGGGCGCTGGCCCCCTTTCCCGAGATCGCCGAACTCGCCGCGCTCTTCCGCGCGGGGTGGAGCGGCGGGGCGGGGCCGGTCGCGCTGCCGGGGCTGCGGCTGGAGATCGTCGCCGGGGATGCGCGCGTGACCCTGCCGCAATGGCGGGGGCGCGCCGATGCGTGGTTCCTCGACGGCTTCGCCCCGGCGCGCAACCCCGAGCTGTGGGAGCCCGCGCTGATGGCCGAGGTCGCCGACCACACCGCGCCGGGCGGCAGCTTTGCCACCTATACCGCCGCCGGAGCGGTGCGCCGGGCGCTGGCCGGAGCGGGCTTCAATGTCAGCCGCCTGCCCGGCTTTGCCGGCAAGCGCCACATGAGCGCCGGGCGGCTGGTATGACCGCCAAGCAGAACACCCGGCTGGGCATCGCGCTGATGGTGGCGACGACGCTGGTCTTCGCGCTGCAGGACGGGATCTCGCGCCATCTGGCGGGCGAGTACAACGTGCTGATGGTGGTGATGATCCGCTACTGGTTTTTCGCCGCCTTCGTGATGATGCTGGCGGCGCGGCAGGCTGGCGGGCTGCGGCGCGCGGCCGCCACGCGCCAGCCGGCGGTGCAGATCCTTCGCGGGCTGCTGCTGGCCGGCGAGGTCTGCGTGATGGTGCTGGCCTTCGTTCTGCTGGGTCTGGTCGAGACGCATGCGGTCTTTGCCACCTATCCGCTGCTGGTCGCGGCGCTGTCGGGGCCGGTTCTGGGCGAGGCCGTGGGCTGGCGGCGCTGGGGCGCGATCGCGATCGGCTTTGCCGGGGTGCTGATCATCCTGCAGCCGGGGCTGCGCGTGTTTCAGCCCGCCGCCTTCGTGCCGCTGCTCGCGGCGTCGATGTTCGCGCTTTACGCGCTGCTGACCCGCTATGCCGCGCGGCGCGACAGCGCCGCGGTGAGCTTTTTCTGGACGGGCACGACCGGCGCGGTGGCATTGACCGCGGCCGGGGTCTGGACGTGGCAGCCGATGACGGGCGGCGACTGGGGCTGGATGGCCACGCTGTGCGTGACCGCCGCGCTGGGGCACTGGCTGCTGATCAAGACCTACGACGTCGCCGAAGCCGGCGCGGTGCAGCCCTTCGCCTATCTGCAACTCGTCTTCACCGCCGCGCTGGGCATCACCGTCTTTGGCGAGAGCCTGCGGCCCAACGTGGCGCTGGGCACGGCGGTGGTGGTGGGCGCGGGGCTGTTCACGCTGTGGCGGGGCCGGCAGGCGGCGCGCTGACGGGCTTGCATCGCGCGGGGGGCGATCCAATATATTCTTCCTGCTGAATTCGATGGAGCGCCTGCGATGTCCAATGCCGTGAAACTTGTCTGCGCGACCTGCGGCCAGCCCAACCGCCTGCCCGCCACGCGGCTGACGGCCAATCCGAAATGCGGCACCTGCGGCGCGCCGCTGGCTGCGGGCGGGGTCGCGGAGCTGGACCTGAAGACGCTCGAAAAGGCCGCGCGCACCGACGAGATGCCGCTGCTGGTCGATTTCTGGGCGCCGTGGTGCGGCCCCTGCCGGGCGATGGCGCCGGAGTTTTCCAAGGCCGCGCAGGCGCTCAAGGGCAAGGCCCGGCTGGCCAAGATCGACACCCAGAGCCACCCCGACGCCGCGATCCGCTACAATATCCGCGGGATTCCCGCGCTGATCCTGTTCCACAAGGGCCGCGAGATCGCGCGGCTGTCGGGCGCGCGGTCCGCAGCGGCGATCGAAGGCTTCGTGCGCGAGAAGGCGGCGCTGCCGGCCTGACCGGGCCGGCGGCGCTGGACGGCGGCCGCCAGGGCATTATGTCCTCACAGTCCGGGCCTCGCGCCCGCCTCCGCGATCCGAAAAGGACAGACCCGCCCGTGCAAGACGGCTCCCAGACCCGACGCGATCAGACCGAGTCCGCCGCCCCCACAGGCGCGGCGCCCGACGAGTTGCGCGCAGTGATGGCCAATTTCGCCACCGGCGTCGCGGTGGTGACCACGCGCGATACCGACGGCACGCCTTACGGGGTGACCGTCAACTCGTTCAACTCCGTTTCGCTCGACCCGCCGCTGGTGCTGTGGAGCCTCGGCCTCGACGCCTTCAGCTATCCGGTGTTCCACCGTGCGGCCGGGTTTGCCGTCAATCTGCTCGCCGACGATCAGCAAGACATCTGCCGGCTCTTCGCCAGCCGGCAGGAGCGGCGCTTCGACCGCGTGGCGTGGCAGGCCGGCCCGTTGGGGCTGCCGCTTCTCGACGGGGCGGTGGCGCGGTTTTCCTGCGTCTTCTGGGCGCGTTACCCCGGCGGCGATCACGAGATCATGGTGGGCCGCGTCATCTCCTGCACGCGCGGGCCGGGGCGGCCCCTGCTGTATTCGCAGGGCCGCTTCGGCAGCGCGGCGCCGGGCTGACCGGGGCTGCGGATCATTGCGCCGCACGCCGCCGGGGTATAGCGCAGTGACAAGACAATGCGCAGCACGGAGGAGGCGATGACTTTCACGATCTGGGGCCGGGCGAGTTCGACCAACGTCCAGAAGGTAACCTGGGCCCTGACCGAGCTCGATCTACCCTATGAGCGCATCGACTGCGCCGGCCCCTACGGCAAGACTGACACGCCGGAGTTTTTCGAGCTGAATCCCAACCGGCGGGTGCCGGTGCTGCAGGAGGGCGACTTCACATTGTGGGAATCGCACGCGATCCTGCGGTTTCTCGCCCGGCGGACGGGCCGACTGATGCCCGAGGGCGAAT
This sequence comes from Rhodobacteraceae bacterium WD3A24, assembly GCA_002967695.1. Lineage (GTDB taxonomy): Bacteria > Pseudomonadota > Alphaproteobacteria > Rhodobacterales > Rhodobacteraceae > Alkalilacustris. The sequence continues at coordinate 31,307 of PUHN01000004.1, read as the reverse complement.
ACGCCCGCGCCCTGGCCGACCAGTGGCTGGACTTCACCGCGACGACCTTTCAGCCGTCAAGCACGGGCATCTTCTGGCAGATCTTCCGCTACCCGGAAGAGGCGCGCGACACCGGCCGGCTCAAGGAGCTTCGCGGCGCGCTCGCCGGTGCCTTCGCGGTGATGGAGACGCGGCTGGGCAGCCATGACTGGCTGACGGGCGACGATTTCGGGATGGCAGATATCGCCGCCGGGACGCTGATGTACCGGCTCGGCGACATGGGCTATCTCGGTGACATTCCCGATGGCGTGGCGCGCTGGCATGCGCGGCTGGCCGACCGGCCGGCCTACCGCGCGATCGTGGAATATCCCTATGACGAGCTTCTCGCCTACTGAGGCCGCTCGCGCAGGCGGGCCGGGCCCTCAGCCGCGGTCGCGCCAGCGATTGACGATGGGATAGCGCCGGTCGAGCCAGAAGGCCCGCCGGGTGAGCCGCGCCCCCGGCGCGGACTGGAATCGTTTCCATTCCGCGGCGTAGAGCAGCCCCTCGACCTTCTCGACTGTGGCGCGCGCATGCCCCTCGGCGACCAGATCGCCAATGGACGCGTCGCGGTCCACCAGCCCTTCGAGGATCGCGTCGAGTTCCGGATAGGCCGGCAGGCTGTCCTCGTCGCGCTGGCCGTGGCCGAGCTCGGCCGAGGGCGGCTTGTCGATGATATCGGCCGGAATCACCTCGCCGGCCGGCCCGTGCATCCAAGGGCGGTGATTGGCGTTGCGCCAGCGGCATGTCTCGAAGACGCGGGTCTTGTAGAGATCCTTGATCGGATTGTAGCCGCCGGCCATGTCGCCATAGATCGTGGCATAGCCCACCGCGACCTCGGACTTGTTGCCGGTGGTCAGCAGCATCTCGCCGAACTTGTTGGACAGCGCCATCAGCATCAGCCCGCGCAGGCGCGACTGGATGTTTTCCTCGGTCACGTCGGGATCGCGCCCGGCAAAGAGGGGGGCGAGCGCCGCAGTCACCCCCGCACGGGCGGCATCGATGTGAATCTCGTCGAGCGGCGCGCCCAGCCGGGACGCCACCGCGGCGGCATGATCGAGCGAGGCCTGGCTGGTGTATTCCGAGGGCAGCAAGACACAGCGGACATTCTCGGGGCCCAGCGCGTCGGCGGCGATGGTGGCCACCAGCGCCGAATCGACGCCGCCCGACAGCCCCAGCAGCACCCGCGAGAAGCCCGACTTGCGCAGGTAGTCGCGCGTGGCCTCGACCATGGCGCGGTAATCCTGCTCCCACTCGTGGGGCAGCCGGGCACGCGGGCCGGTCTGCGCACGCCAGCCCTCCGCCGTCTCGGTGAAATCGACATGCGCCAGACCCGTCTCGAAGGGGGGCAACTGGAGCGCGAGTTCCCCGCCGGGGTTGAGCACGAAGGACGCGCCATCGAAGACCTGATCGTCCTGCCCGCCGACAAGATTGAGATATGCCAGCGGCAGCCCCGTCTCCACAACGCGGGCGACCATGTGGCCCATCCGGGTGTCGTAGCGATGGCGCGAATAGGGAGAGCCGTTGGGCACAACAAGGATTTCCGCCCCCGACTCCGCTTGCGCCTCGGCGACCTCCTCGGTCCAGGCATCCTCGCAGATCGGGGTGCCGATACGGACGCCACCCACGCTGTAGGGCCCCGAAATCGGCCCCGGCGAATACAGGCGGCATTCGTCGAACACCGCCTCGTTGGGCAGGGCATGCTTGCACAGCCGCGCGGTGATCGCGCCGCCCTGAAGGACGAACCAGGCGTTGTAGAGCCGCCCGTCATCGAGCAGCGGCCCGCCCACCCCGATAGCGGGGCCGTCGGCACAGTCGGCAGCGAGTTGCGCCACCGCCTCCATCGCGTCGCGCGCAAAGGCGGGTTTCATCACCAGATCCTGGGTCTGGTAGCCGGTGACGAACATCTCGGGAAGGGCGAGCATGTCGGCGCCTGCCGCGCGCGCCTCGCTCCAGGCGTCGCGGGCGAGCGCGACATTGGCGCCGAGCGCGCCCACGGTCGGATTGAGCTGTGCCAGCGTCAGGCGAAAGGTGCGCATGCGTCGGATCCCCGTTGGTGCGGCGGCGTTCATAGCAGACTGACGCGCGGGGAAAAGCCGCCCCATGTGAAACCTTGCCAGCCGCGGGGGGCTCAACTACGCTTCGCCTCGATGGGATCAAAGCGTCCGGCGCGCCGGTGCGCGCGGCCGGCGGTCAGGCAAAGGGGGGCTGTCATGGGCTGGATGACGGGCAGGTCGGGGGCCGCGATCGCGGCCGGTATTCTGGCGGCGACGCTCGCTGCGGGAATGGCCGCAGCGCAGCAGAGCGACGAGGCGGACGGCGGCGATGGCGAGGTCGTCACCCGCCAATACGATGATGGCGGCATCTACGAGGGCACGTTCCGTGACGGCCTTCAGCACGGCCAGGGCACCTACCGGCTTCCCAACGGGTTCGAATACACCGGCGAATGGGTCGACGGGGAGATCGAGGGCGAGGGCGTCGCCCGTTATCCCAATGGCTCGGTCTATGAGGGGGAATTCGTCGAGGGCCGCCCCCACGGGCAGGGTCAGATCACCTTCGCCGATGGCGGCACCTATGAAGGCCAGTGGGTCGAGGGCCGGATGCAGGGCGAGGGCGTGCGCCGCTATGCCAGCGGCGTGGTCTACCGCGGCGAGTTCGCCGACAATCAGCCCCACGGTCAGGGCGTGATGGAGCGGCCGGGCGGCTACCGCTACGAGGGCGACTGGGTCGAGGGCATGCGCCAGGGCCAGGGCACCATCACCTATCCTGACGGCTCGGTCTATGAAGGCGGGATGATGGCCGACCAGCGCCACGGCGAGGGCCGTTACGAGCGCCCCGACGGCATGGTCTATGAGGGGCAATGGTCCGAGGGCCAGATTCACGGCGAGGGCCGGCTGGAGCAGGGCGACGGCGACGTCTATATCGGCAATTTCGTCAATGGCGAGCGCGAGGGCGAGGGCCGCGTCGAATACGCCGATGGCAGTGTCTTCGAGGGCAGCTTCCAGAACGACCGCCGCCACGGTCAGGGCACCTTCACCGGGGCCGACGGCTATGTCTATGAGGGCATGTGGGTCGCCGGCCGGATCGAGGGCAACGGCCGCGCCGAATACCCCGATGGCACCGTCTATGAGGGCAGCTTCCGCGACGGCCAGCACGACGGCGAGGGCACGATCACCTATGCCGACGGCACCACCTATGAGGGCGAATGGGTCGAGGGCCGCATCGAGGGCGAAGGTGTCCTGCGCAGCGCCGACGGGCTGGTCTACGAGGGCGGCTTTCGCGACTCGCTCAGCCACGGACAGGGCGTGATGACCCATCCCGACGGGCGCCGCTATGAGGGCGAGTGGGTCGAGGGCGAGATCGAGGGCGAAGGCACCATGACCTATCCCGACGGGACGGTCTATGAGGGCCAGTTCGTCGACGGGCAGCGCCACGGACAGGGCCGGATCGAGATGCCCGACGGCTTCGTCTATGAAGGCGAGTGGGTCGAGGGGCGCATCGAGGGCGAGGGCCGCGCCGTCTACGCCAATGGCGACGTCTATGAGGGCGCGTTCCAGGACGGGCGCCGTCACGGCTATGGCGTGCTGCGCTACGCCACCGGCGAAACCCGCGAGGGCGAGTGGGAGAACGGCGCGCTGGTCGAGCCGGTCACGGACACAGACGGCGAGGGAGAGGAACAAGAGCCCCAGTAGCCCCGTCCGCGCCGGGCGCCTCCGGCCCGCCGGGCCGGAGGTGCGTTTCGTTCGCAGTCACCTTGATCCGCTCATCCCGCCCGCCGCGGCGGGCGGGGCTACGCCTTACTCGGCGGCTTCGGCGTAACTCTCCACCGGCGGGCAGGTGCAGACCAGATGCCGGTCGCCGTAAACATTGTCCACGCGGCCCACCGGCGGCCAGTATTTGTCGACGCGAAACGCCCCCGGCGGGAAGCAGCCCTGCTCGCGGCTGTAGGGGCGATCCCAGTTGGCGACGAGATCCTCGACCGTGTGCGGCGCGTGCTTGAGGGGGTTGTTCTGCGCGTCCATCTCGCCGCGCTCGACGGAGGCGATCTCCGCGCGGATGGCAAGCATCGCGTCGCAGAACCGATCAAGCTCGGCCTTGGTCTCGCTCTCGGTGGGCTCGACCATAAGCGTTCCGGGCACCGGCCAGCTCATCGTCGGCGCATGAAATCCGGTATCCATCAGCCGCTTGGCGATGTCGTCCACGGTCACTCCGGCGCTGTCGCCAAAGGGGCGGGTATCGAGGATGCACTCATGCGCCACGCGCCCCGACCGGCCCTTGTAGAGCACGTCGTAGGCCCCTTCGAGCCGCCGCGCGATGTAGTTGGCATTGAGGATCGCCACGCGCGTGGCCTGGGTCAGCCCCTCGCCGCCCATCATCAGGCAGTACGCCCACGAGATCAGCAGGATCGAGGCCGAACCGTAGGGCGTCCCGCTGACCGGACCCTCGGCGCCGCCGGTCTCGGGATGGCCGGGCAGGTGCGGCTCCAGATGCGCCTTGACGCCAATGGGCCCCATGCCCGGGCCGCCACCGCCATGGGGAATGGCGAAGGTCTTGTGCAGGTTGAGGTGGCTGACATCGGCGCCCAGCGCGCCGGGCTTGGACAGCCCCACCATGGCATTGAGATTGGCGCCGTCCAGATAGACCTGCCCGCCATGCGCGTGGGTGATGTCGCAGACCTCGCGCACGGTCTCCTCGAAGACGCCGTGGGTCGAGGGATAGGTGATCATGCAGGCGGCGAGTTCGTCGCCCGCAGCCTCGGCCTTGGCCCGGAAATCGTCCAGGTCGATATCGCCGTTTTCGGCCGACTTGACCACGACGACCTGCATGCCAGCCATGTGGGCGCTGGCGGGGTTGGTGCCATGCGCCGACATCGGGATCAGGCAGACATCGCGGTGGCTCTCACCCCGCGCGCGGTGCCAGCCACGGATCGCCATGAGGCCGGCATACTCGCCCTGGGCCCCCGAATTGGGCTGCATCGACATGGCATCATAGCCGGTGATATCGCACAGCTTTTCGGACAAATCCGCGATCACCTCGCCATAGCCCTCGGCCTGATCGGCCGGCGCGAACGGATGGAGCGAGGAGAACTCCGGCCAGCTCACCGGCATCATTTCAGCGGCGGCGTTGAGTTTCATGGTGCACGAGCCCAGCGGGATCATCGCCCGGTCGAGCGCGAGGTCGCGGTCGGCCAGCCGGCGCATGTAGCGCATCATCTCCGACTCGGCCCGGTTCATGTGAAAGACCGGATGCGTGAGATAGTCCGAGCGGCGCCGCAGCCCTTCGGGAAAGCCGGGCTCCCGCGGCCGCTCGCCCTCGCGGCGCAGGCCGAACGCCTTTAGCAGCCGGGTGACGACATGGCGATCGGTCGTCTCGTCAAGCGAGATGCCCACATGATCGCGCCCGACCTTGCGCAGGTTGATCCCCTCCGCGCGCGCCGCGGCCAGGATGCCGGCCTGCCCCACGCCCACCTCGACCGTGATAGTGTCGAAAAAGGCCTCGGGCCTGACTACCGCGCCCGCCTCGCGCAGCGCCTCGACGAGTGACTTGGTGTGGAAATGCACCCGCTCGGCGATGGCGCGCAGCCCCTCGGGGCCGTGGAAGACGGCGTAGAACGACGCCATCACCGCCAGCAGCGCCTGCGCGGTGCAGACGTTGGAGGTGGCCTTCTCGCGGCGGATATGCTGCTCGCGCGTCTGAAGGGCCAGCCGGTAGGCCTGGTTGCCGTGGCTGTCCACCGAAACGCCCACCAGCCGGCCGGGCAACGAGCGCTTGTAGCCCTCGCGGCACGAGATGAAGGCCGCGTGCGGGCCGCCATAGCCCATCGGCACGCCGAAACGCTGCGACGAGCCCACGGCGATGTCGGCCCCCATCGCGCCCGGCTCCTTCAGCAGCGTGAGCGCGAGCAGGTCGGTCGCCATGATGGCCACGGCCTTGTTCTCGTGCAGCGCGCTGCATTGCTCGGTGAAGTCGCGCAGATCGCCATAGGTGCCCGGGTACTGGAAGATCGCGCCGAACACGCTGCCCGGCTCCAGATCATCGGGCGCGCCGACGATCACCTCGATTCCCAGCGGCGCGGCGCGCGTCTGCATCACCGCGATGTTCTGCGGGTGGCAGTTCTCGTCCACGAAAAAGGCATTGGCCTTCGACTTGGCGGCACGCTGGGCCATCACCATCGCCTCGGCGCAGGCCGTCGCCTCGTCCAGCAATGAGGCGTTGGCGATTTCCAGCCCCGTCAGGTCGGCCACCATCGTCTGGAAGTTCAGCAGCGCCTCGAGCCGGCCCTGCGCGATCTCGGGCTGATAGGGCGTGTAGGCCGTGTACCAGGCCGGGTTCTCGAAGATGTTGCGCTGGATCACCGGCGGCGTGACCGTGCCGTAGAAGCCTTGCCCGATGAGCTGGGTCATCACCCGGTTCTTCGCCGCGACGCCGCGCATCCGCTCGATCAGCGCGTGCTCGGACAGCGGCGCCCAGCCCAGCGTGGCATCCTGCCGGATCGAGCGCGGCACCGTCTCGTCGATCAGCGCCTCCAGACTGTCGGCATCCATCACGCGCAACATCTCCTCCATCTCGGACGGCGATGGCCCGATATGGCGGCGATTGGCGAAGTCGTAGGGATTGTAGCTCGTCGGGGTGTAAGGCACCTTGGCCTCCTTCAGCCGATGAAGTCCTTGTACTCGTCCTCGTCCATGAAGGCGTCGATGGCATCCATGTCCTCGACCTTCATCTTAAAGATCCAAGCCTCGCCCAACGGATCCTCGTTGACCAGGCCGGGATTGTCGGTCAGCGCCTCGTTGATCTCGACGATCTCGCCCTCGACGGGCGCGAGGATGTCGGAGGCCGCCTTGACCGACTCGATCACCACGATCTCGTCATCCTTGGCGACCTTCGTCTCGCGCGCCGGCAGTTCCACGAACACCACGTCGCCGAGCTGCTCGGCGGCGTGTTCGGTTATGCCCACCACAACCAGATCACCCTCCACGCGCAGCCATTCGTGTTCTTCTGTGTACTTCATCTGTCGTCCCCCTCTTGCTGGATCGAGTGTCTATTTCCTGTAGGCGGCCGGCCGGAACGGCAGCCCGCTGACGGTGGCGGCGTGGCGCTTGCCGCGCATCTCGCCGAAAACCCGTGTTCCCTCATCGGCCAATGCCGCGGGCAGATAGCCCATCGCCACCGGCGCGCCGATCGACGGCCCGAAGGCGCCCGAGGTCACCCGGCCGACCGGAGTGCCGCCGGCATCGGTGTCGAACAGCTCCACGCCTTCGCGCATGGGTGCGCGGCCCTCGGGGCGCAGGCCCACACGGCGGCGCGCCGGTCCTTCGTCGAGTTCGCGCAGAACGCGCTCGGCGCCGGGAAAGCCGCCCGCGCGATCTCCGCCCCGGCGGCGGACCTTCTGGATCGCCCAGCCGAGACCCGCCTCGACGGGCGTCGTCGTGGTGTCGATGTCGTGGCCATAGAGGCACAGCCCCGCCTCCAGCCGCAGCGAGTCGCGCGCGCCAAGCCCGATGGGCGCGACCGGCTCCATCGCCAGCAGGGCACGGGCGAACCCCTCGGCCCGGCGCGCGGGCACCGAAATCTCGAAGCCGTCCTCGCCGGTGTAGCCCGAGCGGGAAATCCACAGCTCCTCGCCCTCCCAGGCGTGGGTGGCGACATCCATGAAGCGCATCTCGCCCACCTCGGGGATGAGCAGCGCCAGCGCGCCCTCGGCGGCGGGGCCCTGCAATGCGATCAGCGCGCGATCCTCGATCGGCTCGACGAGGACGCTGTCGGGAAGCTTCCCGCGCAGATGGGCGATGTCGTGGGCCTTGCGCGCGGCGTTGACCACAAGAAACAGGTGGTCGCCGCGATTGGCGACCATGAAATCGTCAAGGATGCCGCCATCCTCGTTGGTGAACAGCGCATAGCGCTGGCGGCCCTCCTTCAGCCCGGCGACGCTGACGGGCACCAGCGCCTCCAGCGCCTCGGCAACGCCCGCGCCGCGCAGGATCACCTGCCCCATATGGCTGACATCGAACAGGCCGGCATGGGCGCGCGTGTGCAGATGTTCCTTGAGCACGCCCATCGAATACTGAACGGGCATCTCATAGCCCGCGAAGGGTACCATCTTCGCGCCCAGTTCGGCGTGCAGGTCATAAAGAACCGTGCGTGCAAGGTCGGAGCCGGAGTCGGCCATGCGAATCGTTCCCCTTTCCGCCGGTTGGCCCCGGCACCGGCGCGTGAGGCCCCTCTGGCCACCGCCGCGATGCCCCCTCTGTCCTTTCGCCTGAGATCGTTATCCCTTCGGCGGGCGCTGCGGCGCCTCTCTCCAGAGTGTATCCTGCGGACCGGTCCTGGCGCCTGAGAGTTTACCGGGGCGGTTGCTCCTTCGGCACCGGCCAGACGCCACCGCGCCCGCCGGGTTCTCCCGTGTCCGTGTCAAGAAGGGGTAGCGCAGCCCCCCCATCGGTTCAAGCCCCGCCATGTGCACAATGCACCCCGGTGGCGGAAGTTCTCGCTTTTCCGGCCGGTTGCCCACGCGCCGGCGGCCGCCGGAAAGCCGCCCCGCCGCGCGAATCGCCGCCAAGGGGCGGGGTGGTTTGCGCGCGCCCCTTGCGGCCGCGGCACCGATCGCGCAGATTTTGCCCATGACTGAGCCGTTCTTCTTTGGCTATGGCAGCCTCGTGAACCGCCGCACCCATGACTACGGCGAGGCGTATCACGCCCGCGTGCGCGGATGGCGGCGCGCCTGGCGGCACACCCACCTGCAGGAGGTGCCCTTTCTGACCGCCGTGCCCGACCCGCAGTCGGAAATCGAGGGGCTGATCGCCGCGGTGCCCGGCGGCGACTGGGCGGCGCTCGACCGGCGCGAATGGGGCTACGACCGCCATCAGGTGAGCCACGGGCTGGGCCACGCCGCGCCGCGGCCGGTCGCCGCACAAATCTATGCCGTCCCCGAGTCGCGCGCGGCGGGGCCCACCGTGCGCCATCCGATCCTGCTGAGCTATCTCGACGTAGTCGTGCAGGGCTATCTGCGCGAGTTCGGGGAATCGGGCGCGATCCGCTTTTTCGAGACGACCCATGGCTGGGACGCCCCTGTCCGCGACGACCGGGCCGATCCCCGTTACCCCCGCGCGCAGCCGCTGAGCGCCACCGAGCTGGGATTCGTCGATGAATGGCTCGCCACGCTGGGCGTGCGCATCATCCGCGGTTAGGACGCGCCCGCGCGGTCAGTCCCTGGCGCGCACCTTTTGCAGCAGCGGCATGAGAGTGGCCATGTCGGGCCCCTGCGCCTGCCCCGTCAGCGCCTTGCGCAGCGGCATGAACAGCGCCTTGCCCTTGCGGCCGGTCTTCTCCTTGACCGCCTCGGTCCAGGTCTTCCAGGTGCTGTCGTCGTAGGGCGGCTCGGGCAGCAGCGTCATCGCCTCGGCAACGAAGTCGCGGTCCGCCTCGTCGATGAGTGGCTCGGCCCCCTCGCGGCACAGCTTCCACCAGTCCGCCAGATCATCGAGGACGGTGATGTTCTCGCGCGTGACGCGCCAGAAACGTTCGGCTTCGGCCTCGGGCACGCCCAGCGCCAGGATGCGCCCGCGCACCTCCTCGAAGGACAGCGACTGCAGCCAGGCGCGCGTCAGCGGGAACAGGTCGCGCTCGTCGAACTTGGTCGGGGCGGCGCCGAAATCCGACAACTCGAAATTCTCGGCGAGCTCGTCGAGCGAGGCGGCAAGCTCCACCGGTTTCGACGAGCCGAGCCGCGCCATCAGCGAGACGAGCGCCATCGGCGCCACCCCGCGCGCGCGCAGATCGCGCAGCGCCAGCGTGCCCAGCCGCTTGGACAACGCCTCGCCCTGCGGGCCGGTCAGCAGGCTGTGATGGGCGAACCGCGGCGGCGTGCCGCCCAGCGCGCGGATGATCTGGATCTGCGTGGCGGTGTTGGTGACGTGGTCCGAGCCGCGCACCACGTCGGTAACGCCCATTTCTGTGTCGTCCACCACCGAGGCCAGCGTGTAGAGCACCTGCCCGTCCCCGCGGATCAGCACCGGGTCGCTCACACTGGCCGCGTCGATCGAGATGGGGCCGAGGATTCCGTCCTCCCACTCGATCCGCTCGTGATCCAGCTTGAAGCGCCAGTGCGGCTGACGCTCCTTGCGCATTTCGGCCTTCTCGGCCTCCGAAAGCTTCAGCGCCGAGCGGTCATAGACCGGCGGGCGCCCCATGGCGAGCTGCTTGCGCCGCTTCAGCTCCAGCTCCTCGGGCGTGTCGAAGCACTCGTAGAGACGGCCCGAGGCGCGCATCCGCTCGGCGGCGGCCTCGTAGCGGTCCAGCCGCTGCGACTGACGCTCCTCGCGGCCCCATTCCAGCCCCAGCCACCTGAGATCCTCGCGGATCGCGTCGGCGTATTCGGGCCTGGAGCGTTCGGGATCGGTGTCGTCGAGCCGCAGGATGAAGGTGCCCCCGGCCTTGTGCGCGATCAGATAGTTGAACAGCGCCGTGCGCAGGTTGCCGACATGCAGATAGCCCGTGGGCGACGGGGCGAAGCGGGTGACGGTCATCGCGATCTCCTTGTGCGGCAACGCTCTTTCACAAGCGCGCGGTTTTGTCCATATCGGGGCACGGGAGGTGGCCGATGCGCGACGATGACACCGACATCTTGGCCGGGCTGGCGGCGCCCGGACTGGCCGATTTCGAGGCCCTCGCCCAGCGGGCCATCGCGGCGCTGCCCGCCCGCTTCCGCGCGGCGGCGCAGGGGATCGCGGTCCGGGTCGAGGACTTCGCGCCCGACGCGATGCTCGCCGATCTCGACCTCGACGACCCGTTCGAGCTTACCGGACTGTATGACGGGATTCCGCTGACCGAACGCTCGGTGATGGATCAGCCGACGGGGCCGGACACGATCTGGCTGTTCCGCCGCCCGATCCTGGACGAATGGGCGCATCGCGGCGATGTCGCCCTGGGCGAGCTGATCACCCATGTCTACATCCACGAGCTGGCCCATCACCTGGGCTGGTCCGACGCCGACATCGCGACCGTCGATCGCTGGTGGGAATGAAGACACCGCGCCCCCAGACAGGTGGCGCGGTGCGCGGTTCGGGGGGGCACCGCCTTGCGACGGGGCGCCCCGGATCAGGCCGCGAGGCGCTCTTTCCCGGAAATGGCGGCGGCGTGGCGAACCAGCCTGCGCGCCTGATGCGCGATCGCCTTTTTCTGGGCGTCGGTGAAATCGGTCCCGGCGCTGTGGCTGTAGCCATAGGGGTTGCCACCGGATTCGAAAAGCGACTGGTCGGTGTAGCCCGGCGCCACGATGACCGCGCCCCAGTGCATGAAGGTGGTGTAGAGGCCCAGAAGCGTGGATTCCTGACCGCCATGCGGATTCTGTGCCGACGTCATCGCGCTGACCGCCTTGTCGGCGAGTTTGCCGGAAAACCACTGCCCGCCCAGCGTGTCGATGAAGGCGCGCATCTGGCTGGCGACGGTGCCGAAGCGCGTCGGCGACGAGAAGAGGTAGGCATCGGCCCATTCCATGTCGGCCGGCGTCGCCTCCGGGATGTCGGACATCTTGTCGAGCTGGGCCTTCCAGGCATCCTGCCCCTCGACGATCTCTTTCGGCGCGGTCTCCGGCGCGCGCATCAGCCTGACCTCGGCGCCCTCGGCACGGGCGGCTTCGGCGGCCATTTCGGCCATACGGTGATTGTCACCATAGGTGGAATAGAAGACGATCGCCAGTTTGACGGACATGAAGCTCTCCTTCGGTTGCTGCTGACCGGGGAGCTAATTGACCCGCCACTGGCGCACAATTCCGCAGGGATGCATGCCTTCTGTGCGAAAAAAACAACATGGCGCGCTCAGCGGCCAACACCGGCATAATCGTCAAAGCCAGCGGCCAGCGCCGCTTCGCGCTCATAGATGTTGCGCAGATCCGCCAGGCGGGCGCTGCGCATCGCGCCGGCCAGCCGCGCCAGATCGAGCGCGCGAAAGGCGTTCCACTCGGTCAGCGTGACCAGAAGATCGGCGCCCTCGACCGCCTCATAAGGGTCTTCATGCCAGATCGCGCCGGGCAGCAACGCGGCGCCCTCGCGAAACCCCTGCGGGTCGCAGACGCGCACCTCTGCGCCCCGGCCGATCATCGCCGGCACGATGGTCAGGCTCGGCGCCTCGCGCATGTCGTCAGTGTTGGGCTTGAAGGTCACGCCCAGCACAGCGACCCGCCGGCCGTTGAAGCTGCCGCCGCACAGATCGAGCAGCTTGTCGACCATGCGCCGCTTGACCCCCTCATTGACCTCGATGACCGCCTCGGTGATACGCTGCGGCGCGCCGCGTTCCTGCCCGATGCGGGCCAGCGCGCGAGTGTCCTTGGGAAAGCACGAGCCCCCGTATCCCGGCCCGGCATGAAGGAACTTGTTGCCGATGCGCCCGTCGAGCCCCATGCCCTTGGCCACGTCCTTGACATCGGCGCCCACGCGCTCGCACAGCGCGGCGATCTCGCCGATGAAGCTGATCTTGGTCGCCAGAAAGGCGTTGGCGGCGTATTTGATGATCTCGGCCGATTCCAGATCGGTATAGACGACCGGAAAGTCGCGCAGGAAGAGCGGGCGATAGATCTCGCCCATCACCGCGCGGGCGCGCTCGGTCTCGGCGCCCACGATCACCCGGTCGGGGCGCATGAAATCGTCGATCGCCGCGCCCTCGCGCAGGAATTCGGGGTTTGAGGCAATCTCCACCCGCAGATCGGGCCGCGCGGCATGGATGCGCTCCTGCACGTCGCGGTTGGTGCCCACCGGCACCGTGGACTTGACGACCACCACCGTCGGCGAGGTCAGCGCGGCAGCCACTTCCTCGGCGGCGGCGTGTACATGGCTCAGATCGGCGTGCCCGTCGCCCCGGCGCGTGGGCGTGCCCACGGCGATGAACACCGCGTCCGCGCCATCCACCGCGCCGGCCAGATCCGAGGAGAAATGCAGCCGGCCCGCCTCGGAATTGCGCGCCATCACCGCGTCGAGGCCGGGCTCGAAGATCGGCACCTCCCCGGCCTGCAACCGCGTGACCTTGCCCGCGTCGTGATCGACGCAGGTGACCTCGTGGCCGAAATCCGACAGGCAGACCCCCGAGACGAGCCCGACATAGCCCGTTCCGATCATCGCGATGCGCATGCGCAGCCTCCGTTGAAACGCCCCCAGGGGCAATCGCCCGTCCCCGCGGGGCTGTCAAGCGGACGGCGCGCATTCACGCCCAGGCGAGCGCGTCATCCCAGACGAGGCCGGCGAAATCCTCTTCCTCCGGGGGCGCGAAAGTGTCCGGCACATCGGCAATCGGAGCCCCCGCCGGCGCCGCGACGGCCCCGGCCGGCGGGGCCACGGGGGCGGGCGGTTGCACGGCCGGCTGCGCGAAGACGAACGCGTCGGGGCCGGGCGCCAGTTCGCGCGCGGAAAGGGGCGCCGCATCAGGCGCGCTGCGAGTTCCGCCCACGATCAGATCATCGCCCGCACCGCCGTCGAGCCTGTCGTTGCCTGCACCGCCTTCGAGCGTGTCATCGCCCGCGCCGCCGCCGAGGCGATTGTCGCTTCCGTCGCCGCGCAGCGTATCAGCATGGCCCGTGCCGGCGACATCCGCGACGCCCAGATATGTGTCACCCTCCGCCCAGCCAGCGTTGCGCGACGGATCGGCGAGCGAGACAATGATGCCACCATTCGCCCGGCCATAATCGGCCACGCCGCCGCCCGCGCCCGCGTCGAGGAAATCGGCCCCGTCACTGCCCATCAGCGTGTCGTATCCGGCGCCGCCGGTGAGGGTGTCGTCCCCCGCCCCGCCTTCGAGAACCCGGCCTTGTCCCGGCCCGGGCCCGGAAATCAGCTCGTCGTCAAACGCCCCGTCACGGAACGGCAGCACCCACAGGCCCGCCTCGCCGGCGTTGCCGGGCCGAGTGTCGAGGCCGAGCAGCGCGTCGGGCAGGCCGGAGGCGGGATGTTCATAAAGGGTGTCTTCCCCCGCTGTCACCCCGACCCAGCCATGCGCACTGTCGAGCAGGGCGCCCTTCGTCCACTCCACACGATCGTACCGCAGAACCGCGTCGAAATCGCCCCCGCCACGATCGAAGAGCTGGAGTTGAAAGGCATTCGTCCGCTCGGCATCGCGGCGGAAGGCGCCGACATCGCTCCATGTGATCGTCACCACGCCGTTGCCGGCATCGAGATCGGCCCAGATGCGCCCGCTTTCCGGCGCCTCGCCGCTGAGCCGCGTGTCGACATCGGCCCAAAAGGGCGCGATCACCGCCTTGTCGGGTTGCGGCAGGTCGCCGTGCGAATTCATCGCCAGCGGCGCGCCCAGGGAAACGGTGCCATTGGTGTTGACGTAGAACGCATCGGGCGAGAACAGCGTGCCGCCCATGCGCATGCCCCCCGCGAACACGCCGCCAAGATCGAGCCGCTGCCACCCGTCGTCGTTGCGCGGCAGCACGACGTCGCCATAGCCGCGCGGCCCGCCCAGCCCGCCGATCAGCGCGCCGCCCCCGGGAATGTCCTTGAACGCCATGCCGGTGCTCCCCTCGGATGGTGATGCGCAAGCCACCTTTCCATCGGAGGGTTAAGAACGGGCCAATGGCCGGGCGACATCGTCAGGTAGGTGGCAGTCTCCGGGCGCGGTGCAGCAGCAACGCCCCCAGCAGAAGCGTGACAACCAGAAGCGACAGGAATGCCACCCAGTTGCCCACGAGATCGGCGATCGTGGCGATCTGGCCGCCGAAACCATAGCCTAGGCCGACATAGATCGTCACCCAGACCGTCTCGCCCGCCGCATCCCACAGCGTGAAGCGCAGCCAGCGCATCGCCGTGCCGCCTGCCAGCAGGTTGACATAGGGGCCCAGCGGGCTGACCGCCCAGGTCGTAAAAAACACGCCGACCCCGCCCCAGCGGCGCATCATGGCGCGGGCACGATCGAGTGCGGCGGCGCGCGCCCGCACCCTTGCGAGGCGCGCCTCGATCGCCCGGCCGGCGAGGCGACCGGCCCAGAACCCGGTCTGGTCGCCGGCCACCGCCCCCAGCGCCGCCGCGCCCAGCACTTCCGCCGCGGCCAGATCGCCCGACCCGACAAAAGCCCCGGCGGCGAGCATCACGAAAGAACTCGGCACAGGCAGGGCCAGACAGGACAGATAGGTCGAGGCCAGCACGACCAGCGCGCCGTATTGTGCCACCAGGCCAAAGAGGAAATCGCTCATTGCCCCTGCTCGCGATAGGCGGCGATGGCCGCGCGCAACTCGGCGGCGACTTCCTGGACGCTGCGGCCCTGCTGTGCGGCGATCTCGGCAATGGTTCTGCGCGGCCCCGGGCCTGGTTCAAGTCCCAGCGCATCACCCAGAATGTCGGGCGGAACCTCCCAGGAGCGCGCGACATAGCGCACCGGCATCCAGCCGGCGATCGGCCGGTCCTGATGGGCCGGATCCGCCCAGTAGATCGCGGCACCAATAAAGCGCATCAGGAAGAACGCCGTCAGCAGTGCGGCCGCCAGAAAGGCCAGCGTGAGCCCCCTGTGCCGCGCCCAGAGCCGGCGGATCAACACGCGCATCACTCAGCCGACATCTGAGGCGCCGTTGAGCGCCTGCCATATCCTTGCCGGCGTTGCGGGCATGTCGGGGGCCTGTGCGCCGGCGCTGCGCAGGGCGTCGTCGATGGCGGCGATGCCGGCGGCGAGGGCGCCGACCGTGCCGGCCTCGCCGGCGCCCTTGACGCCCAGCGGGTTGGTCGCGGCGGGAACGGGGTGAGTCTGGATGCGCATCATCGGCAGGTCTCCCGCCCGGGGAATGGCGTAGTCCATGAAGCTCGCCGAGAGGAGCTGGCCGCTGCCCGGCTCGTAGACGACCTCCTCCATCAGCGCCTGGCCCAGCCCCTGCGCCACGCCGCCGGCGATCTGCCCCTTGACCAGCAGCGGATTGACCACCGTGCCCACATCGTCGGCCACGGTATAGCGCACCACCGCCACTGCGCCGGTCTGCGGGTCGATCTCGACCTCGCAGACATGGCAGCCATTGGGAAAGGTGGCGTCACCGGCACGGGCATCGGATTCGGCGGTGATCTCGTCACCGGCGCGGGCGAGCGCATCGGCGAAAGAGACGCGCCGGTCGGTGCCGGCCACCGAATAGGCGCCATGGGCAAAGGTCAGATCGGCCTCGGCCACCTCCAGCATCTCGGCGGCCGTACTGCGCAGCCGCTCGACCGCCTCGTCCATCGCTGCCCAGAGCGCACTGCCCGCCGCCATCAGGGTGCGCGAGCCGAAGGTGCCCGTGCCGCGCGGGACAATGCCGGTGTCGCCGCTCACCAGATCGACATCGCCGGGCGCGAGGCCCAGCCGGTCGGCCAGCACCTGGCGAAAGGCCGTCAGATGCCCCTGCCCGGCATCCGACGACCCCAGCAGCATCCGCGCCCGCCCGCCGGGCGTCAGCGTCAGCCGCGCGAATTCCGGGCCCGGCTTGCCCGCCGGGCCGCCGGCGATCTCGATCGGGTTGACCACCCCGATCCCGCGCAGCATCCCGCGCCCCGCGGACTCCGCCCGCCGCCCCGCGAACCCGTCCCAGTCGGCCGCAGCCAGCGCGGTGTCCATCACTGCCGGAAAATCGCCGCTGTCATAAGTATAGAGAAAGCCGGTCTCGTGCGGCATCGCCGCCGGCGGGATCATGTTGCGACGGCGCAACGCGACCCGGTCGATCCCCGTCTCGGCGGCCGCGATGTCGATCATCCGCTCGATGATATAGGTCGCCTCGGGCCGCCCCGCCCCGCGATAGGGGGCCATGTTCTGGGTGTTGGTGAAATAGCCGTCCACCCGTGCATGGATCGCCGGCGTGCGGTAGACCCCCGACAACCCGCCCAGATTGGCCACCGCCGGATGCGCCGTCATCGGCCCGGGATTGGCCCCGAGCGCGGCGTGGATATGCACGTCCAGCGCGAGGAAATTGCCCTGCCCGTCGAGCGCGAGCGCCGCGTCGGCCCATTGTGCGCGCGCATGCGCGTCGGCGGCAAAGGACTCCATCCGCCCCGCCCGCCAGCGCACCGGCCGCCCCGCCCGGCGCGCCGCCCAGAGCGCGATCACGTATTCCGGGTTGCCCGCATTCTTCATCCCGAAGGAGCCGCCGCAGGCATGCGAGACGACGCGCACCCGCTCGGGCGCCACGCCCAGAACCGCCGCGACATCGGCGCCCAGACGGTGAGGCGACTGCGTGCCGAGATCGAGCCGGTAGCCGCCGTCGGGCGTGACGCGCGCCAGCGCATTGCGCGGCTCCATCGTCACCGCCGTCACCCGGCTGATGCACAGCCGCGCGCGCACGATGCGCGCCGCCGACGCCTGCGCGCGCGCGACCGCCGTGCCGTCGCCGCGCTCGACGCTGAAGCAGCGATTGTCGGCAAGATCATCCCACACGCGCGGGGCGCCGGGCGCGGCTGCCCCCAGCGCATCCACAACGGCCGGCGCGGCATCGACCTCCAGCTCCACCGCCTCGGCGGCGTCCTCGGCTTGCGCGCGCGTCTCGGCGACGACGACCGCGACCGGCTCGCCGACATGGCGCACCGCGCCATCGGCCAGCGCGGTGACGGGCGGCACCGCCATCTCGCCGCCGCCGGGCAGGGGCTGACGGGGCGCGATCAGGCCCACGCCGTTGGCGGCCATGTCGGCCCAGGACCACACCCCCGCAACCCCCGGCATCGAGCGCGCCGCCGTCAGATCCAGCCGCGAAATCCGCCCCGCCGCCGCCGGCGAACGCACCAGGACCATCGAAAGCTCTCCCGCAACGCGGACATCGTCGGTGTACTCGCCCGCACCACGCACAAGCGCCTCATCCTCATACCGGACCTGCGAAAAACCCATCCTCAACATCAATGCCCCCTCGCCGCGCGTGATGTCCTCGCGCCTCTTCTTGCATGGCGCCGGCGCCGGCGCCAGCACAGGTTTCGAGCGGGCCGCGGCGTCCGCGCGCCGGGTCGCAATGGCCCTGGCCCGGTCGGGCAGTGGCCATTCCCGCGGCATGGTGATAAAGCCCCTTCGTCAAGCGGCCGGGAGCCGGAGACGGGATGAGCACGGGCAACGAAGGACGCACGTCGACAACGGATGGCGAGGCGCTGGGTCGCGGGGCGATCCTCGCGCGTATTCTGCTGGCGCTGGGAATCGGCGCAGTCGGCGGCGTGATTTTCAACTGGTTGACCATGCCGTTGCCCTGGATGCTGGGGCCGATGACCTTCAACACCATCGCGGCGGTGATGCGCGTGCCGATCCTGCCGCCGATCCGGGTGCGGCCCTACATGATCGTGGTGATTGGGGTGATGCTGGGCTCGGGCTTTACGCCCGACATCATCGGACACGCCGCCGCCTGGGGCCTGTCGCTGATATTCCTGGCCGCCTATCTCGCGGTGTCGGGCGCGCTGGTGGTGCCCTATTATCGCCGCGTCGGCGGATTCGACACGGTGACATCCTATTTCGCCGGCATGCCCGGCGGGCTCAACGAGATGGTGTTCATCGGTCGCGACATGGGCGGCGACGACCGTGCCATCGCGCTGGCCCATGTCAGCCGCGTCGTGCTGGTGGTCGGGGTGGTCGCGGTCTGGTTTCGCCTGATCGCGGGCTACGACCTCGGCGACCGCTCCGAATTCGGCATCCCCTTTGCCGAAATCCCCTGGTCCGATCTGGCGCTGCTCGCCGCCGCAGGCGCGGTGGGGTTCTTCGCGGGCCGCTGGCTGAAGCTGCCCTCGCCCACCCTGATCGGCCCGATGCTGGTCAGCGCGGCGATCCATTTGACGGGGCTGTCGCACAACCCGCCGCCGCGCGAGTTCGTGATCGTCGCGCAGATCTTTACCGGAACGGTGATCGGCTGCCGCTTCATCGGCTCCACGCCGCGCGAGATCGGTCGCGCGATCGTGCTCAGCCTCGGCGCGACAATGATCATGATGGCTGTCACGCTGATCTTCGCGGTCTCGCTGCATGGCCTGTTCGGCCAGCCGCTCGAGCAGGTGCTGCTGGCCTATTCGCCCGGCGGCCTGGCGGAGATGAGCCTCGTGGCCATGGCGATGAATGCCGAGGTCGCCTATGTCGCGAGCCACCACATGGTCCGCATCACGCTGGTGATCATGATCGCCCCGGTCGTGTTCTCGGCGTTGCGCCGCCGGGCCGGCGCCGGGCGGGACATCGGCGGAGGCGGCGGCGGGTGAGCGGCGTCGGGCTGTGGGATTTCGCGCTGCGGGTCTATGGCGCGCCGGGTGTCGCACCGGCCTGCCTGGAGTTGCAGGATACCCTCGGCGCCGACGTGCCCTTCTTGCTCTTCGCCGGCTGGATGGACGCGCGCGGCGTGGCCCTTGACGCCGCCGAGATCGCCCGCCTCGATCGGGAGATCGCCGCGTGGCGGGCCGAGATCGTCCGGCCCCTGCGCGCGATCCGCCGCCGGCTCAAGAGCGGCCCCGCCCCGGCCCCCGGCCCGCAGAGCGAGGCGTTGCGCGACGCGATCAAGGCCGCCGAACTTTCCGCCGAGAAGCTGGAGCTCGAACGGCTGGAGGCAATCGGCACCCTCTATCCCGGCGGTACCGGGCCGCAACTCGCGGCCCATGGCAATCTGCGCCGCGCGCTTGCCCATTACGCGGGCGGCTCGCCGGACGCGGGCGCCGAGGCCGCGCTGGCCGTCATCGCGTCCGCCATCGCTCAATCGCCCGGTGAGGCCTCCGACGCCTCGGAGAAATAGATCAGGGGGCCGGCGCCGCCCGCGATCGCGTTCACGCGGGTCCAGGCGGCGTCCGCGGGGGCGGCGCGGCGCAGCGCGCCGTCGATCGCCGCCTCCTGTCCGAGGCCCGTCTCGATGACCACCTCGATGAACGGTGATCCGGATACCGTGCCCGCCGCGGGCGGGGAAAAGCCCTCCCACGCGATGCGGCGTCCGCCCTCCGACGCCCCGCCGGCGAAGAGGGTCAGCAGATCCGTGACCGCGGCCGGGCTGGGCAGCCCGTCGCGAACGCCCTCATAGACCGGGTCCAGAAGCGGACGCAGCCGCTCCGGCGGCGGCCAGTCCGCCAACTCCGGCACAAGCGCGGCCATCTGCAGGCAGGGTGCCGCAAGGCACATATCCGCGCGCGCCTCGACGGCGCCGATTTCGGCACGCGAGAGGGCGACCAACTGCGACGCATAGCCCTGCACCGGGCGCGTCACCAGCCGGTAGGAAACATGCGGGCCGACCCCGAACGCCTCTGGCGGGCCGACATGTCCGGCCGCCGGCCCCTCCAGCAGTTCGGCCCGCATCGCCGGGCCGAGATTGTAACGCGCGATCCGCACGACATGGAGCGGGACGCCCCCGCCCCCCGGCGGGTCGGGCCGGTGCGCCACGCCATAACGGATGCGATAGCGCGCACGGGGGAGCGCGCCCTCCTCGGCCTCCAGCAACAGCACGGCCTGCGTGAGCGGCCCGAGGCCGCTGCCGGGGCGGAAAGCCGAGGCGGGATTGGCATCGAAGGTGGCGATGAGCCGGTCCAGGGCGCCCTGCGCGTCGAGCCGCTCATATCCCGGCGCTGCGACGAAGTCGGCCGCGCTCCCGCCGGTATCCCCCGCGGCCGGCGCCTGCTGACCGGCTGGCTTGTCACCCTGCGCCGTACCCGGCCCTGCCGCGAGGGCGCCGATCACCGCCACCGACGCGGCGAGAAGGACGGAACGCAACGGCCCGGTCGTCATGGCGGTCGCCTCCTCCCTTCGTGCCGGCCGGCCCGGCTCAGCCGCCCACCTCCAGCGGGATGCGCGCCAGCACCTCGCCGCTGTCGGAGGCGCGGTAACGCAGCTCATAGGTGCCCGCCCCCGATGGCGCGAACAACTGCAACGGGCTGCCCTGCGAGGCCCGCGCATCGCGCAGCGCCTCGGCGTCGTCGGGCGCGCCCTCGGAGACGATCTCGATGAAGTCCTCGTAACGGCCCGGCCCCTGCCAGACGACATTGACCACCCCGCCGGGGCTGACCGCGCCCTCCACCGACAGGCTGACCTCGCCGGCACCCACCGTCACCGGCAGGCTGGCGAGCGTCCGGCCCGACTGCTGGATGACATAGCGCACCTCGTAATCGCCCTCCTGATCGGGGGCGTCCAGCGTGACCGGGCTGCCACGCGACGTGCGGACGTAATCGGTATAGCTGCCCTCGGACGCGCCGGCCTCGACGATGGTGATGTAGTCGCGCGGGTTGTCGGGGCCGGTCCACTGCACGTCGAACGTCCCGCCGGGCACGACGGGGCCGTTGACCATGAGCTGCGCCGAAACCGGGGTGAGCGTGACTTCCTGGCTGGCTAGCGTCCGGCCCGATTGTTGGATGACATAGCGCACCTCATAGGTGCCCAGCCCATCGGGGGCCTGCAGCGTGAGCGGGTTGCCCCGCGAGGTGCGCGTGTAGTCAAGAGACGCGCCCTCCGGCGCGCCGGCCTCGACGATGGTGATGTAATCGCGGTCATTGTCGGGGCCTTCCCACGCGACCTCGAAGGTCGAGCCCGCCGGGATTTCCTCGGGCGCGTGAACCGAGCCCGCGGCCGGCACCAGCGTGATCGGCTGGCGCGCCAGCGTTCGCCCCGACTGCTGGACCACATAGCGCAGCTCGTGCGCGCCCAGCGCATCGGGCAACTGGATGCTCACCGGGCTGCCGCGCGAGGTGCGGGTATAGTCCAGGTATTCGCCTTCGGGCGCGCCCGCCTCGACGACCGTGATGTAGTCGCGGGGGTTGTCGGGGCCGTCCCACTCGACCTCGATGGTCGAGCCCGCCACGGCCTCATCCGGGCCGCTGACCGACGCCGAGACCGGGGTGAGCGTGACTTCCTGGCTGGCCAGCGTCCGGCCCGATTGCTGGATGACATAGCGCACCTCATAGGCGCCCAGCGCGTCGGGCGCCTGCAGCGTGACCGGGTTGCCCCGCGAGGTGCGGGTATAATCCAGGTACTCGCCCTCCGGCGCGCCGGCCTCGACAATGGTGATGTAGTCGCGATCATTGTCGGGGCCGTCCCACGCGACCTCGAAGGTCGAGCCCGCCGGAATTTCCTCGGGCGCCGAGACGCTGCCCGTCGCGGGGACGAGCTCGATCTCGCGGCTGGCCAACGTGCGCCCGGATTGCTGAATTACGTAGCGCAGCTCGTGCGCGCCCAGCGCGTCGGGCAGCTGGATGCTGACCAGGCTGCCGCGCGAGGTGCGCGTGTAGTCGAGATACTCGCCCTCCGGCGCGCCGGCCTCGACGACGGTGATGTAGTCGCGGTCATTGTCGGGGCCGCTCCAGGCCACCTCGATGGTCGAGCCGGCAACAGCCTGCTGGGGCGCGTCGAGCGTGGCCTCCACCGGCGTCAGCGTGATCGTGCGGCTGGCCAGTGTCCGGCCGGTTTCCTGATGAACATAGCGCAGCTCGTGCTGTCCCAGCGCATCGGGCAGTTGGATGCTGACCGGGCTGCCGCGCGAGGTGCGGGTGTAGGCGTTGTAGCTTCCTTCCGGCGCGCCGGGCTCGACCCATGTGATGTAGTCGCGATCATCGTCCGGGCCGTCCCAGCCGACCTGGATCGTCGCACCGGCGGGCGCCTCTGCCGGCGCATCGAGGGTGGCCTCGGGCAGCGGGGCCGAAAGCGGCACGGTTACGCGGGTCTCGCGGCCGAGTTCGGCGGTCACGCTCAGGCCGCCGGTCATGTCGCCCGACCGGCCCTCGATGCGATAGTCGCCCGGCTCGACGCGCAACTCATACGCGCCCGCCCCCTCGGCGACATGGGTCTCGGCCGTCTCGGCCGCCGGGTCGATGACCGTCCATTCCACGCCCGACAGCGCCTCGCCCGTCGCGGCATTCTCGGCCGAGACAAGGACGCGGGCGAACTGGCGCTGCATCATCACCTCGACCGGGCCGGCCATCTCGGGCGTGACCTCGAATCGCGCCGTGCCGGCATAGCCCGGCGCGGTGGCATCGGCGATATAGCCGCCCGGCATGAGATCGAGCGTGACCGCCCCTGTGCGCGTCTCCTCGCGCAGGATCGCCTCGCCCCCCGGACCGGCGACGTTCCACGTGGCGCTGTCGAGCATGGCGCCGTCGGCGGCGTCCACGGCGCGCAATTCCACGGCCTGCGGTTGCGGCGCGCTGACCACGGTGAGCGCCTCGGCAAGCTCGGCGCCGGTATTGGCGGTGAAAAGCTGCCCGCCGGTCTGCTCGGGCAGGCACGACATGGTCTGGACCGCTTCGGCCTCCATCCCGAACCCCACCACATGGGCGCGGATGTCGATGCCCTCGCCAGCGATCTCGCGCGCCAGCGCACAGGGATCGCCGCCGCAGTTTTCCAGCCCGTCGGTCACGAGGATGATGTCGGCCGACTCGGCGGTGCGGGGGATCATCTGCCGCGCGCGGCGCAGCGAGTCGGTCAGGGGCGTCATGCCCACCGGGTTGATCGCGCGGATGGTCGAGGACAGCGTCGCCGCGTCATGCGCCCCCAGGGGCAGCACCGTCTCGATGTCGCCGCAATCGCCGCGGCGGTGATGGCCATAGGCAACCACCCCGATGGGCGCGTCGGCGTCGCGGTTGGCGGCGTAGTCGTCGATCACGTCGCGGGCGATCTCGATACGCGACTTGCCGTCCTCGATCTGCGCCCACATCGAGCCCGAGGCATCGAAGACCATGACAGTGGCGCGCTCGGCCGTCTGCGCGGCCCCCGTCGCCGCCGAGAGCGAAACCGCGGCCGTCGCGACAAGCCCCTTCAAGATGCGGTGCATGTATCCCCCCTGAATTCTTGCCGAAATCGCCCCGCGGGCACCGGCTCCAGCCTAGCAACCCGTGGGGGCAAATCAAGCCCGCGGCGCATGGGGGGATTCGGCGCGGCTCAGGTGCGTGCCTTGAGCCCCTCCATCAGGGCGCGGTTGCGGCAATAGCCGGGCGGGTGCGCGGCCCCGTCGGCATGATCCTCGAGCCAGTAGGCGCAATCCTCGCCATGCCGGCACATCGCGCAGCGATACGCGGCCGCACGCACGCCGGAGCCTGTGAGCCGGCCCTCGGCGACGGCCAGGTCGAGCGGGGCGCCGACCGTATCGCCCATCCGGCGCATCAGTTCAAAGCGGTCGTCCATCTTCGTGAAACTGAACATGACTCCCTCCATCCATTGAGACCGGCGCACAGCACGCCGACCCGTGGGGAAATCATGCGACCGCAACCACCGCAGGCTCGTTGATCTGGATCAACCGCCCCGCGCGGCATGGCGCCGCAGGCCGGCCGGCTCAGCCGCTGCAGCGCGTCTCGGCCTCCTCGGTGGCGGCGGTGAAACCGAAGAGCGAAAACGTATCCTCGGTCGTCGTCCCGCGCGAGGAGATGCCCGTAATCACCGCCTCGGCGCCGGCACGCATCGCCTCCATGAGCGCCGCGTCGTCCTCGGGCGAGGCGGGCCACGCCCATTCACCGTCGGTGAAAAGCTGGAAGGTATCGCTGCCGATCTCGACCTCGACGGTCGAGCCTTCCTCGTAGGGATAGCCGCCAGTAAAGGAAACCTCACCCATCACGTCATCGGCCGGCCGGTAACTGACGAACAGCAGAATATCTCCACGGCGAACCGACACCACGCGCCCGTCGCGGGTATTGACGGTCTCTTTCGGGGTCGAGACCGCCCAGCACTCCTGCGGGTCGGTCTCGACGAAAACGCTCCAGTCGGTCTCCGCGGCGACGCGGTTGGTCGATTCCTCATCCTGCGCCGGGGCAGCGGTGGCCATCAGACCGGCCATCAGGGCCCCCGCCATCCCGCGCTGCATCCATGTCTTCATGTGCGTCGCAGCCTCCAGCTGTGTTCTGCCTCACCCGCCCGCCGGCCGCGGTTTCGGCGCCGCCTTTCTATCGCGGCGGAGCGGGATTCACCTCGCAAGGACATTCTTAACCCCTAGCCGGCGGTTTGCGAAGGCCCCGTCGGCGGAAATTCGCGCCCGCCCCATGCGTGCGCGGCCCCTCCCGGCCGGGCGGCCGGCCTGCTAGGCTGTGACACCACAGGCCCGTGCGCCGGATCGAGCAAAGGATTGCATCATGAGCGACCGCGATTTCGACCGCGCCGGCACGACCGTTTCCGGCGCGGACTCGTCGGACAGTGCAGCCATCTGGCGCAGACAGGCGGGCCTTGCCCCGTCCGCCTTCCGTCCCGGCGCTTTTCGTCCCCGCGCCGCTCCGGCACGGCCTACCTGCCGCGCGGGGGAGGTCGACACGCGCGTTACGATGATCCGAAGTAGATGAAAAGGAGAGGGACGTGCGAATCCTTGTGTTCAACGCAGGCAGTTCCAGCCTGAAATTCGGCCTGTTCGACATCGGACCGTCGGGCCAGGAGCGCCATGTCTTCAAGGGCAGCTTCGACAGTTTCAGGGCGGGTGGCTGCGCCTACAGCTTCAGCAGCCCCGGCGGGAGCGAAAGGGGCACCGCCCCCTATGGCGACCTCGCCGCCGCGATCGCGGCGGTGCCCGGCGTGCTGGCCGATCTGGATCTGGGTGCGCCCGACGCGGTGGGCCACCGCCTCGTCCATGGCGGCCCCGACCATGCCACCGCCGCCCGCCTCGACGACGCGCTCGTGGAGCGGCTGCGCGGGCTCACCCCCCTTGCCCCGCTGCACAACCCGGCCAATCTGCGCGCCGTCGACATCGCCCGCACGACATGGCCTGACCTGCCGCAAGCGGCGGTCTTCGATACGGCCTTTCACCTGACCGCCCCGCCGGCGGCGACGACATATGCCGTCCCCAAGGAATGGCGCGACGCCGGGCTGCGCCGCTACGGGTTTCACGGAACCTCGCACAAATACGTCGCCCAACGCGCGGCGCAGGCGCTGGGCCGGCCGTTGGCCGAGCTCAGGCTTGTCAGCCTGCATCTGGGCAACGGGGCGAGCGCCTGCGCGGTCTCGGGCGGACAGAGCGTGGAAACCTCGATGGGCATGACCCCGCTGGAGGGGCTGGTAATGGGCACCCGCTCGGGTGATGTGGACCCCGGCGCCTTCGGATATCTCGAACGCCGGCTAGGGCTCGACATCGCGACGATCGAGGACGCGCTCTACCGCGACAGCGGGCTCAAGGCGCTCGCCGGCACGCGCGACATGCGCGAGGTGGCCGCACGCGCCGGGCAAGGCGATGAGGAGGCGCGTCTGGCCGTCGAGATCTACGCCCATCGCGCGCGCAAGTATCTCGGCGCCTACGCCGCCGCGATGGGCGGGCTCGACGCGGTGGTGTTCACCGGCGGCATCGGCGAGAACGCCCCCGACATGCGCGCGCGTATCTGTGCCGATCTCGAATTCATGGGGCTGCGCCTCGACCCCGCGCGCAACGCCGCCCCCGACCTGTCGGATCGCGCCGCGCCGCAGCTTCAGGCCGACGCCTCGACGGTGGCCGTCCTCGTCACCGAGACCGCCGAGCAACTCATGATCGCGCGCGAGACGGCCGATCTGCTCGCCGGCGCCGGTTGAGCCTCTCGCGCTGGCGCTCGCCCCCGCGATACGCTACCCCTTCGGCATGGACGGCTTGCGCAGATGGCTCCGCAGTGGGGGCGGCACGGCGGCCGGGGACGACACGGCGCCCCCGGCGCGCCTGTGGGGGCGGGTCGCGCTGATCTATGCCGGCGCGGTGCTGGCCGGCTGGGGGGCCGCGGCGCTCGATCTGCCGCTGCCGTGGATGATCGGGGCGGTGACCTTTTCCGTCGCGGCCGGGATCGCGGGCGTGCCGATGCGCGTGCCCCAGATAACCCGCCCCATCGGGCAGGGCGTCGTCGCCGCCTCGGTGGGGCTGTCCTTCACCCCCGTCGCGCTGGCAACACTCTCGGACATGGTGGTGGCGATGGTCGGGCTGGCGCTGCTGACCATTGTCGCCGGCTTTGTCACGGCGGCGATGCTGATGAAGCTGGCGCACACCGACGTCATCACCGCCAGCCTCGCCTCGGTGCCGATGGGGCCGGTGGAAGCGGCCAATCTCGCCGGGCGCCACGGCGTGCCGCCGGGGCTTGTGGTGTTCTCGCAGACGCTGCGCATTCTTCTGCTGGTGGTCATGATCCCGCCGCTGATCATCTGGGTGGAGGGCCAGGGAACCGACCCGAACGCTGCCCTGCGCGCCATCCCGTGGAGCTGGACGGGCGCCGCGCTGCTAGCCGTGGCGGTGGCCACGGGCGGGGCACTTTTCCGCGCGATCCGCTTCGCCAACCCCTTCTTCCTGGGGCCGCTGGGCCTGTCGGCGGCCTTCGCCGCGCTGGCGCTGCCGGTGACGGCCTTTCCCTATCCGGTGCTCGCGGGGGCGCAGGTGCTGCTCGGTGTGTGGCTCGGCGCGGTGGTCGACCGGCCCTTCTTCACCCGTGCCGGGCGCTTCGTGCCCGCCGCCCTCGTGGCGACCCTGGTGATGATCGCGCTGTGTTTCGGCCTCGGGCTGGGGATCGGCGCGCTGACGGGCGAACGCTGGACGACGATGGTTCTCGCCGCCGCGCCGGGCAGCGTGACCGAGATGGCGCTGACCGCGAAGATATTGCAGGACGGCGTCGCGGTCGTGACCGCCTTTCACATCACGCGGATCTTCATCATCATCCCCTCGGCGCCGCTGATCTTTCGCATCATGGCCCGGCTTGCGGGGCAGGAGCTGCACGGCCCGGACCCCGGCCCCCCGCGACGCTAGCGCGCAGGGGCGCAAACTCCTTTCACGTGAAAGCGGTTTGGGGCATGCTGGGCCTGTCACGGCAACCCGACGGTCAAGATGAGGCTCGACGAGGACGACAGACCCGCAAG
Source organism: Rhodobacteraceae bacterium WD3A24 (assembly GCA_002967695.1). Classification (GTDB taxonomy): domain Bacteria; phylum Pseudomonadota; class Alphaproteobacteria; order Rhodobacterales; family Rhodobacteraceae; genus Alkalilacustris. The sequence continues at coordinate 3,605 of PUHN01000004.1, read as the reverse complement.
CGGCGCCGACGATCCGATGCGCGGCTACGAGGCGTCGCTGCCCATCGCCCTGCTGCGCGCGCGGGAGGCGACGATGCGCCGCTTCAAGCCGCATATCGACGCGCACAACCTGACCGTCCAGCAGTGGCGGGTGATCCGGGCGCTCGCCGACAGCGGCCCGCTGGATGCGCGCACGCTGTCCGAGCGCTGCGTGATCCTGCCACCGTCGCTGACGCGGATTTTCCGCACGCTGGAGGCCAAGGGCTACATCGTCACCGTCGCAGCGCCCGACGCGCGCCGTCACACCGTGGCGCTGACCGACAAGGGGCGCACGCTCTACGAGGAGATGGCCGCAACCTCGGAGCGCATCTACGAGGAAATCGAGCAGGCCTTCGGCGCGGAAAAGATGCGCCGGCTCCTCGAGCTGCTCATCGAGCTGCGCGACACGGCCGACGCCCTTTCGCGCGAGGCGCCGCCCGAATAGCCCCGCGGCCGCAGGAAAACGCGCTGGCCGGGCGGCGGCAAACGGGAACACCTTCGGCGGCGGCTCTGACAGGATGGCGCGCGAACAGGCCGAAACAGGCGGAGGCACCGATGGCGAACGACACGGCGAAACACGACCCCACGGGCGATCTGGCCGATACCGCGCTGCTGCGCGAGCAGGCCTATATCGACGGTCGCTGGACCGGAGAGCCGACGCTCGCGGTGAGCGATCCGGCGACCGGCGCGGTGATCGGGCACGTCCCCGCGATGGGCGCCGAGGAGGCCCGCGCGGCCACCGATGCCGCCCAGGGGGCGTTTCAGCTCTGGGCCGCGCTCCTGCCGCAGGAGCGCGGCGAGATCCTGCGCCGCTGGTTCCGGCTGATCGAGGCGGCGCGCGAGGATCTCGCCCGGCTGATGACGCGCGAGCAGGGCAAGCCGCTCTCGGAGGCGCGCGGCGAGATCGACTACGGCGCCTCCTTCGTGGAGTTCTACGCCGAGGAGGCGCGCCGCCCCAATATCGAGGGCATCACCTCTCACCTGCCCGACGCCGAGGTGGAGTTGTGGCGCGAACCGGTGGGCGTCGCCGCGCTGGTCACGCCGTGGAACTTCCCCATTGCCATGATCACTCGCAAGGCCGCCGCCGCGCTGGCCATCGGTTGCCCCGTCGTCGTCCACCCCTCGGGCGAGACGCCCTTCTCGGCGCTGGCGCTGGCCGAACTCGCCGCCCGCGCCGGGCTGCCGGCGGGGGTGTTCAACGTCGTCACCGGGGCCCCGAAGGAGATCGTGGCCGACTGGTGTGCCGACGCGCGCGTGCGCGCGCTGTCGTTCACGGGCTCGACCGAGGTGGGCCGGCTGCTCTACCGTCAGTCGGCCGACACGGTGAAGCGGCTGGTGATGGAGCTGGGCGGGCACGCCCCGGCGATCGTCTTTGCCGACGCCAATCTCGACCAGGCGGTCGAGGAGGCGGTCAAGGCGAAATACGCCACCTCCGGCCAGGACTGCCTCGCCGCCAACCGCTTTTTCGTCGAGGCTTCGATCTACGAGGAATTCTGCGCGCGCTTCGCCGCGGCGAGCCAGGCGCTCAGCATCGGCCCCGGCATGGACGACCCCGACATCGGCCCGCTGATGAACGAGGCCGCGGTGGACAAGCAGCAGGCCCATCTCGACGATGCGCTCGCCCGCGGGGCGCGCCAGCTCTGCGGCGGGCCGCGGGCCGATCTGGGCCCGCTTTTCTGGGCGCCGACGGTGCTGGCCGACGTGCCCGCCGATGCGCAGATCATGCACGAGGAAACCTTCGGCCCCGTCGCCGCGCTCACCCCATTCGAGGACGAGGGCGAGGTCGTCGCCCGCGCCAATTCGCTGGAATACGGGCTGGTGGCGTATCTGCACACGCAGAACCCGCGCCGCATCTACCGGATGAGCCGGTCGCTGGAGTTCGGCATGGTCGCGGTCAACCGCACCAAGATCACCGGCGCGCCGATCCCCTTCGGCGGCATGAAGCAGTCGGGTCTGGGCCGCGAGGGGGCGCGGCAGGGGATGGAGGAATTCTCCGAGATCAAATACGTCTGTCGCGACTGGCGCTGAGCCCCCGGCGCGCGCCGGGAGCCCTCCGCCCGGCTCCCTGCCTGCAAAGCCGCGCGCCGTCCCATCGCCCCGGCGGCCCGGCCGGCGACGCCATGCCTGCGCCCACGCGTGCATCCTGCCCGCCGGCGCGGACGATCCGATGCATGTCCCCGCGTGCCCGGCCTGTCACCGGCCCTGGCACGCGGCACCGGGCGGCCCCTGTCGCGCAGGCTACCGCACGAGGAATTCGGCGTGCAGCGCCCCGGCGGCGTTGATGCTGCTGAGGATGTCGATCATCCCCTGCGGATCGACGCCCAGCGCATTCAGCCCCGCGACGACGTCCGACAGGCTCGTGCTGGCCGGAAGCTCGGCCAGGCCGACGCCCTCCTCCTCCTCGATCTCGGCGCGGGTGCGCGGAATGGTCACGGTTTCGCCGTCGCTGAACGGGTTGGGCTGGGAGACCTGCGGCGTCTCCTGGATGCGCAGGGTGAGTCCGCCCTGGGCGACCGCGACGCGCGAGATGCGCACATCCGCGCCCATCACGATGGTCCCAGATCGCTGATCGACCACGACGCGGGCGCGTGACTCCGGCCGGACGGTGATGTTTTCCACCCGGCCCAGCACATGGGCGGGCGAGGTCATGCGCGTCGCGCCGATATCGAGCACGACGGTGCCCGCGTCGAGCATCGCCGCGACGGGGCGGCCGAATTCGGCGTTGATCGCCTGCTCGATCCGGCCGGCAGTGGTAAAATCGGGCGTGCGCAGCGCGAGCCGGAGCCGCTCCAGCCCGCCGAATTCGAAATCAACCTCGCGCTCGACGCGCGCGCCCTCCGGGATCGTCCCCGCCGTCGGTACGCCCTGCACCACGCTGGCCGCCTCGCCCTCGGCCGACGCCCCGCCGGCGAGCACGGCCCCCTGCGCGACGGCGTAGATTTCGCCGTCGGCGCCGTTGAGCGGGGTCATCACCAGCGTCCCGCCCAGCAGGCTTGTGGCATCCCCGATCGCCGAGACCGCGGCATCCACCCGCCGGCCGACGCGGGCAAATGGCGGCAGCGTCGCGGTGACCATCACCGCCGCCACGTTGTCGGGGCGCATGTCCTCGCCCGAGACGTTGACGCCCAGGCGTTCCAGCGTGTTGGCGAGGATTTCCTCGGTGAAGGGGGCGTTGCGCATCCCGTCACCGGTGCCGTTGAGTCCGATCACCAGCCCGTAGCCCAACAGATCATTGCCGCGCACCCCGTCGAACTCGACCAGATCCTTGATCCGAACCGTTGCGTCGGCCGGCCCGGCCGCAAACGCGGCCAGAGCCAGCACGACCAGCGCCGCTGCGGCCCGGATCATCGCAGGAACTCCAGCAGGCTCAGGCGCGAGAGTCGCGCCGTGACGGTGTAGATTTTCTCCAGCCGCGCTGTGGTCTCCTGCAGGGCGCTGGCGGTCTCGAACGGGTCGCGGCCCACAAGATCGTTGCGCGCGGATTCCATGGCCGTGGCCTCGGCCGAATTGCGTGCCGCGGCGCGCTCCACGCGGGCCTCCGCGGCGCCGACACGCCCTTCGAGCGCGCCCAGCGCGGGCCCGCCGGC
>PUHN01000039.1 GCA_002967695.1 Rhodobacteraceae bacterium WD3A24 | reverse complement strand
GGCAGGCAGCGACGCGGGCGCGGACCCCGCCAAGTAGCAGCCACGCCGCGGGCGGGCCGGCGCCGCGATGGCGCGCGGGCCCGCGGCGCTTGCGCAGCCGGCCGGTGGCCCGCATGATCGCGCCGTCCGACCCCGAGCGGGAGCTCTTTCGTGAAAGACCGTATCCGGCTGCTCTATACCGGCCGCTCCAGGCGCGCGACGCGATTTCGCTATGGGGTCATGGCGTTCGACATCGCCACGATCGTCTTCTTCATCGCGACCACGCCAATCATTCGCCAGCCCTGGGTGATCGCCGCCGATCTGGTGATCGCCATGATCATCGCGGCCGATTTCGCCGCCCGGCTTTGGATCGCCGAGAACCGCGCGAAATTCCTGCGCCGGATCTACAACCTGGCCGACATCGTCGTCGTCGTCTCGCTTCTGACGATTCCCTTTGCGGGCACCAACCTCGCGCTGCTGCGCGTGCTCCGGGCGCTGCGGCTGATCCATTCCTATCATGTCCTGCGCGATCTGCGCCGCGACACGGCCTTCTTTCGCCGGCACGAGGACACGGTGTTGGCAGCTGTCAACCTGTTCGTCTTCGTCTTTCTGATGAGTTCGGTGGTCTTCGTACTGCGCGGCGGGCAGGAGGCTGGGCTGACCAGCTATGTCGACGCGATCTATTTCACCGTCACCACCCTGACGACGACGGGGTATGGCGACATAGCCATGTCCACGCCGATGGGCCGGCTGCTTTCGGTGGCGATCATGATCATCGGGGTGGCGCTGTTCTTCCGGCTCGCCCAGGCGATCGTCGCGCCCCCCAAGGTACGCTACACATGCCCCGAATGCGGGCTCAGCCGTCATGACCGCGATGCCGTCCACTGCAAGCATTGCGGCCACGAGCTCAAGATCGAGACCGAAGGCGCCACCTGAGCCCGCGCCTTCAGTCGGAGACCAGCATGTAGCCCTCCCCCCGCACCGTCTGCAGATAGCGCGGCTGGCGGGGATCGCGTTCGATCTTGCGGCGCAGGCGGGTGATCTGGACGTCCACGGCGCGTTCCTGGGCCTGGGCGCCGCCCGAGGCCTCGCGCGCGCGGCCGAGCCGCTCGACGAGCCGCTCGCGGCTCACCGGCACCCCGGGCGAGGCCGCGAGCAGGCGCATGAGCGCAGTCTCGGTGGCGGTCAGGCGCAACAGCGTCGCGCCCTGCCACATCTCGCCGCGCTCGGGGTCGTAGCGCACCGGCCCCATGGCGATCATGGCCGGGCCGGCGGGGCTTTCGGCGGGGGGCGGCGCACGGCGCAGGATGGCGCTGATCCGCAGCAGCAGCTCGCGCGGCTCGAAGGGCTTGGCCAGATAGTCGTCCGCGCCCGCCTCGAGCCCCGCGATGCGGTCATCCGTCTCGCCCTTCGCGGTCAGCAGCAGCGCGGGCACGCCCAGCCCCTGCTCGCGCAGCGACTGCATCAGCGCCAGGCCGTCCTCGCCGGGCATCATCACGTCGAGCACGATCAGATCGAAGGCCAGCCCGCCCAGCAGCCGCCGCGCCTGGGCCGCATCGCGCGCCACGGTCACCAGAAACCCCTGCCGCGCGAGAAAGCGGCGCAGCAGCGCGCGAATGCGCTCGTCATCATCGACGAGGAGGATATGCGCCTCCGCCGGGGCGGGCGCGGCGCTCTCGCCCGGCGGGGTCACGACCGCGTCTCCTTCAGTTCGAGGTAGTGATGCCGGATATCCTCGTCCATCATCGCCTCGAGCACCTGACGAAAGCCGGCCACGGCCTCGGGCCCCGCGGCGCGATAGGCCGCCCGCATCCGCGCGCGCTGGGCCTCGGAGAGCTCGCGCTCGAGCGCGGCGCCGGCCTCGGTGAGGTAGAGATGGCGCTCACGCCGGTCGCGCCGGCCCACCCGGCTTTCGACGAGGCCGTCGCCGATCAGCGTGCGCAGAACGCGGTTGAGCGACTGCTTGGTGACGCCGAGAATCGACAGCAGGTTGTTGACCGTGGTGCCGGGGCTGCGCTTGATGAAATGCAGCGCCCGGTGATGGGCGCGTCCGTAATCGTATTGCGCGAGGATGCGGTCCGGGTCGGCGGTAAAGCCGCGATAGGCGAAAAACATCGCCTCGATCCCCTTGCGCAGCTGCTCGTCGGTCAGGAAAAGCAGGTTCTCGCCGCCGACGGGGCCGCCTGAGCCTTCCACCATGTCACCTCCGCGGTTGCTGATTGGCGCGTTCGATCACGAAGTTATGTCAGTCTTATTGACTTTCCAAGATTCAATTGCTAGCGACGGGATGATTTTGCGCAACTTTATGGCCGCTTCGGACATTTTCAGCGCAACAAACGGTAAACTGCGGGATGGAGGGCTGCATGGCCGGGGCCTATGACGATCGCGACGGAAAGATCTGGATGGACGGGCAGCTCGTGGACTGGCGCACGGCGAATGTGCACATCCTCACCCACGCCCTGCACTACGCCTCGTCCGTGTTCGAGGGCGAGCGCGCCTATGGCGGGCGAATCTTCCTGTCCCGCGCCCATTCCCAAAGGCTGCACGACTCGGCCGGAATGATCGACTTCGAGATTCCCTATTCCGTCGATCAGATCGAGGCGGCCAAGGCCGCGGTGCTGGAGGCCAACGGGCTGTCGGACGCCTATGTCCGCGCGGTCGCCTGGCGCGGCGCGGGCGAGGACATGGGCGTGGCCTCGGCCCGCAACCCCGTCCGCCTTGCGGTGGCCGCCTGGGAATGGGGCGCCTATTACGGCGATGCCAAGACCCGCGGCGCGACGCTCGACATCTCCCGGTGGCGCCGGCCCTCGCCCGAGACCGCGCCGAGCCAGGCCAAGGCCGCCGGGCTCTACATGATCTGCACCATGTCCAAGCACGCCGCCGAGGCCAAGGGCTGCGGCGACGCACTGATGTTCGACTATCGCGGCTATGTCGCCGAGGCGACGGGCGCGAACATCTTTTTCGTCAGGGATGGCGAGGTCCATACCCCCACGCCCGATTGCTTTCTCGACGGGCTCACCCGCCAGACCGTCATCACCCTTCTCAAGGAACGAGGAATCAAGGTGCATGAGCGCTACATCATGCCCGAGGAGCTGGAAGACTTTCAGCAATGCTGGCTGACCGGGACCGCGGCCGAGGTCACGCCCGTCGGCCGGATCGGCGACTACGCTTTCGAGGTCGGCGACATGGCCCGCGACATCGCGCGGGCCTATGAGGCGCATGTCCGCGCCTGAGCGCGGTCAGCCGACGGGGCGCGCGCGGGCTTCGATGCCGGTGATTCGCAGATAGACCGGCAGGCGGCGCGCCGCGTCGCCCGCCTCGCGCTGGCGCCACAGGCTGCGGCTCGCCGGATGCGGGCCCCGGCCGTCGCGCGCGATGGACAGGAAAGCGCGCAGCCGTCCGCCGCCCGCTGCGCGCGGCTGGTCGAGAACATGGCGTGTCATGGTCGGCCTCCTCTCCGTGCAGGGCCAAGCCAATGTAGCACGGCACCGCGCCCGCCCCAACACCGCGCGGCTCAGCCGCCCTGCCCGGCCGGTTGGCACTGCGCGTCCGCCGACAAATCGCGGCCGGGGATCAGCCGCTCGACCAGCGCCCGCGCCGCGCCGGGCCCGCCATCGGCGCCGGGCGGCGGCGGATAGAGCTCGGGGCCGCGCGGCGTCCACAGCATCATCACCGGCACCCATCCCGCGCCGGCGGCGACGGGCCGGCCCCGCGGGCCGCGGCACAGCTCGACCCGTGCGATGATGCCGGTGCGCCGCGCCAGCGCCCCTTGGGCCGAAACGAAATTGCCCAGCGAATGGATCACCGGCACCCGCACGCCCGCGACGCCCGCGACCGTCTCCCAGGGCTGGACGACATGCGGATGCGCGCCGATCACCGCCGTCGCCCCTGCCCCGGCCAGATCGCGCGCCAGCACCCGCTGCCGCGGAGCGGGGCGGTGGCTGTATTCCACGCCCCAATGCGGCAGCACGATCACCGCGCCCCGCGCCGCCTCGGCGCGCACCAGCGCCAGCAGCTCGGCACGGTCGCGATGGCACAACAGCACCTGCCGAGCGGGGTCGGAGATCCCGTTGGTGTGATGGCTGCAGGCGATGAAGGCCACCGGCCCCAGCGGGGTGTCCAGCCGCGCGGCGAAATCGCGCGGGGCGCCACGCGCGATCGTGCCGGTATGCGCCATGCCGCGCGCGGCCAGCGCGGCCAGCGTGGCGTCGACCCCGCGCGCGCCGCGGTCGAGCGCGTGGTTGTTGGCGGTGCTGACCAGATCGACGCCGAGGCCGCGCAGCGCGTCGATGGCCGAAGGGTGGTAATTGAACTGCGGATAACCGCTGTAGACCGCCCCGTCGAAGACCGGCCCCGGATCGTCGGCCGGGCGGCCGCCACGGGCCACGCCCGCCGCCGCGCGGCCTTCCAGATTGGCCGTCACGATGTCGGCGCCCCGCAGCCAGGGCGCCGCGCGCGCCCAGATGGCGTCGAAGCCCTCAGCGTAGCCGCGCCGTTGCAGCGCGGCGTGCAGCAGCACGTCGCCCACCGAGGCCACCGTCACCCGCGCGCCGCCCCCGCAGGCATTGAGCGGCGCGGGCGCGGCCTCGGGGGCGGGGGTGCACAGGCGCGGCCCGTCTGCCGCGGGGCGATTCGCGCAGCCCGCCAGCACAAGGGCCAGCAGCCCGATGAGCGCCCGCACCGTCACGCCAGACCGTCGAGGTCGAGCACCATCGCGGCATGGTCGCTGGCATGGGGCCGCTCCTCGCCCACATCCTCCAGCCGCGCGCCGTCATGGCGCATGGCCGCGCGCGAGAGCCCCTCGCGCAGGACGCGCGGGCGCGCATCGGACCAGCGCCGCGCCAGCGCGGGTGAGGCCAGCATCGCGTCGGGGCGGCTGTAGAAGCCCCCGTCGCGGTCGTGGAACGACCACCGCTTTTCCGCGGGCAACCGGGCGAGAAGATCGACGGCGAAGCCGTCGACCAGCGGGGCGATGGCACGCTCTCCCTGCGGCGCGTGCGGCTCGTTGAGATCGCCCAGGATCAGCCACAGCCCCTCGGGCGCGGCAGCAAAGCGCCGCTCGACCAGCCGGCGCACCGCCAGCGCCTCCAACCGGCGCACCGGCCACGCCGCCTCCGGGTCGGGATAGGGCGCCTTGAAATGGCACAGAAACAGGGTGAGCGCCCCGACACGCGCAAGCAGGCAGTCGCGCCGGAACACGGGAAAATCGGCGCGCAGGCCCGCCGGCGGCTCCAGCCCCAGATCGGCGGGTGTCAGCGCGGCATGGCTGGCCACCTCGTCCAGCGGCCGGCGGCTCATCACGGCAAGGTCGCGGCCGCGCCCGTCATTGCCCGGCAGGCAGACCCGATGCGGATAACACGCCCCCGCATGGCGCAGCAGATGGTCGTGGAAGTAGTCGAGGGTGGCGGCGTCGAAGACCTCCTGCAGGCAGACGATATCAGCGTCGGCATCGGCGATGACCCGCGCCGTCAGCCGGCGGTCGGCATAGTCCAGCGCCGCCGCGCCGGGGCCGACATGGCGCGGCAGGTCGCCGTCGCGCGCGCCGTCGAGCCGCGCGCGCCCCTGCGGGCGGCGCAGGCGCAGATTCTGCACGTTGAAGGTCGCGATGCGCATCCGGCGCGCTCCTCCCCGGCAGGTCCGGCGCGCGGGGCCATTGATCTGCGTCAACGCCTGTCCGATCCTGCCCGCCTAGTTTGCCGCGCATCTGAGCAGAAAGGACAGAGGATGGCCAGTGACGCACAGGAGGTGATCCCGTTCGACCGGCTCGGGCGCGGCGATGTCGCGCGGGTGGGCGGCAAGAACGCCTCGCTCGGCGAGATGGTCGCCAGGCTGGGCGGGCGCGGCGTCGCGGTGCCGCCGGGCTTTGCCACCACCGCGGATGCCTACTGGCGGTTCATCGACGCCGCGGGGCTGCGCGCGACGATCTCCGACGCGCTGGCCGATTACGGCGCGGGCCGGGCGAGCCTGGCCGAGACGGGCACGAAACTGCGCGCCGCGATCCGCGCCGCCAACTGGCCCGAGGAGACGGCGAAAGCCATTCGCACATCCTACCGCGAGCTATGCGAGCGCATCGGCCGGCCCGACGCCGATGTCGCGGTGCGCTCATCAGCGACGGCCGAGGATCTGCCCGATGCCAGCTTTGCCGGCCAGCAGGAGACATATCTCAACATCCGCGGCGAGGCGGCGCTGCTCGACGCCTGCAAGCGCTGCTTTGCGTCGCTGTTTACCGACCGCGCGATCAGCTACCGCGAGGCGCGCGGTTTCGATCATCTCAAGGTGGCGCTGTCGGTCGGCGTGCAGGCGATGGTGCGCGCCGACAAGGGGGGCTCGGGCGTGATGTTCTCCATCGACACCGAGACGGGCTTCGACAGGGTCGTGGTGATCGACGCCGCCTGGGGGCTGGGCGAGACGGTCGTACAGGGCACGGTCGACCCCGACGAGTATCAGGTGTTCAAGCCGCTGCTGTCCGACGATTTCCTCGTGCCCATCGTGGGAAAACGCCGCGGGGCCAAGGCGCACAAGATGATCTATGCCGGCGCGCAGGATGACAGCCCGACCCGCACCGTGCCCACCTCGAAGGCCGAGCGGGCCGCCTTCGTGCTGTCGGACGGCGAGATTTTGCAACTGGCGCGCTGGGCCTGCGTGATCGAGGAGCATTACGGCTGCGCGATGGACATGGAATGGGCGCGCGACGGCGAAGGCGGCGCGCTGTTCATCGTTCAGGCGCGGCCGGAGACCGTGCAGTCACAGCGCGAGGCGGGCGCGTTCCGCAGCTACAGCATCGGCCGGACGGGCGCGCGGCTCGTCTCCGGGCTCAGCGTGGGCGACGCTGCGGTGACGGGCCGGGTCTGCCTGCTCGAAAGCGCCGCGCAGATCGCGAATTTCGTCGATGGCGCGGTGCTGGTGACGGAAAACACCGACCCCGACTGGGTGCCGATCATGAAACGCGCCAGCGCCATCGTCACCGACCATGGCGGGCGCACGAGCCACGCCGCCATCGTCAGCCGCGAACTGGGCCTGCCGGCGATCGTCGGAGCGGGCGACGCCACGCATGTGCTTCATGACGGGCAGGAAGTCACCGTCTCCTGCGCCGAGGGCGATCAGGGGTTTGTCTATGACGGCGCCGCCGAGATCACCGAAAAGATGCTCGACGCTTCCGAGCTGCCCGCCACGCGCACGCGGGTGATGCTCAACCTCGCCAACCCCGCGGCAGCCTTCCGATGGTGGCGGCTGCCGGCCGACGGCGTGGGGCTGGCGCGGATGGAATTCGTCATCAACAACCATGTGCGCATCCACCCGATGGCGCTGGTCGCGTATGACAGCCTGACCGACTCCGCCGCGCGCGACGAGATCGCGCGGCTGACCGAGGGCTATGACGACAAGCCCGCCTATTTCGTCGACCGGCTCTCGCGCGGGCTCGCGCGGATCGCTGCGGCGCAGTATCCACGCCCCGTCATCGTGCGGATGAGCGATTTCAAGACCAACGAATACGCCAACCTGATCGGCGGCGCCGGATTCGAGCCGCATGAGGAGAACCCGATGCTGGGGTTCCGGGGCGCGGCGCGCTACACCTCGCCGCGCTACCGGGCGGGCTTCGCGCTGGAATGCCGCGCGATCAAGCGGCTGCGCGAGGAGATGGGGTTTGACAACGTCGTCGTCATGATCCCCTTCTGCCGCTCCACCGCCGAGGCCGACGGGGTGCTCGACGTGATGGCGCAGAACGGATTGCGCCGCGGCGAGGCGGGCCTGCAGGTCTACGTGATGTGCGAAATCCCCTCGAACGTTATCCTCGCGCCCCGGTTCGCAGAACGCTTCGACGGTTTTTCGATCGGCTCGAACGACCTGACACAGCTCACGCTGGGGGTGGACCGCGACTCGGAAGACCTCGCGGGGCTGTTCGACGAACAGGACGCGGCGGTGAAATGGATGATAGGCCATGTCATCTCCGCCGCGCACGATTCCGGCGCCCGGATCGGGCTGTGCGGGCAAGCCCCCAGCGACCACCCCGAATTCGCGCGGTTTCTCGTGAAAGGCGGGATCGACTCGATCTCTGTGACGCCAGACAGCTTCATCGCGGTCAAGCGCATCATTGCCGATGCCGAACAGGAGGACTCCTAGTCTCCGCCATGCCTTGCCGCGATGGGGCGCATCTGGCAGGTCTGATCCGATTGCCATCCGCCGCAACAGCCGGTCGGCATCTTTGGAGGAGGATGATTTGAAGATCACGAAAGCCGTATTTCCCGTCGCCGGGCTCGGCACGCGTTTCCTGCCCGCCACCAAGGCGATGCCCAAGGAGTTGCTGCCGATCATCGACAAGCCGATCATCCAGTTTGCCGTGGAAGAGGCCGTCGCGGCCGGGATCACCGAGCTGATCTTCGTCACCGGCCGGACCAAGCGCGCGATCGAGGATCATTTCGACACCAACCCCGAGCTTGAACACGCGCTCGAGGCCAAGGGAAAGGGCGAGCTGCTCGACATGGTCCGCAGCATCCTGCCTAAAGGGGTCAACTGCGTCTTCGTCCGTCAGGCGCAGGCGCGCGGGCTCGGCGACGCGGTGCTGTGCGCCGCGCCGGTCGTGGGCGACGCCCCCTTTGCGGTGCTTCTGGCCGACGATTTCATGCGCGGCGTTACGCTGCCCACCAGCGCGCTGGTGGCGTCGTATGACAGGGCGCCCGGCACGCTGCTTTCGGTGATGGAGGTCGCCCCGGAGGAGGTTTCCAAATACGGGATTGTCACGCCCGGCCCGACCGGCATTGACGAGGAGCTGGGCGTCGCCGGCCTGATGGAAAAGCCCACAATGGACGATGCGCCGTCGCGGCTGGCCTCGGTGGGGCGATACGTGTTCGAGCCCGGAATCTTCGACCTGCTCCGCGGTCTCGGCCCCGGCGCGGGAGGGGAGGTCCAGCTTGCCGACGCCATCGACATCCTGGCCGGCAAGGGGGGCGTCAGGGCGCTGCCCATCACCGGCCGGCGTTATGACTGCGGCTCGAAATTCGGCTATCTGGAGGCCATCCTCGATGTCGGGCTGGAGGACGAGCAGTTTCGCCCGCGCTTCATGAAGATGATGCAGGAGCGGTGCGCCCCGCATTGCGACTGAGCGGCGGCTCAGACCAGCCGGCCCCAGAGATCATAATCGCCCGCCTCGTCGACCTCGACGGTCACGATATCGCCGGGCCGCAGCGCCGCGAAACCCTCGTCGATGAAAAGGTTGCCGTCGATCTCGGGCGCGTCGGCTTTCGTGCGGCACACCGCGCCCTCGTCATCGACCTCATCGACGATGACCTCCTGGCGCGTGCCGACCCTTGCGGCGAGCTTTTCTTCCGAGATCGCCTGTGCCTTCTGCATGAACCGGTCCCAGCGGTCCTGCTTGACCTCCTCGGGGACGTGATCGGGCAGGTCATTCGACCGCGCGCCGGCGACATTCTCGTACTTGAAGCAGCCGACCCGGTCGAGCCGGGCCTCGCCCAGCCAGTCCAGAAGCGTCTGGAACTCGTCCTCCGTCTCGCCCGGATAGCCCACGATGAAGGTCGAGCGCAGCGCGATGTCGGGGCAGATCGCGCGCCAGCGGGCGATCTCGTCCAGCGTCTTCGCCGCCGCAGCCGGGCGGGCCATGCGCCGCAGCGTGTCGGGGTGGGCGTGCTGGAACGGTATGTCGAGATAGGGCAGCACCAGCCCCTCGGCCATCAGCGGGATCAGCTCGCGCACATGCGGGTAGGGATAGACGTAGTGCAGCCGCACCCAGGCGCCGAGGCCGCCGAGCTCGCGCGCGAGGTCGGTGATGTGGCTGCGCACCTCGCCGCCCTTCCACAGGTGACGATCATGCTTGCGGTCCACGCCATAGGCCGAGGTGTCCTGACTGATGACCAGAAGCTCGCGCACGCCAGCCTCGACCAGCTTCTCGGCCTCGCGCAGCACGGCATGGGCCGGGCGCGACTGCAGCTTTCCGCGCATGTCGGGGATGACGCAGAAGCGGCACTTGTGATTGCAGCCCTCGGAAATCTTGAGATAGCTGTAATGACGCGGCGTCAGAGACACCCCGCTGGCGGGCAGCAGGTCGATGAAAGGGTCCGGCGCGGGCGGCACCGCCGCGTGGACGGCGTCGAGCACCTGCTCGTACTGGTGGGGCCCGGTCACGGCCAGAACCTTCGGGTGCGCGCCGGTGATGTAGTCGGGCTCGGCACCGAGGCAGCCCGTGACGATGACGCGGCCGTTGGCCTTGAGCGCCTCGCCGATGGCCTCGAGGCTTTCGGCCTTGGCGCTGTCGAGGAACCCGCAGGTGTTGACGATCACCGCGTCGGCCCCTTCGTAGTCGGGGCTGACGGCGTAGCCCTCGGCACGCAGCCGGGTGAGGATGCGTTCGCTATCGACCAGCGCCTTGGGGCAGCCCAGGCTGACCATGCCGATGCTGGGCTGGCCGGGGCGCGGGCCTCCCTCCAGCCTGGCGGCGGGGGCGATGTCGGGGCGCAGGTCGGGCGGGTTCTGGCTCATCGCGCCCATATAATCGCGCGGGACGCTTAAGGAAAGGAGCGAGGCACGCCCTATCGTAGGGGCTTGACCAGCCGCTTGATCCGGGTCGGGGTGAGTTCTCGAAGCTCCTCCCGCGCGAAGCGCAGCCGGTCCAGCCCGGCGGCCCGGTTGACCCGAATCTCCAGCAATGCCGGTGCCGCCATCTGCATGAAATCGCGGTAGAAACCAGCCGAGTCCCGATAATCCTTGTCCAGCGAGAGCGCAATCTCATTAAGACGCTGGCCGGAAAAGACATGGAGCGTCGGCAATGACAGAGCGTGACCATAGGCCGACGCACCGGCCCAACAACCTTGGATAACCTCGATCTTGGCGATATCCAGCATGCGCGCTGCATCCGCGTCGGGCAGCTCGGAGCGCCAGATTTCGCCAGCACGACGGATCACGGGCATGCCTGGCAATCTCAGCCGCTGCAGCAAGGTGTCCATGTCCAGATTCTCACGGTGCGCGTCGCCGGGCATCCAATTGCTCGCCCGCGCCAGCTCTCCGATGGTCCCGGCAAGGGTGAAGTCGTGATCGGCATTGGCCTCCGCCGTGGGGCACAGATGCGTGACGTTGTCATAGATCGAATGCCCGGTGCGCGCGACCCAGGCGTCGATGTCCTCGTGGCTGGCCGGCAGGATCGGCACCCGCCGGTGGCGCCGCCCCGCGGCCGCTGCGACCCTGGCGGCAATGTGCGAGTCCAGCGTCTCGGAGGCGGCGTAGGTCTCGCAGTTCAGCGTGCCCGCCAGCCCCTGCCCCGCCGCGAGGACCATGCGCGAGTCGTGCCCGCCGCTGAGATAGAGAACGGCCGATCCCGCTTCGAGGACGGCGCGCAGGTTGCGCCGGACGATGTCGCAGGCCTCAGCCACCGCCGCGCGGCACTCGCCCGCACTCATCCGGCCCGCGGGCCGGAAGCCCGCATCGGGCCAGACCCGCGTGGCGGCGAACGTGTCGAGATCGAGAACGTGATTGGGCTGCAGCCGGCGGACATCCCGGCACGATGTGAGGCCGAAGGGCAGAAACCCGATACGCTTGGGAAAGGCGAAGACCGCATTCGCCTCCTCGTCCGGCTCAAGCCTCTCCTCGACAGCCCGCGCCAGCGCCGACGTGGTCGAGGCAGCGATGCGATAGTCGGGATGAAAGACACAGGGAAGCCCGCCGGAGGCGTCCTCGCGCAGATGCACTCCCTTGGCGTCGCGCCATAGCATGACGAAACTGCCACCGAGGTCGCGGAACCACTGAGCGAGATCGTCGGGCTCCAGCTCGATGACATCGTCACGGTGATGCAGGCGTCCTGCGGAAATCACCCACCCGATCACCCGGCCGAAATCGCCCCCGTCGGGCCGCGTGAGGCGGTGAACGGGAACCCCCGGCGCAGTCAATATCTCGCGGTCCTGAAATCTGCGGGGTTCGACGCCTCCCGACCCGGCCGCCTGCCGCGATTCGCCCGTTGCCGGCCGGACGATCCATTGCTTGGGCAGTCCCCGAAGCAGACCCATGCGTCATTCGTCCTTCACGCGAAACATTCCAGCTTGACACGCTAACGCCGCCCGCCGAAGCGTCAAGCATGCCGTCCTTCAGGCCGGATATATCGGGGCAGGCGATGGAAAGGGAAAACGTGATGGGACGTATCGCGCGCTGGGTCTTCAGACTTCTGGGCGTCGTCGTGGTGCTGGCCCTGCTCGCCGTCGCCGCGCTGCCGCTGATCCCCGCAGAGCGGCTGGCGAGCCTGGCGGCCGAGCGTTTCGAGAGCGCGACGGGCCGCGCGCTGAGTTTCGACGGCGAGGTGCGCGCCAGCGTCTTCCCCGTTCTGGGGGTGCGCACGGGACCGGTCCGGCTGGCCAATGCCGACTGGTCCGAGGCCGGCCCCCTCTTCGCCGCCGAGGGTCTCGATATCGGCCTCGACCCGCTCGCGCTGATCGGCGGGGACATCGCGATCCGCGCCGTCACGGCGCGCGCGCCAGATATCCGGCTCGAACGGGCCGCCGACGGCCGCGCCAACTGGGCCTTTGGGGCCGCACCACAGCCGGAGGCGGGCGACGCCACGCAGCCGGAGAGCGGCGCGCGGGCCGTCTCGATCGGCCTTGCCGAGATTTCCGACGGCCGCGTGCAGTATGTTGACCACGGCGCCGGCACGCGCCTCGACCTCGCCGCGCTCGATCTGTCACTCACCCTGCCCGATTATACCGGCCCCGCCGAAATAGACCTTTCGGCGCAAATCGACGGGCGCGATGTCGCGGTCTCGGGCCGGGTGGCGCGTTTCGCCGCGCTGCTCGAAGGCGAGGTGACACCGCTGGAGGCAACGCTCGCCACCGGGGGCGGCGAGATCGCCTTTGACGGCCGGGCGGGAACGGCGCCCGCCGCGGCCGAGGGCCGGCTGCGCGCCGATCTGGACGATCTGCCGGCGCTGATGGCGCTTGCCGGCCAGCCCGCTCCCGCCCTGCCCGCCGGCATCGGAGAGACGATCGCCCTGGAGACCCGCCTCACGCTGGCGGGGGCGGGATCGCTCCACCTGCGCGAGACGGCGCTGACGCTGGACCGCAACCGGCTGAACGGCGCGGCAGACCTGACATTCGATGGCGCCCGCCCGCATCTGACGGCGCGGTTCTCGGGCGGGGCGCTCGACCTCTCCGCCCTCGCGGGCGCGCAGGACGCGGGCGCGGGCGGGACGGGAAACGGCGGCAACGGCTGGCCGAGCGCGCCGATCGACGTCTCGGCGCTCGCCGTGCTCGACGCCGTGGTCGAACTCGACGCCGAGTCCATCGACCTCGGCGCGGCCCGGCTGGGCGCCACGCGGCTGCGGCTGGTCAATGAGCGCGCCCGCGCCGTGCTCGGCCTGCGCGAGGTGCGCCTCTATGACGGCCTGCTGACCGGCGAGGTGGTGCTCAACGGTCGCGGCGGGGTGTCGGTGGGTGGCGACCTGCGCGCCGAGGATGTGGCCCTGCAGCCGCTCCTCGCCGCGCTCGCCGGCCAGGAACGGCTCGCCGGGACCGGCAGCGCGCGCATCGACTTTCTCGGCGCGGGGCCGAGCGTGGCGGCGATCATGAACAGCCTCTCGGGCGGCGGGTCGCTCGACTTCGGCGCGGGCGAGATCATCGGGCTCGATCTGGCGGGAATGCTGCGCAACCTCGACCCCTCCTATATCGGCGACGGCAACCGGACGATCTACAACAGCATCACCGCGCAATTCGACATCACCGACGGGGTGCTGCGCAACGACGATCTCGTCCTCGACGGCCCGCTGGTTTCCGTCGAGGGGGCGGGCGAGGTCGCGCTGGGCGCGCGGGAAGTCGATTATACCGTCACCCCGGTCGCGCTGCGCGACGCGGCCGGCGAGGGCGGCCTGCGCCTGCCGTTGCGCATCAGCGGGCCATGGGCGGCGCCGGGCGTTTCGCTCGACACTCAAGGGGCAGTCTCCGAGCGGCTGGACGCCGGGCGCGAGGCGCTCGAGGACCGCGCGCGGCAAGCCGTGGAAAGCGCGGTGGGCGACCGCCTCGGCACAAACGCCGAGGACGGCGAGACCGGGGAGGACGCGGCGCAGCCGGATCTTGAAAGCGAGATCACCGAAGGGCTAGAAACCCTGTTCGGACGCTAGGCGCGCGCGGGGTCACCTGCCGGAGCCTTCCGCCTCGTCTGTCCCCGCCTTGTCCACCGCCGCGTCTTCGGTCGTCGCGTCATCGGCTGAGAGTTCCGTGACGACCTCGGTGCCGGCCGAGGCGGCCGCGGCGGCGACCATCCGCACGGCCGACGTCTCGGACATGCCCCGCTCGACGGCGCTGTCGACGAGCTGGGCGCGCAGTTCGGGATAGCGCGCCAGCAGCCGCAGAAAGCGCGCCTCGTCGAGCCGCAGCAGCGTGCAGTGCGTGATCGCGCGCACCTGCCCGCGCCGGTTTCGCTGCCCGCGCAGAAGGGCGATCTCGCCGAACATCTCGCCGCGCCCAAGCCGCTGCGTTGTGCCGCGAAGCTCGCGCTCGACCGCGCCCGAGGCGATGAAGAACACCGCCCGCGCCGCCCGCCCGCGCCGGATGATCATCTCGCCGGGCTCGGCGAAGATGGTGACGAGCGTGCGCGCGAGCCGTCTCTGGCGGCGCTCGGGCAGTGCCGCGAAGAGCGGGAATTGCTGGAGCATCTCGCGCTTGTGCAGCGACATGTCTATGCGCGGGCGGATGTCGATCGCACGGCGGCGCGCGCGCAGCTCGCGCATCAGGCTCTGATGCAGATCGGCCCCGATCAGCCCGTCATCGAACGCGCTCTCGATCTCGCGCTCCTCGATGCGCAGCTGCGCCTTGCGCAGAAAGCCGCGCTCCAGTTGCTCGGCGAAGCCGGGATACTGCAGCTGCATGCCCGCCACCTCGCGGTCCACCTCTTCGGCGCGGCGCTTGAGCACCTCATGGAGCAGTTCGGCCACGCGCCGGCCGTGAATGCGCCGGATCTTGGTGTCGATGAAATCGTGCAGATCCCGCAGCAGCATGCGGGTGATCAGCAATATCTCGAAACGATCCGCCGCCAGCGCCGCCAGCGGCGCCGAGATGCGCAGCCTCCGGTGCAGGAAATAGGCCAGCCGGTGCCCGCGGCCATACCCTATGCCCTCGCGCGCCGCGCGGCGGTAGTCGCTGCGCCCGCCCTGGCGCGTGCGCTCGATCAGCCGCGCGGCGTCCGAGAGCATTCGCTCGATCAGCGCGGTCGAGATGATCCGCTCGCGGAAGCCTTCGAGGATCATCTCGCGCTCGCGCCCGGCGAGCGTGACCAGACCGAGGGTCAGCCTGTCTCGGTCAAGGATGCTCTGCGTCTTTTCCGCGGCCTGCAGTGCTTCGTCGAGCCGCTCGGCGAAACGCTTGGCCTCGGAACGGACGATGGAATGGGTGAGCTCGTAGCGGCGGGCGGTTTCGGCCATCTCCTCGCGCACGGTCTGCAGGGCGACGGCCTGCACCTGTGACTGCAGCGCGCGTTCGATGGGAGGCAGCCGGTCGATCCGGGTCCAGCGGATGACCGCGCGCAGGGTCGTCCCCTGCACCAGCAGCGTGAACAGCGTGAAACCCGTCGCCAGCACGACGACGAAGCGGCGTGTCTCTTCGGGCAGCGTGGGGTTTTCCGATACCGCCAGGGTGAGTGCCAGCGTCATCGCGCCGCGCAGGCCGCCCCAGAGGATGACGATCCTGTAGCCCGGACCGATCCGCCGCGAAAGGCCCGTCCGCTCCAGCACGGGCAGCACGCCGAAAAGGGTGACCGCCCGCGCCGCCGTGGCGGCCGCGACGACCACGCCGACCAGCCCCAGATCGGACCAGCCGACATCGTCGAGAAGCCGCGGGACCACCAGCGCCGCGAGGATGAAGATCAGCGAGCCGGTCCAATGCGCCAGAAGTTCCCATGTCTCGCGCAGGTACTGCCAGTTCTGCGGCGGCAGCCGCGCCGGGCCCAGCAGGTTGAAGGTCATCCCCGCGGCGACGACGGCCAGAACCCCGGAGGCGCCCAGGAACTGCTCCGCGGCGATATAGGTGACATAGGGCAGCGCGAGGCTCAGCGACACCTGCGCCAGCCGCTGACCGCGGAAACGATCCATCGCCACCACCAGCAGCCGCGCGATGGCGTAGCCGACCGCCCCGCCGCCGAGAAGCTGCAGCGCGAAGGCGCCCGCCTGCGGCCCTAGCCCCGGGGCCGGCGCGCCGGACGGCGCAAGCCCGACGAAAAGCCCGAACAGCGCGATCGCGGCGGCGTCGTTGAGCAGGCTCTCGCCCTCCACCAGCCGGCCCAAGCGGCGGGGTGCGCCGATCTCGCGGAAAATCCCGACCACCGCCGAGGGGTCGGTCGTCGCCACAATGGCGCCGACGAGCAGGCAGACCACCAGCGGCTGCGCGACGAAAGGCGTCAGCGCGGCGCCGATGGCGAAGGTCGTCATCACCACGGCTAGGACGGCCAGCGTCAGGATCGGCACCAGATCATCGAGAAGGCGGCGCAGGTTGAGCGTCAGCGCCACCTGAAACAGCAGCGTGGGCAGAAACACATAGAGAAACACGCGGCTGCTGACGGGCAGCCCGACGATCGTGCTCGCCACCGGGTCGAGCAGGTCGGTCAGATCGCTGCGCAGCGCCACACCCGCCGCCGCGCCAGCGATGATGCCCGCGACGGCGAGGAAGACCGTGAATGGCAGCCGCAGCCGCGCCGCGATCGGCTCGCCGAACCCGATGACAAGGAACAACCCCGCCAGAACGGTAAGAAAAACGACGATATCCAACGCGTTGCGCTCCGCTGGTCATGCTGTTCGATCGGGCCGGCCGGCACCGTGAGTGTGCCGACCCGCACGCGAAAAGGAAACCCGCCGCCCGGCCTGGCCGGCGAGGGGTTGCGCGCGGCCGCGCGAGCGTATAAATCCGACGGCGGCCACAGACGCGGGCGTAGCTCAGGGGTAGAGCGCAACCTTGCCAAGGTTGAAGTCGTGGGTTCGAATCCCATCGCCCGCTCCAGCCGCCCTTTTCGCGGCGTATGGCCCACCCCACCAAGTCAGCGCAGCCAGAGCCTTTCGCGTTTGAGCCGGTTGCGGATCGCCTGTTCCTTGCGCGGAAGGTCGTCGCGGTCGAACAGCGCCCGCGTCCGCGCACCCCACCCCTGATAGATGAATCGCTTGAACGGCTCATGGCGCTTGAGCAGCTTCTTGACGCGGTTCGGCGCGGCGACGCGCTCGAGCACCTCCACCACGCGATCGGGCTCGCGCGCATAGAGCAGCGGCATCAGCCGCCAGTGGCAGGTCACGTCGCCGTCGAGCCCGTCGAGGTCCGCCCCCGGCCGCCCGCCGCCGAAGGAATGGATCACCAGCGGCAGCGCCACCTGGTCGAGCCAGGGGTCGAGCGGCTGGCAGACCAGCTCCTCGGGCGGGTCGTCGCGGATCGTCGTGGCGTAGTGCAGAAACCGCGCCCCGAAGGCCGCCGGATCGGAATGAAAGAACCAGCCCGCGTTGAAATAGAGGTAGCGCCGCCAGTGCTCGTCGGGCTGGGCGGTGTCGAGGCTCGACTCGAAGTCGAGCCCGAAACGCGCGTAGAGCGCGCGCCAGATCGCCGTGTAGCCGGGGCCGTAAAGCTCGATGACGGGCCATGTGCCCTCCCGCCGCATGGAGGCGGCGGGGCGGTCGAAATCGATGTCGAGCCGGGCGAGCGCATCGAGATGCAGCGTGTCGGTGTCGAAGAAGATGAACGGCTCGCCCGCGGGCAGCACGCGCAGCGCCTCGATCTTGTTTCCGTAGGGATAGTCATGGCCGAAGGCGCGGCTCTCGAAGGGGCGGATCTCGGCGCCGAAATCGCGCTTTAGCGCCGCGCGGATTTCGGCATCATCGATGCGCGGGTCATGGGGCCACAGCGGCCCCGGCTGCGGCTCGGCAAGGATCAGCCGCCCGGCAAAGCCCGGATTGGCCGCGCGGAAGGAGGCGGCGAACAGCACCGCCTCGTATTGCAGCCGCCCGCCCTGGGCGACGGCCAAAACGTTGAACGGGGTTTTTGCGGTCATTGCCTGCCCGAACTCGCCGCGTCGCCCGCCACTATAGCGCATGGGGCCGCACGCGAAAGCGGCGCGGCGCGCAAGCCCTTCAACCCGGCGGCGCGCGGCCAACCGGCCCACGGGACGACGGCAAGTGCCTCAACACCCGTGCGAGAGGCGGGGGGCCGCCCTGCCCGACGCCACCCGCCGGGGAGACGCAAGCGGACCCGGCACCCGCGACGTCCGCTCCGCCTGCGACCTTGCTGGACTTGAGCCCGAGGCCGCCACAGACATCTTCCGCGCGGGGCACTCCAAGACTTTCAGGAAAACTCCGACCGCCACGCGACCGCAAGGAGCCCTTACTTGCCGGTCGCCCCTGCTTGCTGTGCTGCAGGTGCAGCCGACTGGTCGCAGCCCCGAAACGGACGTAAGCTTTGAGCGGAGCACCAACTGGAACGAGGAACGTGCGTCATCGCATACGAATGAACACCGCTCTTGGGTGCGCCATTGCGTAATTTGGCCAGTACAGTTTATGCTTACCGTCACCTACAGCAATCCCAGCGCCGCAGCGAACAATAGTACCTCCCTTGATTGTAGCCCCTCCAATGTTGGTAGAAGTGGGATTGAACTCAAACTGCTCTCCTAGTATGGAAAATTTCCCTTCAATTTCAGCGACCTCTTTTCGCAAGTCAATCTGAAAATATGTACTTCCATAATCTTTCTGGACGCGTAGGAAGTTAGTTCGAAAGTCAACATCCCACTTGCCGCCTGAGTTAACCATAAGGTCATTCTTTTCAACCAATATGTCAGGCCACATGTCCTCCTTCGGGATATATATATCAAGTAGCGCCTGCCCTTCATCTATTAGATACTGAATTATTGGCCTATCGTAGTAGCTAAAAATGACAGGGGTGTCCAAATAGGTGCAGGATCCAACAAGAAAGGATGAAGTCTCCATGTTGGCGCCAAGTTCACCCCGAATTTTCCCATTGATTCGGTTGAACGGGTTTTTCTTGAGTGAGTAGCACCGCTCACGACGCATTTTCCCTAAGCCCTGATGGCAGGTCGGACATAATGCAATCATATGGTCTGGGTCGTGGTTCTGTTCCTCAGCGAACTCCACGATATGATGATACTGAAGAATTGGAGAGCCGCACTTCGCACAACCAAAAAATGCTTCTTGCCGCAATCTCCGCCTTATATCAACCGGAATTTTTCGCCCTACCAACTCGCCCATCTCCCATCCATAACGCCACCATGAATTTGTAGCTTGCGAAACAACCTGCAAAAGATTGCGCCACGTTTGCGGAAACTATGTTGGTAACTGACGGTAAAACGTATCTTGCGCAAATGTAAAGGGCACAT
Source organism: Rhodobacteraceae bacterium WD3A24 (assembly GCA_002967695.1). GTDB lineage: Bacteria > Pseudomonadota > Alphaproteobacteria > Rhodobacterales > Rhodobacteraceae > Alkalilacustris. Next base: position 16,703 of record PUHN01000039.1, on the reverse strand, counting down.
TGATGACGAGCTGCAACTCAAAATGAAAATAGTGTTCTGATGGTCGGCCATTGAAGCAAGTATGACTTTGCAAACCCCGCTCCTTGCGCATTGCCGCCGCTCATGTCAGCCCGGCTACGCCTATAGTGGCCGGCCGCTCTGTCCCGCAACGCGGACGCTGACCCAATGATCTCGCCGCGACAAGCGTGAGGGGCGAATTCGACGCGCTCAAGGCCCCCGCGACCACACTCACGGACGCGCTTGAGCCGGTGTAGGCGGCGCGGGAGTCGAGGTTTTCTTGAGAAAACCCATAGCGGGGCCGGGCGGCTCCGCCCTCGACAACCAGTCGAAAAGACAAGGGAAAGTGGTGGGCGACCCTGGAATCGAACCAGGCATGGGTCTCCCCGGCGGATTTACAGTCCGCTGCCGCACCTTGCAGCTCGTCGCCCGACGTGGGGGGCTGGATACTCAAGCCCCCCCTGCCCGTCAACCGGAAAAACCCGCCGCCGGGTCTTGCGCGGGGGCGGCGTGCGACGCATCTTCGCCCCCTGGCCGCGGAGGGGCCGCGCGATGAAGAAACCCGCCTGGGTCATCGACAAGGAACGCGCGCGGCGCAAGGCCGCGTCGGAGACGGTGTGGCTTTTCGGGCTGCACGCGGTGCGCGATGCGCTGGAAAACCCCGCCCGCGAAAAGCTCCGTCTGATCGTGACCCGCAACGCCGCCGACCGGCTCTCAGACGCCGTCGCGGCAAGCGGCGTCGCCCCCGAGATCGCGGATGCGCGCAGCTTTCCCGCCCCGCTCGACCCCGGATCGGTCCATCAGGGCGCCGCGCTCGAGGTGCGCCCGCTGGACTGGGGCGCGCCGTCGGAGATATGCGCCGGGCCGGCGCCGGTCGTCCTGCTCGACCGGGTGTCGGATCCGCACAATGTGGGGGCGATCCTGCGCTCGGCCGAGGTGTTCGGCGCCGCGGCGGTGATCGCGCCCGCGCGCCACGCCGCGCCCGAGACGGGTGCGCTGGCCAAGGCGGCCTCGGGCGCGCTGGAGCGCCAGCCCTATCTGCGCGTGCGCAATCTCGCCGACACGATGGGCGAGCTGCGCGCGAGGGGGTTTTTCCTGCTGGGGCTGGACGGCGAGGCGGCGACCGCGCTGGATGAGGGGATGGGCCATGCCGCGGGGCGCCCTGTCGGCCTCGTTCTGGGCGCCGAGGGGCCGGGGCTGCGCGCACGCAGCCGCGAGAGCTGCGACATGCTGGTGCGCATTCCCGCGCGGGGGGCGTTCGGCTCGCTCAACGTCTCCAACGCGGCGGCCGTCGCGCTGTATGCGGCGATGCGTTGACGGCGCGGCCCGGCCGCGGCGACATGCCGCACCCGTGGACGTTCGCGCAGTGTTCACATATTTGCGAAAGCCTCTTTATAGGCCGTCAATCATTCCTATCTATGAGTCAGAGGCGTGGAGCCGGAACCTTCCGCGTCTCTCTTCACTGTCCCTCGTTCCGTAACTGGCGCCCGGCCTTCTGGCCCGGGCGCCTTTTCTTGGCCGCGCCACGGCGTTAGGAAAGCCCGATGACGACCCAGACCGATGACAGCCTCAGGGAAATCCTCCGCCGCACGCGGGTCATCGCGATGGTGGGGGCCTCGCCCGATCCCGCGCGGCCGAGCCATCAGGTCGGGCAGTTTCTGCGCGACGCGGGCTACCGGGTGATCCCGGTCAATCCCGGCCATGCGGGCAAGACCCTGTTCGGCGAAGAGGTGCGCGCGCGCCTGTCGGACATCCCCGACGGGATCGCGGTGGACATGGTCGATATCTTCCGTCGGTCCGAACACGTCCTGCCGATCGTCGAGGAGGCGCTGGCCCATCTGCCCGCGCTGCGCACGATCTGGATGCAGATCGGCGTGCGCAACGCCGGGGCCGCTGACGCCGCCCGCGCGCGGGGGCTCGACGTGGTGGAAGACCGCTGCCCCAAAATCGAGCTTGGGCGCCTCGACCTTGACGCCGCGCGCACGGGCGACGGATAACGACCGCCCTCTGAGAGAGGTCAGCCCGCCACGCCCTCGGCACGCAGCGCGGCGATCTCGGCCTCGTCATAGCCCAGCGCGGACAGGATCGCGTCGGTGTCGCGGCCCGGCGAGGGGGCGGGCGTGGCCTCGGGCGGCGCCCAGCCCGCATGGCGGAAGGGCAGCCCGGGCACATGCACCTCGATACCCAGTTCGGGCACCTCCAGCGGGCGCATGAGCCCGCCCTGGCGCATCTGCGGATGGGCGAGAATCTCGGCAAGGCTGCGCAACCGGGCCGCCGGAACACCCGCCGAGGAAAGCCGCGCCTCCCACACCTCCGCCGTGTCGGCGGCAAAGGCCGCCTCCAGCGCCGCGCCGATCGCCCCGGCATCCGTCTCTTCGGCCAGATCCTCGCGCCCGATCGCGGTGCGCATCCGCGCGGCCTGGGCGGGCGAGTTGGCAGTGACGACGATCTGCCCCTCGCGGGTGTCGAACAGCCCCGAATAGGGCGAGTCGGAAAAGGCGCCGTTGCCCTCCAGCCCGCGCAGCGCGCCGGTGGTCTCGTGATTGACGGCATAGGGCCCCATCAGGCTGACCAGGGCGTCGAGCATCGACAGTTCGAGGTGCTGGGCCTCCTCGTGACCGCGGGCGCGGTGCAGCAGCGCGGCAAGGACCGCCGCGACCAGCGCCTGTCCGGCCACGTAGTCGACGATGGGAAACCCCACCCGCATGGGGCCGCTTTCGGGCGTGCCGGTCATGGCCATCATGCCCGAAATGCCCTGAAGGATGTGGTCATAGGCCGGCGTGCCCGCCAGCGGGCCGTCTGGGCCGAACCCCGTCAGGCTGGCATAGATGATGCGCGGATTGACCGCGCGCGTGGCCTCGAACCCCACCCCCAGCCGGTCCACCACGCCGGGGCGGAAGTTTTCGCACACGACATCGGCCTGCTCGGCCAGACGGAAATAGATGTCGCGGGCGCGCGGGCTCTTCAGATCGAGCTGCATGGACCGCTTGCCCATGTTCTGGCTGAGAAAGGACGCGCCCAGCCGCGCGGCCTTCATCGCCTCGGTGCCGCCATGGCCGCGCACGAAGTCGTCGCCGCCGAGCCGCTCGATGCGCGTGACCTCGGCGCCCATCAGGCCGAGCTGATAGGAGGCATATGGCCCCGCCAGCACATGCGACAGATCGAGAACCCTGATCCCCGCCAGGGGCCGCGTGGCGTCTGCGCTCATCATCTCCTCCCTTCCCGCGTCTGGCGCAGGGTAGGCATGCGGACGTGCCCGGCGCAAGCCGGGGTCAGCCAAGCCCGCCCAGCATCCACGCGATCAGCGCCGCGCCCGCACCCAGCACCGCGAAGCCCAGCACCACGAACAGCCCGTCGCGCATGAACAGCCCCACCACGAACAGCGCCGAGGCGCTGGCCAGGATCGAGGCCGACATGGGCACGAACTCCATCGCCGGCATTACCGCGCACAGCGCCGTGCACAGCGCCAGCGGCAACCGGTCGAGCGGCGGGTCGGTCAGCAGCGTCAGGCGCGGGCGGAAAAGCGGCGCGACGCGGTCGGCCGCCGGACGCAGGAAGCGCGCAGCCCGCCGCAGCCCGTCGCCCGAGATCGTGCGCCGTCTGAGCGCGCCGGGCAGCCAAAGCCGCCGGCGCCCGAACAGCATCTGCCCCAGAACCAGCGCCGCCGTCAGCCCCAGCAGCGACGACAGGCCCGGCACCGCCGAGAGCGGCGAGATCAGGATCAGCAGCGGAACCAGCGCCACCGGCACGAAGGAATGGCGTCCGACCTCCTCGACCAGGTGATCGAGGCTGACCTCCTCGGCGCCGCCAAGGGCATGGAGTTCGTCGAGCAGCGCGGCCAGCGTATTGCTCCGGGCGGCCGTGGTATCACTGGTCATCTGTCGCCTGCCTGCCGCGTGACCGAGCCGACCCGAGGCGTCAACCGCGCCGGGCCTTCTCGTCCAGCCCCGAGGTGCCTTCGCGCCGGCCGAGTTCATCGAGGACGTCATCAAGCGATATATCCCGTGCCGCAAGCATGACCAGCAGGTGATACAGTACATCGGCCGCCTCGGCGGTCAGCCGCGCACGATCCCCGCGCACCGCCTCGATCACCGCCTCGACGGCCTCCTCGCCGAATTTCTCGGCCGCCTTTTCGGGGCCGCTGTCGAGCAGCCGCGCCGTCCACGAGCTTTCGGGATCGGCGCCCTTGCGCGCCTCGATCGTTGCGGCAAGCCGCTCCAGCGCGCTCATGTCAGCCTCACGGGGATACCGGCCGCGGCCATGTGCCGCTTGGCCTCGTCGATGGTGAATTCGCCGAAATGAAAGATCGAGGCGGCGAGAACGGCGCTGGCATGGCCGTCGCGCACCCCTTCGACGAAATGGTCGAGCGTGCCCACCCCGCCGCTGGCGATCACCGGGATCGGCACGGCATCGGCGATGGCGCGCGTGAGTTCGATGTTGAAGCCCGCCCGCGTGCCGTCGCGATCCATGCTGGTCAGCAGGATTTCCCCCGCCCCCTTGGCCGCCACGGTGCGGGCGAATTCCACCGCGTCCACCCCCGTGGGCCGCCGCCCGCCATGGGTGAAGATCTCCCACTTGCCGGGCGCGGTAGTCTTGGCGTCGATCGCCGCGACGATGCACTGGCTGCCGAAGCGTTCCGCGGAACGGGTGATGACATCGGGGTCGGCCACCGCGGCGGAGTTGAAGCTGACCTTGTCGGCCCCCGCCAGCAGCAGGTCGCGCACATCCTCGGGGGTGCGCACGCCCCCGCCCACGGTCAACGGCATGAAGCAGTGCTCGGCCGTGCGGCGGACGAGATCATACATCGTGCCGCGATTCTCGTGGGTGGCGTGGATGTCGAGAAAGCACAGCTCGTCGGCGCCGGCGGCGTCATAGGCCATCGCGGCCTCGACGGGATCGCCCGCATCGCGCAGGTCGACGAAGTTCACGCCCTTGACGACGCGGCCATCGGCCACGTCCAGGCAGGGGATGATCCGGGTCTTGAGCATGCGCGCGTCCTTTACCGACACATTGCGCTATCTGCCCCGCCGCGCCGGATCATTCAAGCCCGGCGGAACGTCGCCGCTCACGCGGCCGTGACGGCACGACAGCTTTACCCGGCCTGCGAACCCGGTCAGCCTGTCCTCACATGCAATAGTGTCGGAGTCCGAGACATGAGAACAATCGCAGCCACTGCCGCCGCCGTGCTCTCACTGGCCGGGGCCGCAGCCGCCGAAACGGTGCGCGTCTCCAGTGCCCATCCCGTCGAGGAGACCGTCACGCGCCTGACCGAAGCGGCCGAGGAGGCAGGCGCGAATGTCTTTGCCCGGGTGCCGCACTCGGCCGGCGCCGAAAGCATCGGCGAGGAACTCGCGCCGATGACGCTGGTGATCTTCGGCAATCCGCGGGTGGGCACCCCGGCGCTGCAGGCCGATCCGCTGGCGGGCCTCGTCCTGCCCCTGCGCGTGCTCGTCTATGAGGACGACGCCGGCGCCGTGTGGCTGGCCTATGAGGATCCGGCCGAGATGCTGACCCGCTACGACATCCCCGCCGATCATCCGGTGATCGGCCGGATCGAGGACGCGCTGGAGGGTTTGACCGGCGCGGCGGCGGGCGGCGGCTGACCGCCCCTGCCCGCGCGTTGCCGCCCTATTCCGCCAGCGCGTCGAGCGCGGCGCGCAGATCGAGCTTGCCGTCATAAAGCGCCCGGCCCGTGATCGCCCCGGCGACGGGGCCGGCATCGCGCAGCGCGATCAGGTCGTCGAGCGAGGACACCCCGCCCGAGGCGATCACCGGGATCGAGGTCGCGCGGGCAAGCTCGGCGGTGGCCGCCACGTTCGGCCCGCCCATCGCGCCGTCACGGTCGATGTCGGTGTAGATGATCGCCGCAACGCCGGCATCCTCGAAACTCCGGGCGAGTTCGGTGACATGCAGGTCGGTCTCCTCGGCCCAGCCGCGCGTGGCGACGCGCCCGTTGCGGGCATCCAGCCCGACCGCCACGCGGCCCGGGAAGGCCGCCGCCGCCTCGCGCACCAGGGCGGGGTTCTCCACCGCCACCGTGCCCAGGATCACCCGCGCCAGCCCGCGTGACAGCCAGCGATCGATCGTCGCCATGTCGCGAATGCCGCCGCCCAGCTGGCAGGGCACATCCACCGCGGCGAGGATCGCCTCGACCGCATCGGCATTGACCGGCCGGCCCGCGAAGGCGCCGTTGAGATCGACCAGATGCAGCCATTCGCAGCCGGCCGCGACGAAGGCGCGCGCCTGCCCGGCGGGATCGTCGTTGAACACGGTGGCCTTGTCCATCGCCCCCTTGAGCAGCCGCACGCACTGCCCGTCCTTGAGGTCGATCGCGGGATAGAGGATCATATGGATTTTCTCCGCCATTGTGGGAGCTTGAGCGCGATATAGCCCGATTCCGCAGCGGGTGCAAAGCACCACCGTCCTGACCGAATGATAAAAAATCTCGTATAGACAATGGGTTGAAAACCCGCGCCTTGCATGGCGCGGGCACAGGCGCTAAAAGGCGCGCCCGGGCCCGCAAAAAGGGAAGACCGCCATGACCTCCGCCGATCATCGCCCGCCCGCCGGCCGGGCCGTCTGGCTCGCGGCCGTCGCGCTGCTGGTGCTTGCGGGTTTCATTGTCCCCTACGGCATCCTCGGCGGCAGTGGCGCGCCGGGGCTGACGCTTGCGCTGTTCTGGCTGATTTTCGGTCTCGCCGTGGTGGTCGTCATCGCCCTCGGCGTGGCGCGCTGGAGGGATTGAAGCCATGATTTCCGCCCCCCTCGTCTGGAGCGTCATCGCCGCTTTCGCCGCTCTGGGTTTCGTCATCGCCTGGCGCGCGGCACGCGCCAACACCGGCACGGTGGGCGACTACTACCTCGGCGGCCGCAATGTCGGCGGCATGGTGGCGGGGCTGTCATACGCGGCCACCACCTATTCGGCCTTCATGCTGGTCGTCCTGACGGGGCTGACCTATCGCGGCGGTATCGGCGCGCTGGGGTTCGAGCTGATCTATTTCGCGGGGCTGTCGCTTCTGGTGATCTTCGCGCCGCGCTTCTGGCTGGCGGCGCGGCGCTGGGGCTTCGTCTCGCCGGCGGAGATGATCGGCGCGCGCTACGGCAGCCGCGCGGTCGCGCGCATCATGGCCGCGATCAGCCTGGTGTTCCTGCTGCCCTACTGCACCACCCAGATGGCAGGGATCGGGCTGCTGCTGTCGGGCGTGACCGGCGGCGAGATCAGCCTGTTCCAGGCCGTGGCCACCGGCGCGGTGCTGGCAATGTTCTGGGCGCTGCTCGCGGGGCTGCGCTCGGTCGCCTGGACCGACGCGGCCCTCTCGGTGGTGATGATGGCCTCGGGCATCCTCGCCGTGGGCTTCGCGATCTCGGCGCTGGGCGGCTGGTCCGATTTCGTCGCCGGCGCGCGGGAGCAGACCCCCGAGTGGCTCGACCAGCCCGGCCCAGGGTTGTGGAGCTTGCCCACCTTCTTCGCGCTGGCCTTCCCGTGGTTTTTCTTCGTGCTGTCGAACCCGCAGGTCAGCCAGCGCCTGTTCATCCTGCAGGATTTCCGCGCCATGCGCCGGATGATCCTGTGGGTGCTGGGCTTCGGGCTGGCCTTCACGCTGATCTCGGTGATCTGGGGCTTCGCCGCGCTTCAGCTCGCGCCCGATCTCGACAACACGTCGAACGCGACGCCGGCGCTGCTGTCTTCGGGCGCGATCCCGGTCTGGGTGGCGCTGCTGCTGATCCTCGGCATCCTCTCGGCAGCGATCTCCACGCTCGACTCCATCGCGCTGACGGTGGGCGCGATGGTCGCGCGCGATTTCGTCCGGCGCGAACGCGCGCCCTCCGATGCGCGCCAAATCCTCACCGGGCGGGTGATGATGGTGCTGGTGGTGCTCTTCGCGAGCTATTTCGCGCTGCAGCAGGCCGCGATCGTCCAGCAACTCGCCGCCCTCTCGGCCGCCGGGCTTCTGGTGACGGTGCCCCCGATCATCGGCGCCTTCTTCTGGCGCCGCGGCACGGCCGCCGGCGCGGCGACGGGCATGCTCGGCGGCGGCGCCGTCGCGGTGTGGATGGCCATCGTCCAGGGAGTCAGCGTGTTCGACCCCGTCCTGCCGCTGACGGTGGCGGCTGTCAGCACGGCCGCCTTCATCGTCGTCAGCCTGCTGACCCGGCCGGCCGAAGCGGCGCTCGATTTCCAGGGTGAGCTGCGCGCCGATCTCGCCCGTCACCGCGCCTGGTAGGCCGGCCCACCCTTCATCTTCGCGAAAATATCCTGCGGGGGTGCGGGGGGCGCAAAGCCCCCCGCTCAGGGTCGCCAGCGCAGGAAATTGCCGATCAGCCGCAGCCCGACGGCCTGGCTCTTTTCGGGGTGGAACTGGGTACCCAGGAGGTTGTCGCGCCCGATGATGGCGGTCAGCTCGGCGCCGTAATCGACATGGGCGAGCCGCTCGGCCGGCCTGTCGACGCGGAAGTGATAGGAATGCACGAAATAGGCGTGATCGCCCGTCGCGATCCCGTCGAACACCGGGTGGGCGTGGTCGATCACCAGATCGTTCCAGCCCATGTGCGGCACCTTGAGATCGTCGCGGCCGGGCGAGATGCGCACCACCTCGCCCGCAATCCAGTCGAGGCCGTCGGTCGGCGCATATTCCAGCCCGCGCCGGGCCATCAGCTGCATTCCCACGCAGATCCCCAGAAAGGGCACCGCCCGGCGCTCGACCGCCTCGCGCAGGGCGTCGACCATGCCGGGCACCGCGTCCAGTGCGCGCCGGCAGGCCGGAAAGGCGCCGTCGCCGGGCAGCACGACGCGGTCGGCGCGGGCGACATCCTCGGCGCGGCCGCTGACGATCACCTCGCCGCCGCCCACCTCGCGCGCCATGCGCTGAAACGCCTTCTCGGCCGAGTGCAGGTTGCCGCTCTCGTAATCGACCAGGACCGTCAGCACGCTACAGCGCTCCCTTGGTCGAGGGGATCTCGGCGCCGGATCGCGGGTCGGGCTCGACCGCCGCCCGCAGTGCGCGCGCCACGGCCTTGAACGCCGCCTCGGCAATGTGGTGGCTGTTGATGCCGCGCAGCGCGTCGACATGCAGGGTGATGCCGCCATAGCTCGACAGCGCCTGGAAGAACTCGCGCACCAGCTCGGTGTCGAATGTGCCGATCTTCGCGGCGGGAAACACCACGCCCCAGCCCAGCCACGGCCGGCCCGACAGGTCGAGCGCGGCGCGCAGCAGCGCGTCGTCCATCGGCAGGTGGCACTCGCCGTAGCGCCGGATTCCGCGCTTGTCGCCCAGCGCCTGCGCCAGCACCTGCCCCAGCGCGATGCCGCAATCCTCGACCGTGTGGTGGTCGTCGATGTGCAGATCGCCCGTCGCCTTCAGGCGGATGTCGATCAGCGAGTGCCGCGCCAGCTGCGCGAGCATGTGATCGAAGAACCCGACGCCGGTGGCGATGTCGCTGGCGCCGCTGCCGTCGAGGCCGATCGCGGCCTCGATGGTTGTCTCGGCGGTCTTGCGGGTGATCTCGGCTTTGCGCATGGCGCCCTCCGCGGCTGCTCCGGGCGCGGTTATAGGCGCGCCGCGGGGGCAAGGAAAGGGGGCGCGGACCCGCCCCCCGAGCGGGCTCGCCGGGCGGCGCGCGCACGGGCCCTGCCCGGTCACCGGGCCGGCGCGTCTCGCGGTGCCGGAAAGGTCGGCTGGAGCGGGCGATGGGATTCGAACCCACGACTTCAACCTTGGCAAGGTTGCGCTCTACCCCTGAGCTACGCCCGCATGCCTGAGTGGCGCTCTCCTAGTCGCTCGCGCGGCGCGCCGCAAGTGGAAAATGCCGCCGCCGCGCCGGGCGCCGGCCTGCCGCGAATGGTGGCTGAAGCGGCGCATTGAACCTTTGCGGGATCACAAAGGCGGTGTTAGCGTCTAAATCCGAGCATGCGGCCGGCCGTCCGGAACGCGCCGCAGTATGCCCAAGCAAAGCGTGCCGGCCCGCCCCGGGGCGGCGCAAACACGAAAGAGAGGGAACAGATGTACACAAAGATTCTCGTTCCGGTCGATCTCACCCATGTCGAGAACCTCACCAAGGCCATCGACACCGCCGCAGAGCTCGCCAAGATCTGGAAGTGCGAGCTTTGCTATGTGGGCGTGACGCCGGAGACGCCCTCGCCTGTGGCGCATAATCCCAAGGAATACGGCCAGAAACTGGCCGCCTTCGCCAAGGAGCAGGGTGAAAGTCACGGCGTCGCGGCGGACTCGATCTATTACACATCGACCGACCCGGCGATCGACGTCAACAAGACGCTGAAGAAGGCGATCCAGGAATCAGGCGCCGATCTCGTCGTCATGGCCAGCCATATGCCCAACGTCACCGATTACGTCTGGGCCTCGCATGGCGGCTGGATCGCCGAGCATTCCGAGACGTCCGTCTTCATCGTTCGCTAACGCCTGACGGTTTCGGCCGACAAACAAACAAGGGAAAGGGGGATACAGATGCAGGACGATCCGAACAACAACGAGCCCGAAGAAGAGGCGATCCCGGAGCCCGAGGGTGATACCGAGATCATCGAGACCGATTATCGCATCGGCCAGGACAACATCACGCCACGCCTCGGCCCGCTCGGCCTCGACATTCACAACCCGGTCTTCGTGGTGTCCGGGCTGGTCGTCGTCGCCTTCGTGGTCATCACCATCCTGTTCCAGGACTCCGCCGGCCCGGCTTTTGAAAGCCTGCGCACCTGGCTGACGGAGCGCTTCGACTGGTTTTTCCTGATCGCGGGCAATGTCTTCGTGATCCTGTGCCTGGCGCTGATCGTCTCGCCGCTTGGTAAGGTCCGTCTGGGCGGCAAGGAGGCAACGCCCGATTTCACCTATGTGGGCTGGTTCTCGATGCTGTTCGCCGCCGGCATGGGCATCGGGCTGATGTTTTTCGGGGTGCTGGAACCCGCCTACTATTTCGGCACGCCATGGGGCGACCAGCCTCTGGGCAATGTCCTCGGCATCGTCGACGGCGCCATCGCCGAGCCGGAAGCCGTGGAATCAGCCCGCCGGATGGCGATGGCCGCAACGATCTTCCACTGGGGCCTGCACCCATGGGCGGTCTACGCGATCGTCGCGCTGGCGCTGGCGCTGTTTTCCTACAACAAGGGCTTGCCGCTGACGATCCGCTCAATGTTCTACCCGCTCTTCGGCGAGCGTATATGGGGCTGGCCGGGTCACATCATCGACATCCTGGCCGTCTTCGCCACCTTGTTCGGGCTGTCCACGTCGCTGGGCATCGGGGCGTCGCAGGCCAATGCCGGGCTCAACTTCGTCTTCGGGGTGCCGTCGAGCGTCAATGCGCAGGTCATTCTCATCCTGATCATCACCGCTTTCGCACTGGTGTCGGTGCTGCGCGGCCTTGAAGGCGGCGTGAAGCTGCTCTCCGAGATCAACATGGGCCTCGCCGGGCTGCTTCTGCTCTTCGTCATCATCGTCGGGCCGACTTTGGGGATCATCACGGGTTTCTTCGGCAATCTGTGGGCCTACGCCGAGGAGATTGTGCCCCTCTCGACGCCGTTCGGGCGCGAGGACGACGGCTTCCGCCAGGGCTGGACGTCGTTCTACTGGGCCTGGTGGATCAGCTGGTCGCCCTTCGTGGGGATGTTCATCGCCCGCGTCAGCCGCGGCCGGACAGTGCGCGAGTTCATCACCTGCGTGCTGATCGTCCCGTCCATCGTGTCGGTGCTGTGGATGACCGCCTTCGGCGGCACCGCGATCCAGCAGCTGATCGACTCGGCCTCGGACGCGGCCGTGTTCTCCTATGTGATCGATTCCTACGTGCCCGAACTGTCGCTCTTCGGCATGCTGTCGGAGCTACCGCTGTCCTCGGTCACCTCCCTGATCGGCATCGTCCTGGTGATCGTGTTCTTCGTCACCTCGTCGGACTCCGGCTCGCTGGTGATCGACACGATCACCGCCGGCGGCAAGGTCAACGCGCCGGTCAGCCAGCGCGTGTTCTGGGCCACCTTCGAGGGCCTGGTCGCCATCGCCCTGCTTCTGGGCGGCGGTCTGGGCGCCCTGCAGGCGATGGCGGTCTCGACGGGGCTGCCCTTTGCCATCGTGCTGCTTCTGGGCTGCTACGCCATCGTCGTCGGGCTGATGCGCGAGCCGCGCTGATCCCGGCACGATCCGAAACGGAAAAGGGCGCCGCGATCGCGGCGCCCTTTTCTTTTGGTGCGGTCCGTCCAGGCCGGCGGTCAGCTCGCGAAGGCTCCGCCCTCGGCGGTGAAGGCCTTGATCTCGATCGGGTTGCCCTCGAAACGCAGGCTGGGAGGCAGGACGAAATCGGCGTCCGCCGCCTCGAGCGCGTCGGCGAGCTTGCGGAACCGCGCCTCGTCGAGCACCAACCCGAAATGCGGCATCGGCACCATGTGGTCGCCGACCTTGCCGGTCTCGACGGTGGCGAAGGGCTTCAGTCCTCGAACTCGACCAGCAGATCCTTGGCCTCCACCGCCACGCCCGGCTGGACATGGACGGCCTTGACCGTCCCGGCGCGCTCGGCGTGCAGGCCGGTTTCCATCTTCATCGCCTCGATGGTCAGCAACAGATCGCCGGACCTGACCTGTGCGCCGGGCTGAACGGCCACAGTGGCGACCGAGCCGGGCATCGGCGCGCCGACATGGGCGGGGTTGCCCTCTTCGGCGCGCGGCTTGGCGACGGTCTGCGACTTTATCCGGCGGTCGGGGACGCGGGTTTCGCGCGGCTGGCCGTTGAGCTCGAAGAAGACCTTGACGTCGCCTTCGTCGTTGGGCTCGCTGACCGTCTGCAGGCGGATCTCCAGCGTCTTGCCCGGATCGATCTCGGCGCTGATTTCCTCGCCCGGCTCCATTCCGTAGAAGAAGGTGCGCGTGGGCAGCGTGCGCACCGGCCCGTAGACGCGGTGGCGGCCCATGTAGTCGAGAAAGACCTTGGGATACATCAGGTATCCGGCCAGATCCTCGTCATCGACGGTGAAACCTTCGAGTTCCTCGCTCACGCGCGCGCGCGTCGCCTCGATATCCACCGGCTTGAGATGGGCGCCGGGGCGGGAGGTGTCGGGTGCCTCGCCGCGCAGCGCCTTGGCGACGATGGCTTGCGGAAAGCCGCCCGGCGGCTGGCCGAGATTGCCGCGCAGCATGTCGATGACCGACTCGGGAAAGGCGATGTCGGTGTCGGGATCCTCGACATCCTCGCGCGTGAGGCCCTGGGCGACCATCATCAGCGCGAGATCGCCGACAACCTTGGATGATGGGGTGACCTTGACGATATCGCCGAAGATCCGGTTGGCATCGGCATAGGCGCGGGCGATGTCGGGCCATTGGTCCTCGAGCCCGAGGCTGCGCGCCTGCGCCTTGAGATTGGTGAACTGCCCGCCGGGCATCTCGTGCAGATAGACCTCGGAAGACGGCGCCTGCTGGCCGGATTCGAAGGCGGCGTAATGCTGGCGGACCTGCTCCCAGTAATCCGAGATCTCGCGGATCGCGGTGATGTCTAGGCCCGTCTCGCGCTCGGTGTGGCGCAGCGCCTCGACGATGGAGCCCATGGTGGGCTGGCTGGTGTTGCCCGACAGAGCGTCCATCGCCCCGTCGGCGGCATCCACGCCCGCCTCGGCGGCGGCGAGGATCGTCGCCCCGCCCAGGCCGCTGGTGTCATGGGTATGGAAGTGGATCGGCAGGCCGACCTCGTCCTTGAGCGCGCCGATCAGCACACGCGCCGCCGCGGGCTTGAGCACCCCGGCCATGTCCTTGAGCCCCAGCACATGCGCGCCCGCGTCGCGCAGCGCCTTGCCCATCTCGACGTAGTATTTCAGGTCGTATTTCGCGCGGTCGGGGTCGTGGATGTCGCCGGTATAGCAGATCGCGCCCTCGCAGAGCTTGCCGGTCTCGCGCACGGCGTCCATGGCGACGCGCATGTTCTCCACCCAGTTGAGACTGTCGAAGACGCGAAAGACATCCACCCCCGTCTCGGCGGCGCGGCGCACGAAAAAGCGCACCACATTGTCGGGATAGTTGGTATAGCCCACCCCGTTGGAGCCGCGCAGCAGCATCTGCGTCATCACGTTGGGCAGCGCGGCGCGTATGTCGCGCAGCCGTTGCCACGGGCATTCCTGCAAGAACCGATAGGCCACGTCGAATGTCGCACCGCCCCAGCATTCAACACTGAAAAGCCCCGGCAGGTTTGCCGCATAGCTCGGCGCGACCCGCACCATGTCGATCGAGCGCATGCGCGTGGCCAGCAGCGACTGATGCGCGTCGCGCATCGTCGTGTCGGTCAGAAGGAGCCGCTTTTGCGCCGCCATCCAGTCGGCCACCGCCTGCGGGCCGTCGCGTTCGAGCAGGGTGCGCGTGCCCTCGGGCGGCGTCTCGGTGCGCGGCTCGGGCGGCTTTGGCGTGCACGCCTCGGCCGGGGGGGCGGGGCGGCCCGCGGTCTCGGGATGGCCGTTGACGGTGATATCGGCGATGTAGGTGAGCACCTTGGTGCCCCGGTCGCGCCGCTTGGGAAACTCGAACAGCGCCGGCGTGGTGTCGATGAAGGTGGTGGTGTAGTCGTTCGACAGGAAGGTGGGGTGCTTGAGCAGGTTTTCCACGAAGGCGATGTTCGTGGACACCCCGCGGATGCGGAACTCGCGCAGGGCGCGGTCCATCCGCGCGATGGCGGCCTCGGGCGTGGGCGCCCATGCGGTGACCTTCTCCAGCAGGCTGTCGTAGTAGCGGGTGATGACCGCCCCCGAATAGGCGGTGCCGCCATCGAGCCGAATGCCCATGCCGGTGGCCGCGCGATAGGCCGTGATGCGGCCGTAATCGGGGATGAAGTTGTTTTGCGGATCCTCCGTCGTCACCCGGCATTGCAGGGCGTGGCCGCGCAGGCCGATATCGCCCTGGCTGGGCGCGCCGGTGGCCTCGGGCAGCGACGCGCCCTCGGCGATGCGAATCTGGGCGCTGACGATGTCGATGCCGGTGACCTCCTCGGTCACGGTGTGCTCGACCTGAATGCGGGGATTGACCTCGATGAAGAAGAATTCCTGACTGTCCATGTCCATCAGGAATTCGACCGTTCCGGCGTTCTGGTAGCCGACATGCCGGCCGATCTTGAGGCCGAGCTCGCAGATCTCGGCGCGCTGGGCCTCGTTCAGATAGGGCGCCGGCGCACGTTCGACGACCTTCTGGTTGCGCCGCTGCACGGTGCAGTCGCGCTCGAAAAGGTGGTAGAGATTGCCGTGGGTGTCGCCCAGAATCTGGACCTCGACATGGCGCGCGCGCTCGATCATGCGCTCGAGATAGCCCTCGCCGTTGCCGAAGGCCGCCTCGGCTTCGCGCCGGCCCTCGCGGACCCTGGTTTCAAGCTCCTCGGCGCTGCGAATCGCGCGCATGCCCCGGCCGCCGCCGCCCCAGGACGCCTTGAGCATCATCGGATAGCCGATCTCGCCGGCCCAGCGGCGCGCCTCGTCCATGTCCTCGCCGAGCACCTCCGAGGCGGGGATGACCGGCACGCCGGCCTCGATGGCCACGCGGCGCGCGCTGGCCTTGTCGCCGAGCGCGCGCATCGTGTCGGGGCGCGGGCCGATGAAGGTCAGGCCGGCGGCCTCGACCGCATCGACGAATTCCGGGTTCTCCGACAGCAGACCGTAGCCGGGATGGACCGCGTCGGCACCGGACATCCGCGCGACGCGGATGATCTCGTCGATCGACAGATAGGCTTGGACGGGGCCGAGCCCCTCGCCAATGCGATAGGCCTCGTCGGCCTTGAAACGGTGCAGGCCGAGCTTGTCCTCCTCGGCATAGACGGCGACTGTGCGCTTGCCCATCTCGTTGGCGGCGCGCATAACCCGGATGGCGATCTCGCCTCGATTTGCGATGAGGATCTTGCGAAATTCGGCCATTGGCATCCCCCCTGTCATGGTCGCGCGCCCTCTCTAAGCGGATGCCGCAGTGCAGTAAACGTGCAATTCCCCCTCCCCTGTGACGGTGCACCTCGGGGAGCGGGCTTTCATTGGGCGGATTCCTGCTGTAGCTTCGCCACAGGCGTCACTTGCGACTCCCCGCGCGCGAAGTGTTTGTGGTAGATGCGCAGAATGAAACCGAATTTCGCACTCAAGCTGTCGTTCGATTCGGTGGTGCTGCTGCATCGCGTCCAGCATGGCTGGCTGGCGATCGGCGAGGCCCGTCTGGACGCGCCGGAACTCGACGAAACCCTGGGCCAGCTGCGCGATACCGCGCGCCAGCTCGAACCCCACGGCCTGATCACCAAGCTGATCCTGCCCGAGGACGAGGTGCTCTACCGCGTCATCGAGGCGCCGGGGCCCGGCTTCGAACAGCGCCGCGCGCAGATCGCCGCCGAACTCGAAGGATACACACCCTATCGCCTCGACGAACTGATCTTCGACTGGTCCGGACAGGGGCGCCGGGTGCAGGTGGCCGTCGTCGCGCGCGAGATGTTCGACCAGGCGGAGGAATTCGCCCATAAACACGGTTTCAACCCGGTCAGCGTTGTCACGCAGCCCGAACCCGGCAGCTTCGAGGGCGAGCCTTTCTTCGGCATGACGCGGGTGGGGCACGACATCCTGCCGCGCGGCATCAAGGTCACGCCCGACACCGAACCGGTGCGCATCACGGGGCGCGCGGGCGACTCGGCCGAAGAGGCCGGCGCGCAGGTCGCGTCGCGCCTGGCCACCGCCGCCGCCGCCACCGGGGGCGCCGCGCCCGGCAGGGCGGCGAC
>PUHN01000038.1 GCA_002967695.1 Rhodobacteraceae bacterium WD3A24 | reverse complement strand
ATGCGATCAAGAATTCGCGGCAGGCCGTTTTGAAAAGTGCCGCACTTTGCCCCCACCATCTGCCCGCGTTTGGAATTAAAAGTGTCGCAATAGCAATGACTTAACGCGGATGGTGTCTCAGACGGCGCCTGCGCGCAACGGCCGCCGGCAAGTCACCGGAGGCCGTCCGTCACGCGAGACGCCTTCCGCGCCGCAATCGGTGCAGACCCAGCGTGTGCGACGCCCGTCGCCCGGCCGAAACCGCTCGCGCCGCCAGCGGCAGTCATTGTGGCGCCGGCCCCGCCAGACGGCCGCTGCCAGCATCCGCCCGAGCAAAAGGAGCCCGGCGACGGCGAGCAGGAGCCAGAAATTCGCGCTGGTCAGAACCGCCTCGGCCAGCGGCGACTCGCCGAAGACCGACTGCCACTGTTCGAGCGTATGCGCGCCGAGGTTTTCGGCCACACGGGCGCCCTCGGCCAGATACGGCTCCACCGCCGCCCGCGCATCGGTCGCCCATCCTTCCACCTGCGTCCGGTCGGGCAGCGCGTCCGTCAGACGCGCCCACGCCCCGTCGAGCCACTCCCGCGCGGCGGCCGTTGCACTGACGGCCTCCTCATCGCGCAATGGTGGCGGGGGTTGGTGCTCCATACCGTCACGCCGGGCTGATCAGCGCCCCGTCACACTGCGCGCTCCACCATCATATGCTTGATCTCCGAGATCGCCTTGGCGGGGTTCAGCCCCTTGGGGCAGGTCTTGGCGCAGTTCATGATGGTGTGGCAGCGATACAGCTTGAACGGGTCCTCGAGGTCGTCGAGCCGCTCGCCCGTGGCCTCGTCGCGCGAGTCGATGATCCAGCGATAGGCGTGCAGCAGCGCGGCCGGGCCGAGATACTTGTCGCCGTTCCACCAGTAGGAGGGGCACGCGGTCGAGCAGCAGGCACACATCACGCACTCATAGAGGCCGTCGAGCTTCTCGCGATCCTCGATCGACTGGCGCCACTCTTTCTGCGGCGTGTTCGTCCGGGTTTCGAGCCACGGCATGACCGAGGCGTGCTGGGCATAGAAATGGGTAAGATCGGGGATCAGATCCTTGACCACCGGCATATGCGGGAGGGGATAGATGTTCACGTCACCGTTGATCTCGTCCATCCCGCGAATGCAGGCCAGCGTGTTCTCCCCGGCGATATTCATCGCGCAGGAGCCGCAGATGCCCTCCCGGCAGGAGCGGCGGAAGGTCAGCGTCGGGTCGATCTCGTTCTTGATCTTGATCAGCGCGTCCAGAACCATCGGCCCGCAGCTGTCCATGTCCACGAAATAGGTGTCCACGCGCGGGTTCTCGCTGTCGTCGGGGTTCCAGCGATAGACGCGGAACTTGCGCAGGTTGGTCGCGCCGTCGGGCCTGGGCCATGTCTTGCCCGTGCGTATCTTGGAGTTCTTGGGAAGCGTCAGTTGAACCATGACTTGCGTCCTTTCCGATTGCGCTCGGGGCGGGCGGCGCGGCCCGCCCGGTCAGGTAGTCCGGGCGCGGGCCGGCGTGAAGGGCTGCCCGCATGCGGGGGTCTTGAAGGCGAAACGCTCGATCTCGCGCGCGAGGTGGTCGTGGTTGTGCCGGGTGAAGTCCTCATGGATCGACCCGGCCACTTCAACCGGGCGCAGCCAGCCCCCCGGCCGCGGCAGGCAGACCATGGTCAGGCCGTGTTCGTGGCACCAGCGCGCCATGCGGATGTCGGCAAAGCGCCGGGCATCGCGCATCCGGGCGAAGGGCGGCATGTCGGCGCCACGCATCACCATCACGCCCGTGCCGAGCTGATCGACGATCATGGGCGTATCGAGCGCCTCCTCGAAATGCAGCACGCGGCGGCTGGAGACGATGTAATCAGGACGAAACCGCAGGATGCGCCGCAGGCGCGGGCTCGGCAGGAAGCGCGCGGGCCGGTAGATCGAACCGTGATAGCCGCCCACCACCGTATCGCTTTGAAGCGCCTGGAAGGCATCGACCGTGCGCGCGACATAGTCGGGCGGGTAGGTGATGTCGTCATCGACCGTCAGCACGATGGCATCATTGTCGGCGCGCGGCAGGAATTTGCCGGTGTCCTTGGTGTCGACTTCGGGTATCAGCGGCGCGGCCTGCGGATGGTCGCCCAGCCAGGCGGGCACGGCCGCGTATTCGTTGAGCACCACGTTGAGCCGATCGACCTGCGGGGCCAGCGCGGCCACGGCTCCGCGCAACTGCGCCTCGCGCGGCGGAAAGCTCGCGAGGTTGGCGACGATCATGCCGCCTCCGGGGTCCGGCGCGCCGACGGAACTGCCACGGGCCGGCGCATCGGCTCAGTAAACTCTCGCCTTGGGCGCGATCTGTGCGAGGTCGATGCCGCCCTCCTCCTGCCGCAGCAGGGGCTCGGTGTGAACCGGGCGGTAATCGAGGCGAAGACTCCGACCCTCGATACGCGCGAGGGTGTGCTTGCGCCACGTCTCGTCGTCGCGGTCGGCGTAATCCTCTCGCGCATGGGCGCCACGGCTTTCCTTGCGCGCGAGCGCGCCATTGATGGTACACAGCGCGTTGGGCATCAGGTTGTCGAGTTCGAGCGTCTCCATCAGATCGGAGTTCCAGATCAGCGATCGGTCGGTGACCTTGATGTCGTCCATCTTGGCGGCGATCGCATCCATCTTCTCGACGCCTTCCGCGAGAACCTCCTCGGTGCGGAAGACCGCGGCGTTCTCCTGCATGGTCTTTTGCATCTCCAGCCGCAGCTCGGCCGTGGACGTGCCGCCATCGGCGTGGCGAAAGGCGTCGAAGCGGTCGAGCGCCTTGTCGATCGCGGCCTTGTTCGGCTCCGGGTTGGGCGCTTGCGCGTCGACCACCTCGGCGGCGCGGATCGCGGCGGCGCGGCCGAAGACGACAAGGTCGATCAGGCTGTTCGAGCCCAGCCGGTTGGCGCCGTGGACACTGGCGCAGGATGCCTCGCCCACCGCCATGAGGCCGGGCGCCACCCGGTCGGGGTCACCCTCGGCGGGGTCGAGCACCTCGCCCCAGTAATTCGTGGGGATGCCGCCCATGTTGTAGTGCACCGTGGGCAGGACGGGAATCGGATCCTTGGTGACATCGACGCCGGCAAAGATGCGCGCGGACTCGGAGATGCCGGGCAGGCGCAGATCCAGCGTCTCCTTGGGCAGATGGTTGAGATGGAGATAGATGTGATCCTTGTTGGGGCCGACGCCGCGGCCCTCGCGGATTTCCATCGTCATGCAACGGCTGACCACGTCACGGCTGGCCAGATCCTTGTAGGTGGGGGCGTAGCGCTCCATGAACCGCTCGCCCTCCGAGTTGGTCAGATAGCCGCCCTCGCCGCGCGCGCCCTCGGTGATGAGCGTGCCGGCGCCATAGATCCCGGTGGGATGGAACTGCACGAATTCCATGTCCTGCAGGGCCAGCCCGGCGCGGGCAACCATGCCGTTGCCGTCGCCGGTGCAGGTATGCGCCGAGGTCGCGCTGAAATAGGCGCGCCCGTAGCCGCCGGTCGCCAGCACCACCATCTTGGCGGAAAACACATGCATCGTTCCGTCGTCGAGGTTCCACGCGACGACCCCCTGGCACTGCCCGTCCTCGGACATGATCAGGTCGATCGCGAAATACTCGATATAGAACTCCGCCTGCTGCTTGAGGCTCTGGCCGTAGAGCGTATGCAGGATCGCGTGGCCCGTCCGGTCGGCGGCCGCGCAGGTGCGCTGCACCGGCGGGCCCTCGCCGAATTTCGTCGTGTGGCCGCCGAAGGGGCGCTGGTAAATCCGGCCTTCCTCGGTGCGCGAAAACGGCACCCCGTAATGTTCGAGCTCATAGACGGCCTTGGGCGCCTCGCGCGCGAGGTATTCCATCGCGTCGGTGTCGCCCAGCCAGTCCGAGCCCTTGACGGTGTCGTACATGTGCCACTGCCAGTGGTCGGGGCCCATGTTGGACAGCGAGGCGGCGATGCCCCCCTGCGCGGCGACCGTGTGGCTGCGCGTCGGGAACACCTTGGTGATGCAGGCCGTGCGCAGGCCCTGCTCGGCCATGCCCAGCGTGGCGCGCAGGCCCGAGCCGCCCGCGCCCACGACCACCACGTCGTATTCGTGCGTTTCGTATTCGTAAGCTGCCATTGGTTTTTCCGTATCCTTGCCTCAGAGCGCCAGCCGGACGAGCGCGAACAGCCCCGTCGCGATCAGGGCGTAGCTCAGGCAGATGGTGCCGATGATCAGCGCATGGCGCATGCCGCCCTCGGCGTAGTCCTCGATCATGATCCGTGCGCCGTTCTTGAAATGCACGAGCCCAACGATGAGCGTCAGCCCGGCCACGATCGCCGGGAACGGGCGCGCGTAGTAGGCCGTGACCTCTTCGTAGGGGGCGCCGAGGATCGGCCCGAAGGTAAAGACGAAGAGCGGGACGAGGATCGCCAGCGCGACGGAAGAGACCTGCATGCCCCAGTGATGCTCGGTGCCCGTGCGGGCCGAGCCCAGCCCCGTCGCGCGCTTGCGGTCGGTGAGATAGCGCATTGCCCGACTCCTCAGACGATGATGAGCGTGATCGCGGTCAGCACGACCGAGCCGATCAGGCAGGCCCAGCCGAGCTTTTCGGCGGTGGGCAGGTCAAGCCCCCGCCCGCTGTCATAGATCAGGTGCCGGATACCCGCCAGGAAGTGATACCAGAGCCCCAGAACCGACAGCGAGAGCACGACGTCGCCGACCCATGAGGTCAGCACCCAGTCGGCGGTGGCGAAAGCGTCGGGCCCCGTCGCCGCCGCCAGAAACCACCACACCACAAGCACCGCCGAGACGATCAGCGCGTTCCCGGTGATCCGCGTCAGGATCGAGGTGAGCATCGGGATCTGCCAGCGATAGATCTGGAGGTGCGGCGAGAGCGGGCGATTGCCCCGGTTCACGTCAGCCATGATCTTCCCTCTCCTTGTCCGGCCCGGCTCGGCGGCCGGGCGCGCCTGGCCACAATGCATAACGCTTTTTCGCCGCGAGTCACGCGTCGAGCCCGGCGTTCCTCAGTGTTTTTTGCCCCCGCGCGCCGAATGGCGGCGTTTGTGATCACACGACTCCCGTCAGTGATCACGAATAGCGGCGGTCACATCGGCATCAGCGCCCAGTAATCGAGGTCGAGCAGCACGCCGGGCAGATACTTCCCGTCCTCGCCCCTGAGCCGGAAGGGCGCAGTCCCATCGAGCACCGCGACGAGGCGCAGCCGCAGCGCGCCGACTCCGGGCCACGCGGTCTCGGCCTTGTCGAGCACCTCGGACCAGGCCCGCACCGTCTCGCCCGCAAAGCACGGGTTGGCGTGGCTGCCGGCATTCAGCCCGACCAGCATCTGCGCGTTGGCCAGCCCGTCGAAGCTCAGCGCGCGGGCGAGGCTGATGATGTGCCCGCCATAGATCAGCCGGCGCCCGTCGTCGCGGCGCGTGGCGTCGAAATGCACCTTGGCCGTGTTCTGCCACAGGCGCGTCGCCATCATGTGCTCGGCCTCCTCGACGGTCACGCCGTCGGCGTGGTCGATCATCTCGCCAACGGCGTAGTCGCCCCAGCGATGCGCGGAGCCTGCGAGCGCGGTGTCGTAGCCGGAGAAATCCAGCCCTTCGGGCACGACGAGATCCGCCGGCGCGACCGCCGGGGCGAGATCGGGCACCACCGTTTCGGGTGCGGGGGCCTCCGGGTCGCGCTTGTGGACCATCACCCAGCGCACATACTCCAGAACCGGCGCGCCGTGCTGGTTGATCCCGCGCGTGCGCACCCAGACAACGCCGGTGCGCCCGTTCGAGTTCTGCCTGAGCCCGATCACCTCGGACTCGGCACGCAGCGTGTCGCCCGGCCAGACCGGCTGCAGCCAGCGCCCCTCGGCATAGCCCAGATTGGCCACCGCATTGACCGAAATGTCGGGGACCGTCTTGCCGAAGACGGTATGAAAGGTGATCAGGTCGTCGAGCGGGCTGGCGGGCATGCCGCAACCACGCGCGAACACATCCGAGGAATGGAGCGCGTGACGCGCCGGATACAGCGCGTGATAGAGCGCGCGCTCCCCCTGCCCCACGGTGCGCGGCACCGCATGGACGATGACCTCGCCCAGGCGGTAATCCTCGAAGAAGCGGCCCGCGCCGGTCTTGTCCATTACAGATCTCCCAGCCGCTTGTCGGGGTCGTAGGGGCCGGGCACCTCCTTGATGACGGCCTGGGCGCAGCGCATCACGCCATTGGCCCCGTCGAAGCTGTAGGCCGGGCCGCCATAAAGCTGCCAGCCATCGGCGAGCGCCTTCGTGACCTTGTGGCAGAAGGCCGAGTTGTCCTCTCCCGTCAGTAGCCGGTAGGCCTGCATCACATGCCTCCCCCGCCGAAGGGCCACGGCCCCAGCCAGCCATGGATCACGCCGACGACCGCATAGGTGACCAGCACGATCGGAATCGCCACCAGATCGCGCGGCCCGCTCTTGCGCTGCGGCGGCCGCCAGCCCGGCGTCCGCGCGTCGATCACGACGATCTCGACCAGCGCCCACAGCCCGATGCCGCCGAACAGGATCAGCGCGGCCAGGTCACCCCGCACCAGCAGATGGCCCACCGCCCAGATCGCCGTGCCCAGCAGCATGGGGTGGCGCAGCTTCTGCGACAGCGCGCCCTTGGCCATGCCGATTCCGAAAACATAGAAGCCGACCAGAACCAGCAGGTTGTTGACGTGCTTCATCCAGTCGGGCGTGAAATAGACCGCCGTGTAGTCGGCCAGCCGATAGCCGAGCACCATCAGCACGACCGCCGCCACGAGCGCCCCGGCGACGACCGGCTTGCCCACATCGCCCAGCGCCGCGCGCGGCCCCGGCGCGAGACGCTTGAACAGATGCGCCAGCCACCACAGGGCGACGCCCGCGATCAGGATCAGAAATCCGGTCATGCAACACTCTCCTCCAGACGCGCGATTGCCTCGGCGCGGGCCAGGGTCTTCCGCGCGGTCTCCACATGCAGGTTCTCGACGATCTGACCCTCGAGGACGGCCACGCCCTCGCCCCGCGCCGACGCTTGCTCGAACGCCTCGATCTGGCGCCGGGCATGGGCGATCTCGTCGGGCTCGGGGCCGAAGGCCGCGTTGGCGATTTCGATCTGCGCGGGGTGGATCAAGGTCTTTCCGTCAAATCCCAGATCGCGCCCCTGCGTGCACTCGGCGCGCAGGCCGTCCTCGTCGCGGAAGGCGTTGTAGACGCCGTCGATGGCCACCAGCCCTTCCGCCCGCGCCGCCAGAAGACAGGTCTGCAGGCTGCTCATCAGCGTCAGCCGGTCCGCGCGAAAGCGGCAGCCCAGCTCCTTGGCCAGGTCGTTGGTGCCCATCACGAAACCCGCCATGCGCGGATGCGCGGCGATCGCCGCCGCGTCGAGCACGCCGCGCGGGGTCTCCATCATCGCCCAGAGCGGCACGCCGGGCAGGCGGCCGGCGACGGCCTCGACATCCTCGGGCGCGCTCACCTTGGGGATCAGAACGGCATCGGGGACGACCCCCTCCAGAGCCGACAGGTCATCGGCGCCCCAGGGTGTCTCCAACCCGTTCATCCGCACGATGCGCAGGCGCGGCCCGTAGTCGGCCCGGCGTAGCGTCTCGGCCAGAAGGGCGCGGGCATTGGCCTTCTCGTCAGGGGCGACGGCATCCTCCAGATCGAAAATGATCGCGTCCGCCGCCAGCCCACGCGCCTTGTCCATCGCCCGCTGCTTCGAGCCGGGAATATACAGCACCGACCGGGTGGGCCGTTCGCGCTGGTCCATGATTCTCTCCTGGCAATTTCGCTGCGAAACCCACCACAGGTCGGACTTGTCCGGCAAGTCCGAACTCCGGCGGCGCGGGCTCACGGCTCCTCGGCCTCCATGCCGGCGGCACTGATCTCGGCGGCGAGGAAGCGTTCGAACGCGTCCAGATTCACGGCCTCGAACTGGCCGAAACCCTGCATCCAGATACTCGCGTCGCGCAGCGCGTCGGGGTCGAGCTTGCACCATTTGACGCGGCCGCGCCGCTCCTGGGTGATCAGACCCGCCTGCGCGAGGATGTTGAGATGCTTGGAGATGCCCGTCAGCGACATCTCGAAGGGCTCGGCGACGTCGGTCACCGCCATGTCATCCTCCAGCAGCATCGAGAGGATCGCCCGCCGGGTCGGGTCGGCGAGGGCTGCGAAGACGCTGTCGAGATCGGTGCCCATGGCCCGGCCATGCCCGCTGCCGGGGCCATAGTCAACCGGACGGTTGACTATGCGCCGCTCGCCAGCGACGCGGCAGCGCAGCGCAGCGGCATTTCGGTTGGCCTGTTTTTACCTTTATAATCAATGTATTGTCCCGTTCTTTGCCGGGGCGCTTCGCGCTTGACTCTCGCGCCGGACTGAACGTAGTTTCCGCGCGACTGTCGGGGGACGTATCGACATGGCAGAGCCGGACGCCAAGGAGCGCATGCGCCGCCTTGAAGAGCGCATCGCGAAGGCGCGGCTGACCCATGATCCGCCTCCCCGGCAAACGCAGGATCACCACAGCCAGGCCCATGTGGCGTGGCGCATGGTGATCGAGCTGGTCACCGGGCTGGTGATCGGCTTTGGCATCGGCTACGGCCTCGACGTGCTGTTCGGCACGCAGCCGATCATGCTGGTGCTGTTCACATTGCTGGGCTTCGCGGCGGGCGTGCGGGTCATGCTGCGCACCGCCGAGGAGCTCAACGTCGCTAACCGGGCGGATTCGGCGGCCGGCGCCGCCGACAAGGAAGAGGACGACGAACGTGGCTGAAGACACAGGCGGTTTCGCCATCCACCCGATGGACCAGTTCATTGTGGAGCCGCTCTTCGGGGGCGACACGGTGCACTGGTACACGCCCACCAATGTCACGCTGTGGATGGCGCTGACGGTCATCGTGGTCGCGGCGCTGCTGATCGCCGGGATGCGCGGGCGTGCGATCGTGCCCTCACGCATCCAGTCGATCGCCGAGCTGGCCTATGGCTTCGTCTACAAGATGATCGAGGATGTCGCCGGCAGGGACGGGGTCAAATACTTCCCCTATGTCATGACACTGTTCATGTTCATCGTGGTGTCCAACTTCCTCGGTCTGCTGCCCTGGGCCTTTACCACCACGTCGCATATCGCGGTGACCGCGGTTCTCGCCCTGGCGGTCTTCGTCACCGTCACCGCGCTCGGCTTCGTCCTGCACGGCACGCGCTTTCTCAAGCTGTTCTGGATCGAGGCGGCGCCGCTGCCGCTGCGCCCCGTCCTCGCCCTGATCGAGGTGATCTCGTATTTCGTGCGGCCCGTCAGCCACTCCATCCGTCTTGCCGGCAACATGATGGCCGGGCATGCGGTCATCAAGGTGTTCGCGGGCTTCGCCGGCGCGCTCGGCGTGGCCTCCGTGCTGCCGATCGTGGCGGTGGTGGCCGTCTACGGGCTGGAGGTGATGGTGGCGTTCATCCAGGCCTATGTCTTCACGATCCTGACCTGCGTCTACCTCAAGGACGCATTGCATCCCGCGCACTGAGCCGCGGCCGGTCAGACCCGAAAATCCAAGCCATTCCCAATCCAAGGAGAGACGACATGGAAGGCGATATCGTTCAAATGGGTGCCTATATCGGTGCGGGCCTGGCCTGCATGGGCATGGGCGGCTCGGCCATCGGCGTGGGCCAGGTTGCGGGCAACTTCCTGTCCGGCGCGCTGCGCAACCCGTCGGCCGCCGCCGGGCAGACCGCGATGGTCTTCATCGGCATCGCCTTCGCCGAGGCGCTGGGGATCTTTTCGTTCCTCGTCGCGCTTCTGCTGATGTTCGCCGTCTGAGGGTTCCGGTAATCCATGCGTGCGGGCGGGCCGCGAGCCCGCCCGCGTCCCTTCGGGTTGCAGGAGGACGAGATGGCAACTGAGGCGACAGGGTCGGCCGAGTCCGCGGCGGGGATGCCGCAGCTCGAATTCTCGACCTTCCCCAACCAGATATTCTGGCTCGTGATCACGCTTGTCGTGATCTATTTCATCCTGTCGCGCATCGCCCTGCCGCGCATTGGCGCCATTCTGGCCGAACGGCGGGGTACGATCACCAACGATCTCGCCGCCGCCGAGGAACTCAAGCTTCAGGCGGCCGAGGCCGAGAAGGCCTATGAAAAGGCGCTGGCCGACGCCCGCGCCGAGGCATCGCGGATCATCGAGAAGTCGCGCGCCGAGATTCAGGCGGATCTCGACGCCGCGATGGAACGCGCCGACGCCCAGATCGCCGAGAAATCGGCGGAGTCGGAAAAGCGGATTGCGGAGATCCGCGAAAGTGCGGTGCAAAGCGTCTCCGAGGTCGCCCGCGACACCGCAAGCGAGATCCTCGCGAGGTTCGACGCGAAAGCCGACGCCAAGACGGTCGACGCCGCCGTCGATGCGCGGCTCAAGGAAGGAGGGATGGCATGATCCGCTCCGGCATCATCCTGACATTGGCCGCGTTGGCCTCCGGCCCCGCCGCGGCGGCGACGGAGGGCACGCCATTCTTCTCGCTTTACAACACTGACATCGTGGTAGCGATCGCGTTCCTGATCTTCATCGGCATCCTGGTCTATTACCGGGTGCCGGGGATGCTGGGGCGCATGCTCGACAAGCGGGCCGACTCGATCCGCGCCGAGCTCGACGAAGCCCGCGCCCTGCGCGAAGAGGCGCAGGAGCTTCGCGCCTCCTATGAGCGCAAGATCCGCGAGGCTGAGGCGCAGGCCAAGCGCATCGTGGAGCGTGCCCGCGAAGAGGCGGAGCAGTCGGCCGAAGAGGCCAAGGAGAACCTGCAGCGCTCCATAGAGCGGCGCATGCAGGCGGCCGAGGACCAGATCGCCTCGGCCGAGGCGGGGGCGATCCGCGATGTCCGCAACGAAGCCGCGCGCGTGGCCGTCGCCGCGGCCGGCGACGTCCTCTCCGGGCAGATGTCGGCGCAGAAGGCCAACGCGCTGATCAACGAGGGCATCGAGACCGTCGAGGCCCGGCTGCACTGATCGGCGCGCACGCGCCTTGAGGTCTTGTCCCGAACCCGGCCCTGCGCGGCCGGGTTTTGGCGTTTCCGGGCAGGCGGCGCGGGGAAAACCCGCTGCCCGACTGGCGCAAAGAAAGACGGGGCCGGTCGATTGCCCGGCCCCGATCAAATCGGAGGTGCCGGTGCTCAGCGCGCGTGGGGGACGATGATGATTTCCACGCGGCGGTTCTGCGCCCGGCCCTCGGGCGTGAGATTGCTCGCCACCGGATCGTCCTCGCCGCGGCCTATCGCCCGAACGCGGCCGGGATCGACCCCGGCCCCCATCAGCACCCGCGCCACGGAGTCGGCGCGCCGCTCGGACAGCGACTGATTGTAGGAAGCCGAGCCGGTGCTGTCGGTATGCCCGACGACGCGGATATCGCTGTTGGGATAGTCGCGCAGATTGGCCGCGATGACGCGCAGATCGCCCTGCAGATCGGGGCGCACGGCGGCGCTGTCGGTCGCGAACAGGATGTCCTGCGGCATGGTGACGATCAGTTCCGAGCCGGTGTTGCGGATATTGACCTGATCGTTGCCCAGATCGTTGCGCAGCGCGTTGGCCTGCTGATCGAGCCGTTGCCCGATGATGCCGCCGACTGCGGCGCCCACGCCGGCACCCACCGCCGCCCCGGCCAGGCGATCGTCATCATCCGCTGCGGCGGCACCGAACAGACCGCCCAGGAACGCCCCGGTCGCCGCGCCGGTCCGGGTGCGCTGGTTCTGCGCCGTCGGTTCGCAGGCCGCGAGCGCCAAAATGCCCACACCCGCTGCGAATAGGGGGAGTCCTCTGATCATGTGGTATGCCTTTCGCTCTTTCATCGTTGTACCGTCTCTCTAACACTCGCGGCGGGGCGCGAACAGATGCCCTCTATCGGCCATGCGCGCCGTTTCGCCGCTCAGGGCAGCGGCTTCGGCGCGACCGGCCCGGCCTGCTCGCCGCGCTCTGCGGCGTCGGCCCGCGCGGCCTCCCAGCCCAGCATCGCCCGCTTGACCGGCAGGCCCCAGCGATACCCCCCCAGCGCCCCGGTCTTGCGCAGCACCCGGTGGCAGGGAATCAGCCATCCCAACGGATTGGCCCCGACCGCTGTCGCCGCCGCGCGCACCGCCCGCGGGCGCCCGGCGGCGCGGGCGATCTCGGAATACGTCGTCACACGGCCCTCTGGTATGCTCAGCAGCGCCTCCCACACCTTCACCTGGAAGGGCGCGCCGATCAGGTGCAGCCGTGCCGGCGCCTCGCCGCCGAAAGCCGCATGCACGAGCGGAGCGATCTGCGCGGGCGCCTCGATCATCCGCGCCGCCGGCCAGCGTGCGGCGACGTCGCCCAGCGCCGCGTCGCGGCCGAGAGCGTCGGCAAAGGCGATCGCGCAAAGCCCGCGCGATGTCGCCGCCGCGAGCATCTCGCCGAAGGGCGAGTCGAACCAGCCATAGCGGATATCGAGGCCGGCCCCGCCTCGCGCGAAGGCGCCGGGCGTCATCGATTCCCAGCGCAGAAAGAGATCATGCAACCGCCCCGTCCCCGAAAGCCGCGCCGCCACGGCGGCGTCGATGGCAGTATGGCGCTCGGCCAGCAATCTGCGGGCGAGCTCGAGGGCGAGATACTGCTGGTACCGCTTGGGAGAGACCCCGACCCAGCGGGTGAAGACGCGCTGGAAATGCGCCGGGCTCATCCCCATCCGCGCGGCCAGCTCGGACAGAGCGAGCGGGGCGCCCTCCGCCGCCTCGATCTCGCGCAGGGCGCGGGCGACGACGCGGTAATGATAGCGATGGCCGTCTTCCAGTTGGGATGTCGTCACGATGCACGACTCCTCGCATCCTCTCCGGTGGCCGCTGATACATCGGCCGCGCGACCGAGCGCGACCCGGAAGTTGCGTATTCCCGCCATGCGCCGGGCTTGCCGTTGCGGCGGGGCTGGGGCATATCCGGGGCCATGGCC
This sequence comes from Rhodobacteraceae bacterium WD3A24, assembly GCA_002967695.1. Lineage (GTDB taxonomy): Bacteria > Pseudomonadota > Alphaproteobacteria > Rhodobacterales > Rhodobacteraceae > Alkalilacustris. The sequence goes on along the minus strand of PUHN01000038.1, from coordinate 23,896 downwards.
GCGCAACTCGACTATCACACCATCCGCGATATCTTCGAGCGGTTCCAGGCGGTGCAGCCCGAGCCCAAGGGCGAACTCGAACATGTCAACGCCTACACACTGCTCGTCGCGGTCGCGCTGAGTGCGCAGGCTACCGATGTCGGCGTCAATCGCGCCACACGCAGCCTGTTTCCGATCGCCGACACACCGCAGAAGATGCTCGAGCTTGGCGAAGAGGGGCTGATCGAGCATATCAAGACGATCGGGCTTTACCGCAACAAGGCCCGCAACGTCATCAAGCTCAGCCGGATACTGGTCGAGTCCTATGGCGGGGCGGTTCCGTCGTCGCGCGCGGCGCTGGAATCGCTGCCCGGCGTGGGGCGCAAGACGGCCAATGTCGTGCTCAACATGTGGTGGCGGATGCCCGCGCAGGCGGTGGACACCCACATCTTCCGGCTGGGCAACCGATCGGGCATATGCCCGGGGCGCGATGCGCTGGCGGTGGAGCGCGCCATCGAGGACAATGTTCCGGCCGAATTCCAGCTGCACGCCCATCACTGGCTGATCCTGCACGGGCGCTATGTCTGCAAGGCGCGCAAACCCGCCTGCGCGACTTGCCTCATCCGCGATCTCTGCGCCTTCGAGGAAAAGACCGGCTGACGATCAGTCGCCCAGCTTGGCATGCACCTCGTCGAGGTCGATCTCTCCGACCGGCATCCGGTTGCCCGGCTCGGCGGGATCATATTTGAACAGTTCGAAATCCCGGCTGTAGATTTCATAGATCAGATGAATCGAGAGGTCGTCGAAGTAATCCTCGACGGGATGGGCGCGTTTGGGGCCGTGCCCTTCGCTCTCGTTGAAGCGCGGGATAGCCGACAGATCCACCGGGTGGGGTGTCTCGACCGCGTCGAGCACGCGCTGCATACCCGTGTTGAACCGTTCGGTGGGAAAGATGTTGTCGAACCGGCCGCCATTGGCGATGAAGGTCGCGATATGGCCCGACACCGCCGACCAGTGGATATCGGGCTCCATCGGCTTGCGCCAGCGGATCGTGTCGCGGGCGAACAGCAGGAAGCGGCGGAAGCTGGCGATCTGGTCGAAATCGCCCTCGACCTCGACCCCGTATTTCTGGATCAGCATCGGCACCAGATTGCCGCGATAGCGCCGGCCGTTGCGCTGAATGCCGCAGATCTTGTCGAAAAACGACGACAGCAGGCGGTGATACGGATTGCGCACACAGGTAAAGGCCAGGGAGCGATGCGCGCGCACATTCTCCTCGATCGGCTGGCGACTTTCGTCCTGGCCCCATTTGTGAAGCCCGGTGCGCGCGTCGTGTATGTCGCCATCGTAAAAGTGGCCGTGATCGGAATAATACATGATCTGCCCGATCGTGGAGCAGGCGCATTTGGGCACGACCCGATAGACCATGCTCTCGCTCTCGGTCATCCAGGTGCCGGGAAATCCCATGCCGTGCCTGCCCTCATCCCCCCGCGCGCCCGCGCCGACCGCCGCGGGGCCGCTGCCATCCTGCCGCGCAGCAAAGACATTTTTCGCGGGCATTTCAATACGCGATCGTGCGTCCTATACAGAACCGACCGCCCCGGAGGAGCCGCGCCACCGCCCGATGTCGAAGATCGCCTTCATCCTGCTGTGCCACAAGGATCCGGACGGGATCATCGCGCAGGCCGAACGGCTGACGGCGGCGGGCGACTGCATCGCGATCCATTTCGACGCCCGGGCCGGCGCGGGCCCCTATCGCAAGCTGCGCGCCGCGCTCGACGCCAATCCGCGCGTGACCTTCGCGCGGCGGCGGGTGAAATGCGGCTGGGGGGAGTGGTCGCTCGTGGCCGCCACGCAGGAGGCCGCGCGCGCCGCGCTCGCGGCGTTTCCCGACGCCACCCATCTGTATATGGTCTCGGGCGACTGCATGCCGATCAAGCCCGCCGCCCAGGCCCATGCCCTGCTCGATTCCGACGACGCCGACCATATCGAGAGCGTCGATTTCTTCGGGTCGGGCTGGATACGCACCGGAATGCGCGAAGAGCGGCTGGTCTACCGCCACCTCTTCAATGAACGCGCGCACAAGCGGCTGTTTTACGCATCTCTCGAGCTGCAGCGGCGGCTGGGGCTGCGGCGGGCCGTTCCCGCCGGGCTCGAGATGATGATCGGTTCGCAATGGTGGTGCCTGAGGCGCGCAACCGTCGAGGCGGTGCTGGATTTCTGCGCCTGCCGGCCCGACATCGTGCGATTCTTCCGCACCAGCTGGATTCCCGACGAGACCTTCTTTCAGACACTGGTGCGCCACCTCGTTCCCGGCTCGGAAATCCGCAGCCGTCCGCCGACCTTCCTGATCTTTTCGGACTACGGGATGCCGGTGACCTTTCACGACGATCACCACGATCTCCTTCGCGCGCAGGAGCATCTTTTCGCGCGCAAGATATCACCCGATGCCGCCCTGCTGCGCCAGCGCCTCGATGCGCTCTGGACGGCGCGCGACACCCCCTCCCCTGCCCCTGTCACGGGGCAAGGGCGCAATATCTATGCCTATCTGACGGGGCGCGGGCGGACGGGCCGGCGGTTCGCGCCGCGCTTCTGGGAGCGCGGCGCAACCATCGGCGCGGGGCGCGAGCTGCTGATCGTGACGAGCCGCAAGTGGCAGGTCGGCCGCCGGCTGGCCGAGCGCATTCACGCCGTCACCGGCCTGCCCCGCACCGGCTATCTGTTCAGCGAACAGGATGCCGACCTGCCCGATCTGGGCGGGATCGGATCGGACATCGCCAAACGCGCGCGCCATCGTCGGGCGATGGTGCGCATGATCTACGACTATCACGGCAGCGACCGGCTGGTGATCTGCGTCGAGCCGGGGCATCTCGACCTGATCAGGGATTTCGCGACGGACCGCTGCACCACCCGCGTGCTCGAAGTCAGATGCCCCTTCGACGACGCCTATCTTCTGGGCCATGCTCAACGCGCGGGGCTGTTGACCCCGCACAGCCCGTCCGCGGTCGTGGAGGCGCTTCTGCCAACGCTGCGCGACGAGATGACCCACGAAAGCGACCGGCTCGCGGATGCGGGGCTCGCGCATTTCCATCGCATCGGCCCCTCGGCCCCGCTCGACGCGAACGCCGCGGAACTGCGCCGTTTCCTGTCGATTCCCCCCGATGCCGCGCGGCAGATCGCGGCGACCGAACAACTCTATGAGGAGTGAGATGCCCTACAGCTATGACGACGACAACATCTTCGCCAAGATCCTGCGCGGCGAGATCCCCAATGACACGGTTCTCGAGACCGAACACAGCCTCGCTTTCCGCGACATCCGGCCCCAGGCGCCCGAGCATGTTCTGATCATTCCAAAGGGAAAGTATGTCAGCTTCGATCACTTCGCGCAGGAAGCCACGGCCGAGGAGATCACCGATTTCACCCGCGCGGTCGGCGAGGTCTGCCGCAAGCTCGGCGTCGCGCCCGGCGCGGCGGGGGGCGGCTACCGGCTGATCTCCAACGCGGGCCGCGACGGGGTGCAGGAGGTTCCCCATCTTCATGTGCATGTGCTCGGCGGGCGCGTCCTGGGGCCGATGCTCGCGCATCCCGCCTGAATGCGGCCGCCCCCGGCGCGGCCGGTCAGGCCGCGTCGGAACTATCCGACGTCAGCGCGAGGAACACGTCTTCCAGATCGGGCTCCTCGGTGGCGACGTCGCGGATCGAGATGCCCGCATCGTGGATCGCGTCGAGAATCCGGTGCGCCGAGGTGTCGTTACGGCTGTAGGTGAAGGCAAGCCGGCCATCCCTGCGGGTCTCCATCGTCACGCCGGACGGCAGCGGGATCGCCTCGGGGGCGGGGCCTTCGGGCAGGATGACCAGCGTCTTGGTGTCGAGCCGGTCGAGCAGCGCCGAGGTCTTGTCGCGCACGATGACCTCGCCGTGGTTGATGATGGCGATCTCGTCGCACATCTGCTCGGCCTCCTCGAGGTAGTGCGTGGTCAGGATGATGGTCATCCCCTCGTCGTTGAGCTTGCGCACATTTGTCCACAGCATCTGGCGCAGCTCGATGTCGACCCCCGCGGTGGGCTCGTCGAGAACCAGAACATGGGGGTGATGCACCAGCGCCTTGCCCAGCAGGAGCCGCCGGCGCATGCCCCCCGACAGATTGCGCGCATAGGCGTCGGCCTTGTCCGCCAGTCCGATGAGGTCGAGTATCTCGTCGGTGCGCCGCTGCCGCTTCGGCACGCCGTAGAGCCCCGCCTGCACCTCCAGCGAGCCGCGCGGTGAAAAGAACGGGTCCATGTTGAGTTCCTGCGGCATCACGCCGATGGCGGCGCGGCTCTGGCGCGGGTTGATGTCCTGATCAAACCCCCAGATGCGCACCTTGCCCGATGTCTTGGTCACCAGGCCCGCGAGGATGTTGATCAGGGTCGACTTGCCCGCCCCGTTCGGCCCCAGAAGCCCGAAGATGGAGCCCGCCGGAATCGTCAGGTCGATGTTCTTGAGCGCTTCTTTCGGGGGCTCCTTGCCGCTGGCGGCATACACCTTGGTAAGGCCCTCGATCTCGATGGCGTTGCTGGTCACGCGAATGTCTCCGGGCGGTGCGGCGGGCGGGGGCGGCCCTTGTCCGTGCGCCGCGTTGCGATATGATGCAGCCGGACTTAATGCGAATATCCCATTGCGACAAGGACCGGCAGCCCCATGACGGCGATCCCTTCCCACGACGCCCCGGAAACCGAAGTCGTCTCGCAGTTCCGCGTGGCCTGCGACGGCGGCGAGGGCGCGCTCGGCCATCCGCGCGTGTGGCTGACCATCCCGCGCGAGACGGGCTGGGTCGAGTGCGGCTATTGCGACAAGCGATTCATCCACGAGGACTATGTGGACGACAGCGGCAACGCGGCCTGAACGGGTGCGCCGACGCCGCCCCGGCCCCGCCCGGCGGCCCTGACGACCATCCGGCACGGGGGAGTGCGCCATGAGTTTCGGCAAGGGCTGCCACCTGCACCTGATCGACGGGTCGAGCTTCATCTTTCGCGCCTATCACGCGCTGCCGCCGCTGACGCGAAAGTCCGACGGGCTGCCGGTGGGCGCCGTCGCCGGGTTCTGCAACATGCTGCAGCGCTATCTCGACGGCAATTCGGGGCCCGACGCGCCCACGCATATCGCCGTGATCTTCGACAAGGGCAGCCATACCTTCCGCAACGAGCTCTTCGACGCCTACAAGGCCAACCGCGAGGAGATGCCCGAGGATCTGCGCCCCCAGATCCCGCTGACCCGTCGCGCGACCGAGGCGTTCAACATCGCCTGCAAGGAGATCGAGGGGTTCGAGGCCGACGACATCATCGCCACGCTAGCGCGTCAGGCGCAGGCGGCCGGCGGGCGGGTGACCATCATCAGCTCCGACAAGGATCTGATGCAGCTGGTCGGCGGCGGGATCGAGATGCTGGACGCGATGAAGAACAAGCGCATCGGCCCCGAGGAGGTCGAGGCCAAGTTCGGTGTCCCGCCCGAGAGGGTGGTCGATGTGCAGGCCCTTGCCGGCGACAGCGTGGACAACATCCCCGGCGCGCCCGGCATCGGGGTGAAGACCGCCGCGCTGCTTATAAACGAGTTCGGCGATGTCGAGACGCTGCTGGAGCGCGCCGGCGAGATCAAGCAGCCCAAGCGGCGCCAGACCCTGATCGACAACGCCGAGCAGATCAGGCTGTCCAGACAGCTCGTCCTGCTCGACGACGAGACGCCGCTGGATTTCACGCTGGACGACCTCGAGGTCCGTGATCCCGAGCCGGGGCCGCTGCTGGATTTCCTTGCCGAGATGGAGTTCCGCACGCTGAGCAAGCGCGTCGCCGAGAAGATGGGGGTGGAGCCGCCCACCATCCCCGAACCGCCCGCGCAGGAAACCCCGCCCGATGAGGATTCCGCCCCCGACGCGCCGCCGATCGACACCGGCGCCTATGAATGCGTGCGCGACATGGCGGCGCTGGAAGGCTGGCTCGACCGCATCCGGGCGCAGGGCTACGCGGCCATCGACACCGAGACCACGGGCCTAGACGAAATGCGCGCGCGGCTGGTCGGCGTATCGCTTGCGGTCGCGCCGGGGGTGGCCTGCTATGTTCCGCTGGAGCACCGCGACGGCGACGGGGAGGAGGGCGGCCTGTTCGCCAATGGCGCCGCCCGGGCCGAGGGGCAGATCGACCCTGCCGCGGCCCTCGCCGCGCTCAAGCCCGTTCTGGAGGACGACGCGATCCTCAAGATCGGCCAGAACATGAAATACGACGCCAAGATACTCGCCCGCAACGGGATCGAGATCGCGCCGATCGACGACACGATGCTGATGTCCTACGCCCTGAATGCCGGCCGGCACGGACACGGGATGGACACCCTGTCGGAACTCTACCTTTCGCACCAGCCGATCCCGATCAAGACGCTGCTGGGAACCGGCAAGTCGGCGATCACCTTCGACCGGGTGCCCATCGCGCAGGCCACCGGCTACGCCGCCGAGGACGCCGACATCACCCTGCGCCTGTGGGAGCATTTCAGGCCGCAGCTTCACCGCGAGCATGTCACGACCGTCTACGAAACGATGGAGCGCCCGCTGGTCCCGGTGCTGGCGGCGATGGAGATGGCGGGCGTGAAGGTGGACCGCGACACCCTCTCGCGCATGTCCAGCGCGTTCGCCCAGAAGATGGCCGCGCTGGAGGCCGAGATCCGCGAACTCGCCGGCGAGGACTTCAACGTGGGCAGCCCCAAGCAGCTGGGCGAGATCCTGTTCGACAAGATGGGGCTGTCGGGCGGCAAGCGCGGCAAGACCGGCGCCTACGCGACGGGCGCCGACGTGCTGGAGGATCTTGCCGCCGAAGGCCACGACCTGCCGGCGCGGGTGCTGGACTGGCGCCAGCTCTCCAAGCTGAAATCGACCTACACCGACGCGCTGCAGGACCATATCAACCCAGAGACGGGTCGTGTGCACACCTCCTACGTCATCGCCGGGGCGAACACCGGCCGGCTGGCCTCGACCGACCCGAACCTGCAGAACATCCCCGTGCGCAGCGAGGAGGGCCGACGCATCCGATCCGCCTTCGTCGCCGAGGAGGGCAAGCGGCTGGTCAGCCTCGACTACAGCCAGATCGAGCTGCGCATCCTCGCACATGTCGCCGGGATCGACGCGCTGCGCGACGCCTTCCGCGAGGGGCTCGACATCCACGCCATGACGGCGAGCGAGATGTTCGGCGTCCCGCTCGACGAGATGACGCCCGAGATCCGCCGCCAGGCGAAGGCGATCAATTTCGGCGTGATCTACGGCATCTCGGGCTTCGGACTCGCGCGCAACCTGCGCATTCCACGCGGCGATGCGCAGGGCTTCATCGACCGCTATTTCGAGCGCTTCCCCGGCATAAAGGCCTACATGGACGACACGGTCGCCTTCGCGAAGGAACACGGCCACGTGCTCACCCTGTTCGGGCGCAGGATCCACACGCCCGAGATCAACGCCAAGGGACCCACGGCCGGCTTCGCGCGTCGCGCCGCGATCAACGCCCCGATCCAGGGCACCGCCGCCGACATCATTCGCCGTGCGATGATCCGCGTCCCCGAGGTGATCGAGGGGCTCGACGCGACGATGCTCATGCAGGTCCATGACGAACTCGTCTTCGAGGTCGCCGACGAGGCCGTGGACGAGACGATCGCCCGCGTCCGCACGGTGATGGAAGGCGCGGCCGAGCCGGTGGTCAGGCTGTCCGTCCCGCTCGTCGTCGATGCCGGCATCGGCCGGGACTGGAGCGAGGCGCACTGACGCGCGGCGATGGCGCACATTGGTCGCGTTGCGGCGCTTTCGGACGGTTCGCCCGCGGCGCATCGGTTAGACGCGCAAGGCCACTCCGAACGCAGAAAGCCGCCCATGCCCCGCACCATCCGCAAGATTCTCTGCCCCGTGAACCTGCGTCACGCCGCCCATGATACCGCCGCCTACGAGGAAGCCCTCGCCCAAGCCCATTTGCGCGGGGCCGAGCTCATCGTCGTCACCGTCGCCCCGGAAATGGAACGCAACCTCAATATCCGCGATTCACGCAGCTACTGGAAGGACAAGCTCGATGCGTTCCTCGCCGCGAACCCGCCGGGCGACATTCCCACGGTCAGCAAGGTTCTCATCGGCTCGGTCCACCGACAGATCGTCAAGTTCGCCAAGCAGGAGCGCGTCGACCTGATCGTGATGGAATCGGCCAACCCGCGGGTGCGCGACTACCTGCTGGGGACGACCGCAAGCCACGTGGTCAACCACGCCGAATGCTCCGTCTACGTGGTCAGGCCGCAGGTCTGAGCCTGCGAGCCGCCGCCGGGCACGGAGGCTCAGCGTACGAGCACCGCGACGAGCCGGCGCGTCAGCGGCGCGAGAATCAGCACCAGCGGGAACGAGACCGCGAAGGAGGGCAGCCAGGCCTCCATCCACAGGCGGAACACGCCGTCGACGAACCCGGCATTGCGAAGGATGGATATGCCCGAGACAATGCATGACATTATCCCCGAAAGAATAAGTGCGAACAAAACGTTGGTATAGCGCGACGGTATCATTCGCTCTCCTGCGACTCTCTCGGGCATCCGGGCTATGCACGATACGTCGGGGAATGTGAATGGCGTGCGGCGGTTCAGCGCAGCTTCTCGGCGGGCAGGATCGGAAAGAAGACGCCGCCCGACCACAGGCCGAACCAGTCAGCGCCGTCATGCGCCTCGATCCGGCCGATATCGGCAAGGCGGTAAAAGCTCTTTCGGTCGATGAGCGCCTCCAGCCCGGCGCGCACCTCCACATAGGGCGCGGGCTCGCCCGTGGCGGCGTCATGGGCCACGCGGATGGGGTGATCGGGGCCGGCGGTCACGGTATCGCCGACCTGGGTGACAAAGGTAATCCGCTGCCGCGCGCCCTCGCCTTCGGCCTCGAAATCCACCGCGACGAAGGGCGCGTCCTCCACGGTTATCCCGACCTTCTCGACCGGCGTGACGAGGTAGTACCTCTCCCCCTCCTTCTTGAGGATCGAGGAAAACAGCCGCACCAATTCGGGGCGGCCGATCGGCGTGCCGAGGTAGAACCACGTCCCGTCGCGGGCGATGCGGATATCGAGATCGCCGCAATAGGGCGGATTCCACAGATGCACCGGCGGAATTCCGCCCTTGGTGGCCGCGCGGGCGCTGGTGGCGATGGCGTCGGCGTCGGGTGTCACGATGTTTTGTCCCTTCCCGCTTTATGCCATTTCTGCGTCGTGCGATATCTGGCCTACTGCGCCATATAGGATCGGTGGGAGAATTGTCATGGCCGACAACGACGCGCTGCTCGGCGAAATCGAGGCCCTGGGCGAGCGCCTGGCCCGCGCGCGGACGAGCATCAACCGCCGGTTCATCGGGCAGGAGGAGGTCGTCACGCTCACGCTTACCGCCCTGCTGTGCGGCGGGCACGGACTGCTGATCGGGCTGCCGGGGCTGGGCAAGACGCGCCTGGTCGACACGCTGTCGACGGTGATGGGGCTTGCGGGCAACCGCATCCAGTTCACGCCCGATCTGATGCCCGCCGATATCCTCGGCTCCGAGGTGCTGGAGACCGCCGACGACGGCACGCGCGCCTTCCGGTTCATCGAGGGGCCGGTCTTCTGCCAGCTTCTGATGGCCGACGAGATCAACCGTGCCAGCCCCCGCACCCAGTCGGCGCTGCTGCAGGCGATGCAGGAGCGCGAGGTCACCATCGCCGGCGCGCACCGCCCGCTGGGCGCGCCCTTCCATGTGCTCGCCACCCAGAACCCGATCGAGCAGGAAGGCACCTACCCCCTCCCCGAGGCGCAACTCGACCGTTTCCTCGTCCAGATCGACGTCGCCTATCCCGACCGCGGCACCGAGCGCGACATCCTGATGGCGACGACGGGCGACGAAGACACCGCGGCGGAGCCCGTCTTCACCGCCGCCGAACTGCTCGCCGCGCAGACCGCGCTGCGTCGGATGCCGGTGGGCGAGCGCGTCGTCGAGACGATCCTCGATCTCGTCCGCGCCTTCCGGCCCGGCGAGCCCGAGGCCGACCCGGCGGTCACCGATGCCGTGAGCTGGGGGCCGGGGCCGCGCGCCGCGCAGGCCCTGATGCTGACCGTGCGCGCCCGCGCCCTCCTGGAGGGCCGGCTCGCCCCCGCGCCCGACGATGTCATGGCCATGGCCCGGCCGGTGCTCAGCCACCGCATGGCGCTGAGCTTCGGCGCGCGCGCCCGCGGCGAGACCCTGCCCGAGCTGATCGACACCGTCGCCGCCCGCGTCACAGGAAGCACCGAGGCCGCCGCTTGACCGCCGGCCCGCCCTCCCCCGACGGAACGCGCGGCCGGGCGCAGGCGCTCGCCGCGCCGTTGCCGCCGCTTCTGGCCGAGGCCGACCGCCTCGTCGCCAATGTCGCCTTCGGCGAACACGGCCGCCGCCGCGCCGGGCAGGGCGACGAATTCTGGCAGTATCGCGCCGCCCGGCCCGGCGACCCCGCCGGCCGGGTGGACTGGCGCCGCTCGGCGCGCTCCGACGCGCATTTCCTGCGCGAGACCGAATGGCAGGCGGCGCAATCGGTGGCGTTCTGGGTGGACGGGGCGCAGGCGATGGCGTTCTCCGGCCGCCGCGGCCGGCCCGAAAAGGGCGATCGCGCACGGCTGCTGGCGCTGGCGCTGGCCACTCTGCTGATCCGTGGCGGCGAGCGTGTGGGGCTCGCCGACGGGCTGGTCACGCCACGGGCGGGGCGGCTGCAACTGCACCGGATGGCCACGGCGCTCGACAGCGCCCCGGAGGCCCGTAGCGACGGCGATTACGGCCGCCCCGACGCCACCGCCCTGCCGCCGCATTCGCGCGTGGTGTTCCTGTCGGATTTCCTCGGCCCGCCCGAGGCGGTGGAGCGGGCGGTGACCACAGCGGCGGATCGGGGGGTCAAGGGCACCCTGCTTCAAATACTCGACCCCGACGAGGAGGCGTTTCCCTATGACGGGCGCACCGTGTTCGAAAGCATGGGCGGCGGGCTGCGTTTCGAGACGATGCGCGCGGGCGATCTGCGTGCGCGGTATCGCGCCCGCCTAGCCGAACGACGCGACCGGCTGACCGCCCTGGCCGCGCGCGCCGGATGGCGGTTCGGAGTCCACCACACCGATGCCGCTGCGCTGACCGGGCTCACCTGGCTCTTCGGCGCGCTGGCACCGACGGTGCGGTGATGGCCGCGCTGGCCGCCATAGGGTTTACCGCACCATGGCTTCTGGCCGCGCTCGCCGCGCTGCCGGTGCTGTGGTGGCTGCTGCGCGCGACCCCGCCCGCACCGGTCCGGCGGCGCTTTCCCGGCGTGGCACTGCTGCTTGGGCTGGAGGACCGGCGGGCCGAGAGCAATCGCACGCCGTGGTGGCTGCTGGCGTTGCGGATCGCCGCGGCGGCGGCGCTGATCGTGGGCTTCGCCGGGCCGGTGCTCAACCCCGATCCACGTGCCGGCGCGCCGCAGGACATGCCGCTGCTGATCGTCGCCGACGCGAGCTGGGCCAGTGCCCGCGACTGGCCGCGGCGCACCGACCGGATCGAGACGCTGCTCGCCGACGCCGCGCGGGCGGGCCGGCCCGCGGCGATCGTGCCCCTGACCGATCCGCCCGAGGGCGCGCTGCCCTTCCGCCCGGCGGGCGACTGGCGCGAGGCCCTGCCCGGCATCGCGCCGCGCCCCTGGGCGCCCCGGCCCGACGAAGTCGCGGACTGGGCCGGGCGGCTGGGCGATACGTCATTCGAGACGGTCTGGCTGTCCGACGGGCTGGCCCGGCAGGGCCGCGAGGCCCTTCTCGACACCTTCGCCGCGCGCGGCCCGGTCACGGTGATGGACAGCGACCGCCCCGTCTTCGCGCTGCGCCCGCCCCGCTTCGAGGAAGGCGAGGTTCGGCTGACCGCCCTGCGCAGCCCGGCCGAGGCGGCGGGCGAGGTCGACTTGCACGTCGTCGCGCGCGGGGCCGATCCCGCGGGCGTCGAGCGCGAGCTTGGCGCGGGCACGGCCCGGTTTGCACCGGGCGAGGCAGAGGCGGAGACCGCGATCGCGCTGCAGCCCGAACTGCGCAATCGGGCCACACGTTTCGTGATCGCCGGCGCCCGCAGCGCAGGGGCCGTGAGCCTGACCGATGACGCTCTGGCCCGGCGCACTGTCGCCCTGCTCGGCGCACGGGACGGCCGCGAACGGGTCGAACTTCTGTCGCAGACCTATTATTTGCGCCAGGCGCTCGTACCGGGCGCCGATCTGATCGACGGCACGCTCGACGACATCCTACTGGCCAATCCCGATGTCATCATCCTCGCCGATATCGCCCAGCTTGCCGAAATCGAATCCGACCGGCTGCTGGAATGGGTCGAGGCGGGCGGTCTGCTCCTGCGCTTTGCCGGGCCGCGCCTGGCGGCCAGCGATGTCAGCCGCGGCGCGGAGGATCCGTTGATGCCGGTGCGCCTGCGCGCGGGCGGACGCAGCATCGGCGGCGCGATGAGCTGGGGCGAGCCGCGGCGCCTGCGCCCCTTTGGCGAGGACTCTCCGTTTCAGGGGCTTTCCATCCCCGACGACGTGGCGGTCAATTCGCAGGTACTCGCCCAGCCCGACCCGCGCCTGGACGAGCGCACCATCGCGGCGCTGGCCGACGGCACGCCGCTGGTCACGCAGCGGCACGAGGGGCGGGGGCGGATCGTGCTGTTCCACGTCACCGCCAATGCCGAGTGGTCCACGCTGCCGCTCTCGGGGCTCTTCGTCGAGATGCTCGAACGGCTCGCCGTCGCCACGCGGCCTTCCGCGCCGGAGGCCGAGGATCTGACCGGCACCACATGGGAGCCGGCCGCCGGGATCGACGCCTTCGGCGCGGCCGGGCAGCCCGCCCGCACAAACGGCGTCGTCGGCGAAGAACTCGCCGCGGCGATACCGGCGGGCGACGTGCGCCGGGCGCTTCCACCGGGCCTCTACGCCCGGCAGGGCCGCGAGATCGCGCTCAACGTCACCGGCCCTGACAGCGTGATCGCCCCGGCCGACTGGCCCGCAGGCGTTCCGGTCGAGGGGCTGGAGACCGCGCGCGAGCGCCCGATCGCGGGGCCGTTTCTGGCCGGCGCGTTCGTGTTGCTGCTGGCGGACATCCTCGCCGTGCTGTGGCTCTCGGGCCGGCTGGGCCGGGCGAGCGGGGCGGCCTGCATCGCGCTGGCGCTTGCGCTCGCCCCCGTCGGCGGGCCGGCGCAGGCGCAGGACGATACGTCCGATGACCGGCTCGCCCTGCGCGCGACGACCGAGGTGGTGCTCGCGCATGTGCTCACGGGCGATACGCGGGTGGACGCGTTGGCCCGCGCCGGGCTGCGGGGCTTGTCGCGCTATCTCACCCGGCGCAGCGCCGTGGAGCCGGGCGCTCCGATCGGCGTGGACATCGAGCGCGACGAACTCGCCTTCTTCCCCTTTCTCTACTGGCCCGTGACCGCCGATCAGCCGCTGCCGTCGGACGCCGCCTACGGGCGGCTCAACCGCTATCTGCGCGGCGGCGGGCTGATCCTGTTCGACACCCGCGACGCCGACATCGCGGAGCTGGGCATGAGCGCGCCGGCAGGCCGGCGGCTGCAGGAGATCGCGCGCCCGCTCGATGTGCCCCCGCTGGAGCAAATCCCCGAGGACCATGTGCTCACGCGGGCCTTTTACCTGCTGCAGGACTTTCCCGGCCGGCATGACGGGCCGGTCTGGGTCGAGGCGGCGCCAGCCGACGCGGAACGCGCCGAAGGCATGCCCTTCCGCGACCTCAATGACGGGGTCAGCCCCGTCATCATCGGCGGCAACGACTGGGCGGCCGCCTGGGCCGTCGATGAACAGGGCCGCCCCCTGCGCCGGGTCGGGCGCGGCGCGGCCGGCGAGCGCCAGCGCGAGATCGCGATCCGCTTCGGCATCAACCTGATCATGCATGTGCTGACGGGCAACTACAAATCCGACCAGGTGCATGTGCCCGCCCTGCTCGATCGGCTGGGGCAGTAGCGATGGCGGGCACCTCCATCCTGCTCGATCCGCCGATACCGCTGCCCCTGCTCTGGGCGGCAGCCGGACTGGCCGCGCTCTTTGCCGTCATCGCGTTCCGGCGCGGCCTCGCGGGCTGGTGGCTGCGCGCGCTCACGGCGCTCGCGCTGCTCGTCGCGCTGGCCAATCCCGCGATCCAGACGCAGGAGCGCCGGCCGCTTTCCGATATCGTCGTGCTGATGATCGACGAGAGCGCAAGCCAGCGGCTCGATGGGCGCACCGGCCAGACCGCGCGCGCCGTCGCCCACCTGAGACGGCAGATCGAGGCCCTCCCGTTGACCGAGCTTCGCACCGTGCGCGTGGAGGACTCGCCCGACAACGGCGGCACCCGGCTGATGACGGCGCTGCGCGAGACGCTCGCCGAGCTGCCGCGCGAGCGCATGGCAGGGGCATTCCTCGTCACCGACGGGCGCGTGCATGACACCGGCGCCACGCCGGATATGCCGGCCCCGCTGCACGCTCTGCTCACCGGCCGGCAAGAGGACTGGGATCGCCGGCTTCTGGTCGAGAACGCGCCGGCCTTCGCGATCCTTGACGAGCCGGTGACATTGCGGCTGCGCGTGGTGGAACAGGGCCCCGTTCCGGCCGACCGGGCCGGCCGGGGACGGCTGGCCTTCTCGCTCAATGGCGAGACGCCGCGCGAGGTCGAGGTGCCGGTCGGGCGCGCTATCGAACTGCCGGTCACCCTCGAACAGGCGGGCCGCAACGTGTTGCAGGTCTCGCTCGACACCGCCGAGGGAGAGTTGACCGAGCGCAACAATACCGCCGTCATCGAGATCAACGGCGTGCGCGACCGGCTTTCGGTGCTGCTGGTATCGGGCGAGCCGCATGCGGGCCAGCGCACATGGCGCAACCTGCTCAAGTCCGACAGCGCGGTGGATCTGGTCCATTTCACGATCCTGCGGCCGCCGGGCAAGGACGACGACGCGCCGGTCTCGGAACTCTCGCTGATCGCCTTTCCAACGCAGGAGCTGTTCATCGAGCGCATCGAGGATTTCGACCTCATCATCCTCGACCGCTACCGCCGGCGCGGCATTCTGCCGATGAGCTATTTCGGAAGCATCCGCGACTATGTCGAAGGGGGCGGCGCGGTGCTCGTCGCGGCGGGGCCGGAACTGGCCGGGGTGGACAGCATCCACCGCACCACGCTGGGCGAGATATTTCCGGGCCGGCCGACCGCGCGGGTGTTCGAACAGGGCTTTCTCCCGCGCATCACCGATCTGGGCCGGCGGCACCCGGTCACGCGGGGGCTGGAGGATTTCGGCCCGCGCATCGCCCCGGACCCGGCGGCGACAACCGCGCCGCAGGACGGCCCCGGTTGGGGCCGCTGGTTCCGCCAGATCGAGATCGAGGAAGATGGCGGGCAGACGATCATGAGCGGTGTCGGGGACGCGCCCCTGCTCATGCTCGACCGAGTGGAGGACGGGCGGCTGGCGCTCCTGGCCTCCGATCATGCCTGGCTTTGGAGCCGGGGCTTCGAGGGGGGCGGGCCTCAGCTCGAACTGCTGCGCCGGCTCGCCCACTGGATGATGGGCGAGCCCGATCTGGAAGAGGAGGCGCTGACCGCGCGCGCCAACGGGCGCGACATCGAGGTGACCCGCCGGACACTGAGCGAGTCCGCCGAACCGGTCACCGTCACCGCTCCCGACGGGGCGCAAACCGAGCTGCAACTGACCGAGGCCGCGCCGGGCCGCTTCACCGCGGCCTGGACGGCGCCCGCGCTGGGGCTTTACCGGCTGTCGGACGGCGAGCGCCAGGCCGTCGTCGCCCTCGGCCCCGCCGCGCCCCGCGAATACGCAAACGCCGTGGCCGGACCGGAGGCGCTGCGCCCGGCCGTGACGGAGCACGCCGGCGGCATCCGCCGGATCGAAGCGGGACTGCCCGACCTGCGCAGCGTCCGCCCCGGCCGCACCGCCGAAGGGCGCGGCTGGCTGGGCATCACGCCCCGCGATGCCCAGGTGACGACCGATCTGCGCGTCGCGCCCCTCTTGCCCGGATGGGGATGGCTCCTGCTCGTCGGAGGGCTGGCGCTGTCCGCATGGCTGCGTGAAAGCCGTAACTGAACAGATCTCCACAGCCACGGCTCGGTTGCGCAAATCATGTGCTGGCCTGGATTCTTGGGGGCTTCGGCGCAGGAACCAGCTGGCCCGATATCATCATGGCGGCCGTGAGGGTCAAGCTGGCGATCCAGGGGAGACGGACATCCGGCAGGCTCTGGCGGAACTGGTGGAGGACCGCCAGCCAAGCCCGCTGCCGATCCTTCGCTGAGGGCGATCATCAGCCACCGCCGATTCCTCGCATGATTGCCATGCAAGGCGTCGGCCGGATTGCGGCGTTCAGCACATCGCTCAGCGCAAGCAGGGCGGCTGAAAGGCTGCGCTCGACCGGCCCTTCGACTTCGCACAAGCGCTCGGTCGCGCCGAGCCTTTTCCCGACATTCAGCCGGCTCCTCCAGGATGGTCGAGGTCATACTCTTCGGTGTCGCCACTGACCTGCGGACGACCAGCCCCGCCCGCATTCGCGCCGCCCTCACCGCGGTTTGTGTCCTGGTCGAGAGCTTCAATGACCGTCTTCCCAAGGGCGATGCAGTTTCGTAGGCTCGCCTTGAAAGGGGAGGATTTATTCGATGAGTGAGCAGACATTCGGTTTCGACACCCTCGCTGTCCATGCCGGCACGGAGCCGGACCCGGCCACGGGCGCGCGACAGGTGCCGATCTACCAGACCACGTCCTATGTGTTCCGCGATGCCGATCACGCGGCGCGGCTCTTCAACCTCGAGGAGGTGGGCTACATCTATTCGCGCCTTACCAACCCGACGGTGGGCGCGCTCGCCAACCGCGTCGCGGCGCTGGAAGGCGCGGCCGGCGGCATCGCCTGCTCCTCGGGGCACGCAGCGCAGATCATGTCGCTCTTTCCGCTGATGGGGCCGGGCTGCAACATCGTCTCCTCCTCGCGGCTCTATGGCGGGACGATCACGCAGTTCAGCCAGACGATCCGCCGCTTCGGCTGGTCCGCGACCTTCGTGGACACCGACGATCTCGAGGCGGTCGAGGCCGCCATCGACGAGAACACCCGCGCCATCTTCTGCGAGACGATCGCCAATCCGGGCGGCTACGTGACCGATCTGGACGCGATGGCCCGGATCGCGGACCGGGCCGGGCTGCCGCTCATCGTGGACAACACCACGGCCACGCCATGGCTCTGCCGGCCGATCGATCATGGCGCCACGCTGGTCGTGCACTCGGCCACGAAATACCTGACCGGCAACGGCACGGTCACCGGCGGCATCGTCGTCGATTCCGGCAGGTTCGACTGGGCGGCGAGCGACAAGTTCCCCTCGCTGTCGCAGCCCGAGCCGGCCTATCACGGGCTGACCTTCGCCGCGCTGGGCGAGATGGCCTTCACCTTCCATTCCACGGCCGTCGGCCTGCGTGACCTCGGCATGACGATGAACCCGCAGGGGGCACATTATACCCTGATGGGGATCGAGACACTGGGCCTTCGGATGGAGCGGCATGTGGCCAACGCCCGCGCCACCGCCGAATGGCTCGAGAAAGACCCGCGTGTCGAGGAGGTTACCTATGCGGGCCTCGAGAGTTCGCCCTACTACGAGAGGTCCAGGGCCATCACGCCGAAAGGCGCCGGCGCGCTCTTCACCGTGACGCTCAAGGGAGGCTATGACGCCTGCGTGAAGTTGGTCGACAGCCTGAAGCTCTTCAGCCACGTGGCCAATCTCGGGGACACGCGCAGCCTGGTCATCCACCCCGCCTCGACAACACACCGCCAGCTCGATGCCGAACAACAGACACGGGCAGGAGCGGCACCCAACGTGGTTCGCTTCTCGATCGGCATCGAAGATGTCGACGACATCATTGCCGACCTGGACCAGGGGCTGGCAGCCGCAACGGCCTGAGCGGTGAGGAAGCCAGGCGCGCCACTTCGAGGACGGAACCGACCTGCCAGTGGATGTTCATCCAGCGGCAGATAACCATTCACCGAGTCGAGCAAATCGCCAACCGTGAAGCCGTAGCAAGCCGCGCCCTGTGGTGCTTCCTGGCAAAATCTGGTCCGTCTACGACTTGCAGAAGACTGCAGTCAAGCGATTCCAGAAATGTTGGGATCGATGTTGGGGCGACCGCTCCGGCCCACTGACCTGCCCCTTTCTCAGGGCCACTCGTGCGTCGTGCCTGTTCTCCTTTTTGGTGCGATCATTCGGCGGCGTGAGCAATGGGTCGCAGGCGCGGAGCCATCACGTAGCTCAAGCGGCTGCGCCCATTGCGTCTTGTCAAAGGGCCGCGCGGCGGCGAACTGAACCGATCCCGGTCATCACCGCGCGCTCCGGCAGATTGCCGTGGCGTACGAGGCGGCACCGGCCGTCTTCCGTCTTGTCGTCGGCATGGGCGGCAAGCAGTGCTGTCAGCTCGGCTTCCACCGCCTGCTCGGTCAGGCGACGCGTGCCGGAGCGCAGGATATCTGTCAGCGGATCGGGGGAAAATCCCGATGGATCAGGCAACGGCGTGATGGTAGACTTCGTCATGTGGCATATCCCTTTCTCTCCAGAGAATTGACGGCGCGTGAACACCGCCATGATATGTCGCTCCTCAAGGGCCATCACCAACTTTCAGCTGTATCTCAGCAAAGGAAGGCCTTGCGCCATTCGACGGGCATCGTGTTCCACAGCGCCGCGAGCAGCCTCTTGCGCGCCCGCTCGGCGGAAGCTCCGGCGCGGAATTCCCTTGCGCAATGCCGGAGAAATACCCCTCGAGCTCGGCCATCCCCGCGGACATGCTCTCGATGTAGGGCACGAACCAGTTGCTATAGGTCATCAAGGGCGTCACGGTCACCGACCATGTCGCCGCGCGACATCGAAACCCGCGCCGCTTGATCAGGCCGCGTCACCCAAAATCGACTATGGTTCCGGGCGAGAATGAAGGCAAATGGCTGTATCACCATGGGCGCCGCCAACATCATAGGGGAGAGGCCAGCATGCTGAGCGGCAAACGGGAATGGCTTGCTCTCAACGGGCGGGCGGCATGACCCATGGGTCGCGACAAAGCCCTTGGAGACTCTGCTGATCGTGACGGGGATGCATTCCGCCGCCGTCTGCGTCCGCGGTCCAAAGCTCCAATAATGGCGCCAGTGCGGTGTTGAACGCTACTGCCCGGCGCCGGGTCGCCTCGGTTCTCGTCCGAGGGAGACGAAGCTCGGCTCTTCGATGCACAAACCAAGTTGTCTGCCAGAAAAGCAGGTAACGGGGGGCGCTGGCGCCCCCCGTCCTGTTGACATGCATCTGCAGCAAGGGTGCTGCGCTACAGCACTCACGGGGCGGGCGGCGCCTCCCCGATGAAGCTGGCGGTGATGTCGGTGGTGCTGATCGCACCGGCAGCGGTCGTGCCGATGCTTTCGAAGCCGATATTGCCCCCGGCCAGATTGATCGTCGCACTGCCGTCGATGATGCCCTCGTTACCGGCGTAGCCAAAGCCGGACACGCCGGAGCCGGTGGCGAGATCAAACGACGAGGACGAGCTGGTGTTGGAGGTCGCCGCCTCTGCAGCCGTGCTCACGGTGCCGGCGACTTCCGTGATGGCAAGCGTCGTATCGTTCACCGCACCGGCTGCGAGGGCCGAGACTGCGCCGAACTCCTGCGAGGTCATCCCGCCGTTTTCGGTGAGGCTCGTCGTGTCGAGGGTATCGCTGAAGGAGACTTCACCTGCCGTGAGGCCACAGGCACCGGATGACGCATCGCCCACCGCCGAGACGTCGCAGTCGTAGATGCCGGTCAGGCTCGAATTGATCGCAATGTTGGCCAAACCGCCACCCGCGAGCGAGGATTGCTCCGCATCGTTTGTGATCCCGAGCGAACCGATGCCGATGGTTTCGGAATCGATGTTGAACTCCGAGGTGCTGCCGCCGGCCGAGCCCGTCGAGTTAATGTCGATGAAGCCGTTGATGTCCTGGTCGTTGACCGCGATCCCTGCAAAGTTCGCACTGGCGTTGGCCATCACACCGTTGATGATGTCCGTCATGGTATTGACACCGACCACCTGGGCCGACGCCCCGGTTGCCGAAATCGCGGCAATCGCCGCTGCTGAGAGAAAAATCCGCTTCATTGTCACAGGTTCCCACTTTCGCGACCCGGTTTTCCGCCATCCGGGCGCACCTCAACCAAGTGTGGCGGCACCATTACCGCCCCGGAACGAAGCGGTATCCCTGTTCGGCGCGAGAGGCGATCGCCCGGCCCGATGCCGGACGGCGCAGCTGCTCGCGCGTTATCCGTCGCGCGCTTCGGGCTCGGCAGCGCCTTCTTCGGCCGCTGAAAGCTCTTCCTCGCGCCGATCGAGTTCGCGCATCTGCTCTCCGGTGGTTCGATCCCCTTCGATAGAGCCCATCCGCGCGTCGATCATCTCGCGGCAGTCCCGATACCGTTCAGGTGGCATCATCTGCGCGAGCAATTCGAAGGTGGCGAGCTGGAGCATTTGCCGCAGCGCATAGTGGACGGCCTCGCGCCGACTGCCGCCGAAATCGACGTCCACGACGGTGTCATCCATGAACCGCGCGACCATCAGGCCGAACTCATCCGCAAAGATCTGTTTGCGCAGTGCGATGTTGGCGACGACCTGGCCGGTGGCGTTGTTGGTCATCGCCAGATCCATCCCGACCAGAATACGGTTTTGCCGGTAGCGCGGGCCGACGCCTCCGACGGAGACGAAAGCTCCGCCACCGGGGATGAAGTCGAGGCTGTTGATGCTTCCGGTGATCACGAAATGCGCCGGCCGCTGGTTGGACAGATCCCGTAGGCCCCACTGCGCCTCCATCGCGGCCGCTCCCATGTCGCGACGATTGATGACCGTCACACCGGCCTTGAACAGGGCGGATTGCACGATGTCGCCCGCCCCCTGGGTCACGAAACGCGCGGTACCCTCCCCGGAATTCTGATCGCGTCCGGTCTGGTCGGGAATGCCACCGACACCGAAGGCCAGCCGGCTGTCGATACGCCCCTCCATGCAGACCAGAGCGTCATCAAAGGGGGTGACGATGTCGGCGATCGCCGGCCCCTGCAGGAGTTCAAGGTCGTGCGCGGGCCCCGCGCAGGCAACCAGACTTCCCAGGCTCACGGACAGGACGGCATATCGCGTTCCACGTACCAACCGGCTCAGTCGCACGGCATATCTCCCGTGCTGACGGACGATGCGCTGCTTGACGATGCGGACGCACTCGTCGCGCCCGCGGAAATGTCAAAGCCGCCTACTATCTGGTTGTTCGAGGTCGTGATCGCTCCGTTCTGACATCCGGTGGACTCGGCGCCGGCGGCGATATCGAGCTGATTGCCGTCACCATCGATCGTGATCGTGTTGGTCGAAGAGTTCACGGCGCCCACCGTGTAGCTGTTCGTTCCCGATCCCTCGCTGGTGCGGGCATCGAAACTGGCATGCGCGCCCTCGGCCGTGGAGATGTTCTCGAAGGTGACGCTGTGGTCGTAGTTGTTGTTCGTTGTGTAGCTGGTAGAGGGGGGCGCGTCGTAGAACCCGTTTTCGAGTTGCCGCTGTGTCGTCATATACTGGAGGCGAACGGAGCGCTCGTTGGGGCTGGGCAGGGCGTAGCTTCCTGTCCAACTCGCTCCGGCCGAGACGAAACTTTGAGCCGACACGACGCCGCTGCTCAGTCCCAGGCATATTCCAAGCAGCGCGGTGTAACGGAGCATGGTAATCTTTCCTTAGAGAAACGCGTTCAAAACAACGGATCAGGGCATGCCGGTACTGCTCTGCTGACCGCCCTCGATCGCGACCGCGCCAGCCCCGCCGAGGCCCGCGACCGACGCAGAGACCTGATTGCCCTGGATGGCGCCCGATGCCGCGCCGCTCTGGCCGGCGACCGCCCCGCTGGCCTGAGGCCCGGCGCTCGGGGGATGCGGCGGCGGCGGGTGCCCGTTCGGCGGCTCACCGTTGGGCGGCCAATCGTCCCGATCATCATCATCTTCTTCATCGGGCAACGGGGGCATGACAGGCGGCAGAACACAGTCGCCGTCCACCGGGGGCTCGAGAAGCGGGGCATCATACTTCCCCGGGTCTTCCTCGGCATGTGCAGGGTAGGCTTGGCACCGCTCACTCATGGTCGGAGTCGTGCACGCCCCAACGAGCCCCAGTGCCGCCACCCCAAATATCACGCTCGCCGTGCGCATCCGACAATCCCCCAGGTTTCATTTCGCCACGCTCCCCGGGGCCACGAAGCGCCCGCAGGAATACCCTTGACCTCTGCAGCGAACTTTCGGCGGAGCTTCGCCTAGTGTCAATCACTTTTGTATCATTCTGATAATTTTAGGTGGGGGATGTGTAGGGTCTGACACGCCTCCTCTGCAGGGCCTGCGCCAAGGGACGGCAGACCCGGTGGAGACGCTCGCACTGACGGAAAACACCTTCCGGTTGCGTTGCGCTGTGTAATGAAAGAGGTTATCAAAACTAAAGAAATGAAAGGAGGTGACATGCAGAAGGGCATTTCGCAACTCGCGCGCCTTCGCGAGCTCTTGTTCGAGATGGAGCAAGACCTTGGCCTGGCCGACCTGCCGCAGAATGAACGCGACGTCTTCTATGCTATGACTGCTCTTGTCGAGGACGGGCACGAAGAACTGCGGACCGAATCCGTCAAGCAGCACCCGCTCGTCGCCGAGATGCCGCCGGCGACGTTTCATCGTGCCTTGAAGACGCTGCTGGAGCGCGAATTCATTCTGCGAACACCTCGCCGAAAGGTCGGCGCGTTTGTGTTGAACAACGACTCGGTATAGGTTATCAATTTGAGGCTTGGTTCGACGCAGGAAGCGGCATGCGAGTATATGGTTGCGTCATGTTGTTGGCGTCAGTTCTTATCATTGGTATGGGTGTCTCGGGCGAACTCCTGGTTCGCCTCCTCGCTGTCCGCGAATCTCAGATGATGTCCCAGGCAGCTCGGGGAAGCCTGTCTCATGGCATCATAATGATAGTCGTATGGCTCTGGAGCTGGCGCGCGCTTCCGCTTGTCCTTCCGGGGCTGGTGGGGTCGAACCTTCTGCTGACCGGAGCCGGACCCGAGATGGCAGAGCGTCTGGCCGGATCGCTGGCATTCACGCTCGTCGCCATCGTGAGCGTGTCTCTGCTCTACTGGTCTCGTCTCGGCTCATCGACAGAGAAAATTCCGTTCAGGGCGTGGCGAGTGATCTTGGTCGCGACCCTTCTCACCTCCTTGCTGCATGGCATCGCTTGTGAAGTTGGTGGCTCACTCGATGATTTCACGGCCGCGCAGATGCTTGCGGGTCTGCGCTGGAAGCTCGCTTCGGATATAGCTGCGGTGATGATCGCGCTCGTCGGCGCGATGCTGGCCTTCCGCGCCTTCAGGCAATTGCAGGGAAAGCGCAGGTTTACTTGGTAATGAGCGCTGCAGCTACGGCGGTGTAATCGCCGGACTCAATCTCCCCTAAACCTGGAGTGCGCCCCTGCGGGTGGACAGAATCAGGCGGCGGTTTTGACCACGGCACGGGCGTGGCGGTCTTCGAACTGGGCGGGGCAGTGACACGCTATGTCATGTTGACAAATGTCTGATCCAGAGTCGGATCGACGCTATATCGACGAAACCCGAGAAGCTTTCGGCGAGCTTGTCGTAGCGGGTCTTGACGCGTCTTGCGTTCTTGAGCTTGTTGAAGCAGCGCTCGACAAGGTTTCGCAGGCGGTAGAGTGAATGATCCACACCGACCCGCATCTTTCGGGTCTTGCGCATCGGGATCACCGGCAGCACGTCCTTGCTCTCCATGGGCGTTGATGATGTGACCGCCCCCCGACGGCATCGATGTGCCAAGGTGGGTCTGCGACGATCCACAGAGGAGGACGGTCATGTCGGAGATTACCACGGTCGGTCTCGATCTGGCGAAGA
>PUHN01000037.1 GCA_002967695.1 Rhodobacteraceae bacterium WD3A24 | reverse complement strand
GGCGGCGGCGCCGCCTCCCGGCCCCGGCGGGGCGCCGCCGCCATCACCGCGGCCGTCGAGCAGCGTCATCTCGCCCTTGTAGGGGCGCAGGACGATCTCGGTCGTGTAGCGGTCCTGGCCCGACTGGTCCTGCCATTTGCGGGTCTCCAGCTGGCCTTCGAGATAGACCTTGGACCCCTTGCGCAGATACTGCTCGGCGATGCGCACCAGGGGCTCCGAAAAGATGGCGACGCGGTGCCATTCGGTCTTCTCGCGATTCTCGCCGGTGTTCTTGTCACGCCAGCGTTCCGAGGTCGCGACGGCGAGGTTGCAGACCTTGCCGCCGTTCTGGAAGGTGCGCACTTCCGGATCGCGGCCCAGATTGCCCACGATGATGACCTTGTTGACCGAGCCTGCCATGCGTCCCTCCCGTCGAATCCATCGGTTTCAGTCAGCGTTCTGCATCATGGTGAAGCAAAGGTAAATCCGCGCCGGGGCCGCGGGCTCATTCCGCGGCCGCCTGCGTGAAGACCGGCGCCATGGCGCGCAGTGTCTCCTCGTCGAGATGGCACTTGATGCGATGCCCGTCGCCGATCTCGCGCATGGGCGGCATCTCGCGGTCGCACAGCCCGTCGGGCACCTCGGATTTCCAGCGGCAGCGTGTCTGGAAGGGGCAGCCCGAAGGCGGGTCCATCGCCGAGGGAATTTCGCCCTCCAGCACGATCCGGCGCTTCTCGACCCCCGGATCAGGGATCGGCACCGCCGACAGCAGAGCCTCGGTATAGGGGTGATAGGGCGGCGCGAAGACCTGATCGGTCGTGCCAAGCTCGACGACATGGCCCAGATACATCACCAGCACCCGGTCGGAGAGATACCGCACGATGGACAGATCATGCGCGATGAACATGAGCGTGGTGCGGTTGTCGCGCTGGATGTCGAGCAGCACCTCGGTCACCGCCGCCGCCACCGACACGTCGAGCGCCGAGACGGGCTCGTCGGCGACCACGATCCGCGCATTGCCGGCAAAGGCGCGGGCGATGCCCACGCGCTGCTTCTGCCCGCCCGAGAGCTGGCGCGGCATCCGGTCGGCGAATTCGCGCGGAAGCTTGACGAGATCGAGCAGCTCCAGCATCCGCTCGCGACGCGCGGCCTCCGTCGCGCCCTCGCCGAAGATCTCGAGCGCGCGCATGATCTGGCGGCCCACCGTCATCGACGGGTTGAGCGTGTCGAACGGGTTCTGGAACACCATCTGGACGGCCTTGACAGTTTCGGTGTCGCGGGCCTGGATGGGGATGTCCTGAATCTCGTGGTCGTCCAGCAGGATGCGCCCCGAGGTGGCCGTCTCCAGCCCCATGAGCACCTTGGCGAAGGTGGACTTGCCGCAGCCCGACTCGCCGACGATGGCCAGCGTCTCGCTCTCGCGCGCGTCGAAGGTCAGGCTTTCATTGGCCTTCACCACGCGCGTCTCGCCGCCGGAGAACAGCGCGTTGGCGGCGACCTCGTAATACTTGCGCACATCTTCCATGCGCAGCACCACCTCGCCCGGCGGGGTCGGCGCATGGGCCTTGGCGGCGTCGGGCGGGGCATCCCAGTCGATCTCGGCGTGGCGCAGGCAGCGGGTCTCGTGGCGGTCGCTGCGGGCGAGCGTCTCCATCGGGATATGACCGCGATCGCAGCGCCCTGCCTCGAAGTAGTCGCAGCGCGGCCCGAAATTGCAGCCCGGCGGACGCTCGTGGGGCAGGGGAAAATTGCCCGGAATCGCCACCAGCGGGCGGGCGTTCTTGTTGGTGCCCGGCAGCGGGATCGCGCGAAACAGCGCCTGCGTGTAGGGATGGCGCATCCGCGTGAAGACCTCGTCGGTATCGCCGGTCTCCACCGCCTCGCCGGAATACATCACGCAGAGCCGGTCGCAGATTTCGAGGATCAGCCCGAGATTGTGACTGATGAACAGCATCGAGGTGCCGTATTTGCGGCCCAGCTCCTTGACCAGGTCCACGATCCCCGCCTCGACCGTGACGTCGAGCGCCGTCGTGGGCTCGTCTAGGATCAGCAGCGACGGCCGTGCCATCAGTGCCATGGCG
The DNA here is from genome assembly GCA_002967695.1 of Rhodobacteraceae bacterium WD3A24. Lineage (GTDB taxonomy): Bacteria > Pseudomonadota > Alphaproteobacteria > Rhodobacterales > Rhodobacteraceae > Alkalilacustris. The sequence goes on along the minus strand of PUHN01000037.1, from coordinate 35,073 downwards.
ATGACGATGCGCTGCTGCTGGCCGCCCGAGAGCTGATGCGGATAGGCCTGCAGGATGCGCTCGGGGTCGGGCAGGCGGACATCCTCGACAAAGCGGCGCGCCATCTCCATCGCCTCGCGCCGCGAGGCGCCTTCATGGAGCATCGGCACCTCGGCAAGCTGCTTGCCGACCTTCATCGCCGGGTTGAGCGAGGCCATCGGTTCCTGATAGATCATCGCGATCTCGCTGCCGCGGATACGGCGCAGTTCGCTCTCCGTCATTTCGGTGAGCTCGCGGCCCTTGAAGCGGATGCTGCCCTGCGTGATGCGGCCGTTCACGCCGAGATCGCGCATCACGCCGAGCGCGACGGTGGACTTGCCGCAGCCGGATTCGCCCACGAGCCCCATCGCCTCGCCCGGCATGACGGTGGTGGAGAAATCCATCACCGCCGGGATCTCGCGCAGGCGCGTGAAGAAGGAGATGTGGAGATTCCCGATCTCGAGGATCGGCTGGCTTTTGTCCCAATCGGGCATCAGAGCCCCCTTTCGGAGCTTGTGGCGGCCCGGCATGCGGGCGCCGGGCGGGGCAGGGAGCGGCGGCGTGTCATCAGTCCCTCAGGCTTTCTTCGCGCAGCCCGTCGGCCAGCAGGTTGAGCCCCAGCACGAGGCTCATCAGCGCGATGGCGGGCACGAGCGCCGTGTGCGGATAGACGGTCAGAAGCTGGCGCCCGGCGTTGATCGTCGAGCCCCAGTCGGGGCTTTCGGGCGACACGCCCAGCCCGAAGAAGCCCAGCGTGCCCAGCAGGATCGTGGTGTAGCCGATGCGCAGGCAGAAATCGACGATGAGCGGGCCGCGCGCGTTGGGCAGGATCTCCCACAGCATCAGATACCACGGGCCTTCGCCCCGGGTCTGCCCGGCGGCGACATAGTCGCGGCTCTTGATATCGAGCGTCAGCCCCCGGACGATGCGAAAGACCGTGGGCGCGTTGACGAACACCACTGCCACGAAGACGTTGAGCAGGTTGGGCGACATCCCCCACAGGCCCAGCGGGTCGGCATTGAAGGCCAGCCCCGAATAGATCCACAGCCCCAGCACCAGCGTGAGCGCGACATACAGATTCCGCCGCGCCGGCTGCGTGAAATAGCGGCTGTTCCACAGCACGCACAGAAAGATCACCGGAAACAGGAACAGGATCGCGGCCATCGCCGTCGGCAGGCCCGTCTCGATGATGTCGGGCGTGACCAGAAGATAGAACAGAAGGATCACCGGGAAGGCCAGCACGAGGTTGGCCACGAAGGTCAGCGCGCTGTCGAGCCGGCCGCCGATATAGCCCGCCGGCAGGCCCAGCGTGATGCCCACCATGAAGGCGAAGGCCGTGGCCGCCGGCGCGATCTTGAGCACCTCGCGCCCGCCCATCACCATGCGCGAGAAGACATCGCGCGCAAGGCTGTCGCCGCCGAGCAGATAGAACGCGTACCGCCCCGCCGGGTCGGGCAGCGCGGCGCCGGGGGTGGCGTTGCGCATCCGGCTGATCTGGCCGAGCGGATCATGGGTGATGATCAGATCGGCGAACAGCGCGGTGAACAGCCAGAACATCACGATGGCGAACCCCGCCATTGCGATGCCGCTGTCGAAAAGCTTGCCGTAAAGGCCCAGACGCCGCTTGAACCGGATCGACAGCGCGAAGGTCGCCGCCAGCGCCGCCCAGACGGGCAGGAACTGCCACGCCATCCGTCCCGCGATCTGAAGCCAGCCGAGTTCCTCCATCCCCGTCTCCTCAGGCGATCCGGATGCGCGGGTTGAGATAGACATAGCCGATATCCGAGATCAGCTGGGTGAGCAGCACCACGATCACCCCGACGACCGAACAGGCCAGAAGCAGCTCGATGTCGTTGTTGCTCGCCGCCTCGACCAGCGTCCAGCCGAAGCCCGGATAGCTGAACAGGACCTCGACGATCACCACGCCGTTGAGCAGCCACGGAAACTGCAGCATGATCACCGTGAACGGCGCGATCAGCGCGTTGCGCAGCGCGTGGCGCAGCACGATGTTGCGGAACCGCACGCCCTTGAGCCGGGCGGTGCGGATGTATTGCTGGGTCATCACCTCGGCCATCGAGGCCCGCGTCATCCGGGCAATATAGCCCATCCCGTAAAGCGCGATCGTGGCCACGGGCAGGGCGAAATTCCAGAAGGTGATGTCATCGATCGCCTGGCGCGCATTGCCCTGAAACAGGGTGCGCCCCTCGATCAGCCCCCAGTCCGACAGAAGGGGCGAAATCCCCACGATCGAGGAGGCGAAGAGCGCGATGAAGATCACCCCCGAGACGTATTCCGGCGTCGCCGTCGAGGCGATCGAAAAGGTCGAAAGCGCCCGGTCGGTCCGCGAGCCCTCGCGCATGCCCGCCAGCACGCCCACCGCCAGCGCCGAGGGCACCATGACGAGCACGACCCAGAGCATGAGCCAGCCCGTCGCCGCGAGCCGTGCGGAAATCACGCCGGCGACCTCCTCGCGGAAACGGGTTGAAAAGCCCCAGTCGCCCTGAAGCACGCCGCAGAAGCTCGGCGCGGCTTCGGGCGTCTGGCCGCGGGCGATGCAGCGGCCGGTGAGGGCTCCGTCCTCCCCTTCGCGCGTCCAGCCCGGAAGAACGCCCAGCCATTCGCCATACCGGATCAGCAGCGGCGCGGCATAGCCGTTGCGCTCCAGCCAGCTTTGGACCTGCGCGTCGCTCATCCGGGCCGAGCCCTGTGTCTTGGCCAGGGTCTCCAGCCGCGGCTGCATGTTGGTGAGAAGAAAGACGATAAAGGTCAGGCACAGAGCCGTCAGCAACATCGTGCCCACGCGCTTGAGCAGGAATCTCAGCATCGACAGCCCCCGTCTGTGATCGCGCCGGCCCGCGCCGGGTGCGTGCGGGGCGGGCGGGCGATCACTGCCGCCCGCCCGCCCCGCGACGGTCACTGATCGACCCACAGCTTGTAGAGATGAATCTCGAAGGTCGGGTGCATCTCGGCGTTGTGCACATGGGGGCGGTAGTTACGGAAGACCGAGCGCCAGTAGGGCTGGATGAGCACGCCCTCCTCCTGCAGGATGCGTTCGAGATCGGCCATCACGACGCTGCGCTCGTCGGCGTCGATGATCCCGTTGGCCTCGTCGAGCTTGGCGTCGAAGGTCGCGTTGGAAAAGGCCGTCTCGTTCCAAGAGCCGCCGGATCGATAGGCGAGGTTGAGAACCTGCACGCCCAGCGGGCGCATCAGCCACTCGGTCGCCGAGAACGGGTAATTGGCCCAGTCGTTCCAGAAGGTCGCGCCGGGCAGGATCGTGCGCTCGATATTGATTCCGGCATCGCGCATCTGCGCGGCGACCGCGTCGCAGGTGGCTGTCTGCCAGTCCTGGTCGAGCGAGATCAGCTCGAAGCTGTGATCGGCCATGCCCTCGGCCTCGAGCATCTCCATCGCCCGCGCCGGGTCGGGGCTGATCGGCGGCAGTTCGGCGTATTCGGGATGGATCGGGCAGACATGGTGGTTCTGGGCCACATCGCCGCGATCCTGATAGCCCAGCTCCAGCACCACGCCATTGTCCACGGCCAGCTGTAGCGCATTGCGCACCGCGCGGTTGCCATAGGGCTCGTGGGCCTGGTTGAACCGCACCGCGATGGTCGAGGCGGTGACGACCTCGGTCGACGGCATGCCGATGGAGGTGAAGATGTCGATGAAGTCGTTGGTCGTCTGATAGGTCATGTCGATCTGGCCGGATTCGGCCGCGGCCAGCCACGACGCCGGATCGGTGCCCAGATCGTGGAACTCGATCCGGTCGAGATAGGCGCCCACATCGCCGCCCCACCAGTCGTGATCGGTGTTCTTGACCAACACCGCCTGAATGCCCGTCTCGTAGCTCTCCGGCAGGTAGGGGCCCGTCCCGATCGGGTTGGCCACCGGATCGCCCCCGTCATAGGAGGGGTGGACCACCGGCGCGGGATAGTCGGCCACATTGACCATCACCGCGATGTCGGGCGTGCTCAGATGCAGCTTCAGGGTCAGATCGTCGACGATCTCGACCGCGTCGGAGCGCATCCGGCTGGTTTCGGGGTCGATCAGCGCGCCCAGACGGCTGGCCATGGAATTGCCCTCGACCGTGCCGTCGCACCAGCGTTCGAAGTTGTGCGCGACATCCGCCGCCGTGAACGGATCGCCGTTGTTCCAGGTCACGCCGGGGCGGACATGCAGGGTATACTCGGTGACATCCTCGTTGGCTTCCCAGTCCTCCAGCAGGACGCCGCGAAGTGTCCCGTCGCGGTTGTATTCCACCAGCCATTCCAGCCAGCCCCGCACGACATTGCCCAGTTCCGACCAGTCGAAGGTCCGCGGATCCTTCATCGCCACCAGGTTCATCTGGATGCGAAGCGTCCCGCCGTGCTGGCCGCCGGCATAGGACACCTCCTGCGCGCTGGCCGACGGCGCGGCGAGGCCCAGCAGGCTGTAGGCCGTGGCGGCGCTGATGCCCAGCGCGGTCGTGCGGGTGAGGAATTCGCGGCGGCTGATCTTGCCGTCGCTGCAATCGGCGGCGAAACGGCGCGCGGCGGGGTGCAGGTGCCCCGCCGGGGGGGTGGGGTCGGTCATCGGATACTCCCTGTCGGTGGATTGGGATTCGGCGCGCGGGCGCGTTGCTTGGGCCCGAGCCGGATCATTCTGCGCTTCGAGGGCACTGACATGGCAGCATGACGCAACAAAATCCCCGCGCAGTCAACGGTGACGTGCCCGCAGGGGGCGTCGCGCGGCCGCTCGCGGGAACGTCAGCTGCCGGGTGCGGCGGGTCCGCTCGCGCGGCGAAAGCCCGAAGGGGTCTGCCCCGTGCGTTTCTGGAAGGCGCGCGTGAAATAGGCCGGCGAGGAAAAGCCGAGCTGGCGCGCGACTTCCTTGACGGGCGTGCGCGTCTCGCTGAGCAGGCGGCGCGCCTCGTAGAGAACCCGGTCCTGCAGCAACTCGTGCGCCGCACGTCCGCAGGCCGCCTTGCAGGCCCGCGTCAGATGGGTGGGCGTCACGCCAAGCGCGGCGGCATAATCCCCCACGCCCATGCCCGAGCTGAAGTCGCGTTCGAGAAGGCCGGTGTAGCGCGCCGTCAGCCGCCGCGCGGCGGACTCGCGCAGCCCCGACGAGGGCGCCCTCTCCTCGCTGGCCAGCTGACGTTCGAGCCACACGCCCAGCAGCCCGAGATGATAGCGCGCGGCCCGGTCGCTGGCGGGGCGATCGCTTTCCAGTTCGCGCTGGATATTGTCGAGTACGGCGACCAGCTCCTTCTGCGCGACGGCCTCGCGCACGCGCAGATGCCGCGGCTCGTCGGGAAGATCGAGCCCGTGGTCGCGGCCGAAGAAGACCGCGGTGCCCTGCACCCGCGGCTTCATCTCGAAGGCATGCATCGTGCCCGGCGGAATGAACACGGCGTTATGGGTGCCGAAGCCGCGCGTGTTGCCGGCCACCGTGATACGCCCCTGACCCTGTGTGAACCACAGCATCAACGGCTCGCGCAGCGAGCGCATCGCCTCCACGCGCCAGCGGCCGCCGGCGGCCAGGCGGGGGATGGGCGTCAGGCGCAATGAGGGCGGAGGCTCGGGAATCTGGGTCATGATGCTCGCGGTGCCGCAAAATCATGGCGAGACTAGGAAGCGCGGGCGCCACCCCAAAGGAAATTCTGGCGCCACCTCAAGACATCGGCGGTTCGTGGCCGATAGGTTACGCTGCGTCGCCGCGCGGCCGGGCGCGTCGTCAGGGGCGGTGCAGGCGCGGCCAGTCGCCCAGGCGGTTGCGAAACCAGGTGCGCTGGCGCTTTGCATAACTGCGTGTCGCCGCCTTCGCCGCGGCGATCGCCGCCTCGCGCGTGGTCTCCCCGCGCAGATGGGCGGCCAGCTCGGCCGCGCCGATCGCGCGGTCGCCGGGCCGCGCGGGGTCGAAATCCGGCAGTGCGGCGCGGACCTCTTCCAGCGCCCCCATCGCCATCATCGAATCGAATCGCGCCTCGACGCGCGCGTTGAGCCAGTCCCGTTCGGCCTCCATCACCAGCCGCGCGGCCCGCCCGGCCGGCAGCAGCGGCGGCGGCGTCGCGTCGTGCCAGGCGGCCAGGCCCCGGCCGGTGGCGGTCAGCACCTCCCAGGCGCGCAGCACGCGGGCCGGGTTCGCCGTGTCGATACGCGCGCGTGTGGCCGCGTCGAGTTCGGCAAGCAGCGCGGCGCGCCCATCGCGCGCCAGCCGCGCCGTCGCCGTCCGGCGGATCGCCGCCGGTATCGGCGGGATTTCGGCCAGCCCGCGCGTGAGCGCGGTGAAGTAGAGCCCCGTGCCCCCGACGATGACCGGGTTGGGATGCACCTGCAGGATGCCGGCGAGATCGCGCAGCCAGTGGCCCACGGAATACGCCGCGCGCCGGGCCACATGCCCGTAAAGCAGGTGCGGCGCACGCGCAGCCTCGGCCGGGCCGGGGCGGGCGGTGAGCACGCGCCAGTGGCCATAGACCTGCAGCGCGTCGGCATTGACGATCACGCGGCCCTGCGCCTCGGCGATCCGCAGCGCGAGCCCCGACTTGCCCGACGCCGTCGGCCCGGCGAGCAGCACCGGAAGCGCCGGGTCCGGGCAGGGCGGATCGCCGGTGGTCTGGCCTTCCTCCATCACGCGCGTGTCCCGTTGCGTTGGTCGTTGAACCCGGCGGGGTTTTCGGACATGTTCCACCGCGATCGACCGGTCGAAAAGTTTCAGCCGACCCGGACCGCGTGCGTCCCGCGGCCGGCTTGCCACAACAGGGAAATGCCCGATGCAGGAGTCCACCGACGCGCCGCCGCATGCAACCTTCCGGCGCGTGCTGCTCAAGATCTCCGGCGAGGCGCTGATGGGCGATCAGGGCTACGGCCTGCACCCGCCGACGGTCGCGCGCATCGCCCACGAGGTCAAGACGGTCCACGACCTCGGCGTGGAAATCTGCATGGTGATCGGCGGCGGCAACATCTTTCGCGGCCTTCAGGGCTCGGCACAGGGGATGGAGCGCGCCACCGCCGACTACATGGGGATGCTGGCGACGGTGATGAACGCGCTGGCCATGCAGGCGGCGCTCGAAGCCGAGGGCATCCACACCCGCGTCATTAGCGCGATCCGCATGGACGAGGTGGCCGAGCCCTACATCCGCCGGCGCGCCGTCCGGCACCTGGAGAAGAAGCGCGTGGTTATCTTCGCCGCCGGCACGGGCAACCCGTATTTCACCACCGACACGGCCGCCACGCTGCGCGCCAACGAGATGCATTGTGAGGCGATCTTCAAGGGCACCAAGGTGGACGGTGTCTATGACAAGGATCCGGTCGAGAACGCCGACGCCGTGCGCTATGACGACGTCACCTATGACGAGGTGCTGCAGAAGCATCTCAAGGTGATGGACGCCTCCGCGATCGCGCTGGCGCGCGACAACAACCTGCCGATATACGTCTTTTCGCTCGATCAGACGGGGGGGTTGCGCAGCATTCTCCAGGGCCGGGGGCGGGCGACGCGCGTCCACGGCTGAGCCTATACAACGGGGCCGCATTCACGCTATAGCGTGCCGGCGCACGGAGCACAGACGCGGGGCGCGAGCAGCCGGGTGCGCAAGCGCCCGGTCGCAGGGGAGCGCCGGCCGCGCCGCAGCAGGAAAGAAGACAGATCATGGCGGAAGACATCGAGATCGACATCGACGATATTGAGCGGCGCATGGACGGCGCGATGACCTCGCTGCGCCAGGAACTCGCCTCGCTGCGCACGGGGCGCGCCTCGGCGTCGATGGTCGAGCCGGTCACGGTCGATGCCTATGGCGCGCAGATGCCGCTCAATCAGGTGGCCACCGTCAACGTGCCCGAGCCGCGCATGGTCACCGTCAATGTCTGGGACAAGAGCCTGCTGGGCAAGGTGGAGCGCGCGCTCCGCGATTCCGGGCTGGGAATCAATCCGGTCGTGGACGGCACCACGATCCGCCTGCCCATCCCCGAACTCAACGAGGAACGCCGCAAGGAACTCAGCCGGGTGGCCGCGCAATATGCCGAGCAGGCCCGCGTCGCCGTGCGCAATGTGCGCCGCGACGGGATGGACCGCATCAAGAAGGCCAAGGCGCAGGGCATGAGCGAGGACGACCAGAAACTCTGGGCGGACGAGATCCAGCGCCTCACCGACACCATGATCGGACGGATCGACGAGGTGCTCGAGAAAAAGCAGCAGGAGATCATGCAGGTTTGAAGGTGGCGCGGCCGGAGCGTATGCGAGAGGAGCGCGGATTGGCGCCCAGTTCTGACAGAGACGGCGCGCCATTGCATGTGGCCATCATCATGGACGGCAACGGCCGCTGGGCGACGGAGCGCGGCTGGCCGAGGCTGGCAGGCCACCGCGAGGGGGCCAAGCGCGTCAAGGAAATCGTCTCCGCCTGCCCGGAACTCGGGGTCGATTATCTCACGATCTACGCCTTTTCGACCGAGAACTGGAAACGCTCGACCGCCGAGATACTCGGGCTGATGTCGCTGTTTCGCCGCTATATCAGCCGCGAGGCCGACCGGATGAGCGCCGAGGGCGTGCGCATGCGCTTCATCGGCGACCGCACGCCGCTCGACCCCAAGCTGCAGCGCCTGATGGGCTGGATCGAGAGCCGGACCGCCGACAATACCCGCACCAACCTCACCGTGGCGATCAATTACGGCGGCCGCAACGAGATCACGCGGGCCGCGCGCAGACTGGCCGGGGCCGTCGCGCGCGGGGAGATGGACCCCGAGGACATCACCCAGGAGGCCATTTCGGCCGCGCTTGACACCGGCAGGCTGCCCGATCCCGATCTGGTGGTGCGCACCAGCGGCGAGACGCGGGTGTCGAATTTCCTGCTGTGGCAGGCCGCCTATGCGGAGTTCGAATTCACCCCCATCATGTGGCCCGATTTCCGCCCCGCCGACCTGGCCGAGGTTCTGGATCGCTTCGCCTTGCGCGAGCGGCGTTTCGGCGCGGCGGCGCAATGACCCTGGCCGCGCGCTATCCCGATCTCGGGCCGCGCGTGGCCTCGGCGGCGGTGATGATCGCCGTCGGCGCGCTCGCGCTCTGGCTGGGCGGCGTGTGGTTTCAGCTCCTCGCAGCCGCCGCCGTGGGGGCGATGAGCTGGGAGACGGGGCGCATGCCCGCCGGCGCCGAGCCCGCGCGCGCGATCGCGCTGGGGCTGGTGGCCGGGCTCGTCGTCTTTTTCGTATCGCGCCATCTCGCCGGGGCTGTCGCGCTCGGCGCGATCGCGGCGGCGTGGGCGGCGCTGACGACGGCGCTTGGCGGGCGGCGCGCGCCCTTCGCGGCCTATTTCGCGCTCATCCTCTTCGCCGGTCACGGCCTGATCGTGGTGCGCGCGGAATTCGGCGCCGCGTGGCTGCTGTGGTTGATCGCGGTGGTGGTGGCCTCCGATGTCGCCGGCTATTTCGCGGGCCGGGCGCTGGGCGGGCCGCGGCTGTGGCCGCGGGTGAGCCCGAAAAAGACCTGGTCGGGCACGATCGCGGGCTGGGTGCTCGCGCTCGGGGTGGGCGCCGCCTTCATGGCGCCCCTGTCGGCGGGCGCGGGCATTCTGGCGCTCTCGGTCGTGATCTGCATGGCCGGACAGGCCGGCGACATCGCCGAAAGCGCGCTCAAGCGCCACGCGGGGGTGAAGGACAGCTCCGCCCTGATCCCCGGCCATGGCGGAGTCATGGATCGCTTCGACGCGATGCTCGGCGCCGCGCTGGCGTTCCTGATCCTCGCCCGTACGGGGGCGCTGGGCCCCATCGTCGGGGGCGGCTGATGCGCCGGGTGTCCGTCTTCGGGGCGACCGGCTCCATCGGGGAGAACACGCTCGATCTGCTCGCGCGCGCGGGGGATGTCGGCGTCGTCGCCCTCACCGGCGGGCGCAATGTCGCGCGGCTGGCGGAGCTGGCGCGGCGGCATCGTGCCGAAATCGCCGTGACGGCCCATGCCGAGTGCGGCCCGGCGCTGCGCAGCGCGCTGGCGGGAACGGGTATCGAGGCCGCCGCCGGCCGCGACGCGCTCATCGAGGCGGCCGACCGCCCCGCCGACTGGGTGATGTCGGCCATCGTGGGGGTGGCCGGTCTGGCGCCGGGATTCCGCGCGCTGGCGCAGGGCGCGACGCTGGCCTTGGCCAACAAGGAAAGCCTGGTGGCCGCCGGCTCCCTGCTGATGGCCGAAGCCGGCCGGCACGGTGCCACCATCCTGCCGGTGGACAGCGAACATTCCGCCGTCTTCCAGGCGCTCGCCGGCGAGGACATGACAGCGGTCGAGCGCATCATCATCACCGCCTCGGGCGGGCCGTTCCGCGACTGGCCCGCCGAAAGGCTGGCGCGGGCCACGCCCGAAGAGGCCGTGCGCCACCCCAACTGGGAGATGGGCCGGCGCATCTCGATCGACTCGGCGTCGATGTTCAACAAGGCGCTCGAACTCATCGAGACACGCGAATTCTTCGGTGTCGCGCCCGAGACGATCGAGGTCTTGGTGCATCCGCAATCGATCATCCACGCGCTCGTGGGATTTCGCGACGGGGCGCTGATGGCGCATCTGGGGCCGGCCGACATGCGCCACGCCATCGGCTATGCGCTCAACTGGCCCGAGCGGCGCGCGCTGCCCGTGGAGCGGCTCGATCTCGCCCGGCTGGGCGCGTTGAGCTTCGAGCCGCCCGATCCGGGGCGGTTTCCCGCCTTGCGGCTCGCGCGCGAGGTCATGGCCCGGCGCGGGCAGGCGGGCGCGGCCTTCAACGGCGCGAAGGAGCGCGCGCTCGACCATTTCCTTGCCGGGCGCATCGGCTTTCCGGCGATGGCCGGCCTTGTCGAGGCGGTGCTGGAGGCCCTTGCGGGCGACGCGGCCTTCGGCCGGCCTCCGAATTGTCTCGATTGCGTCCTTGAAATGGACAACAGGGCACGCAGATTGACAGATGACCTGGCCGCGCGGCCGGTATTTTCGCGCGCGTGAAAGCAACAAACATCAGGGTGGGGTAGTGGATATTTCCGGTTTTCTTCCGTCATTTGGCAGCGTCGCATTCACGGTGGCAGCCTTTATCGTCGCGCTGTCGATCATCGTGGCGATTCACGAGTTCGGCCACTACATCGTCGGGCGCTGGTCGGGCATCCATGCCGAGGTGTTCTCGATCGGCTTCGGCCCGGTTCTGTTTGCGCGCGAGGACCGGCGCGGTACCCGCTGGCAGGTCGCCGCGCTGCCCTTCGGCGGCTATGTGAGGTTTCTCGGCGATTCGGATGCCGCCTCGGGCAAGGACGGCGTGACAATCGCCGAACTCGACGCCGAGACCTTGCGCCACACCATGCACGGCGCGCCGCTCTGGGCACGGGCGGCCACGGTGGTGGCCGGGCCGCTGTTCAATTTCGCCCTGGCGATCGTGATCTTCGCGGCCGTCTTCCTGGTGCGCGGCGTGGCCAGCGAGGCGCCGGTGATCGGCGATCTGCGGCCGCTGCCCGGCGAGAGCCGCGAACTCGCACCGGGCGACCGCATCCTTGCCGTCAACGGAGTCGAGACGCCCGACATGGCCGCGCTCTTTCGCGCGGCCGAACAGGTGCCGCCCGCGCCCGTCGTTGACTACCGCGTCCGGCGCGGCGAGGAGGAGATCACCGCCAGCGGGCCGCATCCGCTGCCGCCCCTGGCCTCGGCGATCCAGCCGCAATCGGCGGCTCGCGACGCCGATCTGCGCGCCGGCGACGTGATTACCGCCATCGACGCCGAGCCGGTCCACGCCTTCGAGCAGCTTCGCGACTTCGTCGGTGACTCCGACGGCCAGCCGCTGTTGCTGGAGGTCTGGCGCGACGGCGAGATGTTCGAGGTCACGCTGGTGCCGCGGCGGGTCGATCTGCCAAGCCCCGAGGGGGGCTTCGAGACTCGTTGGCTGATCGGCCTGTCGGGGGGCTTGTTCTTCGAGCCGCGCACCGTCACGCCGGGGCCGGTCGAGGCGGTGACAATGGCCGTCGGGCAGACCTACATGATCGCCGAGACGAGCGTGTCGGGCCTTTACCACATGATCACCGGTGCGATCAGTTCATGCAACCTGCGCGGCCCGATCGGGATCGCCGAAACCTCCGGCGCGATGGCCTCCGACGGGCTGGGAAGTTTCATCTGGTTCATCGCGGTTCTGTCCACCGCGATCGGGTTGCTCAACCTGTTTCCGATCCCGGTGCTCGACGGCGGGCATCTGGTCTTTCACGCATGGGAGGCGGTGACCGGCCGGCCGCCCTCGGACCGGGCGCTGCGCACGCTCATGGCGTTGGGGCTCGCGCTGATCGGAACGCTCATGGTCTTTGCCTTGACCAATGATATCTTCTGCCCCTGAAGAACCCGCCCGGTGTCAAATTTCGGCCGCATTCGCGCGATAGCCCTCGCGGAAACGCCGAACGACATTTGGTGGGAGGTTCCCGTCATGGCCATGACAACGACTCGACAGGCACACGGGCTCGGCCTGCTCATCGCGGTGAATGCCGACCGGCTCTTTTTCGCCGGGATGATCCTGCTGTGTCTCGCGCTCAGCGGGGCGCTGGGCGCGGCCGTGTCGTGACGCGATCCTTCCGCCTCCATTCCTGAATTGGCAGCTCCGCCAATGAGCCGCCCCCGGCGCGTGCCGCGGGGCGGCCGAGGCATGCGCTTCCGACAAACTGTCCACAGCCCCGCGCGTGCGCTTTGACAAGGCCCCCCGTTCAAGCTACCCAGATTAAAATACCAACACGGCGGAACGGAACCTGACATGCGCGAGAGTTTGAGTGAGTCCTCGGCGCGCGGGAGGGGGTGGAGGCAATCCATCAAATCCCTCGTGGCTGCAATCTTTGTCGTCGCTGCGGTGGCTTGCATTCCCTTTTCGGGCCCCGCCGAAGCGCAGGATTTCCGTTTTTCCACGCTCGAGATAGTTGGAAACGACCGCATCGACGACCAGACCATTGCCGGCCTGCTGGGAATCGCGCCGGGCGCGGCGGTTTCGGCGGCGGCGCTCAACGAGGGCTATCAGTCGCTCATGGCGTCGGGGCTGTTCGAATCGGCCGAGATCGATCCGCGCGGCGCCACGCTTTTCGTGAGGGTCACGGAGTATCCGATCATCGGCGAGATCAATTTCGAGGGCAATGACCGCCTCGATGACGAGCAGCTGGCCGGAATCGTGGAATCGCAGGAAAGGCGGGTCTATTCGCCCACCACCGCCGAGGCCGATGCGGCCGAGATCACCGCGGCCTACCGCGAGGGCGGGCGTTTTGCCGTCGAGGTCACGCCGCGCATTATCCCGCGCGAGGGCAATGTCGTCGATCTGGCCTTCGAGATCCGCGAGGGCGATGTCGTCGAGGTCGAGCGCATCTCTTTCGTGGGCAACCGGACCTATTCCGACCGCCGGCTTCGCCGGGCTCTGGAAACGACGCAGGCGGGCCTTCTGCGCCGCTTCATCCAGCGCGACACCTATATCGAGCAGCGTGTTCAGATGGACCGCCGCATGCTCACCGATTTCTACCTGGCGCGCGGCTATGTCGATTTCGAGATCCTCTCGGTCACGCCCGAACTGGCGCGCGATCGCGACGCGTTCTTCCTGACCTTCACCCTGCGCGAAGGGCAGTCCTATGATGTTGGCGAGATTTCGGTGGTCAGCGAGATCGACGGCATTGGCACCGCGCCTTATGAGGACGCGCTCGACATCCGCTCGGGGGCGACCTTCACGCCGACGCTGATCGACAACAACATCCGTCGACTGGAGCGCGTGGCGACCAATCAGGGGCGCCGTTTCGTCCGGGTCGAGCCGCGCACCACGCGCGACAACCGCACGCAGACGATCGACGTCGAATTCGCCATCGTCGAGGGCGAGCGGATTTTCGTCGAGCGCATCGATATCAGCGGCAATACCACCACGCTTGATCGGGTGGTGCGCCGGCAGTTCCGCACCGTCGAGGGCGATCCGCTCAACCCGCGCGAGATCCGCCGCGCAGCTGAACGCATCCGCGCGCTCGGCTATTTCTCCAATGTCGATGTCAACACCCGCGAGGGCTCCGCGCCGGATCAGCGCATCGTCGACGTCTCGGTCGAGGAGCAGCCCACCGGCTCGCTGAGCTTCGGGGCGAGTTATGGTGTCAGCGCGGGGCTTGGCGGCACGGTGAGCTTTTCCGAGCGCAACTTCCTCGGGCGCGGGCAACGGCTGAACTTTTCCTTCAACACGGTGGAAGGGTCGCAGCAGGCGCGCTTCAACTTCACCGAGCCGGCGTTGCTGGGGCGCGATTTGAGCTTCGGCCTGGGGGCCAATTACCAGATCACCAGCCAGAACTTCTCCAAGTTCGACACGGAGTCCTTCGGCGTCTCGACCTCGCTGAGCTTTCCGGTCAGCGAATTCGGGCGCCTCGAGGGCCGGTACTCGCTGCAGGGCGAGCGGCTGTTCAACCTCGACACCGGATCATCCGCCATCCTGGCCGACGACGAGGACATGGGCGAGGTTTTCGCAAGCTCGCTTGGCGCCACCTACACCTATGACACGCGGCGCGGCGGGCTCGATCCCGATGCGGGCGTGATTCTGCGCTTTGGCGCCGATGTTGCCGGGCTCGGCGGCGACCGCGAATATGTTCGCGCGACCGCGCTTGCCGGCTATCAGCGGCGCGTGCTCAACGAGGAAGTCACCCTGCGCGCCGAACTCGAAGGCGGTGCGCTGGAGATGTTCAGCGGCGACAGCCGCGCGAGCGAGCGTTTCACCCTTGGCGGCCGGATGCGCGGCTTCGAGCCCCGTGGCATCGGCCCCCGCGATTTCGGCGCGGATAACGACGATGCGCTGGGTGGCGAGTACTTCGCCGTGGCGCGCTTCGAGGCGGAGTTTCCCCTCGGCCTGCCCGACGAATACGGCATCGATGGTGGCCTGTTCTGGGATGTCGGCTCGGTCTGGGGACTCGACGACCGGGGCCTAGCCAGCGTGGACTTCGAGGGCAGCAACGATCTGCACTGGCGCTCGGCCGCCGGTTTCTCGATCTTCTGGGATACCCCGATCGGGCCGCTGCGCTTCAATTTCTCGCGGCCGGTCCGGCAGATGTCCTATGACGAGGAGCAGAACTTCGACCTGACCCTGTCGACGCGGTTCTGATGACGCGGGCCGGCGCGGCCATCGCCATAGCACTCACAGGGCTGCTGGCGCTGTTTGGTGCGCCGCAGATCGGCCATGCGCAGGGCTTCGCTCTGGGCGAGACGGCGCCGGTGCGCACGCTCGATCAGGAGCGTCTGTTTTCCGAGTCGCAGTTTGGTCAGCGGGTGCGGCGCGATGTCGAGCGGGCCTCGCGCGAACTCGCCGCCGAAAACGAACGCCTCCAGAGCGAGCTCTCCGCCGAGGAGGAGGAACTCGCCCGCCGGCGCGCGGAGCTCGCCCCCGACGAGTTCCGCGCGCTGGCCGACGAATTCAATGCGCGGGTCGAGCGCATCCGCCGCGAGCAGGAAGCCAAGGCGCGCGCGATCAGCCAGATGCGCGAATCCGAGCGCCAGCAGTTCTTTGAGGCCGCATTGCCGGTGCTGACGGCTTTGCTGCGCGAAAGCGGGGCGGTCGCGATTCTCGACAGCCGGGCGATCTTCATCGCGGTCGATCGCATCGACATCACCGAGCAGGCCATCGAACGCCTCGACGACGAGCTCGGGCAGGGCGAGCGCGCGACGCCCGAGCCAGTCACCGAGGTTCCCGAGGATGCCTCCGACGCCTCCGGGGCGCAGGGCGATGCGGGCACGCAGATGCTGCCCAACGGCTCGGATCTCGAGCTGCCCGCGCCGGCCGACTGAGCCGCGGCGCCTGCTTGTCACCCTCACGCCGAGTTGCTACTCAGACCCGACCGCCCGGACCGCGCCGCCCGGGCCGCACAGGGGGAGTCTTCGAATGAACGAGCACGCCGAATCCGGCGCAGCGGTGTCCGAGGCCGATCTGGCGCTGATTCAACGCATCATCCCGCACCGCTACCCGTTCCTGCTGATCGACCGTGTCCGCGACATCGTTGCGGGGGTCTCCGCCGTGGGGGTCAAGAACGTCACCTTCAACGAGCCCCATTTCCAGGGCCATTTCCCCGGCGCCCCGATCATGCCCGGCGTGACGATCGTCGAGGCGATGGCGCAAAGCGCGGCCGTGCTGGTGGGTGTGACGCGCGATCTGGCCGACAAGAGTCTGCTCGTCTATTTCATGAATATCGACAAGTGCAAGTTCCGCCGCAAGGTCGTCCCCGGCGATGTGCTCGAGCTGCACGTCAAGGTGCGCCGCGGTGGCGACAAGATCTGGAAATTCGAGGGCGAGGCCCGCGTGGGCGCGCTGCTCGTCGCATCGGCCGAGTTCTCCGCGATGATCGACATGGCGCAGGCCGGGGACTGACGGGCATGGCGGTTGATCCCGGCGCGCGCATCCACTCCGCCGCCATCATAGAGGAGGGCGCCGCGATCGGCGATGGCTGCGTCGTCGGCCCCTTCTCCGTCATCGGCGCGGAGGTCGTGCTGGAGGCGGGGGTCGATGTCAGGAGCCACGCCGTCGTCACCGGGGCGACGAGGATCGGGGCCGGGACGGTTGTGTTTCCCTATGCCTGTGTCGGCGAGATCCCCCAGGATCTCAAATACGCGGGCGAGCATACGCGCCTCGAGGTCGGGGCGCGGTGCCGAATCCGCGAGGGGGCGACGCTCAACACCGGCACCGCCGGGGGCGGGGGCGTCACGCGCGTGGGCGATGACTGCCTGCTGATGACCGGCGCGCATGTGGGCCATGACGCGCGCCTCGGCGACGGGGTCATCCTGGCCAATCAGGTGGCGATCGCGGGTCATTGCGTGATCGGCGACAATGTCACCATCGGCGGGCTGTCGGGTGTGCATCAGTTCGTGCGGATCGGGCGCGGGGCGATGATCGGCGCGCTGACCATGGTGACGCATGACGTGATGCCCTACGGGCTCGTCCAGGGGCCACGTGGCGTTCTGGAAGGGCTCAACCTGATCGGGCTCAAGCGCCGCGGCGTGGCCCGCGACGAGCTTTCGGGCCTGCGCGAGGCCTATGCCGAACTCGCCTCCGGCGACGGCACCCTGCAGGAAAAGGCCCGGCGTATGGCCGAGGGAAGCTCCAGCGCCCATGTCCGCGAAATCGCGGCCTTTCTTCTGGAGGACACCGAGCGGTCCTTCCTCAAGCCGCAATGACGGGGCACGGCGCGCCGGTCGCCATCATCGGCGGGACGGGGCGGTTGCCCGGCCTGCTCGCCGCCGAGATGTCCGCCGCCGGCCAGCCCTTCGTGCTGGCAGAGCTCGACGGCGCGCCCATCGAGGCGGAGGGCGAGCGCCTCCAATTCCGGCTGGAGCGGCTGGTGCCCCTGTTCGACAGGCTCCACGATCTGGGCGTGGAGCGGGTCGTCCTCGCCGGGGCGGTGCGCCGCCCGCGGCTGGAGCCCGAAGCCTTCGACCCGCGCACCGCCGCGCTCGTCCCGCAGATTCTCGATGCGATGCAGGGCGGCGATGACGGCACCCTGCGGGCCATCATCGCCCTGTTCGAGGAGGCCGGTTTCGAGGTGACGGGCGCCGACGGCATCGCCCCGGTGCTGCTGCCCGAGGCCGGCGTTCTGGGCCGCGTCGCTCCGAGCGAGGCCGATGGCGCCGACGCCGCGCGCGCCGCCGAGATCGTCACAGCTCTCGGGGCGGTCGATGTGGGACAGGGCGCGGTGGTCGCCCAGGGGCTCTGCCTTGCGGTCGAGGCCCTGCCGGGCACGGACCGGATGCTTGCCGCCCTCGCCGCCGAGGGCGATCTGCGGCCCGATCCGGCGGGCGCGCGCGGCGTTCTCTACAAGGCTCCCAAGCCGGGGCAGGACCGGCGGGTCGATCTTCCCGCGCTGGGGCCTCAGACCGTCCGTGCTGCCGCCCGGGCGGGGCTGGCCGGCGTGGCCTTCGAGGCCGGCGGCGTTCTGCTGATCGAGCGTGAGGCGGCCCTGCGCGCGGCCGACGATCACGGCCTCTTCCTGTGGGCGCGGTGATGCGGCTCTTTATCGTCGCCGGGGAGCCGTCGGGCGACGCGCTGGGGGCGGCGCTCATGGCCGGGATCAGGACGCTTGCCCCGGGCGTGGCCTTCGAGGGCGTGGGCGGCCCGCTGATGCGGGCCGAGGGGCTGGAGAGCCTTTATCCGATGGAGGAACTGTCGGTGATGGGGCTGGCGGAGGCGCTTGCCGCCTATCCGCGCCTGCGCCGGCGCCTGCATCAGACGGCCGCGGCCGTGGCGCGCGCCGCGCCGGATGCGCTCCTCACCATCGACAGCCCGGATTTCTGCCTGCGCCTCGCAAGGCTGAGCCGGCGCGCGCGGCCCGATCTGCGCACGGTCCATTATGTGGCGCCGTCGGTCTGGGCGTGGCGGCCGGGACGGGCGGCACGCATGGCGCGGGTGATCGACCATGTTCTGGCCCTTCTGCCCTTCGAGCCACCCTATATGCGCGCCGCGGGCATGACCTGCGATTTCGTGGGGCACCCCGTCGTCACCCGGCCGGCGGCCGGGGCCGAGGCGGCGGCGTCGTTCCGCGCGGCGCATGGCATCGCACCCGACGCGCCGCTGGTGCTGGCGCTGCCGGGGTCGCGACGCGGCGAGGTCGCGCGCCTTGCGCCCAGATTCGGCGCGGCGCTGCGGCAGGTCGCCACCGCGTGCCCCGGTCTGCGGGTCGTTCTGCCCACCGTTGCCGGGGTGGCCGATCTGGCCGGCACGCTTTCGGCGCAATGGCCCGGCCGGCCCGTGGTGATCGACCCGCGTGCCGAGCACGGCGAGGAGGACAAAAGCGCGGCCTTTGCCGCCGCCGATGCGGCAGTGGCGGCCTCGGGGACGGTCTCGCTCGAACTGGCGGCGGCCGCGGTGCCGATGGTGATCGCTTATGACATGGCGCCGCTCACATGGGCAATGATGGTGCGGATGATGCGCATCGACACGGTCACGCTGGTCAATCTGGTCAGCGAGACACGCGCGGTGCCGGAGTTTCTCGGCCCCGATTGCCGGGCCGACGCCATCGCGCCCGCGCTGGCCCGGCTGCTGGATGGCGGGGCGGAGCGCGCGGCGCAACAGGCGGCGATGGCCCTGACGATGGAGCGGCTGGGCCGCGATGGCGAGCCGCCGGGGCTGCGCGCCGCACGGTCGGTCTTGAATCGCCTGCAAAGCTGAGCCACGCTGCCCGCACCGTTGCGATGGGCGGCGGGCGCGTGGAGGTGGAGATGACCGCAAGAGTAGTGATGGCCGCGTTTTGTGCCGGGCTCGTGCCCGTTATGGCGCTCGGCGCCGGCGGCGGCGCCAAGATGGGCGATACGCCGGTGGAGGACGCCGAGACGACACAGTCCGAAACGGCGGCCGAGGGCGACGCGGCGCAGGGCGAGACCCTTTACGAGGAAAGCTGCGCCGAGTGTCACTCAAGCCCGAGCCGCATCATGCGCAGGGTCGAGGGCGAGGATGACGCGGCCCGTGCTCAGGCGCTGGAGGGCTTCCTCGCCGATCACCACGCCCCCGAGGCGCAGGACCGCCGCGACATCATCGCCTATCTGCTCGACCTCTGAGCGGGCATCAGCGCAGGGCGAAAATCGCCGCCATCAGCAGGATCGCCGCACCGGTGACGCGAAAGTCGCGCAGCCGCCTGCGATCCTTGATCGAGGTGGCCTGATCGTCATAGGCGAAGCGCTCGAAATGGATGCGGTGCAGCGGCACGCCCAGCCCGAACAGCGTGTCGGTCATTGCGCTCATCATCGCGCCGGGGCCGCAGATCATCGCGACCGTTTTCGCGGGCTCCAGCCCGTCGAGCGCCTCGCGCAGATGCTCGGGGCGCACCGGGCCCTGGCGTAGCCCGGCGTCCGGGTCGGCGCCCTCGTCGACAAGGCGCAGCGCGCGGCTGTCGAGGTGCGCGAGCGGCGGCTCGATCAAGGGCGGCTCGAGCATGGCGCCGGGATCGCGCGCGGCGAGGATGAGCCGGACAGGGCGCTTCTCGCCCCGCGCGGCGAGGTCTTCGAGAATTCCCAGGATCGGGGCGATTCCCACGCCGCCGGCGATCAGCACAATCCCGTCGGCCGCGTCGTCGTCGAGTACGAAGCTGCCATGCGGCGCGTCGAGCCCGACCACGCGGCCCGGTTCGATCTCGCCCACGCGGCCGGTGAAATCGCCCGCCTCCTGGATGACAAAGCGCAGCCGCGTGCCCTCCTGCGGGCCGCTGGCGATGGAAAACGGATGATCGGCGAAAATGGGCAGCCGCCGCCCCATGGCCGCGAGCCAGGCGAACTGCCCCGCGCGAAAGCGCAGCGGCCGGCCCGTGCCGCTTTCGATCGTCAGCGCCCAGAGGCGGTCGGCCACCGCCCGGCATTCGGTGACCCGCCACTCGTGCCTGACGTAGTCGCGCCACTTGCGAAGATAGATCGTCAGCATCGGCAACAGCACCGCCACACCCAGCACCGGCCAGAACAGCCGCAGCGGCCCTTCCGAGGCATAGAACCCGTGCCTGAGGACATGATAGACTGTCAGCCCCACCAGCAGCACCGCGACGGCCGCATGGCTCGCGCGCCAGATCTCGTAGCGAACCGGCAGCCGGTCGCGGAGGATGGCGCTGGCGACCATGACGATCAGCAGGGCCAGCGCCGTCACCCCTTCCCAAAGGCGCGGCGCGCTCAACATCGCCCACAGCCGGCCGGGCGCCGCCGAATCGACCGGCCCGGCAAGCAGGATCGGATGGGCCAGAATCAGCAGCAGGGCGACCGGAGCGGCCCATTTGTGAAACCCCATCGTCACGTCGATTCCGATGCGCCCGGACAGCTGCCGGAAGCGGCCGCTGCTGACCAGCTGCAGCAGCATCATGACGCCGCCGGCCATGCCGCCGGCGGCGGCCGCTTCCGTCCAGATATCGGCGGGGGCGGCGCCGGAGGCGGCGGCGAGGGCCAGCGGCGCGGCCACCGCCGCGAGATACCCGATGGCGAGCGCCCAGCCGGGCAGTCCCATCCATCGCCGGGACTCAGGCCTATCGCCGCGCATGCTTGCCTCCGCTCCCAGCGGCGGGCTGCACGGCCCGCCCGCGCGAGCCTAGACAACGCCGATGGCAGGAAACAAGGGAAAACGCCGGGGCGGGCCGGTGCGGCTCAGGAGCCGCGCCAGATCCAGCCGCCGCCCAGCACCCGGCTGCCGGTCTCGGCCTCGTAGAACACGCAGGCCTGTCCGGGGCTTACCCCCTCTTCGGGGGAGAGCAGCTCGACCTCGGCCGTGTCCGGCCCTGTCGGGCGCAGCAGCGCCTCGCGCGGCGGCCGCGTCGAGCGGACCTTGACCGCGACACGCCAGCAGTCGCGGCTGTCCAGCGGTGCGTCGCCCAGCCAATTGATCTCGCGGGTGGGCACGATGCGCGTCGACAGCGCCGATTTCGGCCCGACCACGACACGGCGCGCCTCCGGGTCGAGCCGGACGACATAGAGCGGCTCGGAAAGCCCGCCGATGCCCAGCCCCCGACGCTGTCCGATCGTGTAGTGAATCACGCCCTCATGGCGCCCGAGAACCCGCCCGGCACGGTCGACGATCTCGCCCGGCTCGGCGGCGCCGGGGCGCAGCTTCTCGATCACCTTTGCATAATCGCCGTCAGGGACAAAGCAGATGTCCTGGCTGTCGGGCTTGTCGGCAATGGTCAGCCCGTGCCGTGCCGCCAGCGCGCGCGTCTCGTCCTTTGTTGCCAGATGGCCGAGCGGAAAGCGCAGGTAATCGAGTTGCTCGGCCGTGGT
Source organism: Rhodobacteraceae bacterium WD3A24 (assembly GCA_002967695.1). Taxonomy (GTDB): domain Bacteria; phylum Pseudomonadota; class Alphaproteobacteria; order Rhodobacterales; family Rhodobacteraceae; genus Alkalilacustris. The sequence goes on along the minus strand of PUHN01000037.1, from coordinate 13,383 downwards.
GGAGAAGAGGAAATAGGACTGATCGCGCGCGGGGTCGGCGGCGCGGTGCAGCTCGGGGCCGGCCGGCCCCATCCTGCGCTGGATGTAATGCCCGGTGGCCATGCAGTCGGCCTCCAGATCGCGCGCCGTCTCGAGAAGATCGCGGAACTTGACGCGCTCGTTGCAGCGGATGCACGGCACGGGGGTTGCGCCGCCCAGATAGCTCTCGGCGAATTCGTCCATGACCGCGTCGCGAAAGACGCTCTCGTAGTCGAGCACGTAATGGGGAAAGCCCATCGTCTCGGCCACGCGGCGGGCGTCGTGGATGTCGCGGCCGGCGCAGCAGGCGCCCTTCTTGGCCAGCGCCGCGCCGTGGTCGTAGAGCTGGAGCGTCACGCCGACCACGTCATAGCCCTCGGCCGCGAGTTCGGCCGCCACCACCGAGCTGTCCACCCCGCCCGACATCGCGACGACCACCCGCGTTTCGGCGGGCGGTTTGGCAAAACCGAGGGAGTTGAGGGCAAGATCGCGTGCCATGGGGCCTTCCTTGAGACGTGGAGGAATATAGGAAAATCCGCCGGGCTCTCAAGGCCCGCCGCAACCGCTCCTTAAGCCCGCGCCGGAATAGTCGGTGCGGGGAAGATGGGAAAGGGGTGTGAGATGTATCTCAAGCGCGTCGATGGCCCGCGGGCGGTGACCCTGCCCGACGGGACGGTGATGACCCGCGCCGATCTGCCGGCGCCCGACACGCGCCGCTGGGTGGCCAGCCGCAAGGCCGCGGTGGTCAGGGCGGTCGCGCACGGCCTGATTGCGCAGCAGGAGGCGCTCGAGCGCTACAGCCTGTCGCAGGAGGAGTTCGATCAGTGGCGCGCGGCCATCGAGACCCATGGAGAGGCCGCGCTGCAGGTGACATCGATCCAGAAATTCAGGCAACCGTGAATTGATTTTTCGCGGCATTGTGCCACGCTAACGCGCGGTTAACCATTGTTGGCCAGTGTCGGCCCAAGAGGAACTGGAACTGCGGAGTGGCTCTCATGCGCGTCCTACTGGTGGAAGACGATCCGGCGACGTCTCGCAGCATCGAACTGATGCTGACCCACGCCAATCTCAATGTCTATTGCACCGATCTGGGCGAGGAGGCCGTCGATCTCGCCAAGCTCTATGATTACGATCTGGTGCTTCTCGACATCAATCTGCCCGACATGAGCGGGCACGAGGTGCTGCGCCAGCTGCGCCTGGCCCGGATCGAGACACCGATTCTGATCCTCTCGGGCGAGGACGATACCGACAACAAGATCAAGGGGTTCGGGTTCGGCGCCGACGACTATCTGACCAAGCCGTTCCATCGCGACGAGCTTGTCGCGCGCATCCACGCCATCATCCGCCGTAGCCAGGGCCATTCGCAGTCGATCATCCACACCGGCAAGGTATCGGTGAATCTCGACGCCAAGACGGTGGAGGTCGCCGGCAACGCCGTCCATCTGACAGGCAAGGAATACCAGATGCTCGAGCTGCTCAGCCTGCGCAAGGGGACGACGCTGACCAAGGAGATGTTTCTCAACCATCTCTATGGCGGCATGGATGAGCCGGAGTTGAAGATCATCGACGTCTTCATCTGCAAGCTGCGCAAGAAACTGGCCGAGGCCACCGGCGGCGAGAACTACATCGAAACGGTCTGGGGGCGCGGCTACGTGCTGCGCGACCCGGCACCGGCGGCAGAACAGGCCGACCGGCTCGCCGTGGGCGCCTGAGTGCCCGCAGCCTCCGACGACGCGGCGGCTGGACGTTGCTGCACGCGCCTCTTATCACCATGACAGGTGACAGTCGAAAGAGGCGCGCATGGCCACGCGGCGCGACGACGCGAAGAGTCCACAGGAAAAGCCCGTCGAGGCGCTCGGTGAGGCCGAGGCCCGTAGCGAGCTTGCGCGACTGGCCGAGGTGATCGCGCGCGCCGACACGGCCTATCACCAGGCCGATGCGCCGGAGATCACCGATGCCGAATATGACGCCCTCAAGCGGCGCAACGCCGCGATCGAGGCACGTTTTGCGCATCTGAAGCGCGCCGACAGCCCCTCGGAGCGCGTGGGCGCCCGGCCGGCGGAGGGGTTCGGCAAGATCCGTCACGAACAGCGCATGATGTCGCTGGGCAACGCCTTCGAGACGGCCGATGTCGTCGATTTCGTCGCCCAGATCCGGCGCTATCTGGGCATGGCCGAGAGCGACCCGCTCGGCTTTACCGCCGAGCCGAAGATCGACGGCCTCTCCCTGAGCCTGCTTTACGAGGAGGGACGGCTCACGCAGGCGGCCACCCGCGGTGACGGCGAGGTGGGCGAGAACGTCACCGCCAATGCCCGCACCATCGCCGATATTCCGCAGCGGCTGAGCGGCGCGCCGCAACGGCTCGAGGTGCGCGGCGAGGTCTATATGAGCCATGACGATTTCGCAGAGCTCAACGCCCGCCAGAGCGCGCTCGGCGAGCGGACCTTTGCCAATCCGCGCAACGCGGCTGCCGGCTCGCTGCGCCAGCTCGACCCCGCGATCACGCGCGCCCGTCCCCTGCGCTTTTTCGCCTATGCCTGGGGCGTGCTGAGCGCGCCGCTGGCCGAGACGCAGTACAACGCCATCGCGCGGCTCGGCGCGCTGGGTTTTCAGGTCAACCCGCTCATGCGCCGCTGCGCCACACTCGACGAGATGCTCGACGCCTATCGCGAGATCGAGCAGCGCCGCGCGACGCTGGGCTACGATATCGACGGCGTTGTCTACAAGGTCGACGATCTCGCCCTGCAGGCGCGGCTGGGCTATCGCTCGACGACGCCGCGCTGGGCCATCGCCCACAAGTTTCCCGCCGAGCTCGCCTGGACGCGGCTCGAGCGCATCGACATACAGGTGGGGCGCACCGGCGCGCTGAGCCCTGTCGCCCGGCTCACCCCCGTCACGGTCGGCGGTGTCGTCGTCTCCAACGCGACGCTGCACAACGAGGACTACATCGCCGGGCGCGATGCCAGGGGCGAGCCCATCCGCGAGGGGCGCGACATCCGTGCGGGCGACTGGGTGCAGGTCTACCGCGCGGGCGACGTGATCCCCAAGATCCGCGATGTCGACCTCTCGCGCCGCCCGCCCGATGCCGAACCCTACCGCTTTCCCGACACCTGCCCCGAATGCGGATCGGCGGCCATTCGCGAGGAGGGCGACGCGGTGCGTCGCTGCACCGGCGGGCTGGTCTGCCCCGCGCAGGCGGTCGAGAAGCTCAAGCATTTCGTCTCGCGCGCGGCCTTCGATATCGAGGGGCTCGGGGCGAAACAGATCGAGTCCCTCTACCGCGACGGCTGGATCCGCGAACCCGCCGACATCTTCACCCTGCAGGAGCGTTTCGGCGCAGGCCCGCGCCAGTTGAAGAACCGCGAGGGATGGGGCGAGAAATCGGCCGCAAACCTTTTCGCCGCGATCGAGGAGAAACGGCGCATCCCGCTGCGCCGGCTGATCTTCGCGCTGGGTATCCGGCATGTGGGCGAATCCGCCGCGCAGCTTCTCGCGCAGCATTTCGGCACCTGGGAGGCGCTGTCCGAGGCGCTGGACGCGGCCGACCCCGAGGGCGGCGAGGCATGGGAGCGGCTGACCGCCATCGACGGCGTCGGCCCGGTCATGGCCAGGGCCCTGGTCACCGCCTTTCACCAGGAGGCCGAGCGGGCCTCAATCGAGCGGCTGGTCAGCCATCTCGAGATCGAGCCGGCCGAGCGGCTGGGCGCGCCCGACAGCCCGATCGCGGGAAAGACCATCGTCTTTACCGGCACGCTCGAGCGCATGACCCGCGCCGAGGCCAAGGCGCGCGCCGAGGCGCTCGGGGCCAAGGTCTCGGGCTCGGTCTCGGCGCGCACCGATCTGGTCGTCGCCGGAGAGGGAGCGGGCTCCAAGGCCGCAAAGGCGGGCGAACTCGGCGTCGAGGTGATCGACGAGGCCGCCTGGCATGATCTCGTGGGCGCGGGGTGAGCGGGCCGTGACGGGCCGGCCGGAAATCCTGTTTCCGCTGTTCGCGGATCTCGACACGCTCGACGGGGTGGGGCCCAAGACGGCGCGAAATCTCGCCGGGCTGGACGTCGAGCGCCCGCGCGACCTTCTCTTCACGCTGCCGCATTCCGGCGTGGATCGCCGCCGGGCGGGCGGGCTGCGCGAGGTCGTCGCGCCCTGCACGGTCACGCTCGATGTGACCGTGGGCCGCCACAACCCGCCGCGCGCGAAGGGCCGGCCATGGCGCGTGACGGTGCATGACGCGACGGGCGAACCGCTCACGCTGGTCTTCTTTCACGCGCGCGCGGATCAGCTCGAACGCCTGCTGCCGACCGGACAGCGCCGAACAGTCTCGGGCAAGCTCGAACTGTTCGACGGGATCGCGCAGATGGTCCACCCCGATCATGTGCTGCGGCCCGAGGAAGCCGACGATCTGCCCGCCTTCGAGCCGCTCTATCCGCTCACCGCCGGCATCACGCAGCGCACCATTGCCCGGGCGGTGGCCGGCGCGCTCGACCGCGCGCCCGATCTCGCCGAATGGATCGACCCGGATCTGCGCCGCCGCGAAGGCTGGCCGGGCTGGCGCGCGGCGCTTCTGGCCGCGCATGCGCCCGAGAACAGCGCCGCGCTGAGCCCCGATGCACCGGCGCGGCAGCGGCTGGCCTATGACGAGCTGCTGGCGCATCAGCTCACCCTCGCGCTGGCCCGTGCCGCGCAGCGCCGCGCGCCGGGCGTCGTCTCGCGCGGGTCGGGGGCGCTCAGAACGCGCGTGCTCGCCGCGCTGGACTACCGCCTGACCGGCGCGCAGGAACGCGCCATCGCCGAGATCACCGCCGACATGTCCGCCCCGCACCGGATGTCGCGGCTGCTGCAGGGCGATGTCGGCGCGGGCAAGACGCTGGTTGCGTTCATGGCGCTGCTTACCGCGGTTGAGGTGGGCGGGCAGGGGGTGCTGATGGCCCCGACCGAGATCCTCGCGCGCCAGCATTTCGACAGCCTTGCGCCGCTGGCCGCGCGCGCCGGCCTGCGGCTGGCCTGCCTGACCGGCCGCGACAAGGGCGCCGAGCGCGCCGCCAAGATCGAGGCCCTCGCCGGCGGCGCAATCGACATTCTCGTCGGCACCCATGCGGTGTTTCAGAAGGATGTCGATTTTGCCGATCTGCGCCTTGCCGTGATCGACGAACAGCATCGCTTCGGCGTCGCGCAGCGCATGGCGCTGGGGGCCAAGGGGCGCCGCGCCGACGTCCTTGTCATGACCGCCACGCCGATCCCGCGCAGTCTCGCGCTGGCCCAATACGGCGACATGGATGTCTCGCGCCTCGACGAGAAACCGCCGGGACGCAAACCGATCCGCACCGCGCTGGTCTCGACGGGGCGGATGGACGAGGTCGTTGCCCATCTGGCCGAGGCGATCAAGCAGGGGCGGCAGGCCTACTGGGTCTGCCCGCTGGTGGAGGAAAGCGAAACGGTCGATCTCACCGGCGCCGAGACGCGCTTTCGCGCGCTGCGCGCCGCGCTGGGCGAAGAGGCCGTCGGGCTGGTGCACGGCCAGATGCCCGCGGCGGAGAAGGATGCCGCCATGGCCCGCTTCGTGGCCGGCGAGACCGGAGTGCTGGTGGCGACCACCGTGATCGAGGTGGGCGTCGATGTGGCCAACGCCACGATCATGGTGATCGAGCGCGCCGAAAGTTTCGGGCTGGCCCAGCTCCATCAGCTGCGCGGGCGGGTCGGCCGCGGTGCGGAGGCCTCGACCTGCCTGCTGATGTATGCGCCGCCCCTGGGCGAGGCGGCGCGGCGGCGGCTGACCCTGCTGCGCGACACCGAGGACGGCTTTCGCATTGCCGAGGAGGATCTGGCCATGCGCGGCGCGGGCGATCTGATCGGGACGGCGCAGTCGGGGCTGCCCCGCTTTCGCGTCGCCGATCTCGAACGCCAGACGGGCCTGCTGGAGCTTGCGCAGAGCGATGCGCGCAAGCTTCTCGCCGACGATCCCGCGCTGGAGGGCGCGCGCGGGCAGGCCGCGCGCGTGCTGCTTTGGCTGATGGAGCAGGACAAGGCGATCCGGCTGCTCAAGATCGGCTGAATCCCGCTTTGTTCTCCAATGTTCTTTTTATGTCTTTACATCGGCGGCCCCGTGTGAGAACAAAAGAACAACACGGAAGCCATCGGAGGAGATGCCGCCATGTGGACAGACCTCATACAGGTGTTGCGCCGGTCGCAGCACAACCTGCTCAAGGACAGCGCCGCGCTGGCGGCGATCACCGGGCTCGTGGTGCTGGCGCTCTATCTTCCGTATTCCGTCTGAACTGCCTGCGGTCTGGTCCGGGGGCGCGCACCGTCCCAACCCGCGCGCGGTCGGATGCCTGCCTGTGGCCCGATCCGTGACGCCCCGGTCCCGAAAGCCAGACACGCCACTGCCGCCGCCGCCCGTGAAGGGCGCGCGGCGGTCTTTTTTCAGCTCTATTGGGGGTGCCCGGCTGTCTCCGCCGCCTCCAGCGTCGCCTCGATCGCCAGCATGATGGAGGCGTGACGATTCTTGTAGTCCCGCGCGGGCAGCAGAACCTCGTAGCCCTCGAAGTGCGCATCCGGCACGCCGGCGCCCTCCTTGAGCATCGCCTTGAGCTGGTCGCGCGCCGTGCGCAGTTCTTCCGCCGTCCGTCCGATGACGACGCGGCCCAGGACGGCCGCGGCGGCCTGGCCCAGCGCGCAGGCCTTCACCTCCTGCGCGAAGCGGCTGACGCGGCCATCCGCCATGTCGAGATCCACGGTCACCGTCGAGCCGCAGAGCGGCGAGCGCCGGCGCACGCTTGCCATCGGCGCGTCGAGCCGACCATGATGCGGGATATCGGCGGCAAGCTCGAGGATACGCCCCGAATAGAGCTTGATGAGGTCGGTTTCGGCGGTCACGGCTTTCCCCTCATTGCGTTCCCGAATAGATAACCCCCCGTGCGACAATTTTCAAAGGACAAGCCCGATGCCCTTCGACCCGGCAAGCCTGACCTATGACGAGCATGGCCTGATACCCGCCATCGCGCAGGACCATGCGACGGGCGAGGTGCTGATGATGGCCTGGATGAACGCCGAGGCCGTCGCACGCACGCTGGAGACCGGGCGGGTGACATACTATTCGCGCTCGCGCGGCAAGCTCTGGCTCAAGGGGGAGACCTCGGGCCACACCCAGACGCTGCGCGATTTCCGGGTGGATTGCGACTCCGACACACTTCTCTTGCTGATCGAACAGGTCGGCCCGGCCTGCCACACCAACCGGCGAAGCTGCTTCTACACCGCCATTCGCGATGGCGAGCCGGTGGAGCTCATGCGGCCGATGGAGGAAAGCTAGGCAAAGCCCAGACCGGCCCGGAGCCGGGCTGGGGCCTCCCCGTCAGCGCGGTAGCGCCGGATCGCGCGGGCATCGTCGCGTTTGGCCAGCCTGCGGCCGGAGTCGTCGCGGATCAGCCGGTGGTGGTAATAGGTCGGCCGGGGCAGGCCCAGCAGCACCTGCAGCAGCCGATGGACGGGCGTCGAGTCGAACAGATCGCCCCCCCGCACGATCTCGGTGATGGCCTGCGCGGCGTCATCGACCACGACCGCGAGGTGATAGGATGTCCCGATGTCGCGCCGGGCAAGAATGATATCGCCATGCTCTTCGGCAAGCTGCGCGGCGGACACGACGTGTTCGCCGGGGCGGGCCGGGCCGGTTTCGGTGAAGTGCAGCGAGGTTCCGGCTGCGGCAAGTGCCCTGCCCATGTCGAGGCGGATGGCGTCATCCGGGCCGGCCTCGGCCATTGGCCGTTGGCGGCAGGTGCCGGGATAGGTCGGGGGCCGGTCCGCGCCTTCCTGATGCGCCGACAGCGCCGCCCGGATCTCGCGCCGGGTGCAGCAACAAGGATAGCAGAGCCCCATCGCCACCAGCCGTTCGAGCGCGCTGTCATAGGCCGTGCGCCGCGCGGACTGGCGCATCACCGGCTCCTCCCATCGGAGGCCGAGCCAGGCCAGATCCTCGAAGATCGCCGCTTCGAATTCCGGCTTGCAGCGGGCGGTGTCGATATCCTCGATCCGCAACAGCATCGTCCCGCCCCGCTCGGCGGCACGATGGGCGGCGGTCAGGGCGGAATAGGCATGCCCGAGATGCAAATACCCTGTCGGAGACGGCGCGAAGCGCGTCCGATAGGCTTCAGGCGGCACTTTCGACCTGCCCTGCAAGCCATTGGGAAAACGCGGTCTTGGCCCGGTCCGTGTAAGCCTTGTAGCGTTCGCGCCGGCGCTTGCGACCGCCCCTTGCATCCGCCGGCGGGAAAAGGCCGAAATTGACGTTCATCGGCTGGAACGTCCTGGCATCCGCGCCGCCGGTGATATGGGTGACCAGCGCGCCCATCGCCGTCTCGGGCGGAGGCGGGCCGAGCGGGCGCCCGCGCATCTCGGCCACTGCCAGGCGGCCGGCAAGCAGCCCCATCGCGGCCGATTCCACATAGCCCTCGACACCGGTGATCTGCCCGGCGAAGCGGATATTCGGACGCGACCGCAGGCGGAGCTGATCGTCGAGCAGCGTGGGCGAGTTGATGAAGCTGTTACGGTGAATGCCGCCAAGGCGGGCGAAGCGCGCCTCTTCGAGCCCTGGAATCATCCGGAAAACATGGGTTTGCGCGCCGTACTTCATTTTCGTCTGAAAGCCGACGATATTGTAGAGCGTGCCCAGCGCGTTGTCGCGCCGGAGCTGGACCACAGCCCAGGGTTTCTCTTCCGGCTTGTGGGGATTGGTCAGCCCCACCGGCTTCATCGGGCCGTGGCGCAGCGTCTCGCGCCCGCGCTCGGCCATCACCTCGATCGGCAGACAGCCGTCGAAGTAGTCGGCCGTCTCGCCTTGGTGAAACTCCGTCTTCTCGGCCGCAAGAAGGGCGTCGATGAATGCCTCGTACTGCTCGCGGTTCATCGGGCAGTTGAGGTAGGCGGTGCGCTCTTCCTCCGTCTCGCCCTTGTCATAGCGCGATTGCGGCCAGGCGGTGTTCATGTCGATCGTCTCGGCATAGACGATCGGCGCGATGGCATCATAGAAGGCGAGCGCCTCCGCCCCGGTCTCGGCTCGGATCGCCTCGGCCAGGGTGCCGGAGGTAAGCGGGCCTGTGGCGACGATCCAGTGGCCCTCGGCGGGCAGGGACGCGACCTCGCCGGTCTCGACGCGCACGCGGGGATGTGCGCGCAGCCGCGCGGTGACGGCGTCGGCGAACCCGTCGCGGTCCACGGCGAGCGCACCGCCCGCGGGCAGGGCGTTGGCATCGGCCATCGCCATGATGAGCCCGCCGGCCTGGCGCATCTCCCAGTGCAGGAGGCCCACCGCATTGCCCTCGTCGTCGTCCGAGCGGAAGGAGTTGGAGCACACCATCTCGCCGAGCTGGCCGGTGCGGTGGGCGAAGGTGCCGACCGCAGGGCGCATCTCGTGGAGGACGACATCGACACCCGCCTGGGCGGCCTGCCAGGCGGCCTCGCTGCCGGCCATTCCGCCGCCAATGATGTGGAGTTCCTCGCTCATGCCCTGCGATCTAGCGACCACGCGGCCAAAAGAAAAGGCCGGCCGCCCTCAATCCTCGTCACCCGAAGGCCCCTGATCGGAGTCGCGCATCAGCCGCTCGGCCTTGGCGCGGACAAGGACGGTGCGCAGGTCGTGCATCGCCAGCAGCAGCGCGTCGGTCACCTGGTCGAGCTCGTCGTCGCGCGCGCGTGACTGTGCCCATTGCGTGGTCAGGTTGAGGTGGTCGATCGTGCGGTGGATGTCGTCGATCTGGCGGCGGTCGAGTTCGGCCTTGCGCGCCTCCATCCACTCGGCGATGGCGGCATTTTCGTGCTCGCTCAGGGTGCGGCCGCCTTGCGGATTGATCTTGCCGTTGCGGATGTTGACCGTGGCGACGGGGTCGAGTTCCAATCGGCTCTGGCGGTTCTCGCTGTCGACGCGGAACACGACCGCGCCGTTCTCGCGGATGCGGAAATAGAACTCGGGAAGATCCGCGGCCATCGCTGTCTCCGCGCGGGCGCCGGCCCTATTTCAGGCCGGCGCAGAAATCCTGGATGCGGGTGCAGGCTTCCTTGAGCGCCGCGTCCGAGGTCGCGTAGCTCACCCGGAAGGCCGGCGACAGGCCGAAGGCCGCTCCGAAGACCACGGCGACGCCCTTTTCCTCGAGCAGCGCGGTCGCGAAGGCCTCGTCGCTGTCGATCTTGGTGCCGGCCGCGCTTGTCTTGCCGATGCAGTCGGCGATGGTCGGATAGACGTAGAAGGCCCCCTCGGGGGTGGGGCAGCGCACGCCCCTGGCGGCGTTGAGCATCTCCACGACCATGTCGCGGCGGCGCTGGAACACCTTGTTGTTCTCGGGGATGAAATCCTGCGGCCCGGTCAGCGCCTCGAGCGCGGCCCACTGGCTGATCGAGGAGGGGTTCGAGGTGCTCTGGCTCTGGATCTTGCCCATCGCCCGGATCAGGTGCTCGGGACCGGCGGCGTAGCCGATGCGCCAGCCGGTCATCGCATAGGCCTTCGAGACGCCGTTGACGGTCAGCGTGCGGTCAAAGAGCCCCGGCTCGACCTGGGCGGGGGTGCAGAATTCGAAGTCGTCATAGACCAAATGTTCGTATATGTCGTCGGTCATCACCCAGACATGTTCGTGGCGCATCAGCACATCGGTCAGCGCCTTGAGCTCGTCGCGCGAATAGCCCGCGCCGGTGGGGTTGGAGGGCGAGTTGAAGATCAGCCACTTCGTCTTGGGGGTGATCGCCGCCTCCAGCTGGTCGGGTGTCAGCTTGTAGGCCGTCTGCGCCGATGCCTCGGCGACCACCGGCTCGCCGCCCGCCAGCAGCACCATGTCGGGGTAGCTGACCCAGTAGGGGGCGGGGATGATGACCTCGTCGCCGGGATTGAGCGTGGCCATCAGCGCGTTGTAGAGTACCTGCTTGCCCCCGGTGCCGACCGTCACCTGCGCGGGCTCGTAGGCAAGGTCGTTGTCACGCCTGAACTTTTCGCAGATCGCCTTCTTCAGCTCGGGGATGCCATCGACGGCGGTGTATTTGGTCTTGCCCTCGTCGATGGCGCGCTTGCCGGCGGCCTTGATGTTGTCGGGGGTGTCGAAATCTGGCTCGCCGGCGCCCAGGCCGATCACGTCGTGCCCCGCCGCCTTCATTTCCGCGGCCTTGCTCGTCACGGCGATTGTGGGCGACGGCTTCACGCGGTCGAGTGTCGCGGACAGGAAGGACATGTCGTGCTCCGGGTTTAACTTGGGTTGTCCATGTCATATTCTGCGGCCGAAACCCGTTCAAGGAATAACAGGAGGGCACGGCCCGATGACGGAACACGGTTCAGAGGACTGGTTCAGCCCGGAGGCGGCGACCTTCGGCGACCGGCTCGCCGGGGCGCGCGAGGCGGCGGGGCTGACCCAGGCCGAACTGGCCAAGCGGCTCGGGGTGAAACTCAAGACCGTGATCGGCTGGGAACAGGATCTCTCCGAGCCGCGCGCCAACAAGCTGCAGATGCTCGCGGGCCTTCTGAGCGTATCGATGACATGGCTTCTGACGGGCGAGGGCGAGGGCATCGACGCCCCCGTCGGCGAGGCCGAGGTCGCCGCCGACGCGCGCGCTCTGATGACCGAGATGCGGCAGATGCGCAACGACATGACCCGCATGAGCGAGCGTCTGGGAGTGCTTGAAAAGCGGTTTCGCGGCCTGATGAAGGATGCGTTGTGACCGCAATGAGCGCGCATCAGGCGCGGCTCAAGCGGCTGCGCATGCGGGCCTGGCGCCGCGGCACCCGGGAGATGGATCTGATTCTGGGCCCCTGGGCGGAGTCGGAACTCGACGGTCTTTCCGAGGCCGATCTGGACGCCTTCGAGGCGCTTCTGGAAGAGAATGACCAGGATCTCTACCGCTGGGTCAGCGGAGCGGAGCCGCCTCCCGAATCCCACGCCGCGCTCATCGCGCGCCTCACGCCGGCGGGGCGGGCCGGGGTGCGCTGACATCGCGCGCGGGCGGCCTGCAGACGCAGCAGGGGCCCGGCGGCCCCTGTCAGAGATGGTCGATGATCGCATCGCGATCAATTCGGATCTTCGTCGCCGACGCCGTCTGCCCCATTTGCATTGGGTGTCAGGCCTTCCAGGTTTCCACCACCATTGCCGCTGCTGTTGTCCGCGCGGCCGTTGTCGCCTGATTTGACGCTCCCGCGCGCGTATACGAGGACTCTGCGGATAAATACGGTTTGCACCACAAACGATTAGGCGCTAGCGTTTCCTCCGGGGCCGCTGCCCGTTGGCGCAACGGGGCAAAGAGGCCACAAGGACAACACCGGGAGGAGACAATGATGACAAGGACCATGCTCAAGGGATGCGCAGCCGCCACGGCGCTGGCGATGGCCGCGGGCGGTGCGGTCGCGCAGGACAGCCAGGTGGCACTCAATTTCGGCCACTGGGTGCCGGCCACGCACCCGCTTCAGCAACTCGGCATGACCGAATGGGCCGAGTCGGTGTCGGAGGCGTCGGGCGGGACGATATCGGTCAACTTCTTCCCCGCCCAGCAGATGGGACAGGCGGCCGACCACTACGACATGGCCCGCGACGGCATCGTCGATATCGCCTTCATCAATCCGGGCTACCAGCCGGGCCGTTTCCCGATCATCGCGGCGGGCGAGATTCCCTTTACCTTCTCCAACGGCACCGGCGGCTCTGCCGCGCTCGACGCGTGGTATCGCCCCTATGCCGAGGAGGAGATGGGCGACGTCTACTACTGCCTGTCGCATCTGCACGCGCCGGGCACCTTCCATTCCAGCGAGCCGATCCGCGTGCCCGGCGATGTGGAAGGGATGAATGTGCGCCCCGCCCACGCCACCATGGCCAGCTTCGTCAACATGCTGGGCGGGCAGAACTTTCAGGTCTCCGCCCCGGAGGCCCGCGACGCTCTGGAGCGCGGAATCGCCGATGCGATCACCTTTCCGTGGAACTCGATCCTGATCTTCGGGATCGACGAGGCGGTCAGCTATCACCTCGACATACCGCTTTACGCGACGACCTTCGCCTGGGTGATGAACCAGTCCACCTATGACGGCATGTCGCAGGCCCAGCAGGAGGTGATCGACAACCACTGCAACCCCGAATGGGCCGAGCGCGTGGCCACCGGCTGGGCCGGGGACGAAATGGCCGGCCGCAGCGAGATCATGGAGCTGGAGGGCCACGAGATCATCACTCCCTCGCAGGAGGACGTGGCTGCCTGGCAGGAGGCCGCCGCGCCGCTGGTCGATGAATGGATCGCTAGTATGGACGAGGCCGGCATGGACGGTCAGGCGATGCACGAGGCCCTGCTCGAAGAGGTTGCCGCCCGCGACGCGGCCTACTGAGCCCACCGAGGCTGCCGGCGTGGAGCATCGTGCTCCACGCC
>PUHN01000036.1 GCA_002967695.1 Rhodobacteraceae bacterium WD3A24 | reverse complement strand
GACGAGTTCGACCCGGCCCGCCGCAGCCCGCTGACCCGCACCGAGACCGGCGACGTCATCGCCGACGGCGCCATGACCATCCGCGACTTCAACCGCGCCACCGACTGGACACTGCCCGATGACGAGGCCAACACCCTCGCCGGCCTCGTCATCCACGAGGCCCAGACAATCCCGGAGAAGGGACAGGTCTTCGCCTTCCACGGATTCCGCTTCGAAGTCGCCGCCCGAGAGGAAAACAGACTCACAAAAATCAAGATCAGACCCGCCGAGGCGCAGGATGCCTGATCGGCTCTCCTGACGGCCTTGTAAGGGGGGTGCCGGCCGGGGGCCTCGAAGGCGCATCGGCCGGGCGACGAGGGCGTGCCCGACGCCCCCGTCTAGTGCCGTCATTCGGCGGGTATCGCGCTCTCCTCGATCCCCAGCGGGGCGCTGAGATGCGGCAGCATCTCGGTCGGGCAAACCTGCAGGAAGTGCGCACGCTCGACGTCCCATCGGCGCAGGATCTCCTCGGCACGGACGCTGCCGGTCTCGTCGAAATGGCGCTCGATCAGCTCCTTGAGCTCGGTCTCCCAGTGCTCGACGGTGACCGGGCAGAGCACGAGCGTCTCGGTGTTGATAAGCTCGCGCGCCGTCCCTTCCGGGTCATAGAGATAGGCCATCCCCCCGGTCATGCCGGCGCCGAAATTCGCGCCGACCGAGCCGAGGATCACCGCCACGCCCCCGGTCATGTATTCGCAACCGTTCGAGCCGCAGCCCTCGATGACGACATGCGCGCCCGAGTTGCGCACCGCGAAGCGTTCGCCCGCGCGGCCCGCGGCGAACAGGTAGCCCGCCGTGGCGCCATACAGCACCGTGTTGCCGATGATCGTGTTCTCGGCCGCCACCAGCGGCGACGACATGCGCGGGCGCACCACGACCGTTCCGCCCGACAGCCCCTTGCCGACATAGTCGTTGGCGTCGCCGAAGACCTCGAGCTTGAGCCCCGGCGCGGCGAAGGCGCCCAGCGACTGCCCCGCGCTGCCGGCCAGCTTGACCGTGAGGTGGTCGGGCTGAAGGCTGTTGTTCATCCCGAAGCGCTTGACAATGTGGCTCGACGCCCGCGTGCCGATGGTGCGCTGCGTGTTGCGCACCGCGTAGGACAGCTGCATCTTCTCGCCGTCCTCGAAGAACCGCTCGGCGTCGCGGATGATCTCGGCGTCCAGCGTGTCGTCCACCGCGTTGCGCGGGCGCGAGCGGTCGTAGCGGATGTGCTCGGCCCCGTCGACGGTGATCAGCAGCGGGTTGAGGTCCAGGTCGTCCAGATGCGCGGCGCCGCGGCTGACCTGGGTGAGCAGGTCGGCCCGGCCGATCACCTCGTCGAGCGAACGCGCGCCGATCTCGGCGAGAAGCTCGCGCACCTCCTGGGCGTAGAAGGTGATCAGGTTGACCACCTTGTCGGCATTGCCCGTGAACTTCTCGCGCAGAGTCTCGTCCTGGGTGCAGACGCCCACCGGGCAGGTGTTCGACTGGCACTGGCGGACCATGATGCAGCCCATCGAGATCAGCGCGGCGGTGCCGATGCCGTATTCCTCGGCCCCCATGAGCGCGGCGATCAGGATGTCGCGGCCCGTGCGCAGGCCGCCGTCGGTGCGCAGGGTCACCCGCTCGCGCAGGTTGTTCATCGCCAGCACCTGGTGCGCCTCGGTCAGGCCCATCTCCCACGGCAGGCCGGCATACTTGATGGAGGTCGCCGGCGAGGCGCCGGTGCCGCCGTTGTGGCCCGCGATCAGGATGACGTCGGCCTTGGCCTTGGCCACGCCCGCGGCGATGGTGCCCACCCCGGACTGCGCCACGAGCTTGACGGTGACCTTGGCGCGCGGGTTGATCTGCTTGAGGTCGTAGATCAGCTGCGCGAGGTCCTCGATCGAGTAGATGTCGTGGTGCGGCGGCGGGCTGATCAGCGTGACGCCCGGCGTCGAGTGGCGCAGCTTGGCGATCAGCTCTGTCACCTTCATGCCCGGAAGCTGGCCGCCCTCGCCGGGCTTGGCGCCCTGGGCGATCTTGATCTCCAGCTCCTCGCAGTTGTTGAGATACTCGGCAGTCACGCCGAAGCGGCCCGAGGCGACCTGCTTGATCTTGGCCGCGCGGTTGTCGCCGTTGGGCATGGGCACGGAATCCTTGGGATCCTCGCCGCCCTCGCCCGAGTCCGACTTCGCGCCGATGCGGTTCATCGCGACCGACAGCGTGCGGTGCGCCTCGGGCGAAAGCGCGCCCAGCGACATGCCGGGCGTGACGAACCGCTTGCGGATAGAGGTGATGCTCTCGACCTCATCGATGGGCACGGGGTGGCCCAGTGGCTTGACCTCCAGCAGGTCGCGGATATGGATCGGCGGCTTGCCGTGCAGCGTGTCGGAATACTGTTTCCACAGCTTGAAGCTGGAGCGGTCGCAGGCCGACTGCATGATGTGCATCACCTGCGCGTCCCAGGCGTGCTTCTCGCCCGAGCGGCGCATCTTGTAGAAGCCGCCCACGGGCAGCATGTCGGCGCCGCCGCGCCACCCGCGCGCATGGACCTCTTCGAGCTTGCGCTGGATGCCGGCCACACCGATGCCCGAAATACGGCTGTTCATGCCGGGGAAGTACTCGGCGCACATCGCCCGGCTCAGCCCGACGGCCTCGAAGTTCATCCCGCCGCGATAGCTTGAGATTACCGAGATGCCCATCTTCGACATGATCTTGAGCAGGCCGAGGTCGATCGCCGCGCGGTAACGCGCCACGGCCTCGGTCAGCGGCCCGTCCAGCAGGCCGCGCTCGATCCGCTCGGCGATGGTGTCCTGCGCGAGATAGGCATTGACCGTGGTCGCGCCGCAGCCGATCAGCACCGCGAAATAATGCGGGTCGATGCATTCGGCCGAGCGCACATTGACCGAGCAGAAGGTCCGCAGCCCCTTGCGCGTCAGCCAGGAATGCACCGCGCTGGTGGCCAGGATCATCGGCATGGGCACCTTGTCGGCCCCCTGATGCTCGTCGGTGAGCACCAGATGCCCCGCGCCCGAGCGCACAGCGTCCTCGGCCTCGGCGCGGATTCGCTCCAGCCCGGCGCGCAGCGCGTCGCCGCCCGCCTCGCGCGGAAAGCTGCAGTCGATGAAGGCGACGTTGTCGCCGAACTGCTCGACCATCACCTCGAATTCGCGGTTGGCCACGAAGGGGCTTTCCAGCACCAGGATCTCGGTCTGGCTGGAATCCTCGTCGAGCACGTTCTTGAGGTTGCCGAAGCGCGTCTTCAGGCTCATCACCCGGAACTCGCGCAGGCTGTCAATGGCCGGGTTGGTGACCTGGCTGAAGTTCTGCCGGAAGTAGTGCGACAGCGGCCGGTAAAGCCCCGACAGCACCGCCGAGGGCGTGTCGTCGCCCATCGAGGCGACCATCTCCTTGCCGTCCTCGACCATGGGGGTGAGCACCTGCTCGACCTCCTCCATCGAGTAGCCCGCCGCGATCTGGCGCTTGCGCAGCTCGCCGGCGCGGTGCAGCGCCGTTTCGGACTGGTCGCGCAGCAGCGCGTTGAGATCGACGACCTTCTCCAGCCACTCCCCGAAGGGCTGGCTGGCGGCCAGCTTGTCCTTGATCTCGGTGTCGTGGAACAGGGCGTTTTCGCGCATGTCCACGGCGATCATCTGTCCCGGGCCCAGCGCGCCCTTCTCGCGCACCTCGGCCTCGTCGACCGGCACCATGCCCGTCTCCGACCCCGCGATCAGAAGCCCGTCGCGGGTGACGACATAGCGCATGGGGCGCAGGCCGTTGCGGTCGAGCCCGGCACAGACCCAGCGCCCGTCGGTCATCGCCAGCGCGGCGGGGCCGTCCCACGGCTCCATCACCGCGTTGCAGTAGGCATACATGCTCTGCCAGGATTCCGGCATCTCCACCCGGCTCTTCGACCAGGCCTCGGGCACGAGGATCGTCTTGGCCATGGGCGCGTTGCGCCCCGCGCGCACGAGCACCTCGAACACCGAGTCCAGCGCCGCCGAGTCCGACGAGCCGTCGGCCACGATCGGCTTGATGTCCTCGGCCATCTCGCCGAAGGCGCTGGAGGCCATGCGGATTTCATGGCTGCGCAGCCAGTTGAGGTTGCCCTTGAGCGTGTTGATCTCGCCGTTATGGGCGAGCATCCGGAAAGGCTGGGCGAGCCACCACTGCGGGAAGGTGTTCGTCGAATAGCGTTGGTGATAGATGGCGAAGGCCGATTCGAACCGCTCGTCCTTCAGGTCCGGGTAGAATTCGGCGACCTGCTCGGCCAGCATCATGCCCTTGTAGATGATCGAGCGGCACGACAGGCTGCACAGATAGAGTCCCGGAATGAGCGCGGCGGCGGCGGCCTTCTCGATCCGGCGGCGGATGACGTAGAGTTCGCGCTCGAATTGCTCCTCATCCACGCCCTTGGTGTTGCGGATGATGATCTGCTCGATCTCGGGGCGGGTGGCATTGGCCTTTGTGCCCAGCACGCTCGTGTCTATCGGGACATGGCGCCAGCCATAGATCCCGTAGCCCAGCCGCAGCACCTCGGACTCGACGATCGTCCGGCACCGTTCCTGCGCGCCAAAATCCGAGCGCGGCAGAAAGACCTGACCGACCGCGATCATCTCTGAGGTGTCGGGCTCGTGGCCGGTCCGCCGGATCTGATCATGAAAGAAGGCCACGGGAATCTGGACATGAATGCCCGCCCCGTCGCCCGTCTTGCCGTCGGCATCCACCGCGCCGCGATGCCAGACGGCCTTGAGCGCGTCGATTCCGTTCTCGACCACCTGCCGCGAGGGCGTCCCGTCGATCGAGACGACCAGCCCCACGCCGCAGGAGGAATGCTCGTCCTCGGCGCTGTAGAGCGAATTCCCGGCCATCCACTTGCGGCGCGACTCCTCGGCGGCGGCCCAGTTGGCGTCATACTTGGTCATGGTCGTCACTCCTCGGTGGACGGTGCGAATTTCTCGAAGCACGCGGCGCGGGTCATCGTCTCGCGCGCGGCCGTGCCCTCAAAGGCGAAACTGTCGGGCCGGCAGTCGATGTAGATCTCGCTGGAAAAGACCAGCCCGTCAGGGTCATCCAGCAGCCCGATGGGAATCTCGTAGGCGCCGCGCGGGCCGACCAGACGATACCACAAATTGCTGCCGCAGCGGGAACACCAGGCACGCTCGGCCCAGCCCGACGACTGGTAGCGCGCGACATGGTCCGCGCCGGCTATGACCTGCACGCGCTCGGGCGGCACCGTAGCCGCCAGAAAGGCCGAGCCCGTCCAGCGCCGGCACATCTCGCAGTGGCAGGCGCCGAATTCACGAGGGAAGTCGACGATGCGCAGCGCCACCGCGCCGCACAGGCAATGTCCGATCCTGTCGCTCATCGGGCTCCCCTTGCAACATCGGCGCCGCAGGCGCGATAGCTCACGCGGGCCGGGCCTTACTCCGCCGCGATCTGCGCCGGCTGCGCGAGGTAGTCGAGGATTGCCTCGGCGGCCTCGCGCCCGTCGCGGATCGCCCAGACGACCAGACTCGCGCCCCGCACGATGTCGCCGGCGGCATAGACGCCCGGCAGGCTGGTCGCATGGGTGCGGAAATCGGCGAGGATGGTGCCCCAGCGGGCGACCTCCAGCCCCTCCACGCCCCACAGCGCGGGCAGATCCTCGGGCTCGAAGCCCAGCGCCTTGATGACCAGATCGGCCTGTTCGGTGTAGTCGGCGCCCTCGATCACCTCGGGCGCGCGGCGCCCGGTGGCGTCGGGCCGGCCCAGCCGCATCTGCTGGACCTTGACCGATTCCACGCTGTCGCCGGCAAACGCCCTGGGCGCCGAGAGCCAGACGAACTCGACACCTTCCTCCTCGGCATTGGCGACCTCGCGCTGGGAGCCGGGCATGTTCTCGCGGTCGCGGCGATACAGGCACTTGACCGACTCGGCGCCCTGCCGCACGGCGGTGCGCACGCAGTCCATCGCGGTGTCGCCGCCGCCGACGACCACGACGCGCTTGCCCGCGGCGTTCAGCTCGCCCGACTCGAACTCGGGCACCTCGTCGCCGAAGCCCACGCGGTTGGAGGCGGTCAGATAGTCGATCGCGCGCACGATTCCCTCGGCTCCCGAGCCCGGCGCCTCCAGTTCGCGCGACTTGTAGACGCCGGTGGCAATGAGCACCGCGTCATGCTTGCCGCGGATCGCGTCGAAGCTGATGTCGTCGCCCACGTTGCAGTTCATCACGAACTCGACGCCGCCCTGTTCGAGCTGATCCATCCGGCGCATGACCACGTCCTTCTCCAGCTTGAAGCCGGGAATGCCGTAGGTCATCAGCCCGCCGCCGCGGTCGTAGCGGTCATAGACCGTCACCTGCACGCCCGCGCGGCGCAGCATGTCGGCCGCGGCCAGCCCGCCGGGGCCGGCGCCGATGATGCCGACGCTTTCGCCGCGTTCCGCGTCGGGCGCGATGGGCTTGACCCAGCCGCGCTCCCAGGCGGTGTCGGTGATGTATTTCTCGACCTGGCCGATGGTGACGGTGCCGTGACCGGCCTTCTCGATCACGCAGTTGCCTTCGCACAGCCGGTCCTGCGGGCAGATGCGGCCGCAGATCTCGGGGAAGGTGTTGGTGGCCTGGCTGACCTCGTAGGCTTCCTCCAGACGGCCTTCGGCCGTCAGCATCAGCCAGTCGGGGATGTTGTTGTGCAGCGGGCAATGCGTCTGGCAATACGGCACGCCGCACTGGCTGCACCGACCGGCCTGCTCGGCCGCGGTGTCGTCGTCGTACTCGCCGTATATCTCGTCGAAATCGGCGCGGCGCAGACTCGGGGCGCGCTTCTCGGGCATCTCCTTCTCGAGGTTGACGAATTTGAGCATCTGCTGATGTGCCATGGGCGTGCCCTTCCGTGTTTCCCGGCTCTCATATACGATCTGCGCGCGAATTAAAAGTCAGCTAGACTGACATGGTTTTCAGAAATCGGGTTGGAAAGGGATAATCTCTGTGCCTTCGCGCCGAAACTAGGTATCTGGTACTTACCTATTTTTCCGCTTTTACCCCGAACGCGCCTGCCTATGCTGGCGCAAGACACGCGCAGCCGGTGGCCCATGACCCTGTTTCACCTCTTTCTCGTCGCCGCGATTCAGGGGCTGACCGAGTTTCTGCCGGTCTCCTCTTCGGCGCATCTGATCCTGTTGCCGCAGCTGACGGGGATGGAGGATCAGGGGCTGGCCATCGACGTGGCCGTCCATGTCGGCACGCTGGCCGCGGTGACGCTCTATTTTCGTCGTGACGTCGCCGGCGTGCTGTCCGGGCTGGGCGCGCTGGCCCGCGGGCGGCGCGATCATCCCGGTGCGCAGCTCGCGCTGAACCTCGCCATCGCCACGCTGCCGGTCTCGGTGCTGGGGCTCGTGCTGCAGTTGACCGGAACGATGGCCGCGCTACGGTCGATCGCGGTGATCGGCTGGGCGATGATCGGCTTCGGTCTCGTGCTCTATGTCACCGACCGCGTTGGGCGGATGCACAAGCGCACGCAGGACTGGCGCGCGCGCGATGCCGTCATCCTGGGGCTATGGCAGGCTTTGGCGCTGATACCGGGAACCTCGCGCGCGGGCGCGGCGATCAGCGGCGCGCGCCTGCTGGGATATTCGCGCCACCACGCCGCGCGGCTCTCGATGCTGATGTCGATTCCCACGATTCTGGCCGCAGGCGGGCTGCAGGCGCTCGAACTGGGCGCGCGGGCCGATGCGGCCGCGCTCCGCGACGGGGCGATCGCCGCGGGGCTGGCCTTTCTCGCCGCGCTCGCCGCGCTGGCCTTGATGATGCGGCTGCTTCAGTCGGTCAGCTTCACGCCTTATGTGATCTATCGCATCGTGCTGGGCGCGGCGCTGCTGCTGATGGCCTATGGCTGATCGGGCGGCTCAGCCCCCGCGCAGGCGCTGGGCGGATTCGTGAATGGCGGAATACTGCCCCGCGGGCCGGAACCGCCACAGATAGTCGGGCAGAACGGCGCTCATGTGCACGGGCTCGATCCCCAGCGCCTCGAACCCTCTGGCGTCATCTGCGACGACATTGTCGCGCCGCAACTGCCGGACCTGATCGCGGGTGAGCAGGCGGTTGGCGAACAACCCCAGCGTGATGGTCTGCAACAGATCGAGCGCCGCACCGATCCCCGCCGCAAGGAAGAACGGCACGCCGATCAGAAGACGGCGGCGGCGGATGATCGCGAGCATGTCGCGCATCAGCGCGCGAAACGTCTTCACCTCGGGGCCGCCGAGTTCATAGACCCCGGGGGCGACCCGCCCCAGCACCGCCATCTCTGCCGCCTTGGCGACATCGTCGACCCAGACGGGTTGAAAACGGGTCTTCGGCCCGACCACCGGCAGGGCCGGGCCGAAACGGGCCATCCCGGCGAAGCGGTTGAAAAAGCCGTCCTCGGCGCCGAAGATGATCGAGGGCCGCAGGATCACCGCCCGAGGGAAGTGCTCGCGCACGGCAGCTTCGCCCTCGGCCTTGGTGCGCGCATACCGGCTGTCAGAGTCGGGATCGG
This sequence comes from Rhodobacteraceae bacterium WD3A24, assembly GCA_002967695.1. Taxonomy (GTDB): domain Bacteria; phylum Pseudomonadota; class Alphaproteobacteria; order Rhodobacterales; family Rhodobacteraceae; genus Alkalilacustris. The sequence goes on along the minus strand of PUHN01000036.1, from coordinate 29,564 downwards.
CCCCGATGGCCGATATCTGCACGAGCTGCTCCACCTCCAGCTCGGCGGCGATGCGGGCGACGCGTGCGGCGCCCTCGGCCTGCACGCTGGAAAACCGGTTGCGCCCGGATTCGTTGAGAATGCCCACGCAGTTGACCACCGCGTCGGCCTCTTCCATCACGGCGCGGACGGAAGCATCGTCGCGGATGTTGCAAAAGACCGGCTCGACCTGACCGACCACGCCGTAGGGCCGCACGAAGATGGCGTCATTGGGGTGGCGCACGGCCACCCGGACCCGCCAGCCCTGTCGCGCCATCCGCCGGGCGATATAGCGCCCCACGAAGCCCGATCCGCCATAGATTGTCACCAGTTTCGGCATCGCTGCGACCTCCGGATCTGTGTCCCGTTCCTAGCCCGCGCCGCCGGGCCGGACAAGCGCCAATCCTGCCGTCGGTTTTTGCTCCGGCCCCGTTGACACGCCCCTCGGGCGGCTGTAATTGCCCCTCCACGCAGCCTGCCCAGGTGGCGGAATTGGTAGACGCGCTAGCTTCAGGTGCTAGTGTCCGTATGGACGTGGAGGTTCGAGTCCTCTCCTGGGCACCAAAGGCAAATCCAGAAGCCCTTGAAAGCCCGGTTTTCGACCCCATAGCCGAGCGCGCGCAAACTGGCATGCTGCGTGGCCCCGCCAACCTGATGCCGCATCGCGAAATGGTGCAGGATGGCGATGGCCGCAAGCTCCGAGGCCAGGTCGATCCGGCCCGAATGATGTTCGGGCAATGGGTTTTGTCCGTGACCAGCCCGGCAGCCGGAAAGATGCTCCGGGTCTCGACTGTACGGGACACGGTCATGCGATCGGTCGAACGGCCTCGGGTCTGCCGCAGGCTGATTGGGCTTCATTCCAGTCGCCTCTTGGCCCCCGAACCCGACCCGAGGAAATTACCGACGTGATTCCGTCAGGTCGCGTCCAGTTCTAGTAGCCGCGGCTGCGGTCCACGACGTGAAGGAGGGGCTCGCCGGCCTCCGCGCGGCGGATGTTTTCGGCCACCACCGGCGCGGCGGTCTCGGGGCGGGTTTCGGCGGCGATATGGGGTGTGACGGTCACGCCGGGATGCGACCAGAACGGATGATCGGCGGGCAGGGGCTCGGTGCGGAAGACATCGAGCGTGGCATGCGCCAGCCGGCCGTCGTCGAGTACCGAGATCAGCGCGGCGTCGTCGATGAGTGCGCCGCGGCCGGGGTTGATGAGCACCGCCCCGCGCGGCAGCAGCGACAACTGCCAGGCGCCGATCAGATTTTCGGTCTCGGGCGTGTGGGGCAGCAGCGTCACGACGATCTGCGCCCGGCGCAGCACCTCCTCCAGCCCGTCATCGCCGGAATGACACTCGATGGTGGGGATGTCCTTGGGCGTGCTGCTCCAGCCCATCACCGGAAAGTTGAGCCGGGCCAGCGCCTCGGCGCAGGCGCGGCCCAGCGCCCCGAGCCCCAGCATCGCCACGGGCTGCTCGCGCGCCAGCGGCGGCGCCTCGTGGCGCCAGGTGCCGTCCTGTCGGCCAAGGATCGCGTCGATCCCGAGATGGTGGCGCAGGGCATGGGCGACGACATATTCGACCATCCCTTCGGTCAGGCCCGGATCGACCATGCGGCACAACGGCTGTGTCAGTGTCGGGTTGGCCACGACGTTTTCGACGCCCGCCCAGATGTTGAGCACGGTCTTGCAGCCGGTGAAAGGGCGGAAATCCTCGATGTCACCGCCCGGCGCGAAGATGATGTAGTCCACCTTGCCCGGACTCTGCGGGGGCGTGGGTGTGAGCGCCACGTCCAGCCCGGCGGCGGCGAAGGCGCGTTCGAGCGGGCCGCGCCATTCGGGCCAGCGCTCGGCCCCGGCGGCGAAATAGGCGTTTATAGTCATGCGCGTCCTCTCGGTCGATGTATATGGGCGCTTTGCACCAGTCCGAAGGCCCCCATCAGGACCATCATTGCCGAGCCGCCATAGGAGACCAGCGGAAGTGGCACGCCCACGACCGGGGCCAGCCCCATCACCATCGCCATGTTGACGGCGAAATAGAGGAAGAAGCTCGCGGTGATTCCCACTGTCAGCAGCGCGGGGAATCGCTCGCGCTGCTTGAGGGCGGAGGCCGTGCAGAAGATCAGGATGAGCGCATAGAGCACCAGAAGCGACAGCCCCCCGACAAAGCCGAATTCCTCGGCCAGGGTGGTGAAGATGAAATCGGTGTGCTTCTCGGGAAGGAAGTTGAGCCGCGATTGCGTCCCCTGCATGAAGCCTCGTCCCGTCCAGCCGCCCGAGCCCAGCGCGATCTTGGCCTGGTTGATGTGATACCCCGCCCCCAGCGGGTCTATCGACGGGTCGAGGAAGGCGTCGATGCGCCGGTACTGGTAGTCGCGCAGCACCTGCCATTCGCTCCCGCGCGAGGCCATGACCAGTGTCACCGCAGCCGTGCCCAGCCCCAGAACGCTGGCGAAATAGGCCCAGTGGACGCCGGCCGCGAAGATCACCGCACCACCCCCCAGCATGAGCAGCAGGGCGGTGCCCAGATCGGGCTGGCTGAGCACCAGTGCCGCGGGCGCCAGTACCATGAGCACCGCCAGCCCGACCCAGAGCGGGCGCGAAATCTTCTGGGGGTCGAGCCAGTCGTAATAGGCGGCCAGGGCCATGACGAGGGTGATCTTGGTCAGCTCCGAGGGCTGCAGCCGGATGACGCCCAGATCGATCCAGCGCTGGGCGCCCATGCCGACTTCACCTACGAACTCCACCGCGATCAGCAGGAGCAGCGACACGCCATAGGCCAGCGCCGCGACATTGCGCCAGAACCAGATCGGCACGAAAGCGATCATGAACATCGCCGCAAGCCCCAGCGCGAAGCGTTGCATCTGCGGCTCGGCCCAGGGCCTCAACGCACCGCCGGCCACCGAATAGAGCATGATGAAGCCGACACTGGCCACCGCGACGAGCAGGACGACCAGTGCCCAGTTCACATAAAGCACCTTGGCCAGGCCCGAGGGCACGCGCTTGACGGTGTATTCGAGATAGGTCATGCGTCGCGGCCCCCCGTGCCGCCCTCGGCGGCTGACATTAACCGCTGTCGCAGCTCCTGTTGCATCGTCTCGATGCGGTTGCGCTGCGGTTCGGGGTAGGCTGACAGGGGCGGCAAGCCGCCATGCAGCGCCTGCAGAACGATGTCGCGCGCGATGGGGGCCGCGGCGGTCGAGCCGCCGCCACCATGCTCGACGACCACCGAGACCGCAATGCGCGGCGCCTCGACCGGGGCGAAAGCCACGAAAAGCGCGTGGTTGCGCCGGTTCCAGGGCAAATCCTCCTGCTCGCGCACGCCGGCGGCGCGTTCGGCCGCGCTGATCGAATAGACTTGGCTGGTGCCGGTCTTTCCCGCCATCCGACTCTCCGGCGCGACGATGCGCGAGGAATAAGCAGTGCCGCGCCGGTCGTTGCTGACATCGGCCATGCCGCGATGGATCAGCCGCAGCCACGCCGGATCGAGTTCGAGAGGCGGCGCCTCGGGTACCTCCTGCTCGACCCCGCCAATGGCATGCACCAGCCGGGGCACCACCGCCCGCCCGCTGGCCAGCCGCGCCGACATCACCGCCAGTTGCAGCGGCGAGCCCAGCACGAAGCCCTGCCCGATCGCGGCGTTGATCGTGTCGCCAACCATCCAGTCGGCGCCGCGCCGCGCGCGTTTCCACTCGCGCGAGGGGTTGAGCCCTTCGGAGACGGAGGACACGGGCAGGTCGAAGGCCGTCCCGTATCCGAAGCGCGCCGCCATCGCGTGGATGCGGTCGATGCCCGCCCGCTGCGCCATTTCATAGAAATACACGTCGCAGGATTCGCCGAGCGCCGAGGCCATGTCCACCCGCCCGTGGCCGCCGCGGCGCCAGCAGTGAAAGCGCCGCCCGCCGACATCCATGTAGCCGGGGCAGTAGACGCGCTCCTCCTCCGACACCTCGCCGGCTTCGAGGGCGGCCAGCGCCGTGACCATCTTGAAGGTCGAACCGGGCGGATAGAGCCCCTGCACCGTCTTGTCGGCCAGAGGGCGATAGGGATCCTCCAGAAGTGCGTTGTAGTCCTGCCTCGAGATGCCCCTGACAAAGAGATTCGGATCGAAGCTCGGCGACGAGGCACAGGCAAGAAGATCGCCCGAGGCGACATCCATCACCACGCCTGCGGCGCTTTCGCCGCCCAGGCGGGCATTGACGAAACGCTGAAGCCCGGCATCCAGGGTCAGCCGGACATCCTGGCCCGGCGTGCCGTCCTGCCGGTCAAGCTCGCGCATGACCCGGCCGACGGCATTGACCTCGATGCGCCGCGATCCCGCCTCGCCGCGAAGGGTCTCTTCCATGTGGCGCTCGACGCCGATCTTGCCGATCTGAAAGCCGGGGATCTGCAAGACGGGGTCGGGGGCGTCGAGGTCTTCGAGGTCGCGCTCGCTCACCGGGCCGACATACCCCACATTGTGGGCGAAGACCTCGCCCTGCGGATAGTGGCGCGACAAGCCGACCTCGGGCGTGATTCCCGGCAGGGCGGGGGCGTTGGCGGCAATGCGCGCGACTTCTTCCCAATCGAGCCGCTCGGCGATCGTGACGGGGACAAAGGGGCGGTGTTCCATCACTTCCGCTTCGATCGCGGCGATGGCGTCGGGGTCCAGCGGGATGAGTCGGGCGAGCCGGCGCAGGGCGGCGCCGACATCGCCGGCATCCTCGCGCACGACGACGACCCTGTAATTCTGCTCGTTGCCGGCCAGCACCGTGCCGTCGCGGTCGGTGATCAGCCCGCGCACGGGCGGAATCAGGCGCATGTTGATGCGGTTCTCGTCGGCCAGAAGGCGGAACTGGTCGGCCTGCTCGACCTGCATGTGGCGCATTCTGAACAGCAGGGTGCCCATCGCCGCCGCCTGAAGCCCGCCGATGACGGCCAGGCGCCGGGTCATCCGGCGCCCGGTTTCGGGGCTCTCCCTCGGCGGCCTGCTCATATCGGTCTCCCCAGCGCGTCTACCTCGCCCGTGGCCGGTTTTCTCACATTGAAAAGGTAGTGTGAAACGGCCACCACGACAGGATAGAACAGGATCGTCAGAATGATATGCAGCAACGCCAGCCCCAGCGCGGGCTGGGGCGCCATCAGCAGGAAAAGCACCAGCCGCTGGACGACCACCATAGCCAGCATCACGCCGGCGACCACGGCCCATTCGATGACAAAGCTCAGCTCGCGCATCAAGGTGTGCCGCGCGCGCAGGAATTCCGTTGCCGCGAGCGCGATTAGCGCCCACAGCCCCGGCGGGCGCAGCAGCAGCAGATCCTCGACCAGCACGACCCCCGCCACCAGCGGGGCCGGCATGTAGTCGGGGCGCCGCAGCACCCACGCGACGGCAAGGCAAAGCGTCACATCCGGCGCGGGCAGGCCGCTCGCCCCGCCGCCCAGGGGCAGCAGCCGGAAAAACAGGGTCAGCGCGCCGAGCCCGGCGAAAAGCAGCCAATACACCCATGCGCGGCTTGCCGATGTCTCAGCCATCGGCGCCCCCGTCCGGCGCCTCTGCGGCGGGCGGTTGCACCTCGCCCGGAGTCGGCGTCCCGGCCGGGGCGATGAGCTCGCCGGATTCCTCGATTTCCTCGCGCCGGTGCGAGCGCAGCACGCGCAGGAACTCCAGCCGCCCGAAATCGGCCGCCAGCCGCACCCGCAGCCGCCCGTCGGCGCCCTGTGCGGCCTCGCCCACCAGCAGCCCGGCGGGGAACACGCCGCCGTCGCCCGACGACACCACCCTGTCGCCCGGCCGCACCGCATCGGGCGATTCCACGAAGTCGAGCACCGGCAGCGGCTGATTGTCGCCCGCCAGGATCGCCCGCTGCCCCGAGGGCTGGACGGTCACCGGCACGCGGCTGTTCGAGTCGGTCAGCAGGATGACCCGCGCCGAGCCTTCGCCAACCCCCGAAATACGCCCGACCAGCCCAAGCCCGTCCATCACCGCCCAGCCGTCCTGCACGCCGTCGCGCGCGCCGACATTGAGCAACACCGAGCGCCGGAAGGGCGACCCCGAATCCGCCAGAACCACCCCGGTGACATGCGTCAGTTCCGGGTCGATGCGCACCTGGTTGAGATCCATCAGCTGCGCGTTGCGCTGCTCCAGCTGCAGCGCCGCCTCGCGCCAGGCGCGCATCTGCTGGAGTTCGCGCCGCAGTTCCTGGTTCTGCTCGTGAATACGCGCGTAGGAGCGGAAATCCTCGACCATCCCCACCAGCCCGCGCACCGGGACCAGCGCCCAGTCGAAGCTGGGCACCACCCGGTCGATGAAGGCGGCGCGGAACCGCTCGACCCGCGGGCTGTCGATGCGCCACAGCCCGATCCCCGCCAGCAGCGCGACCACCAGCAGCCCGATCAGGATCCGCCTGATCGGGCGAACGAAATCGTCCTGTCCATTGCGGTCCTTCGCCACGTCAGCCTCGCTTCAACCGGGCACGGGGGGCACGGGCAGCGGGCTGTCCGGCCCACGCCGTCAGCTATCGTAATCTATCGCATGGCGCAGCTGTTTCTCGTATTCCAGCGCCTTTCCGGTGCCCAGCGCGACACAATTGAGTGACTCGTCGGCCACCGAGATTGACAGCCCCGTCTGCTCGCGCAGGGCCAGATCCAGCTCGCCCAGCAACGCGCCCCCGCCGGTGAGCATCACGCCGCGATCGACGATGTCGGCGGCAAGGTCCGGCGGCGTCGCTTCCAGCGCCATCATCACCGCCTCGCACATCGACTGGACGGTCTCCGACAGCGCCTCGGCCACCTGCGCCTGGCTGATCTCGGTCTCCTTGGGCACGCCGTTGAGAAGATCGCGCCCGCGAATGTGCAGGGCCGTTCCGCGCCCGTCATCGGGCATCCGGGCGGTGCCGATCGAGGTCTTGATGCGCTCGGCCGTGGATTCCCCGATCAGGAGGTTCTGCTGGCGGCGCAGATAGCTGATAATCGCCTCGTCCATCCGGTCGCCGCCCACCCGGACGGAGCGCGCATAGACGATGTCGCCAAGGCTCAGCACCGCGACCTCGGTCGTGCCGCCGCCGATATCGACGACCATGGAGCCGGTGGGGTCGGTGATCGGCATGCCCGCGCCGATGGCCGCGGCGATCGGCTCGGCGATCAGCCCCGCCCGGCGCGCCCCGGCCGACAGAACCGACTGGCGGATGGCGCGCTTTTCCACCGGCGTCGCCCCGTAGGGGACGCAGACGATCACCTTGGGCTTGGTGAAGGTCGAGCGGCGATGCACCTTGCGGATGAAGTGCTTGATCATCTCCTCGGCGACGTCGAAATCCGCGATCACGCCGTCGCGCATCGGACGGATCGCCTCGATAGAGCCGGGCGTGCGCCCGAGCATCAGCTTGGCATCCTCGCCAACGGCGAGCACCGTCTTCTTGCCGTCCTTGACGTGATAGGCGACCACCGAGGGCTCATTGAGGATGATGCCGCGGCCCTTCACGTAGACGAGCGTGTTCGCCGTGCCCAGGTCAATCGCCATATCCGACGAAAACAGACCCGCAATTCCAAGCATTATGAGGATTTCCCGTCCAGCGCCCAAGAATGCGGCCCGCCGCCGCGCGTGCGGGCGAACCGATGGCCCTTATAGGCGCCCGCGGGGCGAAACGTAAAGGCCCGCCCCCCGCGGCGCCGGCACGAATCCGCCCGGCCGGGCGGCCTCGCCGCGGGTTGGCGGGCAGGGTTCTCAGGGCGCGGTCGGCGCGGCCTCGTCGGCGGGGCGGGTCTTTTGGCGGCGCACCAGAAGCCTGTTGAGCGCGTTGACATAGGCCTTGACCGACGCGACGACCGTATCGGTGTCCGAGGACTGCCCCGTGGCGATGCGGCCGTCCTCTTCCAGACGCACGCTCACTGTCGCCTGCGCGTCGGTGCCCTCGGTGACGGCGTGGACCTGATAGAGCTGCAGCCGGGCCTCGTGTGGATAGATCTGCTTGATCGCGTTGAAGGCGGCGTCGACGGGGCCGTCGCCGGTCGTCGCGATCTGTCGCTCCTCCTCGCCGATGGTCAGCGTCAGGTCGGCCGACTGCGGCGCCTCGGTGCCGCAGACCACCTTGAGATGCTTGACGCGGATATGATCATGCGCGTGATCCGTGGCGCTTTCGGTCATCAGCGCGATCAGATCCTCGTCATAGACCTCCTTCTTGCGGTCTGCCAGCGCCTTGAACCGCACGAAGACGTCGCCCAGCTGGTTGTCCGACATCTCATAGCCCAGCTCAGCGAGCTTGGCGCGCAGCGCCGCGCGACCCGAATGCTTGCCCAGCACCAGATTGGTGGCGTTCAGTCCGATATCCTCGGGGCGCATGATCTCGAAGGTCTCGGCGTTCTTGAGCACCCCGTCCTGATGGATGCCGGACTCGTGGGCAAAGGCGTTCTTGCCCACGATGGCCTTGTTGTACTGCACCGGAAACCCCGAGACGGCCGAAACCAGCCGGCTGGCGGCCATGATCCGGCGGGTGTCGATGCCGGTGGTGAAGGGCATGATATCGCCGCGCACCTTCAGCGCCATCACCACCTCTTCCAGCGCGGTGTTGCCCGCGCGCTCGCCCAGGCCGTTGATCGTGCACTCGATCTGGCGCGCGCCGGCCTCGACGGCGGCCAGCGCGTTGGCCGTCGCCATGCCGAGGTCGTTGTGGCAGTGGGTGGCGAAGGTGATCTCGTCGGCGCCGGGCACGCGGTCGATCAGCATGGCGATCAACTCGGCCGATTCCTTGGGCGCGGTGTAGCCCACCGTGTCGGGGATGTTGATCGTCGTGGCGCCGGCCTTGATGGCGATCTCGACGACGCGGCAGAGATAGTCGCGCTCGGTCCGCGTCGCGTCCATCGGCGACCACTGCACATCGTCGGTCAGGTTGCGGGCATGGGTGACCGTCTCGTGGATGCGGTCGGCCATCGCGTCCTTGTCGAGATGGGTGATGTCGCGATGCGTGGGCGAGGTGCCGATGAAGGTGTGGATGCGCCCCTTCGGCGCATGCCTGACGGCCTCCCAGGCGCGGTCGATATCGGTGGGGTTCGCGCGGGCGAGGCCGCAGATCGTCGCGCTCTTGGCCACGCGCGAAATGGCGGCGACGGCCTCGAAATCGCCGATCGAGGCGATGGGAAAGCCCGCCTCGATGATATCCACGCCCATCTCGTCGAGCAGGGCGGCGATCTCCAGCTTCTCCTCGTGGGTCATCGTCGCGCCGGGCGACTGCTCGCCGTCGCGCAGCGTGGTGTCGAAGATCAGCACGCGGTCGGCCGCCGCCGCGCCGGGGGAATGTTTCGTGTCGGTCATGGGAAACTCTCGTCTGTCCTTAGCGTCATCGTGGCGGGCGCTGGTCACCTCTGAGCGGCGCGCCCGGCGGCACGCTCAGAGGCAGCTAAGGAGAAGGAGGCCGCGCGCCGGAAGCGCCAGTAAGGCCCCGCGATCTGCGCGGATATCCAGATCGGTCTTCATGGGCGCGGATAATACGCGCCTGCACGCAAATGAAAACCCCGAATCCGGCGCGCTCGCGCGGGCTTGACGCCGTCGTGCCAGATGCAATGATCGCGCCGATGCCCGAGGATTTCGACCTGACCGAGTTCCTGCCCTATCAGCTCGCCGTGGCGGCCTCGCGCGTCAGCCGCGCCTTTGCCGAGCGGTATCGCGAGGAGTTCGGCATCTCCATCCCCGAATGGCGGGTGCTGGCGCATCTGGCGCAGTCGGGCGCGGTGAGCGTGCGCGAGATCAACGCGCGGGTGGACATGGACAAGTCCAAGGTCAGCCGCGCTGCGGCCCGGCTGGAGAGGGCCGGCCTCGTTTCCAAGGCCGGCCACCCCGAGGATCGCCGGCTCGTCGCGCTCGATCTGACCGACACCGGCCGGGCCCTCGTGGCGCGTATCGTGCCGCAGGCCCGCGCCTATCAGGCCGAGCTCGAGGCCCATCTGGGCGAGGACACGCCGGCCCTGCGCCGCGCGCTCGCCCGACTGCTGGAGGAATGATGGAACCCACGCTCTACGACTACTGGCGGTCTTCCGCCGCCTACCGGGTGCGCATCGCGCTCGGCCTGGCCGGGATCGACTGGCACGACGTGCCGGTCGATCTGCTCGAGGGCGAGCATCGCGGCGCCGCCAACCTCGCCCGCAATCCGCAGGGGCTGGTGCCCACGCTCGAGATCGACGGGCGCCGGCTCACCCAGTCGCTCGCCATCATCGAGTATCTCGACGAATCGCGCGGCACGGGTTTTCTGCCCGCCGATCTCGACGGTCGGGCGAGGGTGCGCGCGCTGTCCCATGCCATCGCGATGGAAATTCACCCCGTCTGCAATGTCTCGGTGGCGCGCCATGCAGTCGAGGCCTCGGGCGGGGCGATCACCATGCAGGGCTGGATGCAGCATTTCATCGCCAAGGGGCTGACCGCCTTCGAGGCGATGCTCGACACGCCCGATGGCGGGCGATTCTGCCATGGCGATGCCATCACGATGGCCGACATCTGCCTCGTGCCCCAGATCTACAACGCCCGGCGCTGGGAGGTCGCGCTCGACGCCATGCCGCGCATCAATGCCGTGATGGCGGCGCTGGAGCAGGTGCCCGCCGTGGCCGCCGCCCACCCCGACAACTTCAGACCCGCAGAGTAGGACCATGGACGATATCGTCATCCTTTCGGCCGCGCGCACGGCGATCGGCACCTTCGGCGGCGGATTGGCGAGCGTGCCGCCCATCGCGCTGGGCGCGACGGTCGCGCGCGCCGCGCTCGAGCGCGGCGGCGTCTCCGGCGAGCAGATCGGCCATGTCATGTTCGGTCTTGTCATCAATACCGAGCCGCGCGACATGTATCTCAGCCGCGTGGCGGCGATGGAGGCGGGCATCCCCGAGACGACGCCGGCGATGAACGTCAACCGGCTGTGCGGCTCGGGCGCGCAGGCGGTGGTCTCGGCGTTCCAGGCGCTCGCGCTGGGAGATGCGGATTTCGCGCTTGCCGGCGGCGCCGAAAGCATGAGCCGCGCCCCGCATGCGCTGCAGGTCGCGCGCTTCGGCCAGAAGATGGGCGAGGCGCGCGCGCTCGACATGATGCTCGGCGCGCTCAACTGCCCCTTCGGCACCGGCCATATGGGCGTGACGGCCGAGAACATCGCCGCCGAGCACGGCATCAGCCGCGCCGATCAGGATGCCTTCGCCCTCGAAAGCCAGACGCGCGCGGCGCACGCCATCGAGGCGGGCCGCTTCGCCGGGCAGATCGTCCCGGTCGAAGTGACCGGCCGCAAGGGAACGGCCCGTTTCGAGACCGACGAGCACCCCAAGCCGACAACGGCCGAGGGGCTCGCGGCCCTCGGGCCCGCCTTCCAGAAGGACGGCTCGGTGACCGCCGGAAATGCCAGCGGCATCAATGACGGCGCCGCGGCGCTCGTGCTGGCCCGTGCCGGGGCGGCCGATGCCGCGGGGCTCGTGCCGCGGGCGCGGGTGGTCGGGTATGCCCATGCCGGCGTGCCGCCCGAGGTCATGGGGCTGGGGCCGATCCCGGCGGTCGAGGCGCTCTGCACGCGCACCGGGTGGTCGGCCGGCGATTTCGACGTGATCGAATCCAACGAAGCCTTCGCCGCCCAGGCGATCGCGGTGAGCCGCGCGCTCGGCCTCGATCCGGCGCGGGTCAATCCCAATGGCGGGGCCGTCGCGCTGGGCCATCCGGTGGGGGCGACCGGCGCGATCCTCACGGTCAAGGCGCTTTACGAGCTCGAGCGGATCGGTGGACGGCGCGCGCTGGTGACGATGTGCATCGGCGGCGGGCAGGGCATCGCGCTGGCGCTGGAGCGCATCTGGTGAGCCGCGCGCGCCCGCGGTGCCGGGGGAAGGGGGGCTTTCAGCCCCCCGCCGCCCGCCCCCCCCCCCGGGGGGGGGGGGGGCTCCCCCCCCCCCGCCGCCCGGTTCGGGCGGCTCCCCCCGAGGATATTTGGACGAAGGTGAAGGGGGCGGGGCGCACCTGTAAGGGCACGGCTAGCGAAAGAGCCGCAGCAGGATCGTCAGGACGATGCTAATCAGGATCGAGGTGGCGATGGGCAGATAGAGGCGCGCGCCGCCCAGCTCGATCGTGATGTCGCCCGGAAGCCGGCCGATGGGCAGGTGACGAAGCCAGGGCCAGGCGAGCCCCGCCAGAAGGATCGCGAGCCCGAGAACGATCAGCGTCTTCTGCATGACGGTCAGGATGCGCCCGTCAGGCCGCCCGCGCAAGGGCTGCCGCGCGCCGGTCAGGGCAGCAGCTCGATCTGCGCGCGGTCGGCGCGGCCTTCGGCGTCGATCACCGACAAGGTCACGAAGCCCGGCCCGGGCAGCGCGAGTTCCACCGCCCGCCCGCGCGAGGCGAGCGCCACCGGCGCGCCGTCGGCCAGCCATGTGAAGGGTGGCGTGCCCCGCGTCACCCGCGCATGCACCGCGCCTTCCAGCGCCTCCACCGCCGCCCCGTCGGGCGGGAAGGCCAGCCGCGGCGCGTCGGGCTCGGGGCCGGCGCTGCCGTCGCGCCCGCGAAAGCGTCTCAGCGGGGCGGGCAGCTCGGCGGTGTCGGCCAGGAGCGCATCGGCGGGCGCGGGCGGCAGGGGGGTGACAGGCGCGCTCAGTCGCTGGAACGTCTCGAACAACACCGGCGCGGCGACCTCGGCGCCAAAGGCGCCGGGCACGGGCGTGCCGTCGGGCCGGCCCAGCCAGACGCCCGCGACGACGCGGCCATCATAGCCCAGCGCCAGCGCGTCACGGTGGCCATAGGAAGTGCCCGTCTTCCATGCGATGCGCAACGACGGCGCGCCGGGGGGAGGAGCCGCGCCCGAGAGGATATCGCCCACATGCCAGGCCGCGCCGGGCCCCATCAGCCGCGCGGCGGGCGCGTCGCCGTTTTCCGGCGCGCCGCTCTCGCGTGCCCGGACCCGCAGCGGTACCGTCGCACCCCCGCGCGCGAGGGCGGCGTAGAGCTGCACCAGCCCCTCCAGCCGCACGCCGACGCCGCCCAGCGCGACGGCGAGCCCCGGCGCTTCGCCGGGCACCACGGCGCGGGCGCCGGCCCGTTCCAGCGCCGCGATCAGCCGCGCCGGCCCCAGCGCCTCGGTCACCGCGACGACGGGCAGATTTAGCGAAAGCTCGAGCGCCTCGCGCACGGTCACGTCGCCGCGGAAACGGCCGTCGAAATTGCGCGGGGCGTAGCGGCCGAAATCCGTGGCGCGGTCCTCGATCAGCGTGGCGGGGTGGGCGAGGCCATCATCGAAGGCGAGCCCGTAGATCAGCGGCTTGAGCGTCGAGCCCGGTGAGCGCAGGGCCCGGGTCATGTCGACATAGCCGCGCCGCGCGTCGTTGCCGTAGTCGGGCCCGCCGACGCTGGCCAGAATTTCGCCGGTCGCGTGGTCGGCGACCATGATCGCCGCCGACAGCGCCGGATCGCCCCCGGCCACGGCGCCGCGGGCGAGATCCTCGAGCCGGGCCTGCAAGCGGGCGTCGATGGTGGTTCGGTGCAGCGGGTGCTCGGGCGCCTCGGCCACGAGCCGGTCGGCGAGGTGTGCTGCGAGCATGGGGAACGGGCGGCGGGTGCGCGGGACGGGCTCGGTCATCGCGGCGCGGGCGCGGTCGGGTGCGATCACGCCGTCGCGCCGCATCCGGGCCAGAACGCGGGCGCGGGCGGCTTCGGCGGCCTCGGGGTTGCGGTCGGGTCGGCGGGCCTCGGGCGATTGCGGAATGGCGACCATCAGCGCGGCTTCGGCGGGCGTGAGCCGGTGCGGTTCGCGCCCCAGATAGGCAAAGCTCGCCGCGCGGATGCCTTCGAGATTGCCGCCGAAGGGAGCGTGATGCATGTAGAGGGACAGAATCTGGCCCTTGGTCAGTCGCCGCTCCAGAGCCAGCGCCACGCGCATCTGCCGCAGCTTTCCGGCGAGGCGGCCGGTGGGGCCGTCCTCGATGAGCCGGGCGACCTGCATTGTCAGCGTCGAGCCGCCCGAGACGACGCGGCCCCGCGCCAGCGCCTGCCACACCGCCCGGCCCAGCGCGAGGACGTCAATGCCCGAGTGGCTGTGGAAGCGCCGGTCCTCATAGGCGATCAGCATGGCGAGGTAGTCGCGATCCACCTCCTCGGGCGCCACCGACAGCCGCCAGCGTCCGTCCTCGACGGTGAAGGCGCGCAAAAGCGTGCCGTCGCGCGCGAGCACCTCGACCGACGTTTCGGGCACAAGGGGCGGCAGCACGGTGGCGTCGATGAAGGCGTCGAAGCCGTCACGCGCCAGCGCCGCGAACCAGATCAGAAGGGCCAGCGTGAACACCCACCGTGCCGGGCGGACCCGTGACGGCCGGCCGGGGGCCGCGCTCATTCGACGACGGTCGCGCGGCCCGTATCGGTGATCGCGCGGCGCATGGGGCGATACATGTCCTCGACGCTGGCGGCTGGGTGGCGATAACTGCCGGGGGTGACCGCGCGGGCAATGTAGCCCAGCCGGAAGCTTTCATCCTCGCGCCAGTCGACGGCGGCGAGGAAGCGTGCGTCGCGCGCCTCGGTGTGCTCGGCCACGTCGTCGAGATCCAGCCAGTCGAGCGCGGCGATGTCGCCGGCGCGCAGCAGGTTGGGGTTGTCGATCTCGAAGCCCGCCGGCAGCGGATCGTCAACCATCAGCCGCCCGCCGCCCGTGCCCAGCGGGGTCACCCGCAACACGGTGACGACGCGCGTGCCCACCGGAACCGATTCAAGCGTGATCGGCTCGCCCTCCAGCGTGTAGTGCGACCGTTCGATCCGGTAGCCGCGCCCCTCGGCGGGCGGGGCGGTGACGGGCACGCCGAAGGCGGTCAGCATGACCTCAGCGGGTCCCGTGCCGGTATTGGCGACCGTCACCGGGCGGCCGCCGCGCACCGTGTCCTCGATCATGCGCACCACGGGCCCGCTGACTGGCGCGCCGTTGACCGCAAGCCCGCTGTCGGCGGCAGCGTCGGTCAGGGCGCCGGCCGCGCGCAGGCTCCAGGCGGCTTCCTGCGGTGACATCCCCCGTGCCGCCCTGCGCGATGTGAGCCCCTCGGCAAGGCTTTGCGCGAGCGCCGACCGGTCCACCGCGCCGCTGCCGCTCTCGGCCGCAAGCGCCAGAAGGCCGGCGGTGTCGCGCAGGGGGGTGCCGTAATCCTCGCGCCAGCCGCCGCCGTGCTCATCGCCGCCCTCGCGGGCAAGCCGGGCGGCCTGCGAGAACATCGCATCGGCCCGGCCGGTGTCGCCATAGGCCGCCAGCGCCGTACCGAGTTGCGCCGCCGCGAGCGGCGTGTCGAACGCCGATGCCTTGACGTCGGCGTAGTAGCGCAGATCGCCGACCGCCGCCGCGCCCTCGCGCGCGAGCACCATCAGCGCGTAGGCCCAGGGGCCGCCGTCCTCCTCGAAATCGGGGGCGTAGTTGAGGCGGTTGCGTAGATTGTCCATCGCCGCGCGGAAGGCCGTGTCGGGCACCTCGAAGCCGCGCTCGCGCGCACGGGCGAGGAAATCGGTCACATAGGCGTCGAGCCACAGGTCACCCGTGCCGGCGCGCCACAGCCCGAAGGCCCCGTTGGGCGCCTGGTAGGTCAGCACGCGGTCGATGGCCGCCTCGATGCGTGTGCGGGCCTCGTCGGGGCCGGCGATGCCCATATCCGCGGCCAGCTCGGGCATGACGAGCAGGGCCGTCGCCGTCGAGGTGACCTGTTCGGCGCAGCCATAGGGGTAGGCGTCGAGCCGGCGCATCAGCCCCGCGATGTCGAGCCGCGCCAGCGGGCCGGCGGCCAGCGTGGCCGAGCCGGTTCCGGGACGGAGCCCCTCGAAGATGTCCGCGCCGAAGCGCAGGGTCTCGCCGGGATCGAGCGTCAGCGTGCTCGTGCGGGCGATCTCGGGGTCGTGCGCCTCAACCGGCAATGTGAGCCTGCGGTCAAGCCGGCGGCCGTCGGGCGTCGTCACGGTAACGGCGATCCGGTGCGTGCCGGGCTTCTGCGCGGTCAGCGGGATCGACAGCCGCGCGCGGCCTTCGGCTGACAGCTCCACCTGCCCCGGCACATCGCCCAGCCGCAGCGCGGGCGGCGCATCCACGTCGATGGCCATCCGCCCGGCCGGGCCGGAGGTGTGCGTCAGCTCCAGCAGGAGGCGGCTGTCATCGCCGGGGGCGAGAAAGCGCGGCAGGCTGGCATTGACCACCACCGGATCGCGCACCAGCACATCGGCGCTGGCCTGTCCGACGCCGCCGCGCGACCACGCCACGCCCATCAGCCGCACCGTCCCGTTGAAGGCGGGCAGATCGAAGCTGGCCCGCGCAAGGCCGTCCGGGCCGACCTCGACGGGGCCCGAGAAATACGCGACGAGTTCCTCGGTGGGCGGCGGCGCCTCGCGCCGCATCGTGGCCATCGCGTCGCCGCCCGAGCGCACCACGCCCATGGCCCCGCTCATGCCGTCGATCAGCCGGCCATAGACGTCGCGCAACCCCATGCCGAGCCGGCGCTGGCCGAAATAGTGGCCCTCCGGGTCGGGCGGCTCGAAGCCCGTCAGGTTGAGGATTCCCTCATCCACGGCGGCGATGGTGGCCCAGGCGGTCTCGCCCTCGGCCATGCCGTCCACGCGCAGGGCAACGTCGAGCGGGCCGCGCGGGTCCGCCTCGGCGGGGGCCTCGAACTCGGCTTCCAGCCGCCGCGGGCCGGGGTCGATCGCGGCATGGGCCAGCCCCAGCGCGCGCGCCGGGTTGCGCCCGGCGTCGGGGTCCATCGGGCGCAGGACCGACGCGGTGACATAGGCGCCGGTGCCCCATTCTTCGGTCACCGGCAGCTCGATCACCGACTCGCCCTCGGGCACCTCGACCACCTGCATGTCGATCAGCCGGTTCGACAGCACGCTGACCAGCGCCGTGCCCGCCGCGCGCGGGACGACGCGCAGCCGCGCCGTGTCACCGGGGCGGTAGCTTTCGGAGTCGAGCGAAAGCTCCAGCATGTCGGGCGAGTCGAGAACGCCGGCGGGCGCGTACCAGCCCGCGTCGAAGGTCGTCGAGGCCGCCGCGTGGCTGTCGCCGTCGGTGCGGGCGACGACCAGTTCATAGCGCCCCCACTCCACCGGGGCGGCGATACGCGCGGGGCCGGTGCCGTCCAGCGCGATCTCCCCCCCGGCGACGCGAGTGCGGGTCGTCACCGGCTCCCAGAACCAGTCGCCGCGCACGCTGTACCACTGGTAGCGGGTGCGCACGCGGTTGAGCGTCCACTCCGCCCGCGCGGGCACCGCGGCGCCGTCCGGGCCGGTGGCGATGACGTCGAAGCCCGCCTCGCCGCCCTCGGGTACCACGCCGCCCTCGAAGGCGGGCCGCAGCCCCATCATCGGCGCGTCCGGCGCGAGCGTGCGGGTGAGGTCACGCTCGACGGGGCGGCCCGATCCCTCCGAGATCTCGGCGACCACCTCGATTTCGAGGGGCCGGTCGCGCGTCTCAATCTCGGGCAGCGTGAGGGGAATGCGGGCGGCACCGTCAGCATCGGTCGTCACGCCGGAAGGGAAGACGGTGCGCGCGGGCGTCACATCGGCGTCGTGGCGGCCGAAACCGAAGCCGGGCCAGTCGGCCAGCCCCTCTTCGGCCGGGCGCAGCGTTACCCGGCCGGCAATGGGCAGATCGGCCGCCGGCGCGCCGAAGAGATAGCGCGCGTCGATCGACAGGCGCGGCCGGTCGCCGGGGCGGATCGGCGCGTCGGGCAGCGCCATCTCGAAGTCAATGCGCTCGGGCAGGAAATCCTCGACCAGGAAGCTCTGCTCGGCCAGCGGCGGCTCGTCGGGGTCGGCATGGATCTGCACGCGCCACGCCCCGCGCGGGACGCCGCCGCCCAGCTCCTGTTCGAAGACGTGCCCGCCCGCGGCGGTGGCCCCGGCCTGCATCCTTGCGTATTCGACGCCATCGGGGCGCAGGAACCGCGCGGTCAGCGGCAACCCCTCGATCGCGCGCGCGTCACCGTCGCGCGCCAGCGCGGTGACGTGAACGGTCTCGCCGGCGCGGTAGGCGCCGCGCTCGGTCGTCAGGAACACGTCCACCGGGGGCGCGGGGGCGCGGCCCTCGACCCCGCGGTCCGAGAGATCGAATTCCGGGTCGGTCAGCGACAGGAAGGCGATGTCCTCGACCGTCTCGCCCGCGCCCGCCTCGGCGGTCACCAGCGCGGGCGCGTCGCTGCCCGTGCCGCGCGTGAGCCCGGGCGGGAAATGCGCGTAGCCGCGCGAATCCGTGGTCGCGGTTGCCAGCACCTCGTTGACCCGCGAGACCAGCGCGACCTCGACGTCCGCGCGCGCGTCGGCGGTCTCGAGGCTGCGGACCACCACATGCAGCCCGTCGGCGCCCTGCATGGTGGACAGGCCCAGATCGCTGACGACGAACCACTGGGTGGCGGCGGGCACGTCGAACGGATCGGTGCCGGGCACCGCCGCGTGCAGCACATAGACGCCGGTGGGCAGATCGCCCATCACCTCGGCCAGCGGCAGCCGGGTCGTGACCTCGGCATTCAGGTCCATGCCGACCTCGGCCTCGCCCTCCCAGACCTCGGTCGCCATCTCCTCGGAAAACTGCATCTCCTCCCAGCGCGACAGCGGCCGGGCGAGCTGGTCGTCGCGGATCGCACGGACCAGGTTGCGGTCGCTCACCCGCATGAGCTCGAGCTCGAGCGCGTCGGTGTTGACCGTCTCGACCGGCAGCGCCAGATCACCGGCCGCGGGCAGCACATAGGCCCGCCCCGGAAACCGCACCGAGGCAGCCCGGTCGCGCACATAGACATCCAGCGGCACGCTGCGCGCGAGCACCTCGCCGCTGGCCGCCGGCAGCCCCTCGCGCAGCGTGATCTGGTAGCGGGTTCCGTGCGCAAGTCCGTCCACGCACAGGGCGCGCTCCTCGGCCTCCACCGCGATGCCGCCGGTGCTTACCCGCACATAAGGCGCATAGTCGAGCCCGGCCTGCACCAGCGGCTCGGAAAACACGGCACAGACGCGCGGACGGGCCGAGTCGCTCTCGACGCGGTGGTCGACCACACGAAAGCCGTATTCGCGCACCGCACGTTCGAGCAACGCCGCGCCGCGCCGTCCCGGCGCGATCTCCTGCGCGAGCCGCAGCACAGGGATCATGTCGCGCCCCCGGCCGGCGGGCTCCAGAAGCACGGCGAAGGCCACGAGGGCCTCGGCCCGCAGCGTGGCGTCCCCGGCCCGCAACGCCGCGTTGAGCGCAGCCGCCCGTGCCCGCGCGCGCATCCGGCGCTCGTCGGCGCGGTCGGAGCCGGTGATCCGGCGCGTTGCCTCGGCATAGGCCAGCCAGTGGTCGGCCGCGTCGCCCACGGTCAGCGCGGCGCCATAGCTGCGCGCGGCAGCGGCGTAGGCGTTGCGCCGCAGCGCGTCCTCGGCCGCCGCGGCGTGGTCGCCCGCGCTCCACTCATTGGCGGTGTAGAGGGTCGGCAGTTCCTCGGCCAGCGCGCGCGCCGCGTCGAAATCCGACGCCGGCAGGAAATCCATCCGCTCGCGCAGGGCCTCGGCGCGCGACAGCACCGCGGGATCGGTCGGGATCATCCGCCCCGACACCGCGCCCTGATAGGGCTGCGGCGCGCCAAGCCCGGCCTTGGGAAAGCACGAGCCGTTGCGCGTGTTGTAGGTAAACCCCGCGCAGGCGTCGTCATCGCGGCAGGCTTGCAGGCAGGCGGGGAAGGTGGTGTCGAAGAGTTGGCGCAGATCGGCGCCGGGATAGTCCATGTCGTCGATGATGGCGGCGCGGCGGGCCGGGACGGGGCTGTCCTCTTGCGCAAGCGCCGGCGCGCCGGATGCGAGGACGGCGAGAACGAGCGCCAGACAGCGGTTGACGAATGCGACCATGACCGAACTCTCCACACCGATGATCCCGCAAGCCTGCACCGGCGCGGGCGAATCGGCAAGCGCCAAGACCGGCCGCCATTAAGCCCCCCTTCACCCCGATTGGCCAGTCTGCCGGAGCGGCCACCAAGGGATGTCACGGCATGAGTCTGGCGGAGAAACTGGCGCGGGAGCGGCGGGCGCGCCTGGCCGCGGAGCGGCTGCTTGAGCAGAAGCAGCGCGAACTTTTCAAGGCCAACCAGCAGCTTGCAAAACATGCGCGGGCGCTGTCGGAGGAGGTGGTGGAACAGCGCAGCGTCGCCGAGTCGGCGCGTTCGGAGGCCGAGCAGATCAAGGGGCAGCACCGCCGCGTCCTCTCGGATCTGGAGCGCGCCAACAGCCTCGCCCAGATGGCCGAGCGGCGGCTGTGGGAGTCCGTGGAGACCATCCGCGACGGATTCGCCGTGTTCGATGCCCGGCAGCGCCTGGTGGCGGCGAATCGCGCCTTTCTGGTGGTCTTCGAGGGGCGCGCCGAGGCGGCGCCGGGGGTCAGTTACCGACGGTTGCTCGAAATCTGCGCGCATGAGGGGCTGGTCGAGATCGGCGCGGCCACGCCCGAGGCCTGGGTGGCGCGCACCCATGCCCGGCTCGACTCGGAGCCCATCGAGCCCTGCGTGCTGCATTTTCGCAGCGGCACCTGCGTACGCCTGATCGACCGGCGCACGCAGAGCGGCGACATGGTCAGCCTTGGGCTCAACATCACCGAAACACTGCGCCGCGAGGCCGATCTCGAGGAGGCGCGCGAACGCGCCGAGGCGGCCAGCCGCGCGAAATCGGCCTTTCTTGCCAATATGAGCCACGAGATCCGAACCCCCATGAACGGGGTGGTCGGCATGGCCGAGCTGCTCTGCGACACCGAGTTGAGCGAGGATCAGCGCCTGTGCGCCGATACGATCCGCTCATCGGGTGAGGCGCTTCTGGCGATCATCAACGATGTGCTCGACTACTCCAAGATCGAGGCTGACAAGCTCACGCTCCATCCCGAACCGTTCGACCTCGAACGCTGCATCCACGAGGTCGCGATGCTGCTGCAGCCGGATGCGGGCAGCCGCGGCATCGACATGATCATCGATTTCGACATGTTCCTGCCCACCCGCTACGTCGCCGATCCCGGCCGGGTGCGGCAGGTGCTCACCAATCTGGTGGGCAACGCGGTCAAGTTCACCGAAGAGGGCCATGTCCTGATACGGGTGATGGGCTATGAGGTGGCCCCGGACGGCGGCGGCGATGCGCGACAGCTTCACATCACCGTGGAGGATACCGGAATCGGCATCGCGCCGCAGGATCAGGCACGGATATTCGCCCAGTTCAGCCAGGTCGAGGATCAGAGCAACCGCAAATTCGAGGGAACTGGGCTCGGACTGGCCATCGCCCGCCAGCTCGTCGGGCTGATGGGCGGCGACATCTGGGTGGAGTCCGACCCCGGCGCGGGGGCCTGCTTCGGGTTCTCGGTGACGATGCCGGTGGCCGAGGCCGACGCGGCCCCGCTCGACGCGCCGCTTGCGATCGGCCACGCGCTGGTCGTGGACGACAATCTGGTCAACCGGACCATCCTTGAGCGCCAGCTCGTCCCCTACGGCGTCGAGGTCACGCTGTGCCGCTCGGGCGAGGAGGCGCTCGCAGCCCTCGATGCGGGCAGCGAGGCCTTTGACGTGGTACTCACCGACCACGCGATGGAGGGGATGGACGGGCTCGCCTTCACCGCCGAACTGCGCGCCCGCGGCCATGCGATGCCCGTGCTGCTGCTGACCTCGAACCCGGCGGTCACCCGGGACGATCCCGCCGCCGCGGGGCTGACGGGCATCGTGCAAAAGCCGGTGCTGCGGCGCGATCTGATCGCGCGGCTCCAACAGCTTGCCCCCCCGGCCGGCGGCGGGGCGGGGGGGCGGGCGATGCGCGTGCTCGCCGCCGAGGACAACCGCACCAACCGGCTGGTGTTTGCGCGAATGGTGGGCGATCTCGACATCGCGCTGGAATTCGCCGCCGACGGGCGGGAGGCGATCGCGCTCAGTGACAGTTTCGCGCCCGATCTGATCTTCATGGACATCTCCATGCCCGGCCTCGACGGGCGCGCGGCGACCCGGGCCATCCGCGCGCGGGAGGCGGAGCGGGAAAGCCCGCCGATCCCCATCGTCGCGCTGACCGCGCATGCGATGGATATGGAGGGCGACGCCGAAGGCATGCGCGCCGACGGGCTGGATGCCTATATCGCCAAGCCCCTGCGCAAGAGCCTGATCGTCGACTGCCTGCAGGCGCACCGGCCGCCGGCGACGCGCCCGCTGGCAAGAATGGCGGCCGAGTGACCGCGCGGCTTCAGCCCCCCACGCCCTCGCCGCGCAGAAACACCATGCGCGCGCCCTCGCTCAGCTCGGGGGCGTAGCGGTATCCGCCCGTGTCGAACGCCTTGAGGGCCTCGGGGTCTTCGAGGCGGTTCTCGCAGACGAAACGCGCCATCGCGCCGCGCGCCTTCTTGGCGAAGAAGCTGACGACCTTCGGCGCCCCGCCGCGCTCTTCCATGAAGACCGGGGTGATCACCTTCAGCCCCAGCGCGCCGGTGTCGACCGCGCCGAAATATTCCTGGCTGGCACAGTTGACCAGAACGCCGGTGCCCGCCGCGGCGGCATCCGCGGCCAGCGCTTGCGCGATGCTCTCGCCCCAATAGGTGTAGAGATCGCGCCCGCGCAGAGTTTCCATCCGCGTGCCCATCTCCAGCCGGTAGGGCTGGATCGCGTCGAGCGGGCGCAGCAGGCCGTAGAGCCCCGACAGGATGCGCAGCCGGTCCTGCGCCCAGCGCAGCGCGTCCGCGTGCATCGTGCGCGCCTCGAGCCCGGCATAGGTGTCGCCCGCGAAGGCCAGCGCGGCGGGCCGCGTGGCTTCGGGCGGCGGTGTGTCCTCGAAGGCGGCGAACCGCTCGGCGTTCAGCCGGGCGAGCTTGTCTGACAGCCCCATCAGCCGCTGCAGCCCCGCTGCGCCGTAGCCGCGCGCATGGCCGGCCAGCTCCGTGGCCTCTGCGGCGAATTGCGGCGCGGTTTGAGCGGGCACGGCCGGCTCGGACCAGTCCAGCCGCTTGGCGGGCGAAATCACGACCAGCATGTGGACACCTCCGTCAGCCTCGTTCCGGCGCAACCTATCCGCCGGGCGCCCGGTGTCCAGAAGCCGGTTGCCACCGGGGCGCGGGGGCTTTACCAGTTGGCCCCGTTATTCGCCACAGGGACGCCGGCCCAAATGCAATCACTTCTGCAAATCATCCTGATGCTGCTCGACATCGCCTGGTTCATCGTGATCGTGCACATCATCCTGAGCTGGCTGATCAATTTTCAGGTGCTCAACCTGCGCCAGCCGATCGTCGCCTCGATCTGGGACGGGTTGAACCGCCTGCTGGAGCCGGTCTATTCGCGCATTCGCCAGTTCATGCCCGATCTGGGCGGGATCGACCTGTCGCCGCTGGTGCTGCTGATCGCGCTCTACGCCCTGCGGGTGATCATCATCAACAATGCCGCCGTGATAATGTGAGCGGGCCTGCCCGCGCATGACCCTCGCCGACCCCGCCGCCGCCGCATCGCCCGACCCCTCCGCGCCGTTGCGCGCCGTCTTCGGATTTGACGGGTTCCGCCCCGGTCAGGAAGAGATCGTCCGCGCCGTCATCGCGGGGCAGGATGTGCTGGCGATCATGCCCACCGGCGGCGGCAAGTCGCTGTGCTACCAACTGCCCGCCTTGCTGCGCCCCGGCGTGACCGTCGTGATTTCGCCGCTGATCGCGCTGATGCGCGATCAGGTGCGCGCGCTGTCCGAGGCCGGCGTGACCGCCGGCGCGCTGACCTCGGCCAATACCGAGGACGAGACCGCGGCCGTCTTCGAGGCGATCGACGCCGGCACGCTCAAGCTGCTCTACATCGCGCCCGAAAGGCTGGCGGCGGGCGGGACGCTGGCGCTGCTGCGTCGCGCCGGCTGCGGGCTGATCGCGGTGGACGAGGCGCATTGCGTCAGCCAGTGGGGCCATGATTTCCGCCCCGACTACCTGCGCATCGGAGAGCTTCGCCGCGCGCTCGGCGTGCCGCTGGCCGCCTTCACCGCCACCGCCGACGCCGAAACCCGCGCCGACATCGCCGCGCGGCTGTTCGACGGCGCGGTGCCCGAGACCTTTCTGCGCGGCTTCGACCGGCCCAATATCCGGCTGGCCTTCCGCGCCAAGGATCGCCCGCGCCGCCAGATCATGGATTTCGCCGCCGCGCGGCCGGGGCAGTCGGGCATCGTCTATTGCGCCACGCGGGCGCGCACCGAAAGCCTTGCCCGCGCGCTGGCGGACGCCGGCCATCCCGCGCGTGCCTATCACGGCGGGATGGAACCGGATGCGCGGCGCGAGGTCGAGCGGCTGTTCCAGACCGAGGACGGGCTGATCGTCGTGGCCACCGTCGCCTTCGGCATGGGGGTGGACAAGCCCGATATTCGCTGGGTCGCCCATGCAGACATGCCCAAGTCGATCGAGGCCTATTACCAGGAGATCGGCCGCGCCGGGCGCGACGGCGCGCCGGCCGATACGCTGACGCTGTTCGGCGCCGACGACATCCGCCTGCGCCGCGCCCAGGTCGACGAGGGCCAGGCCCCGCCCGAACACAAGGCCGCCGATCACGCCCGTCTCAACGCGCTGCTGGGCCTGGCGGAGGCGGCCACCTGCCGCCGGCAGGTTCTCCTGCGCTATTTCGGCGAGGAGGCCGAGCCCTGCGGCAACTGCGATACCTGCGCCGTGCCCGCGCGGCTTTTCGATGCCACCGAGGCGGTGCGCAAAGCGCTCTCGGCGGTATTGCGCACGGGCGAGAATTTCGGCAGCGGCCATCTGATTGACATCCTCACCGGCAATGCCACCGACAAGGTCCGCGCGCGGGGCCACGACGCGCTGCCCACCTTCGCGGTCGGCCGCGATCTGGCCCGCGGCGCGTGGCAGGCGGTATTCCGCCAGATGATGGGGCGCGACCTGCTTCGCCCCGACCCCGGGCGCCACGGCGCGCTGCGCATGACCGAGGCCGCGCGCCCCGTCCTGCGGGGCGAGACGCAGGTGATGCTGCGCGAGGACGGCGTCGAGGCCGGGCATCGCGCCCGCCCCGAGCCCCGTGCGCTGGTCACCGACGAGGACGCGCCGCTGCTGGCCGCGCTCAAGGCCAGGCGCAAGGAGCTGGCCGAAGCCGCGAAGGTGCCCGCCTATGTCATCTTCAATGACCGCACCCTGATCGAGATGGCCGAACGCCGCCCCGACAGCCTCGATGCCATGGCCGCCATTGGCGGGGTCGGCGCCAAGAAGCTCGACCGTTACGGCGCGATCTTTCTGGAAGTCATCACCGGCGCGGCGGCCGAGCCGATGCACCCGGCACGTCAGAAACTCGCCGGGGCGGAAGGCGGCGGGCTTTACGACCGTCTGGCCGCGGCGCAGGCGCGGCTCGAACGCGGCGAGACGGGCCTTGATAAGCCGCTGAGCTGCTCGCCCGCCCAGCTTGCGCGCATCGCCCGCCACCGTCCGCGCGACCGCGCCGCGCTCGCGCATGTGCTCGACGAGCGCCGCGCGGAGCGTTTCGGCGATGCCTTTCTCTCGATTCTGTGCGAAAGCGGCTGATCGCGCCGTCGCCGGGCGGGGCGGGCAGCCCTCACCAGGCCGGGGTGATCCGGCCCAGGCTGAGCGGGCCGAAACGGATCTCGCCGCGATCGACCCGCAAGGGCGCGCGCACGGTGCCGGGCTCGTCGGTGATTTCCTCGAGCGATTCGAAAGCGCGCGTGACCACGCCTTCGAGCCGCTCGGGCAACGCGTCCAGGGCACGGGCCATCTCCAGCATCTCGCGCCAGTTGCGGGCGCGCACGGTCAATTCGCCCGAAAGCAGCCCGTCGGATCCCGCCTCCAGCAGACCCTCGGCCCGCAACTGCATCTCGCCCCAGTCCGCCCGCGCCGTGCGCAGGCGCAGCTCGGTCAGGTGCGGGCCGCCGGCCGCGCCGAGATGGCGGTCGAGCGGCACGGCGAAGCCCATCGTGGCGTCGACGGAGAGCTGCGCCGGATCTTCGAGCATCGCCGCCGGCGCCGCGGCAGAGACCGGCCGCAGCCCCTCCACCGCGATGCCCAGATCATGCCGGTCGGGGCCGCCGGACTGGCGCGTCGCCAGCCGGGCCTCGCGCGCCGTCAGCGACCACCCCGCGCCCTCGATCCCGATCCCGTCGATCTGCACGCGCAGGCGGCGGAGCGCGAGGGCGGGCGTGGGGCTGACGACCACGCTCGCGCGCATTGCATCCGTCGATAGCGCCAGACGCCCGCGGGGCAGCGTTACCGTCTGCCGCGCGGGCAGCTCGACGATCACGTGGTGGGGGGCGTAGGCCAGCGCGTGTACCCGCAGCCCGGGCGCGGCCCAGCCAACCCCGCCCGCCGGCCCTTCCAGACGTGGCTCGGTCAGGCGGATGTCAAAGCGGTAGGGAAAGCCGCCCACATCGACGGCGTCGATGCGGGTGCCGGCCCGCTCGGCGGCCCAGCCCGCCACGCCCTGCTCGACCTGCCACGCGGCGACGAACCAGTAGCCCGTCCATGCCAGCATGGCCGTCGCGATCACCGCCAGAACGATCCGCATCCTTGGCCCTTTTCCCCGCCTGCGGGATGATGTTTACAGGGTCGGCGAAAGGAGGGCCAGAACATGCGCGACGATCCGCTGTGGGTATTCGGCTACGGCTCGCTTATCTGGAATCCGGGTTTCGAGCATCTGGAGCGGCGCATCGCCTGGCTCGACGGCTGGCACAGATCCTTCTGCATGCGCTCGATCCACCACCGCGGCACACCCGACCGGCCGGGTCTCGTGCTGGCGCTCGACGCCTGGCCGGGGGCGCGCTGCACCGGAGTTGCCTTCGCCGTCGAGCGCGCCCGCGAGGCCGAGACACTGGACTATCTGCGCGAGCGCGAGCTTGTCTCGGCGGCCTATTTCGAGACGCGCCAGCCCATCACGCTCGATGATGGCCGGGAGGTCACGGGGGTGACCTATGTCATCGACCCCGATCACGACCAGTATTGCGGCGGGCTGCCGCTGGAGGAGCAGGCATCCATCATCGCGCGCGCCCATGGCGGCCGCGGGCCGAACCCCGATTATCTGCTCAGCACCGCCGCCCATCTCGAGGAACTCGGCATCGCCGATGACGATATGCGCTGGCTCGCCGGGCGGGTGCGCCGCCTGACCGCGCAGCAGAAGGGATAGAGGCCGCCACGCCCGGATTGTCGGTTGGCAGCCAGAGGCGCCCGGCCTATGCTGCGGGCGAGTGAGGCAAGGGCAGGTCAGGACGCATGGCCAAACCGGCGCGGGCGGCCGAGACGTATTTCTCGCATCCGGTCCGCCAGATCACCTTCATGCTGCTTGTGCTGCTGCTGGTTCTGGCAGGCGGCTGGCTGGCCTATCCGCGTGTCTCCTCGGTCTTTCTGGCCAATGTCTGGCTTAACGGTTTCATCTTTCTGGTGTTTCTGATCGGGGTTGCGTCGTGCTTTCTGCAGGTCGCCCAGCTTGGCGCGTCGGTGAACTGGATCACCGGCTTCGCCGCCGACCAGCCCGGCCACCATATCACGATCCCGCCCAGGCTTCTCGCGCCGCTCGCCGCGTTGCTGCGGTCGCGCGGCAGGCACAGCCATATCAGCGCGAGCTCCGCGCGCTCGATCCTCGAATCCGTGGCGACCCGCATCGACGAGGCGCGCGACATCACGCGCTATATCGTCAATCTGCTGATCTTTCTCGGCCTTCTGGGCACGTTCTACGGGCTTGCGACCACCGTGCCGGCCGTCGTCGAGACGATCCGTTCCCTCGCCCCGGCTGGTGAGGAGAGCGGGCTGGCGGTCTTCGACCGGCTGATGACCGGGCTCGAGGCCCAGCTCGGCGGCATGGGCACCGCGTTTTCCTCGTCGCTGCTGGGGCTCGCCGGATCGCTCGTGGTTGGGCTGCTGGAACTCTTCGCCGGCCAGAGCCAGAACCGCTTTTACCGCGAGCTGGAGGAATGGCTCTCGTCGATCACCCGGCTGGGCGTGGCCAGCGACGGCGGCGAGGGCGAGGGGCCCGCCGATCTGACCACGCTGACCGCGTCCTTGTCGCGCATGGCCGAGCACATGGAGGCGATGCGCGACGCGCAGGCCGAGGCCGAGGCCGGCCGCGCCCAGCTCGACAGCCAGATGGGCCAGCTCGCCGAGGCGGTGGAGCGGCTGGCCGAGCGCGCCGGCGCCGAATCCGAGACGGCGGCGGCACTGGCGCGCGTGGCCGAGGGGCAGGAGCGCATCACCGCCAACATGGAAGAGACCGCGCGGGAGGGCGGCGGGGCCGCTGCCGACGCCGAGATGCGCATGCGCCTGCGCTCCATCGACGTGCAGCTCCTTCGCATCCTCGAGGAACTGTCGGCTGGCCGGCAGGAAAGCCTCACCGACCTGCGCAGCGACATCGCCAACCTCACGCGCTCGGTGCGCCAGCTCTCGCGCGGCCGCGCGGCCGTCGCGCCGGGGCCCGACGAGGAGGGCTGATCCATGGCGCTTTCGCGCCGCACCGGGCAGCGCTTCACCGCCTCGATCTGGCCGGGCTTCGTCGATGCGATGACGGCGCTCCTGCTGGTGCTGATGTTCGTGCTGTCGATTTTCATGATCGTCCAGACCGTCCTGCGCGAGACGATCTCCACCCAGGACAGCGAACTCGATGCCCTCAACGCCCAGGTCGTCAGCCTGTCAGAGGCGCTGGGCCTGTCGCAGCGGCGGGTCGCGCGGCTCGAGGATCAGGTGAGCGGGTTGTCGGGCGCGCTCGACACCGCCCGAGACACCGCCGAGTCGCAGCGCGCCGTCATCGCCGGTCTGACCAGCCAGCTGTCGCAGCGCGAGGCGGCGCTCGAACAGGCGCGCGGCCGCATCGAGGAGGCCGAGCAGCGCGCCGAGACCCTGCGCGAGCAGCGCGACGCCGCCCGTGCCGAGGGGGCGCGGCTGGAGGCGAACGTTGCCGATCTCGAAGCCGAGCGCGAGGAGCTTCTCTCTCAGCGGGCCTCGCTCGAAGAGTCGGTGGCGCGTTTGCGCGACGAGGTCGATGCCGAGGAAGAGGCCGCCCGCCTCGCCGCCGCCCAGCGCGAGGCCGTGGAGGCCGCGCTCGCCGCGATGCGTCGTGAGGCCGAGCAGCGCGACGCGACCCTTGCCGAACTCTACGCCCGGCTCGACGCCGCGCGGGGCGAGACGGCCGACCTCGCCGCGCAGAACGCGGCTCAGGCCGACGCGCTGGAGTCGGAACGCGCCGCCCGGGCCGAAGCCGAGCGGCGCCTGACGCGCAGCTCGGACATGATGGCCGGGCGTATCGAGCGACTTCAGGCCGATCTTGCGGCGGCCGAGGAGCGCTATGGCGAGCGGATCGCGGCGCTGGAGTCGGAGCTGTCGGACGAGCAGGCGGCGCGGCGTCAGGCGCTGGCCGATCTGGCGGCGGCCGAGGAGCGCTACGGCGACCGGATCGCGACGCTGGAGGCAGAGCTGTCGGACGAGCAGGCGGCGCGGCGTCAGGCGCTGGCCGATCTGGCCGCGGCCGAGGAGCGCTATGGCGAGCGGATCGCGACGCTGGAGTCGGAGCTGTCGGACGAGCAGGCCGCACGGCGTCAGGCGCTGGCCGATCTGGCGGCGGCCGAGGAGCGCTACGGCGACCGGATCGCGACGCTGGAGGCAGAGCTGTCGGACGAGCAGGCGGCGCGGCGTCAGGCGCTGGCCGATCT
>PUHN01000035.1 GCA_002967695.1 Rhodobacteraceae bacterium WD3A24 | reverse complement strand
GGCGGGGGCGGCTATGGCGGCGACCCGGGCGGAGCCGATCGCGGCGGCGCGCCCGGCGATCTGGACGACGAAATACCCTTCTGAGCCCAGCCGCGCCCGCGGCGGCCGGCACAGCCGGGGCGTGACATGCATCGTGAGGGTGCTACCCTTGTGTGCAGAGGGGGCCGCGCCCCCGCGCGCCGTCGAGGGAGCCGATGCATAACGCCGAAAGCCGCCCCGCCACTGGCCGGCCCCGCAGGGCGCGGCCGCTGAGCGCCCTGATCTGGCTGATCGTGCTGAGCCTGGGCGCCTTCGGCGTTTGGGCACAGGACGCCGCGCCGCCCGATCGGACGGCCGTCATTCTGCGCCTCGACGGCGCGGTCAGCCCGGCCACGGCCGATTACATCATTCGCGGGCTCGACACGGCGGCCGATCGCGAGGCGGCGCTCGTCATCCTCGAGATGGACACGCCGGGCGGGTTGTCGACCTCGATGCGCGACATCATCCGCGCGATCCTTGCCTCGCCCGTGCCGGTAGCAAGCTACGTCTCCCCCTCCGGGGCCCGGGCGGCGAGCGCGGGCACCTATATTCTTTATGCCAGCCATATCGCCGCGATGGCCCCGGCGACCAATCTCGGCGCGGCAACGCCGGTGGCCGTTGGCGGTGGCGGGGGCCTGCCGGGGCTGCCCGGCACAGGGGGCGAGGACTCCGGCGATGAGGCGCAGGACACGCCGTCACGGAGCGCCTCTGAGGCCAAGGCGATCAACGACGCCGTCGCCTATATCCGCGGGCTGGCCGAGCTGCGCGGCCGCAACGCCGACTGGGCGGAAGCGGCGGTGCGCGAAGCGCGCAGCCTCACCGCCACCGCGGCGCGCGACGATTCCGTGATCGACTTCGTCGCCGCCGATCGCGGCGAGCTTCTGCGCATGGCGGACGGTCGCCGCGTGACGCTCAACAGCGGAGAGGTCACGCTGCGCACGGCGGGGCTGTCGACCTCCGAAATCGCGCCCGACTGGCGCAGCCGGTTCCTCGGCGTCATCACCGACCCCAACGTTGCGCTCATCCTGATGATGGTGGGCATCTACGGGCTGATCTTCGAGTTTCTCAACCCCGGCGTTCTCGTGCCCGGCACGCTGGGCGGCATCAGCCTGCTGACGGGCCTCTATGCGCTGGCGCTTTTGCCGCTCAACTTCGCCGGCGCCGGGCTCATTCTGCTGGGTGTCGCGCTGATGGTGGCCGAGGCCTTCGCACCCTCATTCGGCGTTCTGGGCATCGGCGGCGTCGCCGCGATCGTTCTCGGGGCAACGATGCTCATCGACTCGGACGTGCCCGCCTTCGACATCTCCGTGCCGCTGATCGCCGCTGTCGCGGTGGCCGCGCTCGGACTGACGCTGATCATCGCCCGGCTGGCAATGCGCTCGCTGCGCGCGCGGGTGGTCAGCGGCCGCGAGGAGCTCGTCGGCGCCGAGGGCGAGGTGCTCGACTGGACAGGGACGACCGGCCATGTCTGGCTGCACGGCGAACGCTGGCAGGCCAAGGGCGACGCCCCTCTCGCGCAGGGCCAGCGCGTGCGGGTGCGCGCCGTATCGGGGCTGAAACTCATCGTGGAACCACCCGGCGGCGACTGACCGCGCGGGGCTCCAGCATCGGAGGCTGAAAATGGACCTGATCTTTCAAGACCTGACGTTTTACGTCGTGCTCGTGGTGCTCGTCGTCGCGTTCCTCGGCGCGGCCATCCGCATCCTGCGCGAATACGAGCGCGCCGTCGTCTTCACCCTCGGCCGCTATACCGGCACCAAGGGGCCGGGGCTGATCATCCTCATCCCGCTCATCCAGCAGATGGTGCGGGTCGATCTGCGCACGGTGGTCCTCGACGTGCCCAAGCAGGACGTCATCAGCAAGGACAACGTGTCGGTCAACGTCTCGGCGGTGATCTATTTCCGCGTGATGGACGCGGAGCGGGCCACCATCCAGGTGGAAAACTTCATGTCGGCGACCAGCGAACTGGCGCAGACAACTCTGCGCGCGGTGCTGGGCAAGCACGAACTCGACGAGATGCTCGCCGACCGCGACAAACTCAACAACGACATACAGGAAATCCTCGACAGCCAGACCGAGGCCTGGGGCATCAAGGTCGCCAATGTCGAGATCAAGCATGTCGATATCGCCGAGTCGATGATCCGCGCCATCGCCCGGCAGGCCGAGGCCGAGCGCGAGCGCCGCGCCAAGGTCATCAACGCCGAGGGCGAACAGCAGGCGGCGCAGAAACTGCTCGAAGCGGCCGAGATCATGGCCCGCGACCCCGGCGCGATGCAGTTGCGCTATCTTTCCTCGCTCAACTTCATCGCCGGCGACAAGAGTTCGACCATCGTCTTCCCCTTCCCGATGGAGCTTGCCGGCATGGTACCGGGGCTCAAAAAGGAATGAGCCGGCGTTGCCCGTGCGCAACGCCACGCCGCGGCGCAAAAGAAATTCCTCCCGCACCCCGATCGGCCCTTGCGTGAATCGCGGCCGGGGCCTAGGTGCCGGCGGACATGCGGGTCCGATCCCAACCCCGGCGGGTGCCGGGGGGGCGCTAAGGTACCCCTGGATTCAATCTGCTGGTAGAAGGGGGAGCGGTCATGGATGACGCCAACCTCTTCCAACTGGGGATCGGTCTGGAGACAGGCGCCCACGCGGAAGACCTCCGCAGCCGCGAGGCTGCACCCGTCACTGTCGAGGGCCCCCGCGGGGGCGCGTCGAATGCGGACCTGCTCGATGACGCGCGCGAAGACCATTTCATCCGCCGCGACGGGCGTGTGTTTGCGGGCACGCATCTGATCATCGAGGTCGTGAACGGTCACGGGCTCGACGAGGAGGCGCGTATCCAGCAGGCATTCCGCGACTGCGTCGAGGAATGCGGCGCGACGCTTCTGCACATTCACACGCACAAGTTCTCGCCGCAGGGCGTCAGCGGGGTCGCGGTGCTGGCCGAAAGCCACATCTCGGTCCACACATGGCCCGAGATCGGCTACGGCGCGTTCGATGTCTTCATGTGCGGCGACGCGACGCCGTGGCGGGCGGTCGATGTGCTGCGCGCGGCCTTCGGCACCGAGGACGTGCGCGTGCGGGAACTGCTGCGCGGCGACGGGCTGGTCGTCGAGGACCGGGCGGCATGAGCGACTGGCTGCGCGAGACGCTCCATCCCGATTACGCCCAGGCGCTGAAGGTCGAGCGGGTGCTTTACGACTCCGAGACCGAGCATCAGAGCCTGCGCGTGTTCGAGAATGCGCGTTTCGGCCGGGTACTCACGCTCGACGACGTCGTCCAGACCACCGAGGGCGACAACTTCATCTATCACGAGATGCTCACCCATGTGCCGATCCTCGCCCACGGCGCGGCCCGGCGCGTGCTGATCGTGGGCGGCGGCGATGGCGGCATGGCGCGCGAGGTGCTGCGTCACCCGGCCATCGAGCATGTCACGATGGTCGAGATCGACGCCGGCGTGATCGACTTCGCCCGGCACTACCTGCCCGAGCTGTCGGAGGGCGCCTTCGACGACCCACGGCTCGAGGTCGTGATCGCCGATGGCGCTGACTACATGCGCGGGGGCAGCGACACCTTCGACGTCATCATCATCGACTCGACCGACCCGATCGGGCCGGGCGAGGTGCTGTTCACCGACAGTTTCTACGGCCATGCCAAGCGGCGGCTGACGCCGCGTGGCATCCTCGTGACGCAAAACGGCGTGCCCTTCCTCCAGCCCGAGGAGCTCACCAACACGATGCGCGCTTTCAAGGCGCTGTTTTCCGATTGGGGCTGCTATCTCGCCACGGTGCCCACCTATGCCGGCGGGCCGATGGCCTTCGGCTGGGGCACCGATGGCGAGGCGAGCGAGGTGAGCGCCGCGACGCTGCACGGGCGACTGGCCGAGGCCGGGTTTTCTCCCGACTATTACACGCCGGAGGTTCACAAGGCCGCCTTCGCCCTGCCTGGATACGTGGCGCGTCTGCTGCCCTGAGACCGGCGCGGTAGGCGGGGCGTTCACAGAGCGTCTGCCGCTTTTCCTCGGCGCCGGCGGCGCATAAAGTCGCGGCATACGGAGGGAGCGAGACCATGAGCGACGATTTGCTGCTGCGCGAGGATGACGGGCCCGTCGCCCGGCTGACCATGAACCGCCCCGACGCGCTCAACGCGCTGTCCGACGACATGCTCGCCGCCCTGGCCCGCAGCTTTGACGACCTCGCCGGCGACGGAACCATCCGCGCCGTGATCCTGCGCGGCGCGGGCAAGGCATTCTGCGCGGGCCATGATCTGAAGGAAATGCAGGCCGGCCGGCAGGCCCCCGATGACGGGCGCGCCTATTTCGCCGACCTGTTCGCGCGCTGCTCGGAGGTCATGCAGATGATCCCGCGCCTGCCCCAGCCGGTGATCGCGCAGGTCCACGGGATCGCCACGGCGGCGGGGTGCCAGCTTGTCGCCACCTGCGACATGGCGGTGGCGGCGGAGGGCACGCGGTTCGGTGTCAACGGCGTGTCCATCGGGCTGTTCTGCTCGACGCCGATGGTGGCGCTGGCCCGCAACATTCCCCGCAAGCACGCCTTCGAGATGCTCACGACGGGCGAGTTCGTCGACGCGGTGCGCGCGCGCGAGCTTGGCCTGGTCAACCGTGTCGCCGCGCCCGAGACGCTCGACGCCGCCACGCGCGAGCTCGCCGACAGCGTCGCCGCCAAGCTGGCCCCGGCCGTGCGGATCGGCAAGCGCACTTTCTACGAGCAGGCGCAGATGGACCTCGCCGCCGCCTATGAGCACGCGGGCAACGCGATGGTCGAGAACATGCTGTGGCGCGACACCGACGAGGGCATCTCGGCCTTCCTCGACAAGCGCCGCCCCGACTGGCAGCAATAGCGCGCGGCCTGCCCGCGCGGCTCAGACCCAGTAAATGGCGCCGAACTTGGCCTCCAGATAATCCAGAAGCGGCCCCTCCGAGGGCTGCGCGCCGGTGGCGCGGGTGATCAGCTCGGCGGGCTCATAGAGCCCGCCGTGGCGCTGGACCATGTCGCGCAGCCACGCCGTCGCCGGCGCCGGGTCGCCGGCGGCGAGATGATCGTCCAGGTCGGGAAGGTCGGCCCGCATCGCCTGATGCAGGCAGCCGGCATACACGTTGCCCAGCGCATAGGTCGGGAAATACCCGAACAGCCCGATCGACCAGTGAACATCCTGCAGCACCCCGTGGGCGGGCCGGTCCACCGGCAGGCCGAAATCCGCGGCGAAACGGGCATTCCATGCCTCCTCGAGGTCGGCGACGTCCAGATCGCCGGTGATCAGCGCGCGCTCGAGATCAAACCGCAGCATGATGTGCAGGTTGTAATGCACCTCATCGGCCTCGGTTCGGATGAAACCGGGGGCCACGCGGTTGACCGTGGCGTGAAAGGCGTCGGCGCCGCGCAGGCCGAGATCGCCGAATTCCTCGGTCATCTTCGCGCGGAGAAACCCGGTGAAGGCGCGCGAGCGTGCGATCTGGTTCTCATAGCAGCGGCTCTGGCTTTCATGCACGCCCATCGACACCCCCTGCCCCACCGGCGTGAGCGCATGGGAGTCGTCGATCGCCTGCTCATAGGTGGCGTGGCCGACCTCGTGGATCGTCGAATAGAGGCAGTTGAAGGGGTCGTCCTCGGCCACCCGCGTGGTGATGCGCACATCCGCGCCCGACCCGGATGAGAAGGGATGGACAGCCAGATCCAGCCGCCCGCGCGAAAAGTCGTAACCGAACGCCTCGGCCATGCGCCGCGCGAGCCGGAGCTGCGCCTCGCGCGGAAACAGGCCGCGAAGGGGCGGCGGGTGCAGCGCCGAGCCCAGCACCCGATCGCGCAAAGCGACAAGGCGCGGCCGCATGCGCTCGAACATCGCGGCGATCCCGGCGCCCGTCGCGCCCGGCTCGTAGCCGGCGAGCAGCGCGTCATACGGATCACCGCCATCGGCCAGCGCCGCGGCCTCCTCGCGCCGAAGCCGCAGCACCTCGTCCAGATGGGGCAGGAAATGGGCGATGTCGTCGCGCTCGCGCGCCTCGGCCCACACGCCCTGGCTGATGCTGGTCGCGCGGGCCAGTTCGGTGGCCAGCCGCTCGGGCACCCGCACGGCACGCTGGTGGTCGCGCGCGATCAGGCGCAGCTGCGCCGCCCCGGCCGCGTCGGGCGGCTCGGCGCGTTCGATCCATTCGCCGATGCGGGGATCGACCCGGCGGGCATGCAGCACGCCCTCCAGCGCGGCCATCTCCTCGGAGCGTTGCGCGGCCGCGCCGCGCGGCATCATCGTCTCCTGATCCCAGCCGAGCCGGCCCATCACCTGCGACAGCGCCATGGTCGTCCGCGCATGTTCGAGAAGCTCGTCATACGCCGTCATCACCGCCCCCGTACCGATTGATGCGCCGGATAGAGCGCGAGGAACCGCGCCCGCAGGATCAGAACCCACAGAACCACCGCCGTCACCTGATGCGCGATCGCCAGATGCCAGGGCGCGGCGTTCATCACCGTGACGATGCCCAAAGCCACCTGCGCGCCCAGAATCGCGGTGGCCCAGTGCGCCGCCCAGCGGGTGGCGGTGTTCGGGCTGCGCCGCCCGCGCAGCCACATCGCCACGGCCAGAGCCAGCAGAAGATACCCCGCCATCCTGTGGATGAACTGCACCAGCGCCGGATTCTCGAAGAAATTGCGCCACCACGGCGAGAGGTCGAAGCTCTCGGGCGGGAAGAACACGCCGTGCATCAGCGGCCAATCCGTATAGCCGCGCCCGGCGTCGATCCCCGCAACCAGCGCGCCCAGCAGGATCTGGACAAAGGCGAGATGCATCAGCCCGGTGGTGAGTGCGAAGAGCCGAGGCTCACGCGCGCGGCGCGCCTGGAGCAGATCGGCATCGCTGCGCCCCAGCCGGAGGACATACCACGCGATGAGCCCGAGAATGACGAAAGCCAGCCCCAGATGCACCGCGAGGCGGTAGGACGCCACCGCGACCATGCCCTCGCCCAGACCGGAGGCGACCATCCACCACCCGATCGCGCCCTGCAGCCCGCCCAGAGCGCCCAGCCCCAGCAGGCGCCCCGTCCAGCCGCGCGGAATCCCGCCGCGCGCCCAGAACCAGACGAAGCCGACCGCCCAGACCAGCCCGACCAGCCGGCCGAGCTGGCGATGGCCCCATTCCCACCAGTAGATCGTCTTGAACTCCGCCAGCGTCATGCCGCGGTTGAGCATCTCGTATTGCGAGGTTTCGCGGTAGCGGTCGAAGGCCTCCATCCAGGCGGCCTCGCCCATCGGCGGCAACGCCCCACGCATCGGCGCCCATTCGGTGATCGACAGCCCCGACTCGGTCAGCCGCGTGAGCCCGCCGACCGCGATCATCAGCGCGACCAGCGCGAACAGCGCCATCAGCCACAGCCGCAGCGCCCCGCGCGCGCCGGGCCGCTCGATCCCGCCGGTCCGGACGGGCGCCTCGCGCCGGGGCGTTTCGACCTCCTCGAAAATGTTGCGGTTCTTTGCCATCGCGTTCTCCTGTCGGCGCCAACGGTAGGGCCGGCGCATGCCCGCTTCAAGGCGGCCCGCGCCGCGCGAGCTTGCGCAGCACGCCATGCAGAAGTTGCACATCCGCGCGCGTCAGGTGCAGACGGGCGAGCATGTTGCGTAGATTGCGCTTCATTCCGGGCGCCTTTTGCGGGGGGAGGAAGAACCCCGCCGCTTCGAGCTTTTCCTCGAAATGGTCGCCGAGCTTCTCGCGCTCGACCGCGCCGGCGATGTCCGTCCCCGCGAGGGCGAGCACCTCGGCCGGCGCGCCGTCGCTCTGACGGCGCCACTCATAGGCCATCAACAGCACGCATTGGGCCAGATTGAGCGAGGCGAAGTCGGGATTGACCGGCACCGACACCACCGCACTGGCGCGCGCGACATGATCGTTCGACAGCCCCGCGCGCTCCCCGCCGAAAAGAACGACGACATGACGCCCCCGCGCCGACAGCGCGCGCGTGTATTCCATCGCCCGCTCGGGCGTGAGCACCGGCTTGGTCATGCCCCGCGGCCGCGCCGTGGTGGCCAGAACATAATCGGCATCGGCGATCGCACCGGACAGGTCGGGAAACACCCCTGCCCGGTCCAGAACCCGGCTCGCGCCGGAGGCCATCGCGGTGGCCTTG
The DNA here is from genome assembly GCA_002967695.1 of Rhodobacteraceae bacterium WD3A24. Classification (GTDB taxonomy): domain Bacteria; phylum Pseudomonadota; class Alphaproteobacteria; order Rhodobacterales; family Rhodobacteraceae; genus Alkalilacustris. The sequence continues at coordinate 29,973 of PUHN01000035.1, read as the reverse complement.
GGGTTGGGCCAGCCGTCGCGCGGGGCGACGAGACGCATCGCGTCGAGCCCGAAATTCCACATCGCCCGCGCGGCCGCGCCGATATTCTCGCCCATCTGCGGCTCGACCAGAACAAAAGTGGGGTCCGCACCGGCGGCGGGATCGGTCATCGCGGGCTTCCTTTCCTGCGCGGCCGGTTTAGGGCCGGCGCGGGGCGAGGGCAAGACCGCGCGGCGCGCTTGTGGCGCATCGCCGCTGCGGTTAAGTGAGGCGGCAACCACGACAACAGGCCGCCTCATGTCCGCCCCCGACACGCATCCCGACGACCGTCCGCAGACCTATCTGATCACGCCGCCGGAGTTCGATCCGGCGGCCTTCGCCGACCGGCTCGCGGCGGTGCTCGATGCGGTCCCGGTCGCCTGCATCCGCCTTGCGCCGGCCACCCGCGACGAGGATCGCATCGCGCGTGGCGCCGACACCCTGCGCGAGATCGCCCACGCCCGCGACGTCGCGCTGGTGATCGCGGATCACTTTCTGCTGGCGCAGCGCCTCGGCCTTGACGGTGTGCATCTGTCGGATGGGGCGCGCAACGTGCGCAAGGCGCGCAAGGCGCTGGGCGGCGACGCGATCGTGGGCAGCTTCTGCGGCACCAGCCGCCATGACGGAATGACCGCCGGCGAGGCGGGCGCCGATTATGTCGCCTTCGGCCCGGTCGGTGAGACGCCGCTGGGCGACGGCAGCCGGGCGGGGCGTGACATCTTTGCCTGGTGGTCAGAGATGATCGAGCTTCCGGTGGTCGCCGAGGGCGCGCTCACCCCCCCGCTGATCGAGGCTTTCGCGCCGGTGACCGATTTCTTCGCCATCGGCGAGGAAATCTGGAGCGAGGACGACGCGGCCGAGGCCCTGCAGCGCCTTCTCGCGCCGCTGGGGTAAGGCGCGGGCTCATGCGCCGTCTTCGTCGCGCCCGCCGGGGATTTCCGCGCGGATCGTCGCCTCGCAGTGACGGGCGAGCGCCTTGCGACCCTCGAAATCGCGCACACCGACGGGAGGGTGAAAGATGACCTCCACCTGGCCCTGACGGCGCGCCGCGAGCACCTTGAGCATGTGTGGCCCGAACGCCATGTCGCCCCACCAGCCGTAAAAGCGCGGATCGGCCCCCGCAGGCGGCCGGTAGCGCAGCGTGACCGGCTGAACATGCATGAAATCCTTCAGACCGGGGGTAAAGAACGCCTCGAAAAGCGTTGACTTGAATGGCAAAACACGCAGGCCGTCCGTGCTCGTCCCCTCTGGGAAGAACATCAGGCGATGCCCGGCGCGAAGGCGCGCCTCGAACAACTCCTTCTGGTGGCGCGCCGCATGCCCCTTGCGGGTGATGAAAACGGTGCCGGCCTGGCGGGCCATCCAGCCGATTCCGGGCCAGCCCCCCACCTCCGCCTTGGCGACAAAGAACATCCGCTGAACGGCCATGAGCACGAGAATGTCCATCCATCCGACATGGTTGGACACGATTGCGCCGCGCGCACGCATCGGACGCCCCCGGATGACCACACGCAGCCCGATGACGCGCAGCGATGCGCGCGCAACGCCAAGCGCCAGCCATGGCGTGACCGGACGGCGCAGGCCGCAGAGAGGGCGCTCGACCAGCCGCAGCGAGAGCAGCAGCATCGTCGCGATCAGAAACATCCCCGCGACCAGGGCGCCGCGCAGCCACGCGCGCAGCCGCCCCACGGGCCGCAGCCGCACCTCGTCGGGCGGCGCGGGCGAATGCCAGGTTCCGCTCACGCCCAGGCCCTTGTATCGCGGTCGAGAAAGGCCCGCCGGCGTGCGGATATGCGCCGTGCATCGACGACCATCAGAACATCGGTGGTGTTGAAGGCATGGTCGATATACGCGCCCTCTCCCACCACGCCGCCCAGCCGCAGATACGCCTTGATCAGGGCCGGAATCGCCGGCACCGCCACGCGCCGGTCGATCTCGTCGGCCGCCATCAGATCCATGGTCTGAAACCCGGCGGGCAAGGCGCGCGCGCGCAGCGCCGGCGGGGCGAGGTGATGGTGATGCAGATAAGCCAGCGGCGCACGCAGGGCAGCGACATCGGTGCCGGGAAAGCTCGCCACACCAAAGAGGATCTCGATGTCGTGGCGCCGGACATAGCGCGCGAGCCCGGCCCAGAGCAGATACATCGCCACGCCGCCCCGGTATTCGCGCCGCACGCAGGAGCGCCCCAGCTCCAGCAGGCGCCGCCCCGTCGCCCAAAGCGGCGCGAGATCGTATTCGCATTCCGAATAGAACCCGCCGATCCGGGCCGCGCGGGTGACGGGCAGCAGGCGATAGACCCCCACGACATGATCGAGCGCACGCGCATCGCGCCGCGTATCGACCAGAAGCAGATGATCGAAATGTGGATCGAAGGCATCGCGCTCAAGCCGGGCGGCGTGATCGACAAGCGGGCCGTCGCCGCCGAGTTCCTCCACGAAGACCTCGTATCGCAGGCGCTGCGCGGCGGCGACGTCCGAGCTGTCGGCCGCAAGCCGCAGCCGGAGGTGGCCGGTCGCGCCGATCATCGCCGCCCCGGCTGCCGGGCCACCGGGCCCTCGGCGCGGGCGTTCACGCCTGCGGGAGTTGCGATTGACAGCATATGGCGCCCCGCCTACCCTTTAACCTGAATTTAAGACTCCGGTTCAAGATTCAGGCCGACACGCGAGCCGTCGATCACGATCTTGCCCTGATTGCGGAAATTGACCGTGATGCGGCCGTTTATGTTTGACTGGACTTGTCCCACTCCCCATTCGGGGTGTTCCGGGTGTCGTACAAGCATTCCAGGGGCGAGGATTTCGTTCATGCCGTTCATCAGTACTCCCTCACTTTCGTCCAGAGCCGCCCCATGAGTGGCGCGCAGGATCTCGCCGCGCTCATCGGATCGCGCATATGCCACGATCTCGTCAGCCCGCTGGGCGCGATCGGCAACGGTGTCGAGCTCCTCTCGATGGCCGGGTCCGCGCCGGCCGCCGAGCTCGAGCTGATCAGCGAAAGCGTCGCCGCGGCGACCGCGCGGCTGGAACTGTTCCGCGTCGCCTTCGGCGCGGCCGGTCCCGGCCAGCAGATCGGGCCGCGCGAAATCCGCGCCCTGCTGCCGGGCCTGGGCGCGGGCGGCCGGCTCGAGATCGACTGGGAGATCGAGACCGCGATCGAGCGGCAGGAGGCCCGGCTGGTCCTGCTGCTGCTGATGTGCGTCGAAAGCGCACTCCCGCGGGGCGGACGGGTCAGCGTGACCCACCAGGGCGGGACATGGGAGATCGTCGCGCAGGCGGCGCGCGTGAATGCCGACCCCGAACTCTGGAGCGCCCTCGATCCCGCCGCGCCGCAGCCCGAGGCGAGCGCGGCGCAGGTGCATTTCCTGCTGGTCGGCCCCGAACTCGAACGCCAGCAACGCCCCCTCACCTCTGATATCGGCGCCGAACGCATCCGCCTTCGGTTCTGAGCGGCCGGCGCCAGAAAGGTCATGCACGCACGGTTCCGTCGCCCGTGACCTGATACTTGAAGCTGGTCAGCTGCTCGGCCCCCACCGGCCCGCGGGCATGGAGCTTGCCGGTGGCGATGCCGATCTCGGCGCCCATGCCGAACTCGCCGCCATCGGCAAACTGGGTCGAGGCGTTGCGCATCAGGATCGCACTGTCGAGGCGCTCGAAAAACCGCGCGGCGGCGGCATCATCCTCGGTCAGGATCGCCTCGGTGTGCCCACTGCCGTAGCGGCGGATATGGGCAATGGCGCCGTCCACGTCATCGACGATGCGCGCGGCGATGATGCTGTCGAGGAATTCGCACCCGAAATCCTCTTCCCCGGCGCGCACCACGCCCGGAAGGTGGTCGAGGCCCGTGTCGGCGCGCACCTCGACCCCCGCCGCGACAAGGTCGGCCACGATCTGCGCCCCCAGCCCGTCGGCGATATCACGATGGATCAGCAGGCATTCGGCGGCGCCGCAGATGCCCGTGCGCCGCGTCTTGGCGTTGAGCACCACGTCTCGCGCCTTCTCGTGGTCGGCGGCCGCATCGACATAGACATGGCAGATACCCTCCAGATGGGCGAAGACCGGCACGCGCGCCTCGGCCTGAACCAGCCCGACGAGCCCCTTGCCCCCGCGCGGGACAATCACGTCGATATGCTCGACCATGCGCAGCATCTCGGAGACCGCGGCGCGGTCGCGCGTGGGCACGCGCTGGATGGCGTCCTGCGGCAGTCCGGCGGCGCGCAGCCCCTCGGACATGCAGTCATGGATCGCCGAGGAAGAGCCGAAACTCTCCGAGCCGCCGCGCAGGATGACCGCGTTGCCGGCCTTCAGGCAGAGCGCGCCGGCATCGGCGGTCACGTTGGGCCGCGACTCGTAGATCACGCCGATCACGCCGAGGGGGGTGCGCACGCGCTCGATGTGAAGGCCGCTGGGCCGATCCCAGGCCGCGATCACCTTGCCGACGGGATCCTCCTGCGCCGCGACGGCCCGCAGGCCGCCCGCTATGCCCCCGATGCGCGCCTCGTCGAGCATCAGCCGGTCGATCATCGCGCCGCTGAGCCCCTTGTCGCGGGCGGCGGCGAGATCTTCGACATTGGCGCGCATGATCTCCTCGGCCCGCGCCTCGACCGCCGCGGCGGCGGCCTCCAGCGCGTGGCGCTTGACCGCCGCATCGGCATAAGCCAGCTCAGCGGCCGCGGCGCGGGCGCGCCGCCCGATAGCGTCCATCATCTCAACGACATCATCCGCGCGCAGATCCGTCGCCTCCATCGCCCGATCCTCCATGATCCCGCCGCTTTTCACCTTCGTCCAAATATCCCCGCCGGAGGCGCGCGCCGCGAGGCGCGCCCTACAACACCATGTCGTCACGATGGACGAGCACGGCGCGCCCCGGATACCCCAGAATGGCGGCGATGTCACCCGAGCGGCGCCCCGCGATGGCGCGCGCCTCGGCGGCGGTGTAGCGCACCAGCCCCTGCCCCAGCCGCGCGCCCTCCGGCCCGGTGATGGCGACGGCGTCGCCGCGGCCGAAACGGCCCGTCACCGTGATGACTCCCGCCGGCAGAAGCGACCGGCCCGCCATCAGCGCGGCGGCCGCCCCGGCATCGACCTGCACCGCGCCCTTTTCCTTCATCGCGCCGATCCAGCGCTTGCGCGCGGCCTGCGGATCGCCCTGCGCGCGAAACAGCGTGCCCGGCGCCCCGGCCGCGAGCGCGCGCAGCGGATGTGCCGGTGCGCCGGCGGTGATCACCATCGCACAGCCCGCCGCCGTGGCGATCCGCGCGGCCTGCAGCTTGGTCTTCATCCCGCCGCGCGAGACTCCCGAGACCGGGTCGCCCGCCATCGCCTCGATCTCGGGCGTGAGGCGTTCGACCGTCTCGAGCCGCCGGGCCGTGCTGTCGGTCTGGGGGTTGGCGGTATAGAGGCCGTCGACATCCGACAGCAGCACCAGAAGATCGGCCCCCACCGTCACCGCGATCTGCGCGGCGAGCCTGTCATTGTCGCCGTAACGTATCTCGTCGGTCGCGACGGTGTCATTCTCGTTGACGATGGGCACCACGCCGAGGCCGAGCAGCGTGCCCAGCGTCGCGCGGATATTGAGATAACGGCGCCGGTTCGCGGTGTCCTCCAGCGTGACCAGAATCTGTGCGGCGGTGATGTCATGCGGGGCGAGCGCGGTCTCATAGGCGCGGGCGAGCCGGATCTGGCCGACCGCCGCGGCGGCCTGGCTCTGCTCCAGCGGCAGGGTGCCGCCGCCCAGCCCCAGCAGCTCGCGCCCGAGGGCAATCGACCCCGAAGAGACGAGCACGACATCGACCCCCCGCCCGCGCAGCGCGGCGACGTCCTCGGCCAGCGCGGCAAGCCAGTCCTCGCGCAGCCGCCCGCCGGGCGAGTCGACCAGCAGGGCCGATCCGATCTTGACGACGACACGGCGCGCATCATTCAGGGGCGCCACGTCGCATCCTCCTCGGCGGCCTCCGTCGTGGGGCCGCCGATCGCGGCACGCAGCGCGCGCAACAGCTCGCTCACCCCCTCGCCCGAGACGGCCGAGACGGCGTGAACCGCGCCCCCCGTGGCGGCGACGAGCGTCGCGCGCCGCTCGGCCCGCAGCGCGTCGTCGAGCGCGTCGACCTTGCTCAGCGCCGTGATCCGCGGCTTGGCGGCCAGCACCGGCGAATAGGCTTCGAGCTCGTCGATGATCGTCGTCCAGTCGCCGACGACGTCGTCCGAGGTCGCGTCGACCAGATGCAGAAGGACCGCGCAGCGCTCGACATGCCCCAGAAACTGATCGCCCAGGCCGCGCCCCTCGCTCGCCCCCTCGATCAGGCCGGGAATGTCGGCCACCACGAATTCGGCACCGTCCACCCCCACGACCCCGAGATTGGGATGCAGTGTCGTGAAGGGATAATCCGCGATCTTCGGGCGCGCATTCGATGTGGCGGCCAGAAAGGTCGACTTGCCGGCATTGGGCAGCCCGATGAGCCCGGCATCGGCGATGAGCTTGAGCCGCAGCCAGATCGTGCGTTCCACGCCCTCCTGGCCGGGATTGGCGCGCCGGGGCGCCTGATTGGTCGCGCTCTTGAAGTGCAGATTGCCCCAGCCGCCATTGCCCCCCCGTGCGAGAAGCACGCGCTGACCCGGCTCGGTCATGTCTGCGATCACCGTCTCCTGATCCTCGTCGAGGATCTCGGTCCCCGTCGGCACGCGCAGCACGACATCGTCGCCGTCGCGGCCGGTGCGCTGCTTGCCCATGCCGTGCTGGCCGTTTCTGGCGAAGAAGTGCTGGTGATAGCGAAAGTCGATGAGCGTGTTGAGCCCCTCCACGGCCTCGGCCCAGACATCGCCGCCCCGGCCGCCATCTCCGCCGTCGGGGCCGCCGAACTCGATGTATTTCTCGCGCCGGAAGCTGACGCTTCCCGCCCCGCCGGCGCCCGAGCGGATTTGCACTCTGGCAAGGTCGAGAAATTTCATCGTGCTGTGCCCCGTGTGGCTGTCGTCGCTCGATAGAGCGAAAGCGCCCCGCGCTCAAGCCCCGGAGCCCTGCGTCGGGGCGGCGTGTTACGCCATGCGGCGCAGATAGGTCCAGGTCGGCACGGTTGCCGCGCGCGCCACCGAATAGGCCTCGGCATCGCCGAGATATTCGAAGCCGCAATTCGTCAGCACCCGCGCCGAGACGGTGTTGTCCTGAAAGACCTCGGCAAAGATCGTGCGCGCCTCGTGCGGGTCGGCCTCGAGCAGCGCCTCCACCGCCTCCGAGGCCAGTCCGCCATTCCAGAAGGCCGGCGCGATCCAGTAGCCGATCTGGGACTGAGCCCGGTCCATCCGCCGCAGGCCGATCACGCCGAGCACCTCGGCACTGCCCTGGGCCGCGCCATCGAGAATCCAGACATCCTCCTCGCGCCCGTCGGCCTGGGCGCGGGCGATGAAGGCCTCCGTCGCCCCGGGGGGAAGCGGATGCGGGATCGACCGTGTCGCCTCGGCGACGCGGCGGTCGGATGTGTGCAGCCGCAGGAGCCCCGCATCCGAGTTCCGCACCGGACGCAGGGTAAAACGCCCGGCGGGTATGACCGGCTGGTAGGGGATTGCCTCGATCTTCATGCCTTGCCTCCTCTCAAGCGCACGAAAAGCCGCGCCTCTGGGCATCGGCTCATCCAATCGTCTCGCGGTGCGCGCCCGCTGCGGGCCTGCCGCGAGCTGCAGTATCGCGCCCATTGGGCGACCGCGATACTCGCAAGGTGTAAATCCCGCGTGACGCTCCGCGAGCGGAATCGAAAAGGGGGCCGGCCCCGGTGGCCGACCCCCCATTTTTCGCATTCCGCGTTCGGGTTCGACCTATTCAGCGGCCTCTGCATCGGGAAGCACCGATACGAAGGTGCGTCCCTTGAGCCCCTTGTGGAAGCTCACGCGCCCCTCCGTCTTGGCAAAGATGGTGTGATCCTTGCCCATGCCGACTCCCTGACCGGGCCACCACCTGGTGCCGCGCTGGCGCAGGATGATGTTGCCGGGAATCGCGCTCTGGCCGCCGAACAGCTTCACGCCAAGCCGGCGCCCTGCAGAGTCGCGCCCGTTGCGCGAGGACCCGCCCGCTTTCTTGTGTGCCATGTCCTCTTACTCCTTCTCTGCGGCGAATTGCGCGGCTTGCGCGATCCAGTCGTCACGTTCGATCCGGCCGCGCAGCGACAGCTTGTCCTCCATATAGGCGACTTCCTCCGGCGACCAAGCCGCGATCTGATCGAAGTGGAAGACGCCGGCCTCGTGGAGAACCGACTCCAGCTTGGGCCCCACGCCGGTGATCCGCTTGAGGTCGTCGGGCGCGCCGCCGCGCGCCGCATCCAGCAGATTCGCCGGCTTCGCCGCCTCGGTCTCGGGCGCGGCGTCTTTCGCGGCGGCCCCGGTCTTGCGCGCCGCGGGCTTGGTGGCCTGCGCCGGCGCGGGCGCCGATCCGGCTCCCATCGCCGCCTTCACCCCGCTCTTGTCGGCGCCCGAAGCCAGGATATCCGCCACACGCAGCACGGTGAGCTGTTGGCGATGCCCCTTCGTGCGCTGCGAACCGTGCTTGCGCCGGCGCTTGACGAAGTGGATGACTTTCTCACCCTTGATCTGGTCGAGAACCTCGGCCTGCACGCCGGCCCCCGCGATCGTGGGCGTGCCGATGGCGGGCGTATCGCCGCCAAGCATCAGCACGTCGTTGAACTGGACGGTCTCGCCCTTCTCTGCGGCGAGTTTCTCGACACGCAGCACGTCACCCGGCTGCACGCGATACTGTTTTCCGCCGGTCTTGATGACCGCAAACATGCGTCTTTCCTCTACTTGCCGCGTCCTTCGGCCTCCAGGCCCCGTGGGCTGTGGATGTTGCGCCAGCGGCGCCTTCGGACAGCGTGCCCTGTCGGGCAGAATTGATGAGCCCTGCGGGCCGCGCCCGCGTGGAGGCAGCTCTATCGCGGATCACCGCCGCGAAGTCAAGCGCCGCGCGGGGCGATCCGGCGCCATCGCGGCACAAAGCGGAAAGGAGCGCGCGGCCCCGACGCCAGAGCGATTTAAGGGCATCATGCCTCCGACCCGACGAGGCATGAAGGGCGCGAAGCTGTTGCCAATGGCCATCGAAGCCGTCACATTCACCGGCGGTCTCGCCGAGAGAGACGCAGCGAACCGCGCCGCCCGATCGGGCCGCGTCACCCAAAACCGGCCATGGCCCTTGACCGACCGACTGACGACGCAGGAACCGGAGGGTGTCGATGCGCGCCTACATCAAGCTTCGCAACAGGTGGATATTCCGGGGTATGGAAATGATCCACGAGAACCTGAACAGAAGCTATGCCGTGGCCGCATTTCCCGAGCTTGGCGTGGTGTTCAACCGCATCAAGAAGTCCGGCAACTCCACGGTCACGGCGTTTCTCAGCGAGTTGGCCGCCGGGGAGAGCGGGAAAAGCTACAATTCCGTCAAAGAGGCAAAAAGGGAGGCGCTCTCTCCCCGGCGATGCACCTGGGAGGAGGCGCGCGCGCTGCGTGACTACACCTATCTTGCCGTCGTGCGGAACCCGTATGATCGCGCGCTTTCGGCGTTTCTCAACAAGGTGGCCCTGGGCGAGGACGGCGAAGACAGCCGCAAGCCTCACTTTCGCTGTGTGCCCGGATGGGGCGAGGCGTCGCGCGAAGGCTTCGAGAAGTTCGTCCGGTTTCTCGATGCGGGGGGGCTGGATCACGACAAGCACTGGTGGCCGCAGAACAGGCTTCTGATCATGCCGCCGGCCCGGTTCGACTGTGTCGCGAAGCTCGAAACGCTGGCAGAGGATATGGCGCGCTTTCTGGAGAGCATCGGGCATGATCCGGCTCCGGCGCAGATGCTGGAAGCGCCACATCCGCTCGAGAGCCGCCAGAAGCGCAAGATCACCGGCGCGACCGCCAAACGGGCTCGTTTCTATTCGCCCGAGCTCAAGGATATCATCTCCCGCCTTTACGCGGACGATTTCAAGCTGTTCGACTACCCAGTGGAGTCGTCGTGACGGTTTTGCGGAGGCTGAGAGTGCCTGAGGATCGTCACTGCGCCATTCCGACGCCGCGATGCTCCATCGGAAATGAGGCATGCGGTCTGCTCATCCCACGACTTTCAGCGCGATTTGCCTTGAGCCCCTAGGCGGTCTTGAACCGCCCCGCGTTGATGCGGGCTCGGGGTTGCGGCGTTCGGCACATGGCGCGATGTCTGAACCGCGCTCCATCGACGATTTCGCGTGAGCTGGCGCGCAATGCCGCAACCCGCAGCGGTGGCTTTGAGTGTCGCGCGACGACGGCCCAGTGGCACTCGGAACGCGCGGCCCGCCGCCCCAAGGTGGCTAAACTGGCATTGAACGAAGCTCTGCGTCCCTATGTTCAGGATCGTCTGGCCGGCCTGATCACGCATCCAGACGGGAAAGCGGTTGAAGGACATCGAGGTGGCCGCCGTGTGCGGTGGACGGATCGTCTCGATGGCTGTGATAGTGGCCGTGGCGGTCAACACCGACGGGCGGCGCGAGATCATCCTCGGGATTACGGTGATGCCCTCGGAGACGTTCACGGGGCTTACGCGGCCCCACTGGGGCCACCGTCCCCGTTCAACCTTCTGGGCCGACTTCCTGCGCTCGCTCACGCGTCGTGGGCTGCGCGGCGTGCAGATGGTGATCAGCGATGCCCATGAGGGCCTGAAGGCCGCTGCCAGGAAAGTACTCAGCGCCGGCTGGCAGCGCTGCCGCGTGCAGTTCCAGCGCAACCTGCTCAGCCGCGTGGGCAAGACCAACAAGCCGGTGGTCAGCGCGGTCGCGAAAACCGTCTTCGCCAAGACCGACCGCGACCAGGCCCATGCCGCTGGCGCGAGGTCGCCGACAACCTGCGCGAGCGGTTCCGCGACGTCGCCGTGTTCATGGAGCGAGCCATTCTCCACCCCATCAATGGCGCGACAATGACTCACTCTGTCGGAGCGCCATGCCAAACAGGACTTTCAAAGTCAGGCACGTCTGGATCGCGGCGTCGCTATATCTGGACTGCCGGCCCCGCTTGCCGGCAGGCGGCGGCACCCAGATCATGTCTGGAACGAACCAGATCGTCAGGGAGCCACGCTGCTTCAGGGCTTCGCTACAGGCCGGCCAGTTTCTGGTCTTGTGGTCCGGCGAGATAGGTCGGCTCATGCACCCCAGCTACCACGCAAAATTCACGAGATGAATCCCCCTTCGCCTTTGCGCGACAAAGCCCATCCGAGGGCGGAGAAGACTTGGTGCGGGTGGTCGGATTCGAACCGACACTCCTTTCGGAAAGGGTTTTTGAGACCCTCGCGTCTACCGTTCCGCCACACCCGCACCGGACGCTCCCCGCCGGTAGCCTCGGGGAGCGGAACCCTGTCTAACCTGCCGCGCCGGCGGGCTCAATCCGGCGCGGACGGCCTGTTTCGGCCCCAACAGGCGGATCGGTCAGCACGACGCCCCGGAAACGATCGGCCTTTCCGGGCAGACACGGTGATCCTGAATCCTCTGCGTCTGCCATTCCGCCACTGGCACTCCGTTCGCCATTAGCGCGCGTCCCCGAGGCGGTCAAGCGTGGCGGGCTTGACCTTGATCGCGCCGCGTGGTGGATGAGCGGCGTCTTCAGCGTCAGGCTCGCGATGATCCGCGCCCTCTACGACCGCACCATCGCCCTCGCGGGCAGCCGGCATGCGCTGTGGGCGCTGGCGGTGGTGGCCTTCGTGGAAAGTTCGGTCTTTCCGATTCCGCCGGATGTGCTGATGATCCCGATGATCATCGCACGGCCCACGCGCGCCTTCGTCATCGCGGGTGTCGCGCTGGCGGCCTCGGTTCTGGGCGGGATGCTGGGCTACTATATCGGCTGGGGCCTGTTCGAGAGCGTCGGCCGCCCGGTGCTGGAGTTCTACGGCAAGGATGCCTATTTCGCCGAGTTCGCGGCGCGCTACAACGAATGGGGCGCCTGGGCGGTGCTGGTTGCCGGGGTCACGCCGTTTCCCTACAAGGTGATCACCATATTGTCGGGGGCGACGGGGCTGTCGCTGCCGGTGTTCATGGTCGCCAGCGTGCTGGCGCGGGGCTTGCGCTTCTTCGTCGTGGCAGCGTTGCTCTGGCGTTTCGGCGCGCCGGTGCGCGACTTCATCGAGCGCCGGCTGACGCTGCTCTTCACCCTTTTCGTGCTGCTCCTAGCGGGCGGGTTCGCCATTGTGAGGTACATGTGATGCAAACGACGCGCACGATCCTGATCCTTGTGGCCGCCGGCGGCTCGGCGGCGCTTCTGGCAGGCGCGCTGATGTTTGAGCATCTGGGCGGCCTGCCCCCTTGCGAGCTGTGCATCTGGCAGCGCTGGCCGCATCTGGCCGCGATCGCGATCGGTGGCCTCGCGCTTGTCCTGCCCGGCGCGCTGCCGGCGCTGGCCGGCGCCGTGGCCCCGGCTGCGAGCGGTGCCATCGGCGTCTATCATACCGGAGTCGAGCGCGGCTGGTGGGAGGGCCCGCAGGCCTGCTCGGGCGGCGGCGACATCCAGGGCATGAGCTCGGGCGAGCTGCTCGACCAGATCATGGCCGCGCCGGTGGTGCGCTGCGACGAGGTCGCCTGGCAGATGCTGGGCCTGTCGATGGCCTCGTGGAACGCGCTGGCCTCCTTCGCGCTGGCGGCGGTCTGGCTGTGGGCGGCGCGGCGCGCGCTCAGTGGACGTGGAACTCGCCGGTGACGTTGCGCCATTCGCCCGGCGCGATCAGTTTGCGGTGGGTAAAGCGCACCGAATGCAGCGGGCCCTCGATCTCCTCCTGCCAGAACTCGATGAACTCGAACAGGCGCGGATAATCGGGGGCGAGGTCGTAATCCTGCCAGACGAAGGTGTTGAGGACGCTGCGATGGTCCGGCATGCGATAGAACATCTCGGCCGTGGTCAGGCCGTATCCCTTGAGCATCAGTTCGACATCCGACTCGGGCATTTTGCGCCTCCTTGTTCAACTTGTCCCCCGATGATGCCGTGGAAAAATTTCTTTTCAACAAAAACAGTATGTTATCACTCGTCCATGGCGGCTGCCGGAATGCGGCGGAGCGCCCATTGCACCCCATATGAAGGTTCGTCTATACTGCCGCCAACCAGATATTGTAGGGCTCAAAACAAGGCGAGCAGCACGTGAGCGACACGCCCCAACCCCCTGACGACGAAGGCGAAACCACGCCCGGCGGCCGAACCGTCTCGATCGCCGAGGAGATGCGCGCCTCGTATCTCGACTACGCGATGAGCGTGATCGTGAGCCGCGCCATCCCCGATCTGCGCGACGGGCTCAAGCCGGTGCATCGGCGCATCCTGTTCTCGATGCACATGAACGGCTTCACCCATGACAAGCCCTATCGCAAGTCGGCGCGCGTGGTCGGCGACGTGATCGGCAAGTATCACCCGCACGGCGACTCGGCGGTCTATGACGCGCTGGTGCGGCTGGCGCAGCCCTTCTCGATGTCGCTCAAGCTGCTCGACGGGCAGGGCAATTTCGGCTCGATGGACGGCGACAACGCCGCGGCGATGCGATACACCGAAGTGCGCATGGACCGGCCCGCACAGGCGCTTCTCGCCGATATCGGCAAGGAGACGGTGGACTACCAGGACAACTATGACGGCCAGGACCGCGAGCCCACCGTCCTGCCCGCGCGCTATCCCAACATGCTGGTCAACGGTGCGGGCGGCATCGCGGTCGGCATGGCCACCAACATCCCGCCGCACAATCTGGGCGAGGTGGTCGAGGCCACGCTGGCGCTGATCGAGGAACCCGATCTGACCAGCGAACAGCTCATGGCCCATATCCCGGCGCCGGATTTTCCGACAGGCGGGATCATTCTGGGGCGCTCGGGGGCGCGCAAGGCCTATATCGACGGGCGCGGCTCGGTCATCCTGCGCGCGCGCACCCATATCGAGGAGCCGCGCAAGGAACGCTTCGCCATCGTCATCGACGAGATCCCCTTCCAGGTGAACAAGTCGACGATGGTCGAGAAGATCGCCGAGTCGGTGCGCGACCGCAAGATCGAGGGCATCGCCCATGTCCAGGACGAGTCCGACCGCACCGGCGTGCGCGTGGTGATCGAGCTCAAGCGCGACGCCACGCCCGACGTGGTGCTCAACCAGCTCTTCCGTTTCACGCCGATGCAGGTGCATTTCGGCTGCAACATGCTCGCGCTCAACGGCGGCCGCCCCGAGCAGCTCACATTGCGCGATTTCCTGTCGCATTTCATCACCTTCCGCGAGGAGGTCGTCGCGCGGCGCACCGCCTTCGACCTGCGCAAGGCGCGCGAGCGCAGCCATGTGCTGTGCGGGCTGGCGGTGGCGGTCTCCAATGTCGACGAGGTCGTCGCCACGATCCGCAGCTCGGCCGACCCGGCCGAGGCCCGCCAACGGCTCAAGGAGCGACGCTGGCCCGCCGCGGACATCGCCGAATACATCCGGCTCATCGACGACCCGACCCACAAGATGAACGAGGACGGCACCTACAACCTGTCGGAAACCCAGGCCCGCGCCATCCTCGACCTGCGCCTGCAGCGGCTGACGGCGATGGGCGTGCAGGAGGTCACCGACGAACTCGAGGATCTCGCCGCCAAGATCAAGGACTACCTCGATATCCTGCGCTCGCGCGAGCGGATCATGGCCATCATCGGCGACGAGCTGCGCGAGGTGCGCGACAATTACGCCGTCCCGCGGCGGACCGAGATCATGGACTGGTCCGGCGACATGGAGGACGAGGACCTCATCGAGCGCGAGGACATGGTCGTCACCGTCACCCAGTCGGGCTACATCAAGCGCACGCCGCTGGCCGACTACCGCGCGCAGAAGCGCGGCGGCAAGGGGCTGTCGGGGATGGCCACCAAGGATGACGATGTCGTCACCTCGCTGTTCGTGGCCAACACCCACACGCAGCTTCTCTTCTTCACCACCGACGGGATGGTCTACAAGCTCAAGACATGGCGGCTGCCGCTGGCCGGGCGCAACGCGCGCGGCAAGGCCATCGTCAACATCCTGCCCATCGCCTCGGGCGTATCCATCGCGGCGATCATGCCCGTCGACAAGGCTGAGGAGGAGTGGGACAAGCTCGCCATCATGTTCGCCACCTCCGCCGGCAACGTGCGGCGCAACCGGCTGTCGGACTTCACCAATGTCATGCGCAACGGCAAGATCGCGATGCGCCTGCCCGAGGGCGTCAGCCTGGTCAATGCGCGCATCTGCGACGACGAAGACGACGTGATGCTGGTCACCGCGATGGGCCGGGCGATCCGCTTTCCCGCCACCGATGTGCGCGTGTTCAAGGGGCGCGACTCGACCGGGGTGCGCGGCATCCGGCTGGCCGAGGGCGACGAGGTCGTCTCGATGGCGATCATCGGCCATTTCGAGGCCACCGCCGGGGAACGCGCCGCCTATCTCAAGATGCGCCGCGCCGTCGAGGGGGCGCTCGATGACGGCGCCGAGGCCGAGGATGACGACGAGGCCGCCGAGGCCGGCCAGCTTTCGCCCGAGCGCTACGCCCGGATGTCGGCGGCCGAGGATCTGATCCTGACGATCACCGCGCGCGGGACAGGCAAACTGTCGTCGAGCCACGGCTATCCGGTGCGCGGGCGCGGCGGCCAGGGTGTCGCGGCGATGGACCGCGCGATGCGTGGCGGCCGGCTGGTGGCGGCCTTTCCCGTCGAGGCGAATGACCAGATCATGCTGGCCACCTCGCGCGGCCAGTCGATCCGCGTGCCGGTCGGGGGCATTTCCTTCCGCTCGCGTTCGGCCGGCGGCGTCAAGGTCTTCGACACGGGCAAGGGTGAAGAGGTCGTCTCCGTCGCACGCATCGCCGAGGCCGGCGACGAGGCCGACGAGGGCGAAAGCGAAAGCTGATCGCGCGCCCGGCCCGTCAGGCCGGGCGCGGGGCGCGGCGCCAGAAACGGGTCATCAGCAGTACAGCGGCGACACTCAGCCCCAGCACCAGCCCCAGCCACACGCCGACACCGCCCAGCCCCAGCGGAAAGCCCAGCACCCAGCTGGCAGGAATGCCCAGCACCCAGTACGCGATGGTGGCGATCACCATCGGCACGCGCGTGTCCTGCAGCCCCCGCAGAAGGCCCATCGCCATCACCTGCGCGGAGTCGGCAAGCTGAAACACCGCCGCCACCAGGATGAAGGGCACCCCGATGGCGATGATCGCGGGCCGCGCCGGGTCGTCGGGCGCGACGAAAAGCCCGATCAGCGCCGCGGGCGCAGCCACGTAGAGCACCATCGTCGCAAGCGCGACGCCCGCCGACAATGCACAGGCCACCAGCGCGCCCAGCCGCAGCCCGTCCGCGTCGCCGCGCCCGCGGGCGCGCCCCACCATCACCGTCGCCGCGTTCGACAGCCCCAGATGGATCATGAAGACCATCGCCGTGATCTCGATGGAGATGCCGTGGGCGGCCAGCTCGCGCGTGCCGATCCAGCCCATAAGGATCGATGTCGCCGCGAACAGCCCGCTCTCGGCCAGCAATGCCAGCCCGATCGGCCAGCCGATGCGGAACACCCGCGCCAGCGCCACCGCGTCGGGCCGCCACAGCCGCGCGAACAGGGCATAGCGCCGCAACGCGGGCAGCCAGCCGGAATAGGCCGCCAGCGCGGCCGCCGTTGCCGTCTGCACCACCACCGAGGCCAGCGCCGCGCCCCGAACGCCCAGTTCCGGCGCGCCCCAGTTGCCGAAGATGAAGGCCCAGTTGATGGCGGCGTTCAGGATCACGGCCGCCACCGTGACCCACAGCACCACCTGCGTGCGTTCCAGCGCGGCGAGATGGCTCTTGAGCACCATCACCACCAGTGCCGGCGCCATGCCCCAGCCGGCAATGCGCAGATAGTCCTGTGCAAGCCCCACGGCCACGTCCGGCTGACCGAGCAGCCGCAAGAGCGGGCCCGACCACCACATCACCGGCAGCATCAGCGCCGCGAAGCCCGCCGACAGCCACATCCCCATGCGCGTGGCCCGGCGCACCTCGTCCGGCGCGCCCGCGGCCGCGGCGGTGGCCACCATCGGCATGACGGCGTTCGCAAACCCCGTGCCGAAGATGAAGATGGTGAAGAAGACCGTCGTGCCCAGCACCCCGCCCGCCAGGGACTCGACCCCGTACCAGCCCAGCATCAGCGTATCGGTGATCTGCAGCGCGAACTGCGCCAGATGGCTGCCCACCAGCGGCAGCCCCAGCACCAGCGCGGCGCGCAGATGGGTGCGGGCGGGCTGCGGGCTGAGGGCGGCGGTGTCGGTCATCCCCCGCGCTTAGCCGCACCCCGCGGCGCTGGCAAGCCGCACCCTCAGCCCGGCTTGCGGGCGACGAAGTCGATCAGCCCCGAAACGCCGGAATGCCCCGTGCCCTCGTGGATCTCGGCGTCGTAATCGGCCTCGTGCAGGATCTCCCAGCCCGGCAAGGCCGCGTGCAGCATGGGCAGCGTGTACATGTTCTCGCGCGCCGGGGGCCCGCCAGTGCCGTAATCGACCTGCCGGGGCGCGTAGCCGTGCAGCAGAAGCAGCCCGCCGGGCTTCAGGGTGCGCGCCATTCCCGCGAAGATGGCCTCGCGCAGGGCGGGCGCGGCGAACTGGATGAAGACCGCGACGACCGCGTCATAGGCCGCAGACGTCCACGGCCAATCGGCGATGTCGGCGTGGTGGAAATCGACCGCCACGCCCGCCCCGGCGGCCAGCTTGCGCGCCTTGTCCAGCCCCACGGCCGAGGAATCCATCGCCACGACACTGTGGCCCTGCCGCGCCAGCCAGACCGAGTTGCGCCCCTCGCCATCGGCCACCGCCAGCACCCGCGCGCCCGCGGGAATCCGCCAGCCCTCGCGGATGAGAAAATCGGCCGGCTCGGTGCCGAACAGATAATCGGGCGTGGCAAAGCGTTCGTCCCACATGGCTGCATTCCCTCGTCAAACCGTGCTAGGCTCGTCAGCTAGGCCGAAGAGGCGGCGCGTACAAGCCCGACGCCGCCGCGTGGAGAGGAAATGCGATGACCGACAAGACCGCCTATCAGAAGAAACTCGAAGCCCGCATCGCGGAATGGAAGGCCGAGATCGACAAGATGGAGGCACAGGCCCGATCGGCCAGCGCCGACGCCGAGGCCCGTTACGACGAGGAGATCAAGCGCCTGCGCCGCAAGCAGGACGATGCCGAGGCCGAGCTGCGCAAGCTGCGCGCTGCCGGGGAATCGGCCTGGGAGGACATCAGGCGCGGCGCCGAGGAATCGATCGAGTCGATGAACAAGGCGATCAAGGACGCCTGGTCGCGCTTCAGGTAACCTTCCGCGATACCCGCCACGGGACGCTCCGGCGCCGCTGGAGTGTCCCGCCTGCATCCCCCGGCGGTCGTTCGACGGTGCGGCGGCCGGGTGCGCGCGGCCTTGTCCCCTGCCCCGGCCGTGCTTTACCCTGACCTCCTCCAGGCAAGACCAGAAAAGAGCAGCCCATGCCCGCCGACGATCTCCTCTCAGGCCGCGACGACTCCAGCTATGATGCCCATTCCATCGAGGTGCTCGAAGGCCTCGAACCGGTGCGCAAACGCCCCGGCATGTATATCGGCGGCACCGACGAGCGGGCCCTGCACCACCTTGTCGCCGAGGTTCTCGACAACGCCATGGACGAGGCTGTCGCGGGCCATGCCAGCCGCATCGAGGTCGAGCTGCACGCCGACGGCGCGATCACCATCCGCGACAACGGCCGCGGGATTCCCGTCGATCCGCACCCGAAATTCCCCGACAGGTCGGCGCTGGAAGTGATCCTGTGCACGCTGCATGCCGGCGGCAAGTTCGGCGGCAAGGCCTATGCCACCTCGGGCGGCCTGCACGGCGTTGGCGCCAGCGTGGTCAACGCGCTGTCGGACCGCATGCGCGTGGAGGTCGCGCGGGGTCGCGAGCTGTTCGTGCAGGACTTCGCCCGCGGCCTGCCGCTGGGCCCCGTCGAGAAGGCCGGCCCCGCGCCAAACCGGCGCGGCACCACCATCACCTTTCACCCCGACCCCGAGATTTTCGGCAATCTGAGCCTGCGCCCGGCGCGGCTGTTCAAGCTCGCCCGCTCCAAGGCCTATCTCTTCTCGGGCGTCGAGATCCGCTGGAAATCGGCGCTCGAGGACGGCGACACGCCGATGGAGGCGAGCTTTCGCTTTCCCGGCGGGCTGGCCGACTACCTTGACGAGCAGCTTTCCGGCGACTCGACCTACGCCACCCGGCCCTTCGCCGGAAAGGTCAGCTTCGAAGAGAAGTTCGCCCGCCCCGGCTCGGTCGAGTGGGCGATCAACTGGTCGCCCGGGCGCGACGGGTTCATCCAGAGCTACTGCAACACCGTCCCCACGCCCGAGGGCGGCACGCATGAACAGGGCTTCTGGGCGGCCATCCTAAAGGGCATCCGCGCCTATGGCGAACTGGCCGGCAACCGCAAGGCCGCGCAGATCACCCGCGAGGATCTCTTCGCGGGGGGCTGCGCGCTGGTCTCGTGCTTCATCCGCGAGCCCGAATTCGTCGGCCAGACGAAGGACCGGCTGGCCACCGCCGAGGCGGCCAAGCTGGTCGAGGGCGCGGTGCGCGACCATTTCGACAACTGGCTGGCCGCCGACCCCAAGGCCGCCGGCGCCATTCTCGACTACCTGGTCCTGCGCGCCGAGGAGCGCCAGCGCCGCAAGCAGGAAAAGGAGACGTCGCGCAAGTCGGCCACCCGCAGGCTGCGCCTGCCCGGCAAGCTGGTGGACTGCACCGCGACCAACCGCGCGGGAACCGAGCTGTTCATCGTCGAGGGCGACTCGGCGGGCGGCTCGGCCAAGGCCGCGCGGGCGCGCACCAATCAGGCGCTGCTGCCCCTGCGCGGCAAGATCCTCAACGTGCTGGGCGCGGCGTCGTCGAAGCTGGGCCAGAATCAGGAGATAAACGACCTGTGCCAGGCGCTGGGCGTGGGGCTGGGCACGAAGTTCCGCATCGACGATCTGCGCTATGACCGCATCATCATCATGACCGACGCCGATGTGGATGGCGCCCATATCGCGGCGCTCTTGATGACGTTCTTCTACTCCCAGATGCGCCCGCTGGTCGATCAGGGCCATCTCTATCTGGCCTGCCCGCCGCTGTTCCGCCTCACCCAGGGCGCGACGCGCATCTACGCCCTCGACGAGGCGGAAAAGGACGCCTGGCTGGCCAAGGGGCTGGGCGGCAAGGGCAAGGTCGAGGTCAGCCGTTTCAAGGGCCTGGGCGAGATGGACGCGAAAGACCTCAAGGAGACGACCATGAACCCGGCAACCCGCCGCCTGATCCGCGTGAGCATCGACGAGGACATGCCCGGCGAGACCGGCGAGCTGGTCGAACGCCTGATGGGCAAGAAGCCGGAATCGCGCTTCCAGTACATTCAGGAAAATGCGCGCTTCGTGGAGGAACTGGATGTGTGAATTTGGGTGTTCAGTCCCGGCATCTGGTGGATCGGATCGAGGATGAGTCGATCGGGCTCTGACGTCCAGACCTTGCAGATGTATTCGTATGGCGTGAGGCCGCCCAGGGTCTTGAGCCGACGGGCGAAGTTGTAGGCTGCCATGAAGTCCGCGAGATGCGTGCGCAGCTGGTCGTGGCTGTCATAGTGGAAGCGCTTCGCGGTGGCCTCCTTTATCGTGCGGTTCAGCATCCGGGCCATCACCAAACACCCCGGTCGCGCCCTCAAGTAGCTGGTCGCGCCACTGCTTGATCTGGTTCGGATGGACGTCGAAAACCTGCGCCAGTTCGATCAGGGCCTTCGCGCCCTTGATCGCGGTCACTGCCACTTTCGCCTTGAATGCCGCGCTGTGGTTCCGGCGCGGCCGTCTTGCCATCGGCTTCTCCTTGCTCGCAGCATCATGCCGCTGTTGCACGGAAAAACCACTTACCCCGGCTGTTCAGATTTCCGGAACCACCTCTCGCGAACCAGTTGCCACAGGTCATCGAAGGGGTCACACTCACCGACGGTGTCGCCGCGCGCGACACCGACACCCGCGCCGCTCGATCAGGACGGATCACCCAGAATCGGGCATGGTTCAGACGCGCTATGAGGTCTTCGCACTTGGGGCAGGTCAGGCCATTCCGCCACACGCGCGCCTCGATCTAGCCGTAAGCGGCTTGCTCGTCGTGGAAGTGCTCGTTGGACAGCTTCGACATTGGCTTTGCTCCCTACCCCACTTCTATTGCTCACCGAAGTGGGCACGGCGAATATAATGCCGCGAAATCGTCGCACCCTCCGTTTACCGAAGTTTGGGCGGCTTGCGCGGGTCGTGCCCCGGCGGAGGCTCGGGCGCGGGCGCCGCCGGGGGCGCCGGCAGATCGAAGCGCAGCCCGACTCGCGCGATGCGCTCCAGCAGCGGATCGTGAGCCGAGGGAAAGGCGACGTCGAGAGTCCCGTCATCGAGGCCGCAAAACCGCGCGGCCTCGCCGACGGCCTGCGCAAGCGTCCGGCCGGTGCCCTCGTACGCCCCGGCAAAGGCCAGCAGATGCCCCTCGGTGCCGTCTTCATACTCCACCCGCGCCAGCCACGCCGCCTCGGCCAGACCGGCCGCGCGCGCGAGCCGGCCGTCGAGCTCGACCAGCAGCGCCTCGGGCAGCCCTTCCGGCGGGTGCAGCGCGCGCGGCCGCGCGGTGATCTCGCGCGGGGCCTCGGCGACCATCCCCGCCAGCCAGTCCATCGCCTCGGGCGGCAGCAGCGCCGAAGAGGGCGCCACCCCGAGGTTGAGCCCCGCCCCGAGTCCCTGCCCCGCCAGCATGCGCGCAAGCACCCGGCCCGGCAGCGCCGCATAGGGCACCGCCGCCCCGGCAAAGGCCGCGAGGCGTTCCTCGCTGTCGAACAAAAGTACCACCGGGCCCGAGTCGAGCGGAAAGACGCGTGGGCTCAGCCTGTCGTCGCGCGCCTCCTCCTCGAGCAGCAGCAAAAGCTCGCCGTCGGCGATGCGCGCGTAAAAGGCCAGCCGCGCCGCGTCGTCGTCAGGCGCGGCGTCCATCGCGGCGCGGGCGGAATCGAGCGGAGTCGTCATTCGTCCATCACCTCGCGGACGGCGCGGCGCAGCTCGGGGACGAGCTCGGCTGCAAACCACGGATTGCGCCGCAGCCAGGCGGTGTTGCGCCAGGACGGGTGCGGCAGGGGAAAGACCCGCGGCCCCTCCGCCGGAAAGGCCCGTGCGCGCCAGTCCGCGACCGTCTCGGTCACGCCTGCCCGCGTGCCCAGATGCCAGCGCTGCGCCGCCCCGCCGACCAGAAGGATCAGCCGCAGCGCCGGCAGCGCGGCCATCACCTGCGTGTGCCAGGTCCGCGCGCAGACCGGCGGCGGCGGCAGGTCGGCACCACGGTCATCGTAGCCGGGAAAGCAGAATGCCATGGGCACGATCGCGACACGCCGGATGTCGTAGAAAACGGACTCCTCCAGCCCAGTCCAGTCGCGCAGCCTGTCGCCCGACGGGTCGGTGAAGGGGCGTCCGGAGGCGTGAACCCGCTGGCCGGGGGCCTGCCCGGCGACCAGCAGCCGCGCGCTGGGCGCGAACCACACCACGGGGCGCGGCGCATGGGCGGTGCGGGTGCGGGCGAAGCGCCCCGCGCACAGCCGGCAGGCTTCGATGCGCCGGGCGAGATCGTGGGTGTGGGCGGCGGGCGCGGATGGCATGTTCCGCTCATAGCCCAGCCGCGCGGGCGGCGCAAACGGGCCGCGCGGCCGGGCCGGGCGCGCCTTGCAAGCCACAGGATGCGCCCATATCTAACCCAATCAGGGGATTTTTACGACATATTGTGGCCCAACTGGGCGACTAGACCTGCCCCTGATCCGCCCGCCGCCCCGCGCCCGCGGTACCGGCCGGCGGGCCCAGGATTGCCGGAGCGCTGCGATGCTAGAATTCCGCAATGTCAGCAAGTCGTTCTGGACCGGACGGCAGCGCAAGGTCATCCTCGACCGGGCCTCCTTCCGCGTAGAACTGGGCAATTCGCTGGGCATCCTCGCACCCAACGGCACCGGCAAGACGACGATCATCAACATGATGGCGGGGCTGGAGAAACCCGACGAGGGCGAGATCCGGCGCGGCTGCCGGGTGTCGTTTCCGCTGGGCTTCATGGGCGGGGTGGTCAACCGCCATACCGGGACGGAAAACGCGCGCTACATCGCGCGGCTCTACCGGCTCGACCCCGACTATCTGGAGGCTTTCTGCCGCTGGATGGCCGATATCGACGAATATTTCGACATGCCCGTGGGCACCTACAGCCAGGGCATGCGGGCGCGCTTCAACTTCTCGCTGATGCTGGCGCTCGATTTCGACATCTACCTGATCGACGAGGGCATGCCGACGACGACCGACGTCGCCTTCAACCGCCGGGCCGGCCGTATCCTGCGCGAACGGCTCGCCGAGGCGACCGTCGTCGTCGTCTCGCACCAGCCCGAGACGCTGGAGAAGTTCTGCCGTTCGGCGGCGGTGCTCCACCACGGCCAGCTCGACATATTCGACACGCTGGAGGAAGCGAAACGGATGTATGACTATGAAGCCTAAGGCCAAGCTCTTTCGCATCCGCCGCAGCGACGTGCCGTTCGCCCGCACCGACGGGGCGGAGGAGGCGCCGGGGCCGCAGGCCGCGTCCGGCGATGCCGCGATGGCCGGCGCGGCGCCCGCGCAGCCCGACACCTCCGCCGAGGCGGAACGCGACGCCATCCGCGCCGAGGGGCTCACCGGCCGCCAGCTTCGCATGGCCCGCCGCGTGGCCCAGAAACATGGGATAACGCCGGAGTCCGACCTCGACGCGGTCCGCCTGCTGCGCCAGCGGGGGATAGACCCGTTCAAGCGCGCCAACATGCTCGACCTCGTCGTCAATGACGAGACGCGCGCGGACGGCTCGAACGTGGCCCAGCTTCCCCAGACCTACCAGGAACCCCGGACGCCGAGCACCGAATTCGCGCCGCCCCCGAGTCGACGCAACAGCGAACTTGAGAAGATCCAGCGCGACATCGCCCGTCGCCGCCGGCGGCGGCTCGTCCTTCTGGCGGCGCGGCTGATGGCCTTCGTCCTGCTGCCGACGCTGGTGGCGGGCTATTATTATTACGCGGTCGCCACGCCGCTTTACGCCACGCACTCCGAATTCGTCATCCAGCAGGCCGATGTGCCGCAGCCCGCCGGCGGGGCGGCCTCGCTGTTTTCCGGCACGGCGATGGCGACCTCGCAGGATTCGATTACCGTGCAGAGCTATCTGCAATCGCGCGAGGCGATGCTAAGGCTCAACGCAGATCACGGCTTCAAGGCCCATTTCAGCGGGGACGGTATCGACCCGCTCCTGCGGCTCGCCCCCGACGCCAGCGACGAGGCCGCCTATGATCTCTATCAGGACATGGTCCAGATCGGCTACGATCCGACCGAAGGCATCGTGCGCATGGAGGTCATCGCCGCCGATCCGCAGGTCAGCGCGGAATTCTCGCGCGCGCTGATCGGCTATGCCGAGGAACAGGTCGACCAGCTCACCCGGCGCATGCGCGAAGACCAGATGCAGGGCGCGCGCGAGATGATGCAAGAGGCCGAGCAGCGCATGCAGGAGGCCCAGAGCCGCGTCGTGGAACTGCAGGAACGCTACGACGTGCTGTCGAGCGACGTGGAGGTCTCCCTGCTGACCAACCAGATCTCGTCATTGCAGTCGCAGCTCACCCAGGAGCGGCTCGAACTCCAGCAGCTTCTGTCCAACCCCAGCCCCAGCGAGGCGCGCGTCAGACCGCTGGAGCGGCGCATCGAGGCCCTGCGCGAGGAGATCGCCTCGCTGCGGGCCAACCTGACGCGGAACTCCGGCGAGTCGGCGTCGCTGGCGCGCATCTCCAGCGAGCTGGCCATGGCCGAGTCCGATGTTCAGACGCGCCAGATGATGCTCTCGCAATCCATGCAGCAGCTCGAGGCGGCGCGCGCCGAGGCCAACCGCCAGGTCCGCTATCTCTCCATGGGGGTCGAGCCCACCGCCCCCGACGAACCCACCTATCCGCGCGCCTTCGAGAACACCGCGCTTGCCCTGCTGATCTTCGCCGGCATCTACCTGATGCTGTCGATGACCGCGGCGATCCTGCGCGAACAGGTCTCGGCCTGATCGCGGCGGCCCGGCCGGGCGGCGGATTTTTGGGTTGCGAGGCTCACGGGCGTTGAGTAAGAAGCGCCGCAGTTGGGGTGTAGCCAAGTGGTAAGGCAGCGGTTTTTGGTACCGTGTACCGCAGGTTCGAATCCTGCCACCCCAGCCAGCTGCATCATCTGATCGGGTCATCAGCCGCCGCGTCGCGCGGGCCGGTGTGATGGCGTCGCGCGACGCGCCGGCACGCCCTGCCCGGCCGGCAGGCGCGCCGGCCGAATCGTGCCCCGCCCACGCGCCCGCCGGCCCGGCTGCGGCATCGGTCGAGCATTGCCGGGCAAATAACGGAACCGGCGAGGTTTTCGGGCGCGCGAACAACCGAGGGGTGTGCCACGCGCGGCCCGCGCCCGCGCTTCCTGCACTGCAGCGCGGAACGCCGAATCCCGCCGCCGTCAACGCAAAATCGCCCGGCGCGGTGTTAATATTTCCGTTGACCCTGAGCATGCGAATGCGCCAGATTGTGTTGGCCGGCGGATGGGCCACAAAATGTAGTGCGACCGCCGGCGCACAGGGCTCAACAGAACATGGCGGCCATATCGGCCCGTCGGATGGCGTGTGGCTGCAGGCCCGCGCCGGCCGGTCGCGCCATGGGCGAGTTCTGAAACGCAATCGTGCCGCGCGGGCACCATGGCCACGCCAGAGGGTCCAGCCGCGCGGCGCACCGGGACACGAAGGACGGGGCAGAATGAAGATCGAACGCAAGTTCACCACCGCCGGGCAGGACGCCTATGCGGCCATCGAGTTCACCACCACGGCGTCGGAGATCCGCAACCCCGACGGCACGGTCGTGTTCAGCAACGGCGCCGTCGAAGTGCCGAAAAGCTGGAGCCAGGTGGCCTCGGACGTGCTTGCGCAGAAGTATTTCCGCAAGGCCGGCGTGGCCGCGCGGCTCAAGCGCGTGAAGGAGAAGGGCGTGCCGGAGTTCCTGTGGCGCTCGGCACCCGACGAGGCGGCGCTGGCCGAGCTGCCCGAGAACGAGCGTTACGCCGGCGAGACCAGCGCGCGGCAGGTGTTTGACCGGCTCGCTGGCGCCTGGGCCTACTGGGGCTGGAAGGGCGGCTACTTCACCACCGAGGAGGACGCGCGCGCCTATTTCGACGAGATGCGTTTCATGCTGGCCCGGCAGATGGCTGCGCCGAACTCGCCGCAGTGGTTCAACACCGGGCTGCACTGGGCCTACGGCATCGACGGGCCCAGCCAGGGGCATTTCTACGTCGATCCCGCCACGGGCAAGCTGACCAAGTCGAAATCGGCCTACGAACACCCGCAGCCCCATGCCTGCTTCATCCAGTCGGTCAGCGACGACCTGGTCAATGACGGCGGCATCATGGACCTCTGGGTGCGCGAGGCACGGCTGTTCAAGTACGGCTCGGGCACCGGCACCAACTTCTCCAGCCTGCGCGGCGAGGGCGAGCCGCTGTCGGGCGGGGGCAAGTCGTCGGGACTGATGGGCTTCCTGCGCATCGGCGACCGGGCCGCGGGCGCGATCAAGTCGGGCGGAACGACGCGGCGCGCGGCCAAGATGGTCATCGCCGACATGGACCACCCCGACATCGAGGAGTTCATCAACTGGAAGGTGATCGAGGAGCAGAAGGTCGCCAGCCTCGTCGCCGGCTCCAAGACGCATGAGCGCCAGCTCAACGAGATCTTCGCGGCCATCCGGCAATGGGACGGCGATGCGGCCGACGCCGCAGACCCGGCGAAGAACGCGGGCCTGAAATCGGCGATCCGCGCGGCCAAGCGCGCGTTGATCCCCGAGACCTACATCAACCGCGTCCTGCAATACGCGCGGCAGGGCTATACCGGCATCGAGTTTCCCACCTACGACACCGACTGGGACTCGGAGGCCTATGTCACGGTTTCGGGGCAGAACTCGAACAACTCGGTGCGGGTGACCGACGCCTTTCTGGACGCCGTGAAGAACGACGACGACTGGGCGCTGATCCGCCGCACCGACGGCGCCGTCGCGCGCACAGTCAAGGCGCGCGAGCTGTGGGACCAGGTGGGCCACGCCGCATGGGCCTGCGCCGATCCGGGCATCCAGTTCCACGACACCGTCAACGCCTGGCACACCTGCCCCGAGGATGGCGCGATCCGCGGCTCCAACCCGTGTTCGGAATACATGTTCCTCGACGACACGGCGTGCAACCTCGCCTCGATGAACTTGCTGGCCTTCTACCGCGACGGCCGCTTCGACGCCGAGGCCTACATGCACGCCACGCGGCTGTGGACGGTCACGCTGGAGATCAGCGTGGCGATGGCGCAGTTCCCCTCGCGCGAGATCGCGCAGCGGTCCTTTGATTTCCGCACGCTGGGGCTGGGCTATGCCAACATCGGCGGGCTGCTGATGAGCATGGGGCTGGGCTATGACAGCGATGCGGGCCGCGCCCTGGGCGGTGCGCTGACGGCGCTGATGACCGGCGTGTCCTACGCCACATCGGCCGAGATGGCCGGCGAGCTGGGCGCGTTCCCGGGCCATGCCAGGAACGCCGAGAACATGCTGCGCGTCATCCGCAACCACCGCCGCGCCGCGCATGGCGAGGGCACGGGCTATGAGGAGGTCAACGTCGCACCCGTCCCGCTGGACGCGGCCAACTGCCCCGAGCCCGCGCTGGTCGAACTGGCGCGCTCGGCCTGGGACGAGGCGCTGTCGCTGGGCGAGCGGCACGGCTACCGCAACGCGCAGGCCACCGTCATCGCGCCGACCGGCACGATCGGGCTGGTGATGGACTGCGACACCACCGGGATCGAGCCCGATTTCGCGCTGGTGAAGTTCAAGAAGCTGGCCGGCGGCGGCTATTTCAAGATCATCAACCGCGCGGTTCCCGCCGGGCTGCGGTCGCTGGGCTACAGCGAGGCGCAGATCGACGAGATCACGGCCCATGCCGTGGGCACCGGGTCGCTGGAGAACTGCCCCGGCATCAACCGGCAGGCGCTGGTCGGCCACGGCTTCGGCCCGCAGGAGATCGACAAGATCGAGGCGGCGCTGCCGGCGGCGTTCGACATCCGCTTTGTCTTCAACCAGTGGACGCTGGGCGAGAGGTTCTGCCGCGAAACCCTTGGAATCCCGTCGGAAAAGATCAACGACCCCTCGTTCGACCTGCTGCGGCACCTGGGCTTTTCGCGCAAGCAGATCGAGGCGGCCAACGACCATGTCTGCGGGACGATGACGCTGGAGGGCGCGCCGCATCTGAGGCCCGAGCATTACGAGGTGTTCGACTGCGCCAACCCCTGCGGCAAGACCGGCACGCGGTTTTTGTCGGTGGATAGCCATATCCGCATGATGGCGGCGGCGCAGAGCTTCATCTCGGGCGCGATCTCCAAGACGATCAACATGCCCAACTCGGCCACGATCGAGGAGACGCTGGCGGCCTACGAGCTGTCCTGGAGGCTGGGGGTGAAGGCCAACGCGCTCTACCGCGACGGCTCCAAGCTGAGCCAGCCGCTGGCCGCAGCCCTCGTCGAGGACGACGAGGAGGCCGCCGAGGCGCTCGAGTCGGGCAGCACGCGCGAGAAGGCCGCGACGCTGGCCGAGAAGGTGGTCGAGAAGATCATCGTCAAGGAGGTCGTCCAGCGCCAGCGCGAGAAGCTGCCCCAGCGGCGCAAGGGCTACACGCAAAAGGCGGTCGTGGGCGGCCACAAGGTGTATCTGCGCACGGGCGAATACGAGGACGGCAACCTCGGCGAGATCTTCATCGACATGCACAAGGAGGGCGCCGGCTTCCGCGCGATGATGAACAACTTCGCCATCGCCGTGTCGGTGGGCCTGCAATACGGCGTGCCGCTGGAGGAGTTCGTCGACGCCTTCACCTTCACCAAGTTCGAGCCGGCGGGGATGGTGCAGGGCAACGACAGCATCAAGAACGCCACGTCGATCCTCGACTACATCTTCCGCGAACTGGCGGTCAGCTACCTCGATCGCACGGATCTCGCGCATGTGAAGCCCGAGGGCGCGAGCTTCGACGACCTGGGCCGGGGCGAGGACGAGAGCATTGCCAATGTCCAGGAGCCCTCCGAGGGGGCGACGTCGAAATCGCTCGAGGTGCTCAAGCAGATCAGCTCGACCGGCTATCTGCGCAAGCGCCTGCCGCAGGAACTGATGGTGTTCCAGGGCGGCCATGCCGAGAGCCATGCCGTGGGCTATGCCGCCAGCGGCGAGGAGGCCGTGGCGATGGAGGTCACCAGCAGCCGCGACACCGCCGTGATGGGACAGGCCGATGCCCGCACCCGCGCGCGGATGCAGGGCTACGAGGGCGACCCCTGCGGCGAATGCGGCAACTACACGCTGGTGCGCAACGGCACCTGCATGAAGTGCAACACCTGCGGCGGCACGAGCGGGTGTAGCTGAGGAGAAAAAGTATGAGAGCTGCGATTAGGCTAGAGAACTGCGAAGATGTTACGCTTGACAACATCAGGGCAGACGGCTTTGACGAGGTCGTTTCCGCGAAACAAACCAAACGGTTGAAGGCGTCAAACATCAGCTGTGGTGGCGCAGTGACAAGCGCTACCCGTAATCCTTCCGCTCTTCGCGTTCTCAATGCTTCGGCTTCCGCAATAGCTATAGCCACTGGACTGAAAACGCTTTGGCCCCTCTGATCCCCATTACCTTAGATGACCGGAGCGAAAGGAAGGACCGGATGAATACGGCCAGCGGCTCGCGCCAATGATGAAGCGAAAGAGCGAACTGACGTTTCCGGAATAGGATCTCAAGCGCGCGCCGTCCTCGGTGGCCCGCGCTTCGGAAGAAATAAGAAACTGTCGGGCAGACCAAGCCTGGCCCGGATGCCACCGCGCATCCGGGCATTTTCTTTGTGCCGGTTGGTCTGACCTGGCGGAAGGCCGCGCGGGGCGCGCGGCCTGCATGATGCGTGGGCGCCCGGCTG
>PUHN01000034.1 GCA_002967695.1 Rhodobacteraceae bacterium WD3A24 | reverse complement strand
CGGAGCGAGCGCGAGCGCCCCGGCGGCGACGGCGCGGCGCAGCGCCCGCGCGGGGCGGCCGAGGGCGAGGCCGGCAAGGCAGGAAAATGTCATGGCGTCCTCCACAATCCTCGGTACATCCTAGCAACAGTCGGCACGCTGGCAAGCGCCGCCATACGCGGCGGCCGCACGAGGGTGGCGGGCTCACTCCACCCGATCGTCGGCCTCGCCCGTGGCCGGCGCGTCCTCGGCGGGGCTGTAGCCGGCCCAGACCGAGCCGTGCCGCGCCGGCACCACCTCCTCGCGCCTGATGTTGCGGTGAAGGAACGCCTTGGCGACGAAATGCGCGGAGACCGGCGCCGTAAGGAAAAGAAACAGCGTGATCATCAGTTCGTGAAACGATGGCGCACCGCCGAAGACGAGAAAATACAGCATCGAGGCGATGAGCACGCCGCCCACGCCAAGCGTCGTGGCCTTGGTGGGCGCGTGAAGCCGCATCATCGGATCGGACAGCTTGATCAGCCCGTATGAGCCGACCAGCCCGAAAACCCCGCTGACCACCAGGAGCAGTGCGATCACGATTTCGGCCGCGGTTTCCATGGCACCCTCACTCGATGACGTCGCCGCGCAGCATGAACTTGCAGAACGCGACGGTGGAGACGAAACCGACCATCGCAAACAGCATGGAGGCCTCGAAATAGACGGCTGTGCCGCGCGCGACACCATAGAGAATCAGCAGCGCGATGACATTGATGACGATCGTGTCGAGCGCGAGCACCCGGTCGGCGATCAGTTCGGCACGGGCGACCTGCCAGAGATTGAGCAGCAGGGCGAACCCGAAACAGCCAAAGGCGAAGTAGAGCGCATAAGCGATCATTCGAAAATCTCCTTCAGGCGGCGCTCATAGCGGGCCTTGATCTGCCGGGTGACCGCATCGGGATCGGGCGCGTCGAGGCAGTGCACCAGAAGGCTGCGACCGTCCCTGGCCACGTCGCTGGAGACGGTGCCCGGTGTCATGGTTATGGTCCCGGCAAGCACGGTGATCGCCTCGGGTGTGCGCAGCTCCAGCGGGATCGAGATGAAGGCCGGCCGGATATCGGCGTTGCGCTTGAACAAGACGATGCCGGCCACCTGAACATTGGCCACCACGATATCCCAAAGCACGATCAGAATGTATTCGGCGATCCTGACCGGATGACGCAGCCTTGGCCGGCCGGGCCAGTAGGGCGCGGTGATCAGCGGGATCACGAGCCCCACCCCCAGGCCGAAGACCACGGCGTTGATCGTCAACGTGTTGACCAGCATGACCCAGACAATCGCCAGGACGATGGTAAGCAACGGGTGGGGAAAGAGTCTGCGCAGCATCATCTCACTCGCCTTCGTGGTGGTCGCCGGTCTCGGGCTCGGCCCCGTCATGATCCTCCGCCCCGTGCGCGCCGCCGCCGGCGTCCGCGACCGCCTCGGGGTCGATCACCACGTCGATATAGTTCGCCGGCGTATGGAGTTGCGCGGCCGTGGCCTGAAGATATCCGGTCAGCGGCCCGGCGAACACCGTCATCAGCGCCATGATGGCGAGAACGCCCCCCGTCGCCACAAAGGGCAGCGTCGTGGCGGGGGCCGCTTGCGGCGCCGGTTCCTCGGCCGGCAGGGCATGGGGCTTCCAGAACAGGGTGCTGCCGGCCCGCGCGAACCCCACCACCGCCAGAAGCGATGTAGCGAGGATCACCGCCCAGACCGTCCAGACCTGGGCCGCGCCGCGCGCGGCATCGAGCACCAGCAGCTTGCCCAGAAAGCCCGACAGCGGCGGCAATCCGGCCATGGCGATGGCGGCGGCAAAGAAGAACGCCGCAACCAGCCCGCCTTGCGCCATGGGCTGCGCGTCCACGAGCCGCCCGCCCGTCGCCCCGCGCCGGGCATCGACGAGATCGACGATCAGGAACAGCGCCGCGGCGGCGAAGGTGGAGTGGATCATGTAATAAAGCGCCGCGGCCGTGCCCTCGGGAGTGAAAAGCGCGATCGCCACCAGCAGCGTGCCCATCGACCCGATCGCCGAGAACGACACCAGTCGTGCGAGTTCGCGTGCCCCGAGGATGCCCACCATCCCCACGATCACGGTCACGATTGCCGCGGGCATCAGCCAGTCGCCGGCCAGGCTGCCGGTGGCCGCGAGGTCGGGCGTGAAGATCAGCGTATAGACCCGCAGGATCGCATAGGCGCCCACCTTCGTCATGATCGCGAACAGGGCCGCCACGGGCGCGGGCGCGTTGGCATAGGTTCCCGGCAGCCAGAACTGCACCGGGACGAGGGCGGCCTTGACCGCGAAGACCATCAGCAGGAGCACCGCCCCCACCCGCAAGAGCGCGGTGTCGCCGGCGGGCAGCTCGCCCACGCGCAGCGCCATGTCGGCCATGTTCAGCGTGCCCGTCACGCCGTAGAGCGTGCCCAGCGCGAACAGAAAGAGCGTCGAGCCCGCCAGATTGAACACCACGTATTGCACGCCGGCCCGCAACCGATAGGTGCCGCCGCCGTGGATCATCAGCCCGTAGGAGGCGATCAGCAGCACCTCGAAGAACACGAACAGGTTGAACAGGTCTCCGGTGAGCATCGCGCCGAACAGCCCCATGAGCTGAAACTGGAACAACGCATGGAAATGGCGGCCACGTCTGTCCCAGCCGGTGCCGATGACGTGCAGCAGAACACCGATGGCGAGCACCGCCGTGAGAAGCACCATCAGCGCCGAAAGCCGGTCGAGCACCAGCACGATGCCGAAGGGCGCCGGCCAGTTGCCCAGCTCGTAGACCTCCATCGCCCCGCCCGCGGCGGCGGCGGTCAGTCCCAGCGCGATCGCGCCCACGGCGAGCGTCGCGGCCAGCGAGAAGACGCGCTGCAACCCCACGTCGTGGCGCAGGAAGAGCACGATGAACGGCGCCATCAGCGCCGGCAGCACGATGGGCGCGATGATCCAGTGACTCACGACTGACCCTCCTCGCGCGCCGCGCTGTCGGTGTCGGTGGTGTCGATGCGGTCGGTCTCGGAACTCAGAAACGCGCCCAGCGCCAGGATGACCACGAGCGCCGTCATCCCGAAGGCGATCACGATCGCGGTGAGCACCAGCGCCTGCGGCAGCGGATCGGTATAGGTGCCGCTGGCGGCGTGATCGCGCAGAACGGGCGGCTGATTGACGGCCAGCCGGCCGGTGGCGATGAGAAACACATTGACCGCGTTCGACAGCAGCGCCAGCCCGACCACAACCGGAAAGGTCCGCAGCCGCAGCATCAGATAGATGCCCGCCGCCGTCATCACGCCGATGGCGCTTGCCACGAGGAGTTCCATGTCAGCGCTCCTGCCTTTCGCTGCGCCCGCCCGGTTTCGACGGGTCCACGTCCATCGGCTCCAGATTGACCGTCTCGCCCGCACGACGCGCGATGCGCGACAGGCTCGCGAGCGCCAGCATCACCGAGCCGACCACCGTGAGGAACACCCCCACGTCGAAAGCGATCGCCGTGGCCCATTCGAATTCGTTCAGCGGCGGAATCGTGATGTAGCCGAAATCGCTGGTCAGGAAGGGCCGGCCGTTGAACCACGCGCCCAGCCCCGTGAGCGCGGCGATGAGCACCCCGAGGGCGATGGTCGCGTGATAGTGGAAATTCTGCCGCGCCTGCGCCCAGGCGAAACCCGAGGCCATGTACTGCATCACGAAGGCGATGGCGACGACCAGCCCCGCGATGAACCCGCCGCCGGGCTGATTGTGCCCGCGCAGGAAGATGAACACACCCACCACCAGCGCGATGGGCAGCAGCGCGCGCGTGGCCACGACCAGCATCAGCGGATGCCGGTCGCCGGCGCGCGCCATGTCGTAGCGCCAGTTGACCAGCCGGCGCGAGACCGGCCCGCCCAGCAGCGCCTCGGTCAGCGCGAATATCGACAGGGCCGCGATTCCCAGCACGATGATCTCGCCGAAGGTGTCGAATCCACGGAAATCCACCAGGATGACATTGACGACATTGGTCCCCCCGCCGCCGTAATAGGACTGGGCGAGGTGGAATTGCGAGATGCTGCTCACATCGCGCGTCATGATCGCATAGATCAGCGCGGCCGCGCCGAGGCCCACGACGGAGGCGATCACCCCGTCGCGCAGCCGGATCGCCGCACCGCTTTCGCGCGGGGTTTCCTTGGGCAGAAAATTCAGCGCGAGCAGCAGAAGGATGACCGTGACGACCTCGACGGTGAGCTGCGTGAGCGCCAGATCGGGCGCCGAGATATAAACGAATCCCAGCGAGATCATCACCCCCACGACCCCCATCAGGACCAGCGCCAGCAACCGCCGCCGGTGCACGGCGACGATGGTCAGCGTCGCGACGACCAGCAGCAGCCAGCCGATCGCGGGAATGATCTCCACCGCCAGCAACGCACGCCCTCCGGCGGCGAAGCTGCCCCCCAGGAACGAGATGCCCGCCACCGCGACCGCCGCGACCGTGAAGATGGCCAGATACCGGCTGATCGCCCCGTCATGGAGCGCGTCGGTAAAGGCCCGGGCCGCCCGCGCCGCGCTGTCCACAACCGTGTCGAAGATCGTCTTGGCCTCGGGCCGGGGGGCCGCCTGCCAAAGGCGGGCGAGCCCGCCATGCGCGAGAAGCAGGGCGGCCCCGCCCAGCACGGCAATGCCCGACATGTAGAGCGCCGGCGTGACGCCATGCCAGAGCTTGAGGTGGAAATCGGGCAGATCGCCGGCCGTGACCGCACCGGCAAAGCTGCGCACCAGCGGCTCGACCAGCCACGGCGCCACGCCGATGACGATGACGAGCGCCGCCAGCAGCGCCGGCCCCGCCCACATGCCGAAACCGGGATCGTGCGGGTGATGGGGATAGTCGTCGCGCTCGGGGCCGAGGAAGACATGCACGATGTAGCGAAATGAATAGGCCACCGAAAGCAGCGCCCCCAGCGTGGCCAGCGCCGGAACCGCCCAGTGCGAGCCCGCCCAGACGGTGTGCGAGGCCTCCTCCAGCATCATCTCCTTCGACAGGAACCCGTTGAGAAACGGGATGCCCGCCATCGATAACGCCGTGATCGTGGCGATCGCGAAGGTCACCGGCATCAGCCGGCGCAGCCCGCCGAGGCGCTTGATGTCGCGGGTATGCGCCTCGTGATCCACGATCCCGGCGGTCATGAACAGCGCGGCCTTGAAGCTGGCGTGGTTGATAATGTGAAAGACGGCCGCGACAGCGGCCATAGGGGTGCCGAACCCCAGCAGCATCGTGATCAGCCCCAGATGGCTGACCGTCGAGAACGCCAGCAGGGCCTTGAGATCGTCCTTGAACAGCGCGATCAGCGCACCGATCACCATCGTGACCAGCCCCGTCGTGGCGACGATGTAGAACCACGCCTCCGTGCCCGACAGAACGGGCCAGAGCCGCGCCATCAGGAACAGCCCCGCCTTCACCATGGTCGCCGAATGCAGATAGGCCGAAACCGGCGTCGGCGCGGCCATCGCATGCGGCAGCCAGAAGTGAAACGGAAACTGTGCCGACTTGGTGAAGGCGCCCAGCAGGATCAGCAACAGCGCGGGCATGTAGAGATCGGAAGACTGGATCGCCTCGCGGTTCTCGAGGATCACGGTCAGTTCGTAGCTGCCCGCGATCTCGCCCAGAATCAGCATCCCCCCGATCAAGGCGAGCCCGCCCATGCCGGTCACCGCCAGCGCCATGCGCGCACCCTGGCGGCCCTCGGGCAGGTGCTTCCAGTAGCCGATCAGCAAAAAGGACGACAGCGAGGTCAGCTCCCAGAAGATAAGCAAGAGCAGTATGTTGTCCGACAGAACGATCCCCACCATCGCGCCCTGGAAGAGCAGCAGATAGGTATAGAACTGCCCCATCGGGTCCTGCGCGGAGATGTAGTAGCGCGCATACAGAATGATCAGCAGCCCGATCCCGAGGATCAGCCCGGCAAAGAGCATCCCGAGCCCGTCGATGAAGAAACTGGCATTCAGCCCCAGCGCCGGAAGCCAGGTGAACTGCGCCGTGACGACCTCGCCGCGCATCACCGCGGGCAGGTGCGTGAGCAGTCCGATCAGCGCCAGAAGCGTCGCCGCCCCGGTGACCAGCGCACTGGCGTCGCGGCCCGCGCGGATCATGAGTCCGGGCAGAAGCGCGCCCAGAAACGGCAGCGCGGCGATAAGGGCTGGGGACATCCGTGCCTCGTATCCGTTCTTTGCATTTGCCCCGGAGGGAGCGGTAGCCGGGGTGCGCGTCCGCGCCCTTATTCCTGCATCGTGCGACCGGGTGTCAAGATGAACCGGCGCGTCCCCGTCCGCGCGGGATTGTTGCACCCCGCTCGGACGGCTATCTGTGTCTGATCGGCAAGCATGGACGGAGGCGCAAGAGGTGAGCTGGTCATTTCCCATCGGGCGGCTGTTCGGGTCCGAGCTGCGTGTGCACGCGACGTTTTTCCTGCTGCTGCTATGGATCGGCGTGGCCGCCTATGTCGCTGACGGCACTGCGGCCATGGTCGAGAACATCCTGTTCATTCTCGCCCTGTTCGCCTGTGTCGTCGCCCACGAATTCGGCCACGCACTGATGGCGCGGCGCTACGGAATCCGCACCCCCGATGTCACCCTGCTGCCCATCGGCGGGCTCGCCCGGCTCGAGAAAATGCCCGAAAAGCCCACCCAGGAAATCGCCGTGGCGCTGGCAGGGCCGGCAGTCAATGTGGTGATCTGGGCGGTTCTGGTGCTGTTGGGAGCCGAGACCAACCCCGAGCGCCTGCTCGAGATCGAGGATCCGGCAGCGGGCTTTCTGGGCCGGCTCGCGGTGGTCAATCTGTTTCTGGCCCTGTTCAACCTGCTGCCGGCCTTTCCGATGGATGGCGGGCGCGTCTTCCGGGCGTTGCTGTCGATCTGGCTGCCGCGCACCTCGGCGACACAGGCCGCGGCAACGGCCGGGCAGATCATCGCCTTCGTGTTCGGATTTCTGGGGCTGACCTTGGGCAATCCGGTCCTGATCCTCATTGCGGTCTTCGTCTTCGTCGCGGCCACCGCCGAGAACGCAGATGTGGCCATGCGCGACGTCGCCCGCCGGATGAGCGTGCGCGACGCGATGATCACCAATTTCGAAACGCTCAGCGAACACGCCACCCTCGAAGAGGCCGCGCAGGCGCTGATCCGCACCACGCAGCACGAGTTTCCCGTCCTCGACGACGACGGCTTTCTGACCGGCTTTCTGACCCGGCGCGCGCTCTATTCGGCCCTGTCCGACGAGGACACGCCGCGCATGGCGCAGATCGGCCTTTTCCTTGACCGCGACACGCCGGTGATCGAGCTGGGCGAGGCGCTGGAGACCGCGCTCGACGCGATGTATCGCCAGAACGTGCCCGCGGTGGGTGTGAGCGGCCCGCGCGGGCACCTGATCGGCTACATCACCCATGAAAACATCGGAGAGCTGATGGTGGTCAGCGGGCGCCGGCGCTGACCCTCCACGCCCGCGCCGCTTGCGCCCTTGGCGCCGACACCCCATCTTTGAACGCAAGCTGACATGATTCAACCGGCCGGCGGCCAGACGGGACGCCCTGCCCACAAGACACGGAACAGATGCGGGACATCACGGTCGCCTCATACAACATGCACAAGGGCATCGGCCGCGACCGCAGGCGCGATCCGGCCCGCACCACCCGCGTGATCGGCGAGCTAGGCGCCGATATCGTCGCGTTGCAGGAGGCCGACCGACGCTTCGGCAACCGGGCCGGGGTGCTCGACCTGGGCCGGCTGCGGGCATTGACGGGCCTGAGCCCCGTCCCCATCGAAGGCCGCGGGCGCGCCCATGGCTGGCACGGCAATCTCCTCCTCATCCGCGAGGAGGGCATCGAGATCGAGGACGTCCAGCAGGTCGACCTGCCCGGGCTGGAGCCGCGCGGGGCGCTCATGGTCACGCTGCGCTGGCACGGTCATCCGCTGCGCGTGATCGGGGCGCATCTGGGGCTTCTGCGGGCCTCGCGGCTGGTGCAGGCGCGGGTGCTCGACGCGTTGCTGCAGGAGGGCGACGACATCCCGACCCTGCTTCTGGGCGATTTCAACGAATGGCGGCGCGCGCGACGCTCCTCGCTGGAGCCGCTGGCGCTGTCCAGGGCGGGCCATGACAGGCTGGTCGCGAGTTTTCCGGCGCGCTATCCGCTGCTGCCGCTCGACCGAATCCTCACCTGCCCGGCCGCTGATATCCTTGAACTGACCAGCCATGAGAGCCCCCTCGCGCGCGTGGCCTCTGATCACCTTCCCATTCGCGCGCGGGTGCGGCTCAAACGCCCCGACGACACCAGCGCGAGCGACAGTCGGCGACGGGGCACGGGATGACCCTGCTCTACTGGGCCGTCGGACTGGCCGCCATGATCATGGCGGCCTCGACGCTCGCGCTGTGGTCCTACGGCCGCTTCGCGCGGCTGGCCCGGGGCGCGACGGCCCACGCCCTGCCCCGCCAGCCTGACGCGACGCCGCTCGACCGGATCGTCGCCCCTCTGGAGGCCGCCCATGCCGACCGGACCGGGCTGGCCAATGTGCTGGACGGCCGCGAAGCCTTCGCGCTGCGCGCCCTGTCGGCCCGCGCGGCCGGGCGCAGCCTCGACATGATGTATTATCTCTGGCGCGACGACATGACCGGCCGGCTGCTGGCGCGGGAACTCATCGCGGCGGCCGACCGGGGCGTGCGGGTGCGTCTGGTGCTCGACGACATCAATGTGCAGGGTTTCGACCCGAGCTATCTCGCGCTCGACGACCACCCCAATATCGAGGTGCGCCTGTTCAACCCGATCCGCAACCGCCACGGCGCGCTGCGCCGTGGGCTGGAGATTCTGCTGGGGATCGTCCGGTTCAACCGGCGGCTTCACAGCAAGATGTGGATCGCCGACGGCCGCCTCGGCGTCATCGGCGGGCGCAATGTCGGTGACAGCGATTTCGACGCGGTGGGGCGGCGGGCGCGCCGGCGAAAGCGCGATGCGCGCGACGCCGATCTGTTGATGGCCGGGGCCGCCCTGGGTGAGGCGGAGAGGCTTTTCGACGCCTACTGGAACAGCGGCATCACGCTGCCCATCTCGGCGCTCTGGAAAGGGCACGTCACCAGCCTCGACTGGCTGCGCAGGCGCCTCGACGACACGCTCGCCGGCCAGCGCGTGCGTGGCTATCTCGGACAGGCACTCGGTACTGCGCGCACCCTGCCGGGCCGGCCGGACACCGCCGCCGACGACCTCGCGCCGCGGGCGCGGAGCCTTCGCTGGACGGACACGGCCCGCGTCCTCGCCGACCCGCCGGAAAAGGCACTGGGCAGCGGCCGCAGCGAATGGATGCCCGAGGCCATGCAGCCGCTATTCGACGGCGCGCGCGAGAGCCTGCAACTGGCGACGCCGTATTTCGTGCCCGGCCGCGACGGCATGGCCACGCTCAGGCGGCTGTTGGGGCGGGGAATCCGGCTGTCGGTGGTCACCAACGCATTGTCGGCCACCAATCATATCATCGTCCACGGCGCCTACCGTCGCTACCGCCGGCCGCTGCTGGCCGCGGGGGCGCAGCTTTACGAATTCGCCCCCGGCCGGCCACGCCAGCGCGCAACCCGCAGCGAGCCCCACGCCATGCTGCATGCCAAGTATTTCATCGTGGACCGGCGGCTCGCGCTGGTGGGGTCGTTCAATTTCGACATGCGCTCGATCTTTCTCAACACCGAGATGGGCGTAGTGTTCGAGGAACCCGTGCTGGTCGAGGAACTCGCGCGCGATTTCGATTCGATGATCGCGCCGGGGCAGAGCTATACGTTGAGCCTAGAGACTGGCCAACTGCGATGGGTCAGCCCGCTGAAGGGCGGCGCGGTGTCGCTCGACCGCGAACCGGGCGCGCCGCGCCTGCGCCGGGCGATCACATGGGCGATCGGGCACCTGCCGATCCATTCCTATCTGTAGCCCATGAAAAAGGGCGGCCGAAGCCGCCCTTTTTCGCATCCCGTCCCGCGAAGGATCGCGGGAATTCGTCGCGTTACGCGAGCGCGAGGTTGCTTGCCGACTGGCGGCCATCGCGTCCGGTCTCGAGGTCGAAAGTGACCTTCTGCCCGTCGTCGAGGCTGTGGATGCCGGCGCGCTCAAGCGCGGTGATGTGGACGAACACATCCTTGCTGCCACCTTCGGGCTGGATGAAGCCGAAGCCCTTGGTGGCGTTGAACCATTTCACGGTGCCATTTGCCATCGTGATTTCTCCTGTCTTTCTAGTACACTGCCCGCATCATTGCGGCAGCCCGGCGCTGTCAGTTGAGATCGAGTGACTGCAGCCGAGGACGGAGAACAGTAGTCGATGGTCAGTAACGTCGCCCGGCCCATATGCACTCGGCCGGGGGGAAATGCAAGACGAAAGGCAAAAGAATCCACCCCCCGGCGGGCGCGGGCGCCCGCTCAGGTATCGAGATTCTCGACGTTGAGCGCATTGCCCTGAATGAAATCCCGGCGCGGCTCGACCACGTCGCCCATCAGCTTGGTGAAGATGTCATCGGCCTCGGCGACGTCGTCGATCTTGACCTGAAGCAGCGTGCGCGCCTCGGGGTCGAGCGTGGTCTCCCACAGCTGGTTGGGGTTCATCTCGCCCAAACCCTTGTAGCGCTGCAGGCTCAGTCCCTTCTCGCCCTCGGCGAGGATCGCATCGAGAAGCTCGACCGGCCCGTGAACGAGCTGATCGCGGTCCTTGCGCACCAGCCGGGCGGGAGCGCCGTAGACCTCCTGCAGGTTCGCGGTATGCACGGCCAGCCGCCGCGCCTCGCCCGAACGCAGCACCTGACCGTCGAGCACGCGCACCTCCTCGACCCCGCGCAGGACACGCCAGAACTTGAGCCCGTGATCCTGCGTCGCGCGGCCGTGCCAGCCGCGCTCATACTCGACCGCGATGAGGTCGAGCCGCTCGGCCACCCGGTCGGCCACGCCCTGCGGGTCGCCGTCGAGCTCGCCCGGCAGCAACGCCCCGGCGATCGCCGCCTGTTCAAGGATGGTCTGCGGATAATGCATCGGAAAGGCTTCGAGGCTGCGGCGCACCGCGCGCGCCTCGGTCACGACGCGGGCGAGATCGTGTCCGACGATCTCCTCGCCCGAGCCGAGCCGCAGCACCGCCCCCTCGACTCCCTGTTCGATCAGGTAATCCTCCAGCGCGGGACGGTCCTTGAGATAGACCTCCGACTTGCCGCGCGCGACCTTGTAGAGCGGCGGCTCGGCGATGTAGAGATGCCCGCCCTCGATCAGCTCGGGCATCTGCCGGAAGAAGAACGTCAGTAGAAGCGTGCGGATATGAGCGCCGTCCACGTCGGCGTCGGTCATGATGATGATCTTGTGATACCGCAGCTTGGAGATGTCGAACTCGTCACGTCCGATCCCGGTGCCCAGCGCGGTGATCAGCGTTCCGATCTCCTGGCTGGTCAGCATCCGGTCGAAGCGCGCGCGTTCCACGTTGAGGATCTTGCCGCGCAGGGGCAGAACCGCCTGATTCTGGCGCGAGCGGCCCTGCTTGGCCGACCCGCCGGCCGAGTCGCCCTCGACGATGAACAGTTCCGACAGCGCCGGATCCTTTTCCTGGCAGTCGGCCAGCTTGCCGGGCAGGCTGGCCACGTCCATCGCCGTCTTGCGGCGGGTGAGTTCGCGGGCCTTGCGCGCCGCCTCCCGCGCCAGCGCCGCCTCGATGATCTTGCCGACGATCTGACGCGCCTCGTTGGGGTTTTCCTCGAACCACTCCGCGAGCTTCTCGCCCACGAGGCTCTCCACCGCCGGGCGCACCTCCGAGCTGACCAGCTTGTCCTTGGTCTGGCTGGAGAATTTCGGATCGGGAACCTTGACCGACAACACGCAGGTCAGCCCCTCGCGCGCATCGTCGCCGGTAAAGTTGACCTTCTCCTTGCGCGCGATGCCGCTCGACTGGGCATAGTTGTTGATCGTGCGCGTCAGCGCGCCCCGAAAGCCCGCCATGTGGGCGCCCCCGTCGCGCTGGGGGATATTGTTGGTAAACGGCAGGACCGTCTCGTGATAACTGTCGTTCCACCACATCGCGACCTCGACGCCGATGCCGTCGCGCTCCCCGGCGATATGGATCGGCTCGGGCATGACCGGGGTCTTGGAGCGGTCGAGATACTTGACGAATTCGCGCACGCCGCCTTCGTAGTAGAGCTCGCTGCGCAGGGGTTCTGCGGGGCGATCGTCTTCGAGTATGATGCGCACCCCGGAGTTGAGGAAGGCAAGCTCGCGCAGGCGGTTTTCAAGCGTACGGAAATTGTAGTCGAGGTTGGAAAAGGTATCGAGCGAGGCGAGAAAGCGCACCTCGGTCCCCTCGCGGCCCTCGGCGTCGCCCACCACCCGCAGTGGCTCGACGGTCTCGCCGCGCTCGAAGCGGACATAGTGCTCCTTGCCGCCACGCCAGATTCGCAGTTCCAGCCAGTCCGACAGCGCGTTGACGACCGACACGCCCACGCCGTGCAGCCCGCCCGACACCTTGTAGGAATTCTGGTCGAACTTCCCCCCGGCGTGGAGCTGGGTCATGATGACCTCGGCGGCGCTGACGCCTTCGCCCTCGTGGATCTCGACGGGCACGCCGCGGCCGTTGTCGGCCACCGAGACGCTGGAATCGGCATGAATGCGCACCGCGACGTGGTCGGCATGGCCCGCCAGCGCCTCGTCGATGCCGTTATCGACGACCTCGTAGACCATGTGATGCAGCCCCGAGCCGTCGTCGGTGTCGCCGATATACATGCCGGGGCGCTTGCGGACGGCATCCAACCCCTTGAGAACCTTTATCGATTCCGCACCGTATTCTTCAGGCTGCTTCGCTGCTTCGGCCATTCGGACCTTCCTTGAATTCCTGCCGGACTTATAGGCGCTCATGGGGGGAATGTCACGTGCCGGACACAATATTTGGTGCCTCTCGGGGCGCCTCCGCGCGGCTCAGGCAAAGGGTATGACGCCGCCCACGACGACCAGCAGCACACCGGCCACCAGATTGGCCCGCCGCATGGCGCGGGGCGCGGTCATCCGCCGCCTCACCCGATCCACCACGAGCGCGAAGACGAGGTTGCTCAGGAACGGCACGGCCATCGAGACCGCCACGATCGCGGCGATGTCACCCGCCCCGACGCGGCCCAGATCGAAGAAACCCGGCAACACGCCCATGTAGAACAGGATCGCCTTGGGATTGCCCAGGATCGCCGCGAGCCCCGCGGCAAAGCCCGCCCAGCGTCCGGGCCGGGTCAGCCGGCCATCGGCCCCGATGCCGCGATCCGCATGACGGATCACCAGCACACCCATCGCCACGAAGACCGCCGCCGCGACCCAGCGCAAGAGCACCATCACGCCGCCATGAGCCGCCACCAGCCAGGCCAGCCCCAGCAGCGCCAGAAGCGACCACAGCGCGTCACCGATCACGACACCCGCCGCCAGCGGCCATGCCGCCCCGACACCGCCCGACAGCGTGCGCGCCGTGATTGCCAGCCACACAGGCCCCGGCGTCATGAACAGCACGAAGACCGCCCCGGTATAGAGGGCGAGATCGGCGGCGGTGATCGTCATGCCTGCGCAGCGGGGCCGAGTCGACCGGC
Organism: Rhodobacteraceae bacterium WD3A24; assembly: GCA_002967695.1. Lineage (GTDB taxonomy): Bacteria > Pseudomonadota > Alphaproteobacteria > Rhodobacterales > Rhodobacteraceae > Alkalilacustris. The sequence goes on along the minus strand of PUHN01000034.1, from coordinate 26,046 downwards.
GGCGTCGAGCGGCCAGAACGGGTTGAACGCGACCTCCCACACATGCCCGTCGGGGTCGGCGTAATAGCCTGAATACCCGCCCCAGAAGACCTCTTCAGGCGGCTTGAGCCCGGCCGCGCCGGCCTCCAGCGCGGCCGCGAAAGCCGCGTCCACCTCGGCGCGGGTCTCGAAATTTTGCGCCAGGCTCATCGCCCCCGTCCCCAGCGCCGCGCCCGGCCGGCCCTGGTCGCGGGCGAGCGCCTCGCGCCCGAACAGGCCCAGCGCCAAGCCATCCATGGAAAAGAAGACCACGTCCTCGGTGGCTTCGGCCGGCACCCAGCCCAGCGCCTCGTAGAAGGCGCGCGCGCGGCCGATATCGGCGACGCCCAGCGTGATCAGGGTGACGCGCTGCACCGGCAGGGTCATGGCGGTGGCCTTTCCTCGACGCGGGACTCGCCGCCGGCCTCCGTCACCTCGAAAGCCTGCGCGCGATCGTCCCAGTGGCTGAACAATTCCGCGCCGGTCCCCGTCATCCAGGCCTGCGAGTCCAGCGCCGCAATCTCGTCATAAAGCGCCGCGCGCCGGGCGGCGTCAAGATGGGCGGCGACCTCGTCGAGCAGCAGGATCGGCGCGGCGCCCAAATCCTCGGCCAGCGCCCGCGCATTGGCCAGGACGAGCGCGATCAGAAGCGCCTTCTGCTCGCCCGTCGAACACTGCGACGCCGCGATCCCCTTGGCTGCATACCGTGCGACAAGATCGACCCGATGCGGCCCCGTCAGGCTGCGCCCTGCGGCCATGTCGCGGCGCCGCCCGCGCGCGAAGGCCTCGCCCAGTTCGGCTTCCACCTCGGGGCCGGGATCGCCGTCGGGGCCGGTCAGGGCCAGCTCGGCGGCCGGAAAGGCCGTTTGCGCGCCCGCCTGCGCATGCGCGAGCCGGCCGAGCGCGGCGCGGCGGTTCGCGGCGATCGTGGCGCCCGCGCGGGCCATCTGTCCCTCGAGCGCGCCATACCAGGCGGCGTCGGAGACCTGATCGCGCAGCAGGCGGTTGCGTTCGCGCATGGCCTTTTCATAGGCCAGCGCGACGTCGCCGTGGCCGGGAAAGAAGCTCAGCGTCATCCTGTCGAGAAAACGCCGCCGCCCCTCGGCCCCCTCGATCCACAGCCGGTCCATCGCCGGAACCAGCCAGAGGATGCGGGCGATCCGGCCCAGCGTCGATTGCGCGGCCAACTTGCCGTCGATGCGCGTGCTGCGGCTTTCCCCGGCCTCTGCGCGCAACTCGATCTCGTGCAGCCCCGAAGGGGCGGACAGCCGCGCCGAGACTTTCCAGCCGAGCCCTTCCGGCCGGCGGGCGAGTTCATCCGCCGTCGCCCGACGCAACCCGCGGCCGGGCGAGAGCAGCGAAACCGCCTCGAGCAGGTTTGTCTTGCCCGCGCCGTTCGGCCCGTAGATCGCCACCGGGCGCGGATCGAGCTCCAGCCGCGCCGCCCTGTGCGAGCGGAAATGCGAAAGCGTCAGGAACTCGATCGCCAGCCGGGGCATGGCCTGCCCTTCCACTACGCACCTCTTTGCCGGGTGAAGGGCGGGCGCGCGTCACACCCGCATCGGCATCACGACATAGACCGCCGAGGTATCGTCACCCTCGCGCATCAATGTCGGATCGCCCGAGGAGTTGAACAGAAACACGGCGTTCTCGCGGTCCACCTGACCGGCGATCTCGAGCAGATACTTGGCGTTGAAACCGATCTCGAGGCGCTCGTCCTGATAGGCCACGGCGAGTTCCTCCTCCGCCGCGCCGCTGTCGGGGGCATTGACCGACAGCACCAGCCGGTCGTCCTCGATGAGCATCTTGACCGCGCGCGAGCGCTCTGACGACACCGTCGCCACACGGTCCACCGCCTTGGCGAAGTCGGCGGCGTCGACCTCCATTCGCCTGGCGTTGCCGGTGGGGATGACGCGGGTGTAGTCGGGAAAGGTGCCGTCGATGACCTTGGACGTCAGCGTGACCTGGGGGGTGGCGAAGCGCACCTTGGTCTCCGAGACCGAAACGGCGATCTGCTGCTCGTCGTCGTCGAGCAGCTTGCGCAGTTCCCCGACCGTCTTGCGCGGCACGATCACGCCGGGCATGTCCTCGGCGCCGTCGGGCAACGGCGCGTCGATCCGGGCGAGCCGGTGGCCGTCGGTGGCCACGCAGCGCAGGGCGGGGCCCTCCTCGCCCTCGGCGACATGCATGTAGACGCCATTGAGGTAATAGCGTGTCTCTTCCGTCGAGATCGCGAATTTCGACTTGTCGAACAGCCTGCGCAGCACCGGCGCGGGGGCGGAGAAGTTGGACTCGTACTCGGCCGATGCCATGACCGGAAAGTCCTCGCGCGGGAGGGTGGCGAGCGCAAAGGTCGACCGCCCCGCCTGAACGGTCAGCCGGCCTGTGCGGGGATCGTCGGAAAGCTGGACGAGCGCGCCGTCGGGCAGCTTGCGCACGATCTCGTGGAGCATGACCGCCGAGACTGTGGTGCCGCCGGCCTGTTCGACCTGGGCGGGAATGCGATCGACCACCTCGATGTCGAGATCCGTTGCGCGAAAGCTCGCCGTCTCGCCCTCGGCCTCGATCAGGACATTGGCCAGGATCGGGATGGTATTGCGCCGCTCGACCACCGACTGGGCCTGGCCGACCGCCCCGAGCAGGGTGCCGCGTTCGATGCTGATCTTCATTGCCTCGTTCCCCTGTTCCTTCGGCCGCCGGGCCGGTCCCCCGCGCGGGGGGCCGAGCCTAGCCAAAATCGCCGGACCCTCAAGAGTTTTTCCTGTGACGCGGCCGTGGCTCAGGCCTGGAGAAGACGCTGAAGAAGCGCGAGATCCTCGGCGAGCTGCGGATCGGCCGCGCGCAGCTCCTCGACCTTGCGCACGCCGTGCATGATCGTCGTGTGATCGCGCCCTCCGAAACGCCGCCCGATCTCGGGCAGGGAGCGTTCGGTGAGATGCTTGGCGAGATACATCGCGATCTGACGCGGCCGCGCGATGGTGCGCACCCGCTTCGGCCCGATCATGTCGGACAGCCGGATATTGTAGTGCTCGCTGACCTTGCGCTGAATCTCCTCGATGGTGACCTTCCGGTCCGAGGCCCTCAGGATGTCCGACAGGCACTCCTGCGCAAGTTCGAGCGTGATCTCGCGGCCCACCAGCGAGCCGAAGGCGAACAGCCGGTTGAGCGCCCCCTCGAGGACGCGCACATTGGTGGTGATGCGGTGGGCGAGGAATTCGAGCACCCCGGAGGCCAGCGACAGCCCGCCATACTGGCGCTTGAAGGTCTCGGCCTTCTGCTGGAGGATGCCGAGGCGCAGCTCGTAATCCGTCGGGTGCAGATCGACCACCAGCCCGCATTGCAGGCGCGACTTGATGCGTTCCTCGAGATCCTTGATCTCGCCGGGCGCGCGGTCGGCCGAGATGACAATCTGACGGTTCTGATCGACCAGCGCGTTGAAGGTGTGGAAGAATTCCTCCTGCGTGCTCTCCTTGCCGGCGATGAACTGCACGTCGTCGACCATGAGCACGTCGACCGAGCGGAACACCTCCTTGAAACTCATGATCTGCTTGTCGCGCAGCGCCTGGATGAAGCGGTACATGAACTGCTCGGCCGACAGGTAGAGCACGCGCAACTCGGGACTGCGGGCCTGAAGCTCCCACGCGATGGCGTGCATCAGATGCGTCTTGCCCAACCCCACCCCGCCATAGAGAAACAGCGGGTTGAAGGTGACCGGCCCGCCCTCGCCCACGCGGCGCGCGGCGGCGTGGGCCAGCGCGTTGGGCTTGCCCACCACGAAACTGTCGAAGGTAAAGCGCTCATCGAGCGGCGCGCCGGGCAGGTCGCGATCCTCGGGCGCGCGCGACGGGGCCTCGGCCTGCGCCGCCGGAGCGGGTGCGGGCGCCTTGCGGCGCGGGGCGCCCGTGCAGAATTCGAGCCGGCTGACCTCGGCGCCATTGAGATTGAACTGGCGGCGAATCTGTTCGGAGAAGTTGCGCGACACCCAGTCGCCGATAAAGCTCGTGGGGGCGACGAACTTGGCGACCCCGCTGCTGAGCCCGGCAAATTCGAGCGGCTCGATCCAGGTTACGAAATTGTTCCTGCCGATCGACTTGCACAACTCGTCACGCACATTGCCCCAGATTTCGTTCGTCATTCTGTCCCGACCCGATTTGCCGCGTTGTTTTGGGCGCCCGTCCTGTCGCGCGCGTCTTCTCGCTGCCAGACACTGCCCCGGCCCGAAGGCGCCGGACGGCGTTATCGCGTTACGACCGACAACTACCCCGGCCGCCAAAGCCGGCCCGGCTCCGGCGGGGCATACTTGGCGTCCTTTCCGGCAACCGGCGCAATCGCCAGAGACGGCGCTCGAAAGCACCGGCCGGAGAAAGTCTTCTTGCCCTGGACATGTCCGCGAAAACAAAGCGAGAGGCAGCTCCCCGCATCCTTCGCGATGACCGGACGGCCAAGCCCGCCCATGGCGTGCCGGTGTCCGATCGCATTGCGAGAAGGTGCCAATACGAAATGCGGCGCATCCTCTTGCGGGACATCAACCGCCTGCGCACCTCATCGCATCCCCATGTCCCCCCAAAGTCGGCGTGAATCGCTCTTGGAAGGTAGCAAGCGCGGCGCGCGCGGCGCAACTGAACTTGCGCCTTGACTCATACGCGATCATGAGAATCGCGCGCAGCGTGGGGTTTCGGGCACAGTCAAGGGGAGGAGCGCCAGAACCGAAAAAGCGCGCCGAAAGGCGCGCCTTTTCAATACTTTGGGACTTGCCGTACCGGTGTCAGGCCCCCAGCGCCTTCACCCGCGCCGAAAGACGCGACATCTTCCGTGCGGCGGTATTCTTGTGCACCACGCCCTTGGTCACGCCGCGAGCGAGTTCGGGCTGGGCGACGCGCAGGGCCGACTGCGCGACCGTCGGATCGCCGGCGGCGATGGCTTCCTCCACCTTGCGCAGATAGGTGCGGATTCGCGACCGGCGCGCCTTGTTCACAGCATAGCGGCGCGCATTCTGGCGGGCGCGCTTCTTGGATTGGGGCGTATTGGCCATGTATCGACTTCCGATTTCGGTTCGAGGAATTCTGAAAACGCGCTTCTAGGGGCGAGTCGGCGCCAAGTCAACGGGTGGGGGCGGGTTTTCGCACCACCCCGTCACCGGTCACGGAACTGCGCCTCGCGCTTTTCGAGAAACGCGGCCATGCCCTCGGCCTGGTCCTGAGTCGCAAAGAGCGAATGGAACAGCCGCCTCTCGAACAGGATACCCTCGCGCATCGTGGTCTCGTAGCTCCGATTGACCGCCTCCTTGACCGCCATGACGCTGATCGCGGATTTCTCGGCGATCTTGTGCGCGGCCTCCAGCGCGGTCTCCATCAGTTTCTTGGCAGGCACGACGCGGCTGACGAGCCCGGCGCGCTCGGCTTCCTCGGCATCCATGAACCGCCCCGTCAGATGCATGTCCATCGACTTGGACTTCCCCGCATAGCGCGTGAGACGCTGCGTGCCGCCGATGCCGGCGACGACGCCCAGATTGATCTCGGGCTGGCCGAATTTCGCCGTGTCCGCGGCGATGATGAAATCGCACATCATCGCCAGTTCGCAGCCGCCACCCAGCGCGTAGCCGGAGACGGCCGCGATGACCGGCTTGCGCACGCGCATGATATCGTCGGCCTCGGGGCCGAAGAAATCGCTGAGAAAGGCATCCACAAAGCTCTTGTCGGCCATCTCCTTAATGTCGGCGCCGGCGGCGAATGCCTTTTCCGACCCGGTCAGGACGATGCAGCGCACCTTCTCGTTGGCGTCGGCCGCCTTCAGCGCCGCGCTGAGCTCGCTCATCAGCTTGCTGTTGAGGGCGTTGAGGGCCTCGGGCCGGTTGAGCTTGACCAGCGCAACATGGTCCGAGATTTCGACGATCAGCGTCTCATAGGCCATGGTGAGCCACCTTCCTGATGTGAGTGGCGCGAGTCCATAGCACCCTGACGCAGTGGTTCAAGTCATCTTTGGCAGGCCGTGCAATAGAAGGTCGAACGGCCGGACTGGACGATCCGGCGCACCCGCCCCGTGCAGCCCGGCGCGGTGCAGGGCGCGCCTTCGCGGCCATAGACGCGGAAGGTGTGCTGGAAATAGCCCAGCTCGCCATCGGTGCGGCGGTGATCGCGCAGGGTCGACCCCCCCGCCGCGATCGCCTCGCCCAGCACATTGCGGATTGCCGGCACGAGCCGGCCGACCCGCGCCGGGGCGATCCGGCCCGCCTTGCGCCGCGGCGAAACCCCGGCACGGTGGAGCGCCTCGCAGACATAGATGTTGCCCAGCCCCGCCACCACCCGCTGATCGAGCAACGCGGCCTTCACCGGCATGTGCCGCCCCCTGAGCCGGGCGATCAGATAGGGCTCGTCAAAGCTGTTGCCCAGTGGCTCGGGGCCGAGCTCGGCCAGAAGCCAATGCGTCTCGATGCGCTCGGTCGGCCAGAGATCCATCGCCCCGAAACGGCGTGCGTCGTTGAACACGATGCGCGCGCCGTCCTCCATGTGCAGAATGACATGATCGTGCTTCTCCTCAGGGGGATGTCCCAGCGCGAAAGCGCCCGGAACATGCGCCGCCGCGCCCGTGCTCACCACCATGCGCCCCGACATACCCAGATGCACGATCAGCGTCTCGCCCGTGTCGAGATCGACAAGGATGTATTTCGACCGCCGTCCCAGCCGCACCACGCGCGCCCCCGTGAGCCGCTCGGCCATGTCCGGCGGAAAGGGCCGGCGCAGATCCGGGCGGCGCAGCTCGGCCTGCGTGATCGCGCGGCCCTCCATCACCGGCATGAGCCCGCGGCGCACAGTCTCGACTTCGGGCAATTCGGGCACGCGCATCTCCATCGCAGGGCGGGCGGATTGTAACACCCCGCCGCTGCCCTATAAGGAGAGGAAACGCAGACACGGCAAGGCCCCATGACCGACGACGATCCCAGGACGACCCATTTCGGCTTTCAGACGGTGGGCGAGGACGAGAAAGCCGGCATGGTGCACGGCGTCTTCACGAGCGTCGCCGCCCGTTACGACGTGATGAACGACCTGATGTCGGGCGGCGTTCATCGCGTGTGGAAGAACGCCATGATGGACTGGCTCGCCCCGCGGCCGGACCAGCGGCTGCTCGATGTCGCCGGCGGCACCGGCGACATCGCCTTCCGTTTTCTCGCCCGCGCGCCGGGGGCCGAGGCGGTCGTGCTCGACATGACCGAGTCGATGCTCGTCGAGGGACGCAAGCGCGCCGAGGCCGCCCAACTCGCCGACAGCCTGGGATGGGTGGTGGGCGATGCGATGGCGCTGCCCTTTCCCGAGGCCAGCTTCGACGCCTACACGATCTCCTTCGGCATCCGCAACGTCACCCGCATCGACGCCGCGCTGGCCGAAGCCTTCCGCGTGCTGCGCCCGGGCGGGCGACTGATGGTGCTGGAGTTCAGCCAGGTGCCCAATCCGCTGCTCCAGCGCGTCTACGACATCTACAGTTTCAACGTGATCCCCGCCATCGGCCAGATCGTCACGCGCGACCGCGCGAGCTACCAATACCTTGTCGAATCCATCCGCCGTTTTCCCGATCAGGACCGTTTCGCCGAAATCATCCGCGCCGCCGGCTTCGAGCAGGTCAAGTACCGCAATCTCACCATGGGCGTGGCTGCGCTGCATTCCGGCTGGAAGCTCTGACATGCGCGGACCGCACAATATCTGGCGACTGGTTCGCACCGGCGCGACGCTCGAACGCACGGGGGCGATGGGCGTCGTGCTCGAGGCCTTCCGCGCGCCCCCGCGGCTGCGGCTGGCGACCCGCGCGCTGGGCTGGCCGTTCAAGTGGCTCGGCCTCAAGGGCGACCCCGCTCTGCCCCCCGCCACGCGCGCGCTCACCGCGCTGGGACCGGCCTACATCAAGTTCGGCCAGATCCTGTCCACCCGCCCCGACGTGGTGGGCGAGGAGCTCGCCCGGCAGCTGCGGGTGCTGCAGGACAAGCTGCCCCCCTTCCCGAGGGACACGGCCCGCGCGATGATCGAGGCCGAACTCGACGCCCCGCTCGACGCGCTGTTCTCGGAGTTTTCCGAACCCGTCGCGGCGGCCTCGATCGCGCAGGTTCATCACGCCCGTCTGTCCGACGCGGGCGACGAGGTCGCCGTCAAGGTGCTGCGGCCCGGAATCCTGCAGGCCTTTCGCAAGGACATCGACGCCTTCTATCTGGCCGCCGGGCTGATCGAGGCGCTGATGCCGGCCACGCGGCGGCTGCGCCCTTCGGAGGTAATCGCCCATTTCGAGGGCGTGGTGATGGGCGAGCTCGATCTGCGCCTCGAAAGCGCCGCGGCGGCCGAATTCGCCGCCAACACCGAAGGCGATGCGGGCTTCGCGGTGCCGCGCCCGCACTGGTTGCTGTGCAGCCGCAACGTGATGACGCTGCAATGGGCCGAAGGGGCACCGCTGGGGGAGAATGCCGCCATCGACCTGCTCGGGGTCGATCGCGGCGCGCTCGGCGAGCGGGTGCTGCGGCTCTTCCTAACCCACGCCCTGCGCGACGGCTATTTCCACGCCGACATGCATCAGGGCAATCTCAAGGTCGCCGCCGACGGCACCATCATCGCACTCGATTTCGGCATCATGGGCCGGATCGACGAATACACCCGCCGCGTCTATGCCGAGATTCTCTATGGCTTCATCCGCAAGGATTACCGCCGTGTCGCCGAGGTGCATTTCGAGGCCGGTTACGTGCCCGCCGATCAGGACATCGACGAATTCGCCCGCGCGCTGCGCGCCGTCGGCGAGCCGATCTTCGACATGGACGCCACAGGCATCTCCATGGCGCGGCTTCTCAATTACCTCTTCGAGGTGACCGAACGCTTCGGCATGGAAACGCGCACCGAGTTGATCCTGCTGCAGCGCACGATGGTCGTGGTCGAAGGCGTGGCGCGATCGCTCCACCCGCAGATCAATATCTGGCGCGTCGCACAGCCGGTGGTCGAGGACTACATCCGCGACAATGTCGGCCCCCGTGCGGCCCTGCGCGACCTCGCCAGAGCCGCGCAGGTGCTCTCGCGCTTCGGTCCGCGGCTGCCGCAGATGGTCGAGGCCCGGCTGATGGGGTGGGGCGGGGCGGGCCAGGCTGCGCGCCCGTCGCGGCTCTGGCCGCTCGTATGGATGACGGCGGGCGCGGCGTTCACCGGGCTGGGCGTGTGGATCGCGACACTGCTTTAGCGTGGCGCGCGTCAGTCCGCCCGCCGGACCGCCGAGACCGCGTCACTGGCGATCTCGCCGCCGCCCTCGAGCACCAGCATTGCACGGCCGCCATCGGCACGCACCTCCGCCACCCGCGCATAGATTTCGGCCGGTCGGGTGTCGATAATCTCGTCGCCCCGGCGGCTTTCCACCTCGAAGCTGTAGCGCCCCTCCGGCAGCGGCCGTCCCTCAGCCGTCACGCCCTGCCAGGTGACGCTTTCCTGCGTCATCGACAGTGGCCGGCGATCCACCTCCCTGCCGGCGGCGTTGCGAATGACGAGATCGGCTGCCTCGGCCTCTGGCGCGGTGGCTGGCACGACCTGGACAGGATCCCCGTCGAATTGCGCCGGAACCGCGGCGCGCGCTTCCATCCCGATCCAGCCGGCGAGATCGGCAAGGCCCATCCGGGTGGACAGGCCTTCGATGAGTTGATTGGTCCGCACCTGTTGTTCGACCCCCGAAAAGGTCGCCAGCTGGACCGCGAAATCCTGCGACTTCATCGGATTGAGCGGATCCTGATTGCGCATCTGCGTGGTCAGCATGGTCAAAAACGTTTCGAAATCGGAATCGATCATCGGCCCTCCGCCATCGTCGGGCGGGGCGGTGGAGCCGGTCGGAGCGGCGGATGCGATCTGGTTGGCGGATGGCGACGTGTCGATCATGCGTGTCTCCTTTCAAAGCCTGAGATCGAGCCCGGCATCCTCGCCGGGGCGGCGCGGCGGTGGCGCGGGGCCGGCGCCCGCATCGCCATCCGCCTCCGGTTCGGCGGGCGTGACCGGCGCGTGCGCCTGCGGGGCGGGCGCATCCTCGCGCCCGTCGCTGAAGCTGAAGTTCAGGGCATCGTATCCCGCCTGTCTGAGTTCGTCCGCGAGCATCGACACATGGCGGCGCAGCAGATCGAGCGTCTCGCCCCGGTCGGCCTGCAGGTGAACATTCATGCCGCCCTCGCCGCCGCTCATGAACAGCCGGACCCGACCGAGCTCCTCGGGCGAGAGGCGCACCTCCACGGGGCCGTCTTCCGCCTGCGTCAGCGCCGCGCCGATCTGGGGGGCCGCGTTCGATGCGATGTCGGCGCGTGGCGCGGCCTGGGGCGCCGCCGGGGTCTGCGGCGGAGCCGGTGCGCGCGGGTCGGGCGCCGGCGACACCCCTTCGCCAGATGTTTCTGCGCCCCCGGGGCCTGCGCCACCTCCCCAGGGCAGGATCCCTGGCTCAGGGGCCAAGGGCGGAGCGCCCGCCGTTGCCGGCGCGGCCGCCGTGCGGGGCGCGGAAGTGACCTTTACCACGACAGGCCGGTCCGCAGGGGCGGGAGGCTCCGTGGCGCCTCGCGCCGGCGTGACGAACGCCTCCGCTGCACGACCGGCGGGGCCGGGCTGACCTTCGCGAGCGCCCTCGGGCACTGGCCGGCGCGGCGCGGAGCCACCCGCACCCTGCCCGCCCGCGGCGCCGGTCTGCCCGAACACATTCCCGTGGCCTGCCAAGGCCGGCGATAGATCGGCGCTCGCGCGCCGATCACCCGACGGCGACTCCGGACCGGCCGGCGCGGCCCGCCCGCTTCCGGCGGGGCGCCCGTCTCGCGAATGCGCCGGCGGCATGGTTTCACCGCTCGAACGCCCTGGCGCGGGGGCGGAGGATGCCCCCGCAGTCGCCCCCGCGGAGGGGCGGTGGACCACCACGGCAGCGCCGCGGGCCGCCGCATCCTGCAAATCCCGGGCCGGTTGCCGGCGCCGGCGGAGCCGAGCGGCCTCGAGCGGCAGCCCCTCGCCCGCAGGCTGCGACGGCGCCCGTGCCCCCTCCGATGGCGGCTCGCCGGCGTGGCCCGCAGTCAGGCCGGTGCCAGCACCCGCCGCCGCGCCGGCAGACCTTTCCGGCGCGCCAGCAGGGGGTGGCGCAGTGTGGGCGATCGAGGCGGCGCGGGACTCGTCCGCCTGCGGGGCAGCAAGCCGGGCCACCAGGGCGGCCTGCGCCCCCGCCTCCGGCCGGGCAGCGTCCCGCCCATGAGGCTGGTCGGCGGGCCGGACTTCCGTGCGATCGTTGCGGCGGTCGGCCTCCTCGGGCGCCGCGAGGGCCGAACCATGCGCTGGCGCGCCATCCGCGTCGGTGCGGGGCCACGCGACAGGTGGCCCCTCCGCCCCGCGCGGCCCGCGCGGCCCGCCACCGGCCCTTTCACCGCCGGGCTGCGCCGCTGCGGCGATGGCGGGCACGCCCGATGCCTCACGCGCCCCGTCGGGCGGCGTGTCCGGCAGGACGTCCGCTTTTTCGGCGTGGGCAATACCAAAGGATTTGCCTGCCAAAGCCGCGGCCGCCCGCGAGGGATCGTCCTGCCCGCGGAGGTGCGAGTCAAACGCCCCTCCACCGGGCGACTCCGCCTCATAGGACACATGGCCCGCATCCGGCGACGAGGGCGCGGCAAGCGCCGGCGGCAGCCCTTCCGCCCCGTCTCCCTCACCGGCGGCGAGAGCCTCCTGCCCTCCGTCAGCCGAATGCTGCGGCGCCGGGCCGTCCCCGTGGCTCCGCCCGATGAGAGTCGCAAAGACAGCGGCGCGCGCTTCCTTCTGCCGCGCATCCGTCTGGCCCAATGCCGGGCGCCCGGGCGTCGCCCGTGTCTGCGCGCCTGCAACGCGGACCATCCTGCCTGCGACATCCTCGCTCATGGCGCTCACGATGACGGCCATTGGTTACCACTTCTTTACGCGGCGCGATCAATCTCGGCACCGGGATGTAACGGGAGCCACTGCATGACCATCACGCCGCCCCTCCTGCCGGACTCGCCGCAACCTGCACGACACCCCGCCCGGCCCGACCGTGCCGGATCCGAGGAAGGCCACGCGGCGTTGCGCCGGTCGGCGCGCGACCTCGAGGCGCGCTTTCTCAGCGAAATGCTCAAGGCCGCAGGGGTCGGAGAGCCGCGCGACACATTCGGCGGGGGCGCGGGCGAGGAGCAGTTCGCGTCCTTCGTCGCGCGGTTTCACGCCGAGGCATTGACCGAACGCGGCGGGATCGGACTTTCGAAAGCAATCTTCGACGCCCTGGTCGAAAGGGCTGACGGCCATGACTCACGCTGACGACATTGTGGCGCGGCTCGACGCCCTCTTCGAGTCCGAGCGCGACGCCCTGCTCAAGGGCCGCCTGTCGGAGATCCAATCCGTCTCGGACGAGAAGGAACAACTCTTCGACGCGCTCGCGGCCAGCCACCCGACGCCGGCCGGCGCCGGGCCCAGGCTGGCGCAACTTCGCGACAAGGCGATACGCAATGAGCGGCTGCTCGACGCCTCCATGGAGGGGTTGCGTGCTGCGCGCGCGCGCCTGAACAGCTTGCGCGAGCGCCCGCAGGGTTTTCGCACTTATGATGCATCCGGAAGACAAAGCGATCTGCCCGGCCGATCCGCCTCGGTGGTCCGTCGCGCCTGAAAGGTGCTTTCCGTCCAATTTTCACGAAATCGGACGGCGACATGCGCAGCACGCTTAGGACTCTCTTAGAAGAATGCGCCCAGGCTTGCTCTCGCACCCAGTGGTGGCGCGGCCGGATCACTCCACCGCAGGACGCAGAATGCGTGCGATGCCGCATTGTCGCGGCCCCGAAACCGGGCGAAATCCGCCCATGCAATGAAGGAATACGCATCATGTCCAGCATCCTGACGAACAACAGCGCGATGGTCGCGCTTCAGACTCTTCAGAAAACCAACCAGTCAATGGAGAAGACGCAGAGCGAGATCTCCACCGGAAAGTCCGTCAATTCGGCGCGGGACAACTCCGCCGTCTGGGCGATCTCGAAGGTGATGGAATCCGACGTTCAGGGCTTCAAGGGCATTGCCGAGAGCCTTTCGCTGGGCGAATCCACCGTCTCCGTGGCGCGTCAGGCTTCGGAAACCGTCACCGACCTGCTGACCGAGATCAAGGGCAAGGTCGTCGCCGCGCAGGAGGAGAATGTCGACCGCGCCAAGATTCAGACCGATATCGACGGCCTGCGCGACCAGATCAAGTCCGTGGTCAACGCCGCGCAATTCAACGGGCTGAACATGGTCAAGGGCACCGACGAGGTCAACATTCTCGCCTCCCTCGACCGTGCCAGCGACGGCAGCGTGTCGGCCTCGCAGATCGAGATCGCGCGCCAGGATCTGACGGCGGATGCCGGGGTCTACAATACGGCCGGCACGAATCTGTCGCCCAACGCCACCGTGAGCGATCCAGCCGCCAACGCGTTGAGCGCGACCGGCAACACCGCCAAGGTCACCTTCAACACCGGCGCCTACGACGACGCAACGACAGCCTCTATCGCCGTCGACGGCGTCCAGATCGACTTCACCGGCGATACCGCCGCAGGGCTCGATCAGGATGACGCGGCCACCTTCTTCGCCGGCCGGATCAACGCTCTGGGCCTCGAAGGCATCGAGGCCAGCGTCACCGGGGCCGAACTCACCGTCACCTCCGCGCGCGGCTTCGAGGGCGTGAATGTCGATGTCAGCGGTCTTGCCGGAAACGCTGCGGGCACGGAGATCACCGAGCTCAACGGCACGGCGGTGAACCAGGCCAGCGGCGAGATCGACGAGCGCGCCGAGAACATCACCTTCTCCACCTCGGCCGCGGTCAACGAGGGCGACGGGTATCGCGTGAGCTTCGGCGGCGAGAGCTTTACCTATGTCGCCGGCCCCAACGAGGGCTTCGGAGACGTCGCCCAGGGGCTCAAGGCCGCCATCGATGGCAAGGGCATGGAAGGCATCACCACGCGGGTGACCCAGGATTCCAGTGGCGCGCACCAGATCAAGATCGACAATGCCAGTTCGACCGACATGACCCTGGCCGCGATCGGCAATGCCGACGGGGAGGCCTCGGGCGGGTTGTTCGGCCTCGACGGGCTCGACGTGACCACCGAGGCCAGCGCATCCTCGGCCCTTTCCAACATCGAGACCATGATCGACAAGGCGATCGACGCCTCGGCATCGCTGGGCTCGGCGCAGTCGCAGGTGGGGATCCAGAACGAGTTCGTCAACAAGCTCTCGGACTCGCTCAAATCCGGGATCGGCACGCTGGTCGACGCCAACATGGAAGAGACATCCGCCCGTCTTCAGGCTCTTCAGGTGCAGCAGCAGCTCGGTATCCAGGCGCTCTCGATCGCCAATCAGGCGCCGCAGAACGTCCTCGGACTGTTCCGCTGACCAGCCTCCGGCCGGGGCGCGTGCCCGCTCCGGCCGGTACCGTCCCCTGACAACCGGAAGGACGCCCCGTGTACGGACTCGATTCGGCCCCTGCCGCCTACGCCGCCCCCGACAGCCCCACGCGCACCCCGCGAAACGTGGAATACGATCTCTTCGCCCGCACAACGCATCGACTCAGCAAGGCAGCCGGGGCGTCGGGGCGGGACTTCCCCGCGCTCGCCCGCGCACTGCATGCAAACCGCCGGCTCTGGATCACCCTGGCCGCCGATGTCGCCTCGGACGGCAATCGGCTCCCGCGCCAGCTTCGCGCCCAGCTTTTCTATCTTGCCGAATTCGTCGAGGCGCACAGCCGCAAGATCCTCGCGGGCGAGGGCGATGCACAGGTTCTCGTCGAGATCAACACCTCCGTCATGCGCGGGCTGCGGGCGCCCGGAGACGCGTCATGACGGGGCTGGTTCTCAAGCTCGCCCCGCGGGAGCGCCTGCTGGTCAACGGCGCCGTGGTCGAGAACGGGCTGAAGCGGGCGCGCCTGACGGTCGTCACGCCCAACGCGCAAATCCTGCGGCTGCGCGATGCGATCCACCCCGATCAGGTCACCACGCCCGTTCGGCGGGTCTGCTACCTCGCGCAACTCATCCTTTCGGGCGACGCGGCACCGGAGGATGTCGACAATCAGCTCTTGCGCGGGGTCGAGCAACTCAGCCAGGTTCTCACCGATCCCGACAGCCGGGCACAGCTCACGCAGGCGACGCGCGCGATCCTTGAGAGCGACCACTACAAGGCGCTCAAGGCCCTGCGCAGTCTCCTGCCACGGGAGGAGCGGCTTCTCGCCGCGGCGCGCGATTGAGCTTCCAGCCGGTCATTCCCCTGGGCGGTCTGGGCGGATGGCGCTTTCTCCAGCGCACGCAGGAAAACCAGCAGGAGACCTTCGCCGCCTCTGCGCGCCTGCAGCGCGACGTCGCCCATTTTCGCGACCGGATCGGGGACATCGGCACCGCCGCGGACCTCGTCGAGGATCGCCGGCTGCTGCGCGTCGCGCTCGGCGCCTTCGGCCTGCAGGACGACATCAACAACACGTTTTTCATCCGCCGCGTCCTCGAGGACGGCACGCTCGACCGCACGGCCCTCGCCAACCGCCTGACGGACCGGCGCTACCGCGCCTTTTCCGAGGCGTTCGGCTTCGGCAACGCCCCGTTGCCGCCCGCCACGATCGGGCCGGGATTCGCTGACCGGATCATCGAGGCCTACGAGACGCGCCAGTTCGAGGTCGCGATCGGCCGGCAGGACAGCAACATGCGCCTCGCCCTCGGGGCGCAACGGGAACTGGCGGAACTGGCCGAGAATGGCGGAACCGAGAAGGCGCGTTGGCTCACCGTCATGGGAACGCCCCCGCTGCGTTCGGTCTTCGAGACGGCCTTCGGCCTGCCCGAAAGCTTCGGCGCGCTCGATCTCGACCGCCAGCTTGCCGGCTTTCGCGACCGAAGCCAGCGCGCCTTCGGCGAGGACAGCATCGCCCAGTTCGCCGACCCGGAAAAACGGGATGCGCTGATCCGCCGCTTTCTGGCCCGCGCCGAGCTTCAGACCGGCGGCGGGGCCCCCGCTCTGCCGCAATCGCCGGCGCTGCAAATCCTGCAGTCGGGGGCGCGACCCGGGGGAGATCTGGGGCTGCTCTGACGGCCGCGACAATCACGCCGCACGGGTCGGAACCGCGCGCCGGTCGCCCCCAGCCCCGGGCCCGGCCGTGCCCAGCAGCGCCTCCAGGCGCGAAAAGGCGGCATCGGTGCCGTCGGGCGCGTCCTCGGCAAGAAATCCGTCCAGCGCGGGCCAGATTTTCATCGCGGCATCGACCAGCGGATCCGACCCTTCGGCATAAAGCCCGGCCTGAATCATCAGCTCGGCGCGTTCATAGGCACCGAGAAGTTCGCGCGCCCGCGCGATCAGCCCGTTCTCCTGCGCGCTCGCCGCATCGGGCAGGCTCCGCGAGACCGAGCGGAGCAGATCGACCGCCGGGAACCGCCCGCGTTCAGCGATGGCGCGATCGAGAACCACATGGCCGTCGAGCGCCCCGCGCGTGATATCGGCCAGCGGCTCCTCCATGTCGGACCCCGCCACCAGAACGCTGAGGACGGCCGTGATATCACCCTGCCCCGCGCCACCGGTGCCGGCACGCTCGGCCAGCGCCATGATCAAGGGGGCCGTAGAGGGCGGGAATCCGCGTAGATTTGCCTCCTCCCCCGCCGCCACGGCGATCTCGCGATGCGCCTCGGCAAAGCGCGTGATCGAATCGACCAGCATCAGCACATGCCGGCCCTGATCGCGGAAATGCTCGGCCACCGCCATCGCCGCCCAGGCCGCGCGGCGGCGCAGGAGCGGCGACTGATCCGACGTCGCCGCGACGACGACGCTGCGCGCCATGCCCTCCTCGCCGAGAACCCTGGTGACGAATTCCTGCACCTCCCGGCCCCGCTCTCCGATCAGCGCGATGACGACCGCATCAGCCTCGACGCCGCGCGCGAACCGGCCGAGCAGGGTCGATTTGCCCACGCCGGATCCGGCGAACAGCCCCAGCCGTTGTCCCCGCACCAAGGGCAGCAGCGTGTCGAAGACGGCCATGCCGGTGCGAAGACGCGCGCCGAGAAGACGCCGCTGCGCGGCCGCCGGCGGCGCGCCCCGCAGTTGCCGGGTCTGTGCCCCGCGCGCGAGCGGGCGGCCATCGAGCGGCGTGCCGAAGGGATCGACGACGCGGCCCATCCAGCCATCATCGGGAGAGATGTCGGCGGCGCCCAGATGCAGGACCGGGTCACCGATGGCCGCGCCCTCTCCGGGGCCATCAGCGAGGATGCTCACCTCCTCCCGCGCGACGCGGATGACCTCGCCGCCCAGATCGCGCCCGTCGCGGCAGGTCAGGCGCACCCGGTCGCCCAGGCACGCGACCTGAGACAGGCCGCGCACGGTGATCGCACCGCGGCCGATCTCGCTGACGCGTCCGCGCTGTCGGCGCGCGTCGAATTCGCTGACACGTTTGTGCAGGTTTCCCAGTTCCGGTTCCATCGCGCGTCCTCCGCTTCCCACCCGATTACGGTTTCTAAAGGAATCACGCTTAAGGCTTTGTGTAGGTCGATCGAGGGAGAAGCCCCGATGTTCGAAAATCTCGAAGTTCTGCGCATGGCCGGGGCAATGGCCGCACATGCCGGGCGCCGCAATGCCGTCGTCGCCCGCAATATCGCCCACGCCGACACGCCCGGCTATGCCGCACGCGATCTCGCCCCCTTCGCCCAGAGTTATGCCGACACCGGCCGTGACATCGCGATGCGGGTGACCCGCCCCGGTCACCTCACGCCGGCCGGTCGGCCGGCGGCCGCGCACGACACCGCTTCCGTCGCCGCCGAGAGTGTCGCGACGCCGAACGGCAACAGCGTCGCGCTGGAGCGGGAAATGCTGCGCGCCGCCGAGGTTCGCCATCAGCATGATCTGGCGCTGAGCATCTATCGCAGCGCCACGACGATCCTGCGGACCAGCCTCGGCCGCTAGCCCGGAGGAATGCAATGACCGATCTCGCCTCATCGCTGGCGCAGGCCGCCGCCGGAATGCACGCCCAGGCCACACGGCTGCGACATGTGTCGGAAAACATCGCCAATGCCGACACCCCCGGCTACCGGCGCAAGCTCGTCGCCTTTGAGCAGCTCCACGGCTTTGCCGGAAATGACGCGACCGTCTCCGTCGGCCCCGTCCGGCAGGATCAGCGACCGCTGCCACTGATCAATGATCCGGGGCATCCCTTGGCCGGTGAAGACGGCTACTACGAAGGTTCCAATGTCGATCTCGTCATCGAGATAGCCGACGCCCGCGAGGCCCGGCGCAGCTATGAGGCCAATCTCAAGATATTCGACCAGACGCGGCAGATGACATCGTCGCTGCTCGAACTGCTCAGGCGCTAGCGCCATCACCAGAACGGGAGATCCAGAATGGATGCCACCAGCACCATAGCCGCACGGACCTACAGCGCCGCCCGTCCGGCCACCGCCCCGGCCACCGACGGCGCCGGCCGCGAGGGGCTTGCCAGCCTGGCCGGCGACTTCGCCGAGACCCTCCAGCGCGGCGAGAATGCCGCCGAGGCGGCGATGGCCGGCGACGCCGATCCGCAGGCGCTGGTCCAGGCGCTCGCGGAAAGCGAGCTCGCCGTCGAGACCGCCGTGACGATCCGCGACAAGATGGTCGAGGCCTATCAGGAAATCCTGCGGATGCCGGTCTGACGGCGAAGGGGGGCGAGATGGGCGAAGCCGAATTCTTCGACACCATGCGTCAGGGGCTGTGGATCGCGGTGAAGATTTCCGCGCCGATGCTTGGTGTCGCGCTTGTCGCGGGCGTCACCGTGGGGCTCTTGCAGGCGCTGACATCGGTACAGGAGATGACACTAACCTTCGTTCCCAAGGTCGCGGCGATGATCGCGGTCTTCTGGGTCTCGATGAGCTTCATGTCCGCCGCCCTCGTCGGCTTTTTCACCGACACCCTCGTCCCCCTGATCGCCGGAGGCTGACGGATGCAGAGCAGCGGCTACATCACCCTGACCCGGCAGGCCGGGCTCGGCCGCGAGATGGACGCGGTGGCAAACAACATCGCCAATATCTCCACGACCGGCTTTCGACGCGAAAGCGTGATCTTTTCCGAATATGTCGCGGCGCTCGGCCCGGAGGCATCGTCGGTCTCGATGGCCGCCGCCCGCGGACGTCAGACCCACCTCATGCAGGGCGAGCTAACCGGGACGGGCGGCGCCTTCGACTTCGCGATCGAAGGAGAGGGCTTCTTCAGGATCGAGACGCCACAGGGTGATCGCCTGACCCGCGCGGGTAGCTTCTCGCCGAACGAGGCGGGCGAGCTGGCAACGACCCGCGGCCACCGCCTGCTCGACATCGGCGGAGCACCCGTCTTCGTGCCTCCGCAGGCGCGCGACATCTCCCTGGCCCCCGACGGAACGCTTGCGGCTGACGGCCAGCCGATCGCGCTGCTCGGCCTTTTCGAGCCGGCCGACGGCGCCGGGATGCAGCGGGAAGGCGGAACCATGTTCCGCGTCGACGGAGACATCGTGCCGGTCGCGGAGCCGACGATCAAACAGGGGTTTCTCGAAGGGTCCAACGTGGATCCCGTCGCCGAGATCGCGCGCATGATCGAGGTCCAGCGCGCCTATGAACTGGGGCAGAGCTTCCTCGACCGGGAGGATGAGCGCATCCGCTCGGCCATCGATACGCTCGGAAGATAAAGGAGAACGCCATGCGGGCCCTTCAGATCGCCGCCACCGGCATGACCGCCCAGCAGATGCGCGTCGATGTCATATCCAACAATCTCGCCAACATGAGCACCACCGGCTACGACGCCCGCCGGGCCCGCTTCGCCGATCTGCATTACCAGCAGCACACCCGTGCCGGCACGATCAACGCCACCGACGGCACCCGCGTGCCGGCCGGCGTCCAGCTCGGGCTCGGCGTGCGCCCCGACGCGGTGACGCTCAATCTCGAACAGGGCGCGCTGACCCAGACCAACGGCGACCTTGACCTCGCGATCGAGGGCCGGGGCTATATCGAGGTCGTCCTGCCCTCGGGCCACTCGGCCTATACCCGCGACGGCGGCCTGCACCGCTCGGCCGAGGGGGCGCTCGTCACCGCCGACGGTTATGAGATCGCGCCGGGCATAACGATCCCGCCGGACGCCCGCAGCCTGACCGTGAACGCCGAAGGGGAAGTCTATGCCCACTTCGCCGAACGGGTCGAGCCCGAGCGACTTGGCCAGCTCACGCTGGCAACCTTCACCAACGAGACGGGGCTCGAGGCGATGGGCTCCAACCTGTTTCTTGAGACCGGCGCCTCGGGGCCGCCAATTACCAGTACGCCGGGGCAGGACGGCACCGGAACCCTGCGCCAGGGCTATCTGGAGGAAAGCTCGGTCGATCCGGTCCGCGAGATCAGCGAACTCATCAAGGCGCAGCGGGGCTACGAGCTCAACGCAAAGGTGATCACGGCGGCCGATCAGATGCTCAGCGCGACCACACAGGTGCGCTGATGCGTCTCGCCGGGCTCCTGATCGCAATATTCTGCGCCGCCCCCCTCCCGGCGCCGGGCGACACGCTCGTCGCCACGCGCACCATCCGCGCACACGCGCTGATCGGCCCCGAGGATGTCGCGCTGCGCCCCGATGACACGCCGGGCGCGCTCACCGACCCGGCAGAGGCGGTCGGGCTGGAGGCGCGCGCGATCCTCTATCCCGGCCGTCCGGTGCGACGCGGCGATGTCGGGGCGCCTGCGCTCGTCGAGCGCAACGAGATCGTCACGATCATCTTCGCACGAGGGACATTGTCGATCCGCGCCGAGGGGCGCGCGCTCGGCCGCGGCGGGGCGGGCGACCGCGTCCGTGTGATGAACCTCGCCTCCCGCAACACCATAACCGGCGTGGTGGAGCCGGATGGCAGGGTCAGCGTCGCCGATACCCTTGCCGGCCAACCGTGAGGAGAACGCGATGCGAATGATCGTCATCACCGCCTGCCTCGGCCTGCTTGTTGCCGGATGCGGCCGCCTTTCCGAGGTGGGCCGGGCCCCGGCCTTTTCCCCGACCGACGACATGGCATCGACCCATGCGATGTACAGCGTTCCCGTCCCCGAACGCCGCGCCGAAGACACCCCGACCCGCAACGCCTCGATCTGGTCCACCGGACAGCGCTCGCTCCTCGGGGACCGGCGGGCCCAACGACGCGGGGACATCCTGACGGTGCTCATCGAGATCGACGATTCCGCCGAGATTTCCAACAGCTCCGAGCGCGCCCGCAGCAGCTCCGAGAATATGGGGGTGTCGGACTTCTTCGGCATTCCCCAGCGCCTCGAGTCCCGTCTGCCCGACGGGGCGGAGACGGGCAGCGCGGTGGGGACGAGCTCGGCATCGAGCTATCGCGGCGATGGATCGGTCAGCCGCAACGAGCGCCTCGAACTGCGCCTTGCCGCGACGGTGACGGAGCGGCTTCCCAACGGCGTGCTACACATCGAGGGCAGCCAGGAGGTGCGCGTCAATTACGAGCTGCGCGAACTCACGCTTTCGGGCTATGTGCGCCCCGAGGACATTTCGCGGCGCAACGAGATCACCTATGACCGCATCGCCGGGGCGCGGATTTCCTATGGGGGCCGTGGGCAGATTGACGACGTCCAGCAGCCGCGCATCGGCCAGCAGATCACCGACATGATCCTTCCGTTCTGAGGCCAGCCGCGATGCGCACAGTGATCCCGATCCTGCTGGCCTGTCTCGGGCTCGGCGCCGGCGCCGGCGCCGGATTCTATTTCCGCCCCGCGGCGACCGCCGCTCCGACGCAGGAGACCGGGCCCGACGGCGAACAGACCGAATTCGCGCGCCTGAGCAACCAGTTTCTCGTCCCGATCGTCGAAGATGGCCACGTCGCCGCGATGGTGGTGCTGTCGCTGAGCGTCGAGGTCGAGGCCGGGCACGCCGAGGCCGTGTACGGGCGCGAGCCGCGTCTGCGCGACACTTTCCTGCGGGTGATGTTCGACCATGCCGCGGCCGGCGGTTTCGACGGGGATTTCACCCGTTCGGGCCGGCTCGACACCCTGCGCCACGCCCTGACCGAGGCCGCGCGGCGCGTCGCGGGGCGCTCTGTCTCTGATGTGCTCATCGTCGAGATCATGCGCCAGGACAACTGACCGATCGCGCTTTCCGCCGTTCGGGTGCGCTGCGGCCAGCCCGGCGCGCCCCACTCAGCTAGCGGCCCTGGCTGAGCTTCCGCGACAGGTTGTGAACGGCCTGCGCGCGGCCGACCGCGCGCGCGGCGGCATCACGGCAGCGCATCCACTCGGCGGTGGCCACGGCCAGCTCGCCATTGATGCGGGCGCGTTCGCGCATGCACCATTGCTCGTGCAGAGCCGCCGCACGCAGGGGCGCGGGCCCGTCGGCCTCGACCGGCCCGGGTGTGAGCGCGGCGCGGCGCGCCAGAAGAGCATCGCGCTTCGCCGCGGCGCGCTGCAACTCGGCAAGGCCGGAGTCGCGCAGCAGCTCCGTGACCTGCTCGAGCCTGCGAAGCCGCGTCGCACGGGTCATCGCCGATTTACCCGTTGGCGCGCCTTGGCGCGCATCGCCTCGGCAAAACGGATCGCGGCGGCGACGGGCTTGTAGTGCTCCACCCGAATCTCTTCTCCCAGCGCCACGGTCGCGTGGACGGCGCGGGTCGTGGCGCGATCGCGATAGAGCGGCACACCCGCCTGCGCTGCGCGTTCACGGATTCGAGCGGCGATCTCGTCGGCCCCCTTGGCGACGCAGACGGGCGCGCCCCGCGCCTGCCGGTCCCATTTCAGGGCGACGGCATAATGGCTCGGATTGACCAGGACCACATCGGCCTGCGGCACGTCGTCGAGCATCCGGTTCGTCGCGATGTCGTGGCCGCGCTCGCGCCGCTGCTGCTTCATGTGAGGATCGCCTTCCGACTGCTTGGTCTCGTCCTTGAGCTCCTTGTGCGACATCCGGTTCTTGCGGGCGTGATCGTAATGCTGCCAGAGCAGATCGATCGCGCCGATCGCGAAGGCGATCACCGCGACCAGTGCGAGAAACTCGACAACCATCCGCATCAGCAGTGCCGTCGCGATCGCGGGCGAGAGGCGCAGCGTGGCGATCATATCGGGAAAGCGCGCGAGCAGATAGACGAAGAGCAGCGTCGCGGTGATGACGAGTTTGACGAAGCTCTTGGCGAACTCGAACAACCCGGAGCGGCCGAACTTGTTCTGCGCATTGGCGAGCGGCGAGAGCCGGTTGCCGTTGGGCCGGAGCTTTTCCGGCGCGAAGACGATGGCCCGCTGCGCCACGAGGGCCACGATCACGAGGAGCGCAGGCCCCAGAAAGATCGGTGCGAGCGCCCCGGCGATCTCGACGAGCGGCCCGCCCACCGGCGCCGCACCCCCACCGAAGACGAGCGCCGACCACGAGTCCGCCCGCTCCAGAAGGCCCGCACCGACTTCGCCCACGCGGACGAGGGATTGCGCGCCGACCGCGAGACCGGCCACGAGCAGGCCCAGATAGCTGGCGGCGGTGGTCACGTCGGTCGACTTGGGCACCTCGCCGCGTTCACGTGCATCGTCGAGCTTCTTGCGCGTGGGCTCGTGTTCCTTCTCGGCGCTGTCCTGCTCCTGCCCGCTCATGGCGCGCCGCCGCCCCCGGCGGGATCGGCGAGAAATCCGTTGAGCATCGTCAGCCAGATCGTCAGTGCCGCGGGGGTGACGAGCAGCATGAGCACCAGCCCGCCCGCGGTCAGCGCCGGCGCCCCCACGAAGGCGACCATCAGCTGCGGCATCGCGCGGTTTATCACGCCCAGCGCCACGTTGTAGATCAGCGCCGCGATGGCGAAGGGCGCGGCGAGCGAGAAGGCGGCCGCGAAAATCGCCGCGACGCGCGCCACACCCCATTGCGCGAGATCGCCGGCGGCCGGAAAGGCGCCCGGCGGCAGCATCTCATATGAGAGGATGAAGGTCTCGACGATGCGCACATGAAGCCCCGCCAGCACCGCAAGGGCCAGCCCCCCCATCACCAGAAGCTGCGAGAAGGCCGGCTGCGGGTCCACCCCGGCGCCACCGAAGAACTGCGCCAGCGAGGTCGCCTGCGCCGCCATCGTCCCCGCAATCTGCAGCAGTTGCACGAAGAGCCGCAGCCCCGCCCCGATCACGAGGCCGGCGATCACCTCGGTCGCGAAGGCGCGCGCGAGCCCGCCGGCCGCCAGGCTCGGCGCGGCGAACTGCGGCGTCACGGCCGGCGCGATGATGACGGTAAAGGCCAGCGCGCCGGCCATGCGCACGCGCACCGGCACCGACCGTTCACCGAATACGGGCAGGAGCGCCGCCGCCGCGCCCACGCGCAGAAAGACGAGAAAGCCGGTTACCCCGATCCCCTGCAGAAAGGACAGGATCTGGCTCAGCGTCTCCGGCATCTCCCCGGTCATGCCGCGACGGTCCCCACCAGTGCCGGGCGCGCCTCCACTCCGACCTCCTCATAGGAAAGGACGGGCACGCGCAGCCCTTTCGCCGCGACCAGGGTGCGCAGGAACCGTCGCCGCCGGGCCGAGGTGACCAGCGCCGGGCTCTCGCCGCGCTCGCCCGCACCCGC
Organism: Rhodobacteraceae bacterium WD3A24; assembly: GCA_002967695.1. Classification (GTDB taxonomy): domain Bacteria; phylum Pseudomonadota; class Alphaproteobacteria; order Rhodobacterales; family Rhodobacteraceae; genus Alkalilacustris. The sequence continues at coordinate 1,516 of PUHN01000034.1, read as the reverse complement.
GAGCTTTTCGGCAAGCGCCTCGGCCAGGCGATTGAACTCCGCTGGCGGCAGCGCCACCTCCGACTGTCCGCGCTCGCCCTCGATCTGATAGGTGATGAATGTCTGCTCCCATTCCGGCGCGAGTTGGACGAGCGGAATCGTCCCGTCCTCGCGGCGCAGCTCGGCGACCAGCTGGAAGCCGAGCCTCTGGCGGACATGCTCGCAGATCGCCTCCGGCGAGCCGAGCGCAGGGCGCGCCTCGGCGATCGCTTCGAGGATGAGCGGCAGGTTGCGGATCGAGACGCGCTCGTCCAGCAGCAGCCGCAAGACCGTCAGGAGCAGATCATTGGGCACCTTTTCGGGCATCAGTTCGGCCAGCATCTCGCGATTGGCCTCCGCCCGCGCGGCGTCGGAGAGGTTGGTCATCTCGTCGAGCAGCTTGCGCAACCCCTTGAGGGTGAGCAGCCGTGAGAAGTTGGACTTCAACACTTCCAGCAGATGCGTCGCGAGAACCTCGATGGGCGTGACCACCGTTGCCCCCGCGAGCGCGGCCGCTTCCTGCTGATCGGGCGCGATCCAGCGTGCCGGCGCGCCATAGACCGGCTCGCGCACATCCATCCCCGGCAGGGAACCGTCGTCGTCGGGCTGAACGAGGGCGAGCACGCGCTCGGGGTCGAGGCGCTCAAGGGCCTGTTCGACCCCCTGGATGCGGATCCGGTAGCTGCCCGCCGGCAGGGTGGCATCGTCGGTCAGCCGGATTTCGGGCATGATCAGCCCGTATACCCGCGCGACATGATTGCGCATGTTGGCAATGCGCGCATCGAGCCCCGAGGCCGGATCGAGCACCATCGAGACGAGATCGGGCGCGAATTCGACATGGACGTCGTCGAGATCGAGCATGTCGCCCAGAGGTTGCGGACGCCGGGTGTCAGGCTCGTCCTCGGGCGGCGCGTCCGCCACGGCCTCCGTCGGCGTCCGGCGCGCGACGTGCCACGCCGCCCAGCCCAGCGCGCCCGCGCCAACGACGAACGGGACGAACGGCATCCCCGGCACGAGCGCGAAGAGCCCCATGAGAACCGCCACGGTGGCCAGCGCCGAGGGATGCGCGCCAAGCTGGGAGAAGATCGCGGAATCGGTCGCTCCCGTCGCGCCGCCGCGCGCCAGAAGCAGCCCGGCGGCGATCGAGATGATGACGGCCGGAATCTGCGAAACCAGCCCGTCGCCCACCGTCAGGATGGCGTAACTCTCAAAGGCGCGGGCGAGTTCCATGCCATGCATCGTCGTCCCGATGACGAGGCCCATGACGATATTGAGCAGCGTGATGAGAAGGCCCGCGACGGCATCGCCCTTGACGAATTTCGACGCCCCGCCGAGCGAGCCGAAAAAGGTCGTCTCGGCCTGCTCGCGCTCGCGCCGCGCCTTTGCCTCCTGATGGTCGATCGCCCCGGCGGACATGTCGCTGTCGATGGCGAGCTGCTTGCCGGGCATGCCGTCGAGGGCGAAGCGCGCGCCGACCTCGGCCATGCGGCCGGCGCCC